>JABHEG010000292.1 GCA_018676675.1 Lentisphaerota bacterium
ACCGTAGCTGCCGAGGTCGAGGCGTGGCAACACCACCGGAACACCCAGAATGCAGTGATCGACTGGCAGTTCACAACCGGAAATGCCCGCGTCAAGCTTAAGAGACTGTATCCAACATTACAGATATGACATGACACTAGTGTGGTGGACTTTCCACTGCCTGTGGCCCCACAGACGAGGACAATTCCATAGGGGATTCCGCAAAGCTTCCGGAGGGTCTCTCCTGGGAGACGCAGTTCTTCGAACACTGGGACTCGGTAGGGGAGAATGCGGACCGCCACACCAACGGACCCCCGTTGGTAGAAGAGATTCACTCTGAAACGGCCCACACTGGCAATGCTGTAAGACAGGTCGAGCTCACGGGTCGTCTCGAAGGTCTTCATTCGTTCAGCGCCCGCGAGGTCTGTGGCGACGCGCCTGCAGTCCTCGGGTCTGAGGCGTTCCTCCCCGACGCTCTCCCAGACACCCTCGAGCCGGCATTGTGGTGGGATGCCCACGGTGAAGTGCACATCGGATCCGCCCCGCTGCGCGGCCTGGGTTAGAACTTCATCGACGCGCAACTCCATCAGATGCCTTCCTCGTCCTGCGGGGCGCTCAGCGCCTCTTCAACCGAGGTCTGCCCCCCGTACACTTTCAGGACGGCCTGTTCGTAGAGCGTCTTCATTCCTTCCTCTCGAGCCGCCGCTCGCAGTTCCGCCTCAGAGCCGCCATTCACGATGATCTTGCGCAGGCGTTTGCTGAGCGGCATCACCTCATAGACGCCGAGCCGTCCTTTGTAGCCGAGGTAGTCACATTCCTCACAGCCAACGGGCCGGCAGAACGTTAGAGGGCCTTCTATGGGAGGAGCTGCTCCCAGCTTCTCAAGCAGGTCCGACGATGGACTGAACTGCTCTTTGCACTCGGGGCAGAGGCGGCGGATCAGGCGCTGGGCGATGGCGAGGTTGAGCGCCGCGATGATCAGGTAGTAAGGTATGCCGATGTCAACCAGTCTGCTCACAACGGCGGGGGCGCTGTTCGCATGCAGGGTCGAGACCACCAGATGTCCGGTCAAGGCGGCACGGACGGCGATCTGCGTGGTCTCAAGATCGCGCATTTCGCCGATCATGATCACGTTTGGGTCCTGGCGCAGGATGTGGCGGAGGCATCGGGCAAAGGTCAGGCCGATGTCAGGCCGCACCTGGACTTGATTGATCTCCTCCAACTCGTACTCGACGGGGTCTTCGACAGTGATCACATTCAGGGCCTTTCGGTCCATGAACGTGAGTCCCGCATAGAGACTCGTCGTCTTCCCGCTTCCGGTTGGGCCGGTGAGGAGGATCATGCCGTACGAGGCTTGCAGGGCTTCTTTGAAGCGCTGCAGGTCTATCCCGACGAAGCCAAGGGAGTCCAGGTCGAGGATGCTCTGGCTCTTATCCAGTAGCCGCATCACCACCTTTTCCCCGTGTACTGTCGGCAAGGTTGAGACGCGGATGTCGATGTTCTTGCCCGGGAGCTTCAGGCGGCAGCGCCCATCCTGAGGCAGTCGCCGTTCCGCGATGTTGAGTCCCGAGAGGATCTTGATTCTGCTGACAATCGCAGGGTGCATCCGTGCCGAGACCGTGAGCAGTCGTTGGAGCACACCATCAACCCGCAGCCGGACGTTCGTCGTTTGCTCGCCGGGTTCCAGGTGGATATCACTGGCACGCTTCTGGGTCGCCTCCCTGAACAGCACCTCTACGAAGCGTACGACGGGCGTCTCCTCGGCAATGGCCAGGAGGTCAGTCGCGTTAGTCATCGCTTCGGAGTCGATGGGGTCGGCCTGCTCGACTTCGAGCGAGATTTCCTCCAGGCTCTGCTGTTCCTCGGCCAGAATGTCCTGTGTGGTCCCGTAGCAGGCATCCACGGCTGCAACAATATCGGCCGGTGGGGCTTTCACCGGCTCGATCCTGCAGCCAGAGAACTGCGACAGCACATCCAGGGCAGCGAGGTCAAACGGGTCTTCCATGGCCAGGGTCAGCACACCCGCTTCATCCTTGCTGATGGCAATGACGTTGAACCTGCGGGCAAGCGTTTCCGGGAGTAGATCAGAGGCGTCTTCAGGAAGGGTTGCCAGTTCGTTCGCACCGATTTCGGGGACGTGCTGGTTCTGGGCCACGAGGGCTTCGTGGAGCTGTTCGGTGGTCACGAACTTCATCTCGAGGAGGATGGTGCCGAAGGCTCCACCACTCTCTCGTTGAAGGGTGTCAGCGGCCCCCAACTGCTCTTGTGTTACCCAGCCGCGGTCGAGCAGGATGTCGCCCAGTCTGGGGCGGAATCGTCTTGATGGCGTCACTTAATCGGCCTCCGCAAGCTTCAACAACACCTGTTCCAGGGCCGGCTGGCATTCAAGGAATGCATCCACGATGGCTGGATCAAACTGCGTCCCCGTATGTTGCTTGATTTCTGTCACGGCTTCCTGAATCGGGACTGATGCACGATACACCCGTTCGCATCGCATCGCATCATACGTATCGACGACGGCAAAGATCCGTGCCCCGAGGCAGATGTTGTCGCCCCTCAGACCTCGTGGGTATCCAGACCCGTCGAACTTCTCATGGTGCGAGTGAACGATCTCTGCCGCCTTTTGCAGCCATGGAGCGGTGCGGAGGATGTTGTATCCAATGTCCGGATGGGCCTCCATGATCTCCCGTTCTTCCGGTGACAAGGCACCCGGCTTCCGCAGCACGGTGTCCGGGATCCCGATCTTCCCGATGTCGTGGAGGAGGGCCCCATGAGCGAGAGCCTTGAGTGCTGCTTCAGGGAGGCCCAAGTAGCGCCCCAGCACGAGAGCCAGCTCGCGCACCCGGATACTGTGTTTGCCGGAGTCCTGCTCTCTCGCGTCCAGGAGGCCGACCAGAGCCTCGAGAGTGAACTCGTAGAAGCGTTTCGTTTCTTCGAGGGATTGCGTGACCTCCGCGCTCTTGAGCTTTACCATGTCCTCCAGGTGCAGTTGGTAGTCGCGATTCTCGTCCAGCAGGTGGTGATAGTCAAAGGCGCGCTTCACGACAGCGGACAACTGTTGCCGGGATATGGGCTTCTGAATGAAGTCGTACGCACCATACCTGATGCTGTCGACAGCGTTGTCAACGGTGGCCTGTCCCGTCATAACCAGGGTAATCACGCGTTCATCGGCCTGATGGAGTTCCTCAATGAGCTCGAGTCCCGTCTTCCCGGGCATGTTGATATCGGTCAGGACGATCCCGATGCCATGGTCCGGGTTCCGCAGTTCCTCGAGAGCCCTTTCCGCAGAGGACCGCGGGGCAACATCGTACCCATCAAGCTCGAGAAGCCGCCTGACGACCTCAAGTATGGATGGTTCGTCGTCCACGATCATCACTTTTCGTCTGGGCGGGGCGGGGGGCGGGACGGGTTGATTCGTGGGCGCGATTTCCTCTTCTGGCGTGTCTGCCGGGCCGGTTGCCGCAAATCCTTTCTCAGACCAGACACGGTAGCGGTCACGGCCTGCCCTTTTGGCGGCATACAGAGCCTGGTCTGCCCGGTCCAAGAGGCGATCGAAGTCCTGACTTTCCGTGACCTGCGTTGTCTGGCAGGCGATTCCTGCGGAAAGGGTCAGGCGGAGCGGCGTGGTGTCCTCACAGAAGTTGCACTCACGGGCCTGGCCCAGGAGTTCCTCCGCGAACCTGACACCGTCATCGGTCGTCGCATTGGGCAGGATGACGACGAACTCTTCGCCTCCGTAACGCCCGAGGACTGCCTCGTCCGGGGCGACGTGTTGGAGCATTCGCGAGAACTCACAGAGGACGTGGTCGCCGGTCAGGTGTCCATGCGTGTCGTTCACATTCTTGAAGCGGTCTAGATCGATCATCACAACAACGACGGGATGCGCGTCTCCCGCCTGGGCGAGTTCCTCTTTGAGGGTTTCCTCAGTGTGTCGCCGGTTGTACAGGCCGGTCAACCCATCCCTGACCGCAAGCTGTCGCATGCGCTCAAGGGCCATGAAGACGGTTGAGAGGTGATTCGGGGCATGGTACAGGAACGTCATATCCTCGCTGGTGTAGGCCTCATCCGTCAGCAGGGCCAGGATTCCCCGCATCGTATCTCCCGTTCGGAAAGGCACCATGAACGTGCGTCGAGATGTGGTTTCTCTTTGACCATTGTCATCATCGCGTATCAGGCGTGTCTCCAGCAGTTCGTCCCGCACGGCTTTGCCACTGAGTGTGTGATACCGCCTCAGTACGTCCGCCTTGAAGCTGTCGACAAGCGTGTCGCTTGCGGCCTCCTGTGCCCGGAGGATCAGGTGAGAGGAGATTTCTTCCACATACAGGATCCCGACTACTTCGCACGGGAGCAGACGGCCCAGTCCCTGGCTGAGGGCTTCGAGCGCTGCGATCAGCGTTTTCGAGCGGATCGTCGTCTGGGTAATTTCTTCCAACGTCCGGAGCTGGTCCTGGTAGGTCCGCAGTGAGAGGCAGGATGGTACGTCAAGACGACGTCCCTTGCTCGTGGCTTCGGCGTGGACGTGTTCCACCAGTTCGGGCTTTCGGAAGGGCTTGGGCAGAATCCGGCTGACCCCAAGCTTTCTTGCTTCCACGACCAGGGGATCACTTGGAAACCCCGTGATGATCACCACACCGAGCCATGGCCAGATCCCAAGGGCTTCCTGGAGGAATCGCACGCCGTTCATCTCGTGCATTCTGATGTCGACCACGAGCACGTCAAATGTGTGCTGCATCAGGATCTGCAGCCCTTCGCGCCCATTGCTCGCCGTGTCCACCAAGGCTCCAGCCTGGTTGAGCATGCGCCGGACGTTCTTGCGGACGGCCATATCATCGTCCAACAGCAGAACGCTGACGTTATTCAGTTCGGTGTCAGTGGGCTGTGGGGCGCGTGGTTGTGGATCCGTGTCGCTCATGTGTGTAAGGTGGGCCTGTTCCTGGTGCTGAGGTGGTTCATTGCCCTGGCAAGTGGGGGCGATTTGGTCGTTTCTGAGTGTCGGCCAGGCTATGCGCCCTGCATCGGGAGGGCCTCTTCTGGGGTCAGGGCCGTTTCATGAGGCGGCGGATTCGGGCAATCAGTTCGGTCAGCGAGAACGGTTTCAGAATGTAGTCATCCGCTCCGAGTTCAAGCCCGCGGACGACATCTTCTTCGCGTCCCATTGAGGTGAGGACCACCATCGGGACCAAATGGTAGGCTGGGCGTTTCCTGAATTCCTCCAGCAGGCCGAAACCGTTCATCCCCGGCATTTTGACATCGAGTATCGCGATGGAAACGCCCGTTTCCGGCGCTCCCTCGAGGGCCTCCGCGCCATCGGTGAAGTGTAGGACTTCGAAACCTTCCTTGATCAGGCGGTTTTTGATCAGTGACGCGGTCATATCGTCATCTTCAGCCAGGAGGACGGTGCCCTTCTTGCGGGCCCGCCCATCCTGTTCGGTCATGACGCAGCTCCGCCCCTCGGCCTTCGCGCAATACAACAGCGCGTCTGCGTGACCGACAGCCTGCTCCAGGGCCTCGTCCTGATCCACTTCCACGAGACCGGCCGAGAACGTGACGTGGAAGGGTTGGTCATCTTCGGCGGCAAACGTCTCTTCCCTGAAGGCTTCCAGAGCCCGTTCCAGAGCGTGGAGAGCGCCGGGAATTGGCGTGTTGGGGAGGAGAACCACAAACTCATCCCCACCCCATCGAGCGACCACATCGGACTTGCGGAGCCGCATGGCAATCACCCGGGCGGCTCGGCACAGCACTTCATCCCCTTTCGCATGGCCATGGAGGTCGTTGACCGACTTGAAGTGATCGAAGTCCACGACGGCCAGGCACAAAGCCTGCTTTTCGCGTCCGGTGAGAGAGGAGATGGTCTGGTACATTTCGTGGAAAGCGGCTCGGTTGGGGAGATTCGTGAGGGGATCCCTTCTGGATTCCTCCGAGAGTCCATGCAGGCGGACCAGCTTCGCCGAGATTGCCGCTGCGATCATCTCCGGGTTGAATGGCTTCTCGAAGTAGTCATCGGCTCCCAGGGCGAAACACTCCGTTTTCGTCTGTGAGTTGACGAGTCCTGACAGCACAATTACCGGTGTCGCGGCGGTTTTCGGGGTCTGGCGCAGCTTGAGCAGCAGGGATCGGCCATCCGTGTCCGGCAGGATCAGGTCAAGGACGATGAGGGCGACATCATCCTGTCTGAGGAGCTTCTCGGCCTGCCGCCCATCGGCCGCCCAGAGCAAACGCCGGCTGGGACCGGCCAGTTTCCGTTCGAGAATTCTGAAGACAGCCGGATCGTCATCGACGACGAGCATCGTGACAACCCGGCCACCTGTACCGCCTGCTACCGTCCGACAAACGTCGATCAGACAGTCCGCTTTCTGAGCGATCACAGTGTTGTCGGAATCCTCCACGATAGCGGCAGCTTGACTTACCTCAGGGAAGCCGTACGTCTCACCCGACCCGCGGAGTGAATGAGCAATGCGGCGGATGGATTCCGTCACCTCCTCGCTGCCGGCTGACAACTCACGCCGGGCTGCCTCCAGCGCCTCGATGCGCGATGTCAGCGACTCACGGTACCACGACTTCAGTTCATCGGGGATGGTATCCATGTCTGACGGTGGGTTGGGCATAAGTAGTCCGCCTATGAGCATGAGGCAGGGCGTCAGTGTACGGGTGGTGCAGACTACTTTACTGAAGCTCGGAGCGACATTCAAGCGCAGAATAGGGGGGCGGAGGGAAGGGCATCGGTTCAGGCTTGGCAGAGGGCGCTATGCCTTGGAGGCGTGGACGAGTGCGGCGGACGGGGCCGCCTCAGTCGTCGTCATCGTCGTCGCGGTTGCTTCTGCCGGGGCCATGGCCATGGGCGGAGCCGGGAGCATCGTAAAGCGTTCCTCTTGAGATGAGGCAGATCACGTCATCGTCACCTGGAATGAAGCCATCCTGAGTGAACTGACTGTCGACTTCCTCATCTGGTCCGGCGCTCAGGGCGACCACATCATACCGGTATCCGGTGCCGCCCTCTGCGTTGCACCCTTGCCAAAGGAAGAGGGTATTGACCATGTAGCGGTTACCCCAGGGGTCGGGGTTGATGGGGGCAGTGAGGTAGGAACCGCGCCATCCGCGGTAGGCGTTGCGTGCATCACCGCCAGGTGCGTTGACGGACAAGTGGTACTCCATGAAATCCACCACGCAGTAATCGACTGGGCGGGCCCAGAGCTGAGCCCCATTGGGGCCGATCTCGGGAATGTCCCCATCACTCACCAGCATCTCAACAGGCAGGAGACCGTCCTCACATTCCGGCTGCAGGAAGCCTGGGGCTTTGATTTCCGTGAGGGCAAGAAGGACGGCGTCACGGATGACCTGTACATCCTGTCGCGCTCGGTGGAGCTTTGCCTTGCGAGCACGACGCATCAGAGCTGGGGAGAGACTTGCCGTCAGAATGGCCATCACGACCAGCATGACGGTCACTTCCAGGAGCGAGACCGGGTGTCTAGTTGTCGTTGTCCGTTTCATGGGTCCGATCGCATTTCGGGTGTGGTTCAGCTTGTCTCGCAAGGGAGGTCTGGGGCCGGTCGCGCACACGTTTGTGGAGCAGTGAAGAGGCCGTCACGCTATTGCAGACGTACGGCGTAGTCGTCTCCACCAACGGCTGCGTTCGAGACCAGTTGCTCGAAAGGCGTATCGATCTGTCCATTCCTACCTGCGCTCAACGCGAATACAGCTCCGCCTCGAGCGGCGCTGATGTTGATCACGTAGGCATTCCCCCAGGGATCATCGTTGATGCTAGTGTTGAGGTATGGGCCAGACCACGACGGTTCGGCGTCTGCTCCCTGGAAACAGAGGTACTGGCGCAAAGAGAGCCGGTGGGCTTCGGTCCACTGGGGGGTCTCTCCTTGCGGGATAGGGGCGTCCGTAGCAAGGACGAGGTGGTTTCCGTCTTGAGCGGTCGTAGGGCTAACGCCCGGGAAGTAGCCGACGTCTCTCGCGTATTCCGCCAAACCGGCAGAAATGGCGTTGAGCTCCATCTGCACACGTGCTTCCTTCGCCGCGTTCAGCATGCTCGTCGCTGCCGGGATCACCGCCGCAGTTACCAGTGTGGCGGCTGACAGAGAGAGCATCGCCTCGATCAGCGTCAGGAGGTGCCTGCGACTCTTATTCTGTTTGTGCCGGAAGCATTTCATGATCACTCAGTGGTGTCCTGTTGAGGAACTTGTTACGTCCCGTTGAGCCCTTGGCTGGCTGTGTCCGGGGTATCCGGCCTCTCAGAGCGCCGCGATGTGCCACCTCCCAAGCAGCTCGCATGCCAACATCCCAGCCGGATGGCACGGTAGGCCCTATACGAGAACGGTCGCTTCCTCCCGGTCAGCCAACGGAACATCTACTTCTCCACTTTCGATCTTGACAACAATGCCACCACATTGCCCTTCTATCAAGTTCACCGGATCCCTCGCGCGCGCGATGATCCACTTGAATTCACGACTGGAACGCTTCGTTTCAGGGCGCTGCCTGCTTGGGACCATTCCCCCGCCGCAGCTTGCCGTGTATCTGACTGTCCGCAGTGTCGAACGGACTCGGGGAAGCGGAATGAGGGCCTCGGCCGGAGATGGTGTCCAGCCCCCGCGTCGATGGTTTCGGCTCCGTCTTCCCCCCGCGAATCCTGTCACTTTTTGCTGTTTTTGCTCCAAAATTTGTAGTGACACTGCTCTGGGGGTAATGTACGGCATCGGAGGTTGGACCTGGCACGTTCTGTGGGAGGAACTACATTTGCCGGGACTCAGCTCTGCCGACACGTGCTGACAGGTTTCTTTGGCGTCTTCTGTGGAGGTGTTCCTCCGCGCCGAGGGCCCCCGAGCTAGTGGGCCAGGCCAAACCGCAAGACACTCTGCGCGGAGGTCTGGAATGGACTCGGACGAGAAACGCTGTCACTATGTGAGGCTCTCTCCAGCGTGTGAGCCGGACAAGCGCCAGTGGGGTGATCGTGGGCGTGCTTGTCAGGTTTGAGAGGTGTGAACCAAGGTGCCTCTGGCCTTCCAGAGGACCGTGCCAGGACGACAATGGCCCAAAAACGAACGGCTGACCAGATCTACGATCGGCTTCAGGCGGAAGGCACACTTGACCCAGATGTGCTCTCCTCCCTGTTCCCGCCTGGGACTGAGGTGCCCGAGAACGCCGTGCGGACTGAGGCCGAGCTCGCGGCCGCGATTGCCCACGCGGTCGAGGGGGAACTTGCTGACCTCCGCACACTCAGTCCGTCGGAAGATGTTAAGGGCCTTATCCCCGATCGCGTCGTCCAGTCGACGCGCATCCTTCCCCTGCAGCTTGTGGACGGCGAGCTGTCCGTTGCATATTACGATCCCTGGGATCTCCGCGGCCTTGACCGGGTTCGGCGAGCGAGCCGCGGCCAGCAGATACGCCCTTTGATCGCGCCACGTGGCCAACTCCTGCGTCTGTTCGAACGCCAGTTCGGGAGCAGCGAGGAAGCGGCTATCGACGAGTTTATCAAGCGAAGTCAGAGTGAAGTCGGGGCGATGTCAAGTGTGGATCGGTCGCGTTCCTTGTTCACGCTTGACTTCGAGGAGGACCTTGGCGAGACGACTGTCGAACGCCTGCTGGATGCGATCGTCATTCATGCAGTGAAGCGGCGTGCTACGGACATTCACGTCACGTGCCATCCTGGTCATGTGGCGTTACAGCACCGGGTCGACGGTGTTCTCGGTCCCCCAAAGATTGTACCAAAGGACCTGCATGCCGCTTTGATCAGCCGGATCAAGCTTAGTGGGGGGATGGATATCAGCCGTTCCGGGCTGCCTCAGGACGGCAACTTCCAGGTAGAAGTCGAGGGGAAATCGATTCAGATCCGTGTTGGTGTGTTCCCCACGGTCTACGGCGAGGACATCGCGCTACGCCTTCTATACAGCGACATCTACCTTCTGGAGCTGACTCAGTTGGGGTTCTCCGAAGCCAATCTTCCAGTTTTCTCAAACATGCTCGACAGTACGAAGGGGATGATACTTGTGACCGGCCCGGTCGGGGTTGGGAAAACCACGACGCTGTACTCCTCGCTGTCACGCCTCAGTCGCCGTCGCGGTCGGATTATCACGCTTGAAGATCCTGTGGAGAGTCGGATCGAGGGCATCACTCAGTCCCAGATATCTCCGGAGACTGGTTACGATTTTGCGGCTGGGTTGCGCAGCATTTTGCGTATGGATCCGGATGTGATCATGGTTGGTGAGATACGCGATGTCGAGACTGCGCAGATGGCTTTGCGGGCTTCCCTCACCGGCATGCTCGTGTTGAGTACGCTGCACACGGATCGCGCCGCCGGTGCGATCGCGCGTTTGCTGGATATGGAGGCGGAGCCCTTTCTGTTGACATCGTCTCTGCTGGGAGTGTTAGCCCAGGCCTTGGTCCGGCGGATCTGCGATGAGTGCAAAGAGCCGGTGACGATTGATCCGGCTGTGGTCGAGAGCCGGAATCTTCCCCGTGCCATCCTCGATGGTCCAGCCTGGCATGGCGCCGGGTGCGACCACTGTGAGCAAACGGGGTACTTTGGTCGGACGGGGCTCTATGAGCTACTTGTCGTAGACAACGCGATTCGGGACAAGATCAAGCAGCGAGCCGACACACCGGAGATCGCCCAGGCGGCCCAGGACGCGGGCATGGACACGTTGTTCGACGACGGCATCGGCAAACTGCACCGTGGACTGACGACGGTGGATGAGCTCATTCGCGTACTCAGCGGGAGGGGGTGACTATGCCTCGATACGCTTGGACCGCTGCGACCGTTGCGGGCGACATCAAACGCGGAGTGTACCACGCCAGTGACGCACGCGATGTCGCCGATCGACTGCGCAATGAAGGGCTCTCGGTCGTTTCCGTTTCCGAACGGAGATGGCCCCCCACAAATCCTTCGAGCGCAGAATTCGGTTGGATTCCGTAACCTGCTTGCCGCGTGGTCATAGGAACTTCTCCTTGTCGATACCACGCTCGTCTGGCGCACTATAGTTGCGTGCGATCTCTGCTTTTTCCAGCTTTTCGCTCTTTTCC
>JABHEG010000085.1 GCA_018676675.1 Lentisphaerota bacterium
CTGGGTGCCCAAAGCACCCTCTGTATCTACCCAAAGACACGAAGCCCGTGCCGTATAGCAGTCTCGACGCACGCCAGTGGAACAGAACATGTCAGCCAAACCCGGAGTAATGATCGCGACCCGCGCGAAAGCAAACAGAACAGCAAGGAGAAGACAGATGAAGGTGAGATTGGCGATGATGGTGACCGTACTGGCAATGGCAAGCGGCTGCGTGTGCTACCGACGGGTGGACACGAGCAAGGGCATTGATCGCAAGTTCCCTCCCGGTCCGCTGTATCCGATCTTCTGCAATGAGAGTGAGAGAGCGCTGTAAGTCACCAGGCCAACCACAGCTATAGGGAGGAAGACCAAATGTGTGACTGCATCTACACAGTAAACGCCAAGTTCGAGGCAACCCACAACGTGCACATCTGCGCGACGATGCCGGTCTCCGTCGAGAAGGGCCTCGGACCGCCAAAGGTGTTGCTCAAGACCGAGAGGGCGGACGGCAAGCGGGGCAAGACTCCGCCGGTGTGTGCCACGTTCTGCCCCTTCTGCGGGGAGAGGTATGTGGAGAAGGAAAAGTGACCTACCCCGATGACATCCGCGAGCTGCGTGCCCTCTCAATTCGGCCGCCCTGGACCGAGGCGATCCTTCACTTCGGGAAGGACATCGAGAACCGATCCAGGAGGCAGAGCTTCCGGGGGCGCGTCCTGATCCATGCAGGGAAAACGTTCGAGTTTGCTGACTGGAATCGTCTCCGCAGAATGCACAGGGACGACCTCGGAAGCGGGCTCACAACATTCCCCCACTTCTCTGACATCCCACAAGGAGGGATCGTGGGGCTTGCCACGGTTGTCGACTGCGTCGAGTGGCACCCATCCCAGTGGTTCTACGGGCCATACGGCTTGGTTCTGGAGGACGTCCAGGAGCTGCCATTCATCCCGTGCAATGGCATGCTGGGGTTCTTCCCTCCGGAACTGCCTCAGGAGTTGCCTGTCGCATGATCACCCCAAACGACAGACTCGTCCTCCGAATTCTGGCCGAGAGCTATCTGCCAAAGACCACAGCCGAGATCGGCTGTGAGTTGCCCGAATCATGGAACATCGCGGATGCTAATCGCGTCGCCATGCAGGGCCTCGTTCGGCTCATCGCTGCCGGATATGTAACCGGTCCGGATCATCGCGGGCGCTACACGGCCGTCAAGCTCGACACCGACCGACCCACGCCCCGGGAGAAGATCCCCCTTGAGGAAGCCCGGGGCGTGGCCGAGCAGCTGCAGCGCGATCTCGCCCCCTTCGCATCTCGCCTCGAGGTAGCCGGTTCCATCCGGCGCCGTAAGCCTGAGGTGGGGGATATCGAGCTCGTTGCCCTGATCGAGCCCGAGCTCGACATGCTCGGAGAGCCGGCCACCGACCAGGCCGAGCCCGACATAGTGCGCGCCTTACGCACGCGCGCGTCATACACGGTGAAATCCGGCCGGAAGTACACTCAAGTCGTCCTCGACGAGCCGCCGATCGGCGCGGTCACTGTGGATCTCTTCCTCACGTCGGCCCCTTCCTGTTGGGGCCGTCTCTTCTTCCTCCGCACCGGCAGCAGCGACTTCGTCATGCGTGCCGATAGCTACTACAAGGAGCAGTCTCGGGGGACCATCCAGGATCTCCGCTACCACGCCCCCGACGGTCACCTCCTGGACACCCCCGAGGAAGCCGATGTTTTCCGCATCGCCCTGGGCATCGCACCAGTCTCCCCCGAACGAAGGACACCCCGGACATGAGCAAACGTCATCCGCTTGTCTGCCGTCCCCACCGGACACTTGCTTGTGTCGTGTGGCTCTCGTGTGGCCTGGCCTGCCTTGGCACGGGCAATTCCTGCCCCCTTGAGGTGGCCTTCTGGACCACGGTCTGCATCTCCCTTGTCTATTTCGCAACCAAAGCGTGACGTCCCAATGGACCTCTCCCACGGGAGCCTCACGAGAAGGCACTGAACAATGGCATGCAACCACAACTGGATTCACACAGAGCAAGAGATCTCGATGGGGCCCGCTCAGCGTTGCCTCGAGTGTGGCCTCTATCGCATAAGCGAAGATCGGCCTCCCGACACTCACCGATGGAGAATCCTGACACGCGATGAAGCTGAGCACCACCGGAAGGCTCTGGACGACTGGTGCAACGGGAAGGCCTGACACCCCGCATGGACCTCTTCGACTGGGCAACAAAGCGCGATCGCACGGTATCTGCACCGACTCCGCAGAACCCGTGCAGCACGCCTGCAGACGCCCTGCCGGACGAGTTCCACGCAGTGGTCGACATCCTCCATCACCACATCGGCAGCCGGAACGCCATCACCGCCCTGGAGATCGCCACGGCCGCCGAGCTCTGGCCCACCTGCACCCCTGGGACTAGGGCGCGGAAGATCCGCAGCCTCATCGAGCTCCACGACAACGATCTCCCCTTCTTCGTCTGCGGCGATTCCAACGGCCTGTACGTGGCCGCCGACGCCGATGACGTCAACCACTACTTCCGCAACCTCACCAGCCGAATAAGGGGCATTGCAGCCAAACACAGGGCCCGCAAACGCCGAGCCCTCTGCGACGGCTTCATCTACCACGGCCACGGCCAGTGGTCCGACCCCGAGAGCGCCTAACGCTCTCCCCCCTCCCTTGTTTGCATTCCTCAGTTCTCCCCACTAATGTCCCACCATTGGAAGAAACTGGGAGGCTGATCATGACCTTGATCCACTGGTTCTGGCTTGTCGTTGGTGCTGGCGTTCTGCTGTTCCTCATACAGAGCCTTCAAGCAGAAAAAGCGCAGAAGGGGATTGGGGATTTCCTGCTCGCCCAGCCTGACTTCGAGCCTTCAAAGACCGTTATCAGCTCCTGCGCCACGACGGCCCTGGGGATCGACGAAGCGCGTCGCATCGTCTGTTTGTGTTCGCTGCAAGCGCCGGGGCAGTTCGTTGCCTCAATGCATCCGTATGGCGACTTCCTCGGAGCAGAGATACAGGAGCAAGACCGAGAAGTCGTTAAGGGCGGCTCCGGCCTTGGTAGGGCCGTGGTAGGAGGTCTGGCCTTGGGCGTGGTTGGTGCTGCCATGGGCGCCGCCAGCGCCAAGAAGACTGTCCAGAGAAAGGTGAGTCTCATTGCCCTACGGATCTCGGTTTCCGATGTCAGCCGGCCCTGTCATGTCATGTGGTTTCTCAGCGGGGCCGAGTTCGACACGAACGGCATTGTCTACCAGAACGCGATGCAGAACGCCCTGAACTGGCAGGCCACGATCGCGGCCGTGGCCTCTCAGGGACACTTTCCCCCTCTCGCCCCCACGCCTGCCCCGCCTCCCCCTGCTCCACCCCAACAGCAACCCCAGCGATCCTCCACACCCAAACAGCGGGGAATGTCTGTGTCGATCCAGGTCGCCGATGCTCTCCGCGAGCTGGCCGCACTCAGGGGCAATGGTTCCATGTCGACGCAGGAGTACAACAAGCAAAAGCGCGCGCTGCTTGGCCAGTAGCGCTTCTGGTCCCGCCCCCGCGCACTCGAGGGCCCTCCCTGCGCGCACCATGCCGGAACTCGCCGATTGCCCCCCTCGAGCCACGACCACGACAGCCCTCAGTTGACCTCAGGCGACCTGTGAAGACCTGACACGACCATCTCCGCGGTCACAACAACTCATGGCCGGATCAAGAGCGCGATCGGGATTGGGCGCCCCCCGTAACTGAGGCATTACCTTCAAGTATCAGCCACGCTTGCATATCGCCCTCCTGATGCGTAGATTTCCATGTATTTCATTGCCTGGAAGACCCCGCACCCACTCACTGCTGGGACAGACGAGGGATTCCGACTTCAGGGAGCCAATGGAGGAGAAGGAACAGTGAGAACTCGCATTCTGATTTCAGCGGCAGTCTGTGCGTTGATTCTGCCGGCACGGTCCCAGACGGCCGACGATAAGGTGGCTGCTGGAGATGCCTTCTTGCGGGGCCATGATCTGAGTGCCGCCCACACAGCGTATGCTCAGGCATTGGTCGAAGATTCCGCCCATCCTGACGCTTCGATTATGCGAGCGGTCACCCTTCTCGCGGACCTTTTCGAGGCCCCGACCGCTGACCTTCCGGCCCTGCTGAACGCGTTCAATGTGTCCTACAACCACGACATCTACGACCGTGATCGGACGGGAAACACACGACTTGTTTCCGAACCATACACGGACACCAACGCCAACGACGAGTGGGATGACGCCGAGGAATGGGACGACTTCAATGGCAACGGCACGTGGGACCCGGGTGAGTTTTTTTGGGACGAAGACGGTGACTTTCAGTGGGACGCCGCCGAGCCGTTCACTGACACCAATCAGAATGGGGAGTGGGATGAGTTCCTGGCCCCGGACGGAGCGCCGACCCCGAACGCAGCGATCGACACCATTCGAACACAGCTGGTTGCACGAATCGATGAGGCGCTTGCACACCTAGAGACCGCTTCCGCCGCTGCTGGACCGGAGTGGAGCCGAACTCTCACCGACGACATGTCCCCACGATTCGATTCCCCAGGAGACACCAACGACGGCCATACAGTCGACTCTGTGGACCTGAGCTTTGCCCAAGCAGGACTGCATCTGGCAAACGTCGCGCTCGATTTCCTGTCCGGATATGATCTTGACGTCAACTACAATGACTTCCAGGGCGTCGACGGCAACGGACTCAAGGCATACTGGGAGAGCTACACGAACTTCTTCACGGTCCGCGACCAGAGTAGTTTCACGGATTCCCAAGCTGAGCTCCTGGCCGCACTCAATTGTGCCAGAGATGCTATCACAGCCTTACTCGGGAAGCCCCATGGCGGGGACGGACTGGTCGCAAGCGAACGAATCCCCAAAGAAGACTGGCAAGACATCCTGGGATACGTCGATGACACTATCTCATCATTGCAGGCTCCCACTGAAGTGTCGATCGAAGACTATGACCCCGTTGTGGTCCATCTAGAGAGTCTCTTCAGCGACCCGCTCGACCGCACAGACCTTGCGCCGTACGATTTCGACGGAAATGAAGTGGACTGGCTCGCAGTCGATCCCACCCTGAACGGCCTGTTTCCCAATGAAGACTTCCCTTCCCTCTACCACCGAATTGTCAAGCTGGCTGACGACGACGAACTCCCTCTGGCCATGGATTCCGCGGACCGGAAGTTTGTAGCAGCTGGGCTTGACGCAGTGGATGCCGCACTCAAGCTGGCCGGTGGATACGACTTCTCAGGGGACTGGGGAACAGTGGGAACAGATGAATTCGACCTCGACCAGGCATTCTGGAATGCCCAGACCGACTTCTTCACAGCCCGCGATCCAGACTCCTTCGCCGCCGCCAAGACATCGACACGCTCAGCCCTGCAGAATGCACTTGACGGGCTCGACTTGATCCTCAATAACGAGGCCCCCGCAAAAACCGCCGGCCCGTGGGCGTCGATGGACTTCGGAGACTGGACTCGAGCTCGGAACTTGGTCGCACAACTGCTTGAAGCAGTCGACCAGAATACACAAATCAACGATCAAGACTTCGATCCCATCACCCTGAATCTCGGCAAGCTGTTCGACTCGCCAATTGACCGGGCAATCCTCGACGCGTACGACTTTGACGCACCCGATTCCGGGACGGATGCAGTCACGTGGAATGATGTCACAAACCCAGCCCTGAATGACGTGTTCCCTGGCATGGACCGCATGGCAGAATGGTACAGGTACCACACCCTGAATCTGTATGATCCTATGGCGCTGCAAGTTGTCGTGACCGATGACGTCCGGGCACAAAAGCCTAGATTCCTATGGAACGCTGTGTGGGAGGATTGGGGGACGTACTACGATCCCGACACGGGTAACTGGCAATATGGGCCACACTGGGCCAAGCAGAACGACTATCTGTTTGAGGATAAGATGCAGTTCAAGATCTACCGCGGCACAGGGGGCTTACCCAACAGCAGAGCCGAACTGTTCGTCGCTGACAAGTGGCCCGGTGAGTATCCTGTCGGGGCGCCATGGAACTACCTCGACAGCACGCCGCTACAGGAGGATTTGTACTACTACGTGAAAGTCCTGTTTACTGACGGGAACGCTGGCCAAACAGAGCTTGTGAGCCCAAGGGCCTATCAAGACACTGATGGCGATGGGATGCCGGATTACTGGGAGACCGCCCATGAGTCGATTCCAGGAACAGGGCTGCAGGCGTGGGACGATGCCGACCAGGACACCGTGACGAACTTGGAGGAATTCGAGGCAGGTACCGACCCCACCGCGACAGATAGTGACAACGATGGTATGAGCGATGGCTTCGAGAGTGACCACGAACTTGATCCCCTCTATGATGATGCTGATGAGGACAAGGATCAGGACGGCTACACGAACTTCTGGGAGATGCGCTACCAAACGTCTCCGGACGACTTCATGAGCAATCCCGCGTTGGAGCTCTCCGTGGGGCCAGTGTCCATCACCACCACAGGGGAATGGGCGGACGCACAGGCGAGTCTCCCGACCGACACGGCCGGGATGCAGACGATCATCCCGTCCTGTTTCTCCGCCGATGGCTTCCGCGTCTTCTTCGTCAGCGCGGCAGACAACCTGCATCCTGACGCGGACGGGATGCGAAGCAACATCTATGTTCGAGACCGTGAGACCGATATCACGTCCGCGGTCAACGTGAGCAGCGACGATCGAGCTGGTACACTCTCGAATGCCATGATGGCTGAAACATTTCTTGGGGCCTCCGATGATGGAAATCTGGTCTACTTCCTCAGCGACAGCACCAATCTAGTCCCCGGCCTGGACGGCGCGCCGGGGCACATGTTCCGCGTCTACGTACGCGACATCGACGCAGGAATAACCGCCCTCGTCTTCGAAGGGCTGGACTCCATGTCACCTTTCATCATCACCCCAGATGGGCAATTCGCGGTCTTCACGGCCATGATCGAGGACACTCCCCAACGTTCTTCTCGCGGCTGGCAGCAGGTCTACCAGTATGACCATGAGGCGGGTGTAGTGATTGAGGTCAGTGTTTCGGATAGTGGGGAGCCGGCTGCGCATGAGTCCAGCCTGCCAACCCCGATGTCTGACGACAGTGTCCGAACCGACACCTGCATCAGTGCCGATGGGCGCTATGTGTTTTTCGAGTCAAGTGCAAGCAATATCGTGGAGGACGACAACAATTGGTTTGCAGACATTTTCGTGCGTGATACCCACGCGGGAACGACCCGAAGAGTGAACGTCGCGGATGACGGGGACGGGAGTAGCTGGGGTGAAGGCGGGTTCATTGCTGCCGGCGCTGACGGACGGTTCGTCTTGTTCCGCTCCGCGGACGCCAGCCTGGCAGGGGACGACATCGCCGGCAATCCAGTCGACTTCGGGGAGGGGCTCTTCCTTCGAGATACTGCTGAGGAACGTACGACATTCGTGGCGTCAGGCCTCGATTGGAATAGTGCGGCGCTCATCAGCAGGGACGGCAAACGCGTGGCGTACGAGAAAAGCCTGGATGCCGCATTCTCCCAAATCTACGTTTTTGACTGGACCAACGGCACGACGGAACTCGCCACGCCAACCGTCTCCGGCGACGTACCGTCCGTCGACTGCCAATTCGCCTGGGACATGGCTCGCGGCACCACCAGCGACCAGAACACGTGCTTCAGCGAGAATGGCCGCTTCGTCTTCTTCCGCAGCCAAGCGACCGACTTGGTCGAAAACGACGAGAACGGTATGACATCTGATCTCTTCGTCCGCGACCTGCTACACAAGGAGACCCGGATCGTCAGCCTGAGTGACGAGGGGGAGCAAGCCTGGTGGAGTTCGTCCAGCTTCGTGCAGGCCAGCCAAGACGGCCGCTATGTGCTGTTCGGGAGTTCGGAAGAGATGGCGGAAGTCCCTCAGGCGTGGGAGGCGCTGTCCCAGTCGCCAAACGGTCACCTATACCTGCGTGATCTGGTCCGAAACACGACCGCGTGGGTCTGGACTGATGATAGCACCGGGCAATGCTTGTTCCACCCCTCCGGCAACCTCACGGCCCTGCGCTTCGGGGGGCCGTCCAGCGAGAGGGTCTTCCTCAGGGGCTGGCTCGACACCGACCGTGATGGCATGACCGACAACTACGAGTGGTGGATCGGCCTGGATCCACACGACTCAACGGACGCTCAAGGCGATCCAGACGAGGACGGGCTCACGAACCAACAGGAAGCTCGAGCCGACACAAGTCCATTCTTGGCCGACACCGACGGCGACAGCCTGCCAGACGGGTGGGAAGTGCAAGAGGGAGTGGACCCGCTTAGGAATGATGCCAACGCCAATCCGGACGGGGACTATCTAACCAACCTGGAGGAGTTCCCTGCCAACGCCAAGCCACTGGCCTTCGAAGACCTGAACTTCATCGTCCTCTATACGGGTTGGAACATGGTATCCGTGCCGTCCAATGCGGGCCGCGTAACCGTGGAGGACGTGTTCTTTGACGAAGCCATAGGAACTGTCTGGGCCTGGGACGCGCTGCAACAGGCATATGTGGATGCCAGCGAACGTGGGCCTCTCGATCCGAGGCGAGGCTATTGGGCCTATGTAACGGCAGACGTCGTCGTCTACTTCGAGGTCGAAGGCAAAACACTTCCAAAACTGTGGTAGAGCGGATGGTGGAAGTCGTTAGGGCGTTCTGAGACAGCTCCCATCGGTGCGTTCCGGCGGCTATTCTGCCTTGCCTTCTGTGAACTGCTTGAGGATCTCCTCCGCCAATCCCTGCAATTCCTCAGTCGGGGCATCTGCCGCAAGGCGTTCCGCTACAGCTCGGCTTGACGTGTCGCCGCGCAACACCAGTACTCGGGTAGCCCCCAACGCCACGCGCGGATCACCATCTTTTGTGAGAGTGCGCAACACCTGCAGCGCAGCGGCGGAGCGATCCTGACTCAAGAGCTTGACCAAGGCAAATCTCGAGGAAGGCGGCGCATCCTTTAGCCCCCTGCTGAAGTTGCCTGGATCCCGATGGCAAAGCCCCCGGATGGCCTCCTCCAACTGCTTGTGGACCAGACGCTTCTCCTTCCCAAGCCGCCCAAGTAGTTCCGGGAGCAAATCTACGCTGCCGAATCGACGCATCCCGACAATCGCTGCTGTTCGCACTGATTCCTCCGGACTCTTCAGCCCATGTCGAAACAGGGGCAGGGCCTCTTGGTCTTTCATGCCCGCAAGTAGACCGAGAATCGCAGCAACCGTCTTGGGACTAGGCACCGGCGCGGCAGAGCAGGAAGGACTACCTGTCGACGACGACGACGCGAAATAGAGTGACGCTATCTCCCGCAGATGGGGGGTGGCTGTGGGAGATTCAAGGTCACCAAGTATGACGAGGGCGCTTTCGCGCGCGCGGCTGGATCCTGAACGTACCAACTCAACCAGTTCCGGTACGGCGCGCTCTCCGTAGGCTCTGACCGTCATTCCCGCCTGATACCGATCCAGGATATTCCGTCGCCCCAGCCGCTCCAGGGCTCGCCGGAGTTGCTCGTCCGAACGCTCCGGCTTGGCAGGATGCTCCCCAGACCAATCACGGTCCTGCATCGCCGCCAACTCGCCCTGCAGATACGCCAGGTCCTCTCGAAGCCCATGGATCTTCCCGTCGAAGCGCCAATCAAGCCACACCCATTCAAGCACACAGAGGGAGAGCGCCAGGGAGGCAATGCTCACCGCGTTCTTCTGAGGACTGTTCATGTAGAGGCTACCCCAAACTCAATGGTCGCTTCAGGAACACCCATGCCGTCGTCGGCTTCCCCGTCACCGGCCTCAGCCCCGCACATCGGGGCACAGACAGAAAGACCTCACTTCACTCACCCCTACAAGGTCAGCGCTACTGGTCATAGAGCTTGTATTGATCCCACAGCGTCTCGCACTTGCGACGCAAACTACTGTCAGTGTCCGGATTGTCGTAAGCGAGCTTGAGGATTGCCTTCGCCTTCTTCAGGTCCTGCTCGACGCCCTGCCCCAGACAATAGGCCAGGCCAAGAGCTGCCTGAGCGGCGGGTTCGCCCTGCTTAGCCGCCTTGGACAGATGCTCAGCAGCCTTCGCCAAATCGCGTCTGACGTACTTGCCTTCGCGGAACAAGCTGGCGAGTTCCAGCTGGGCTCGAGGGTTCCCCCGCTCGCCGGCCCGGTTCAGCCACTCGACGTACTTCGCGGAGCTGCGCTCAATCCCCTTCCCTTCGCGGTACATCAACGCCAGATTGAACATGGCCATGTCATTGCCCTGAGCGGCAGCCTTTGCCGACCACTGGGCGGCTTTCCGATTGTCCCGGAGCGTGCCCTGCCCGTTCATGTACATGATCCCAAGCACGCACTGGGCCACTGGAGCTCCCTTCTCGGCCGCTTCCAGGTACGTCTGGAGAGCCTTGCGTTCGTCCTGCTCAACGCCAAGCCCGCCAAGGTACATCTCGCCGAGCCTGCACTGGGCAAACAGATCCCCGGCAGAAGCAGCTTTGGCATAAAGCTCAAAGGCAGCGGCATAGTTCCCCTGCTTGAACTGCACATCGGCCTCACCTGCCACGCCAGTTCCCGTTCCTGCTGCTCCAACTGGCAGAACAACCCAAACGCTCACCACAACCCCCGCAAGGTAGCTCCACCGAACATGCCTAAATCGTGTCATAATGCGTTCCTGTTATGAATCTCCACGGGGTCGCTGGCCTGTGGCACAACAACGACCGCCCCGTTCATCAGCTTATGCTGTCAGATCGGCATTTCAAGGTACGGTCAGGCCCAAGTCGCCTCCAGAGCGCCATCCGCATCGTTCACAGCGAGTACCTAGTCGGGCCAACCTACCAGCCGCCGGAAGCAGCGATAGCCACACACTCCTTCTTGACGCGAGAGTACTCCGTTGAATTCACTGAGCGACCGGATATAGTGCCGGTTCTGCATTCTGGAATTGAAGACCACACCGTGCCATAGCAAACGCGGGAACTGTTCGGAAAACTCGGAGGAAAATCATGGACGTTGCCTTTTACGGACACACACGCCAGTACAGCAATCTGAAGGAAGAGCTTGACGCCGCTATCCTGAGCGTGCTCGAGAGCGGCAAGTATGTCATGGGCCCGGCCGGGGCCAAGTTTGAGGCGGAATTGGCCGAGTATTTCGGCACCAAACACGCCATCGGCTGCAACTCCGGCACAGACGCCCTGTGGCTCGTCTTCATGGCCCTCGGCATCGGCCCCGGAGATGAAGTCATTACCACGACCAACACCTTCTTCGCAACGGCCGAAGCCATCTGGATTGCCGGCGCCAAGGCCGTTTTCGTGGACTCACGCCGTGACACGAACAACATCGATCCGGACCTCCTGGAAGCCAAAATCACGCCGAAAACAAAGGCCATCGTGCCCGTTCATCTCTATGGCCAGGCCGCAGAGATGGACAAGATCTGGGCCATCGCCGAAAAGCATGACCTGTTCGTGATCGAAGACTGCGCCCAGGCCATTGACGCCAAGGGCGACACGTTCGAGCTGTGCGAGAAGAGCGATGCGTTGTGCACCAGCTTCATCATCCAGAAGAACCTCGGCACGTTTGGCGATAGCGGCGGAATCGTCACGAACCGTGACGATATCAAGGAGCGCATCACGGCCATGCGCAACCACGGGTCCTACGAACGTTCGCACCATACCTATGGTTTCAACAGCCGACTCGATGACATCCATGCCGCCGTCCTGAGCGTCAAGCTCAAGTACATCACAGCATGGACCGACCGTCGGATCGAGATCGCCAAGCGCTATGATGCCGAACTCGCGGATTGCGGGCTGACCCTTCCCACGAAGCTCCCGGGATACCGCCATGTGTTCCATCTGTACGTCGTGGAGACCGAGAAGCGCGATGAACTCCTCACGTTCCTCAACGACAATGGCATCGACGCCAAAACACACTACCCGATCGCGATTCACCAGCAGAACGGGTTCCCCTGGGGCAAGGACACGGACATGGACATCTGCACGCCCAACGCCGAAGCCAACGCGGCCGAGTGCGTCTCCCTGCCTATGTTCCCCGAACTCACAGACGACGAAGTCGACTGCGTGATTGCCAAGGTTCGTGAGTTCTGCGGCAAGTAAACTCGTAAGCGCCCTGAAACCTGAGAGATTTGACGATGATGGACGGGCTCGACACGCCCGTCCATCATCTGTTTACAGCCCTCTCGTCACTCGGTCATATCGCTAGCCCAAGGAGGCAAACCATGGGAACTTCTCCGTATCGTGTCGTCGTTGTGGGCCTGGGGAAACGCGGCAAGCATCATGCTGCCACATTCCACGCCAACCCTCGTTTCGAACTGGTAGGAGTCTGCGACATCGATTCCGAACGCCTGGAGGCTGCCAGGACTGAGTATGGGGTCGAAGCCAGCAGTGATGCCCAGGCTCTGACACAAGCAGTCAAGCCGGACGTGTTCTGCTTCTGCACCCTCCCGAATGTCCGCCTGCCGCTGATCAACATCGGCATCGAGAGCGGGGCGAAGCTGATTGCCTATGAGAAGCCGATCGCGGTCTCCACAAAAGAGGCAAAAGACATCATGGCTCTGGTCCGAGCCGCGGGTGTAAAGACCGTGGTCAGCCACCAGCACCGCTATGGACAGCACTACCAGAAGGTCAAAGAGATCATCGCCTCAGGCGACCTTGGTCGAGTCCACACCGTCTATGGACACTCGACCGGGTGGATGATGCACATGATGACACACATGATTGACTACATGCGCTGGTACAACGGCAACGCCGATGCGGAGTGGGTGATGGGCCAAGCCGCCGGGAAGGGCAAATTCGCCGACATCCATGGGTCCCCGGACTACATGGCAGGCATCATTCAGTTCGCCAATGGCGTCCGTGGGTATGTGGAAACCGGAGCAGGCGCACCGGATGTCCCTGAAGTGGACTACTGGTGGCGCAAATGCCGAATCGGGGCTCAGGGCACAGAGGGCTTTGCGGAAGTTCTCACCGGCGGAGGCTGGCGTGCGGTCACCAAGAAAGGCGTATTCAGCGGCGAAGGATGCATGGACTACGACTTGGACATGCCGCCCTATGTCGACGAGATGGCTGACTGGCTGGATGACGACTCAAAGGTCCATCCGTGCTGCGGCGAAGAGGCATTCAAGGGATTTGAGATCGCGATGGGGATCTGTCGCTCCGTGGTCGATCGCGGCCAGGTACAGCTGCCCCTGGCAGACGGTGCCCCGGAGATGGAGGCTCTCGAGCAGATCCTCCCGGAGACGCCCGTACTATGCACGACCGCCGAGACGGCGGAAGAATATCTCGGCTAAGAACGCCATCTCCTGAAGAAAAAGGAAAAGCGATCCGCCTGACCACTCGGCCGGGCGGATCGCTTCATTTCTCTCAATTACCCCAGACAATTCGGGCATATCCCGGTCAACTCCATTCGCAAGCCGGTGACCTTGAACGCGGTCTGGGCCGCGGATGGGACCACACGCCCCAGATCAGGCAGAGCCGCGCCCTCCACATCCGCCACGCAACCACAGTCGTCGCAGCGGACGTGCATGTGGTTGCTGGTGCAACCGTCGTAACGCCGCTGCAGCCCCGCAAACTCGAGCTTCTGCGCCTCCCCCATCTCAGTCAGCGTCTCAAGGTTCCGGTAAACAGTGCCAAGGCTGATCCTTGGCATCTGGGCACGGACAACCGCATAGATCTCATCCGCGGTGGGATGACTGGTAGTCTCCCGCAATGCTGCCAGAATAACAGTGCGTTGCCGGCGCGAACGAAGACGACGTTGCCCTTTCATCACACCCTCCACTTAACAGTAGGAACCATTACTACACCCACAACAGTATACAGTACCACCTCAGTGGCTCAAACCAAACATGTTTTCGCCGCTGTCCCCGATTCATGCCCTCTTCACGGAACTGGAGTTCGCACCGGATACTCGCCTGGGGCAATGCCTCAGTTACGAGGGGAGAGTCCAATCCTGATCGCGCTCTTGATCCGGCTCTTGGCCCGTTACCGCCTGGGAGAGCCGCGGCTTGCGCATCCCCCTCAAGTACCGGTACAGTAGGACTTGTAGCCACTGACCACCGGGCAGAACGCCGCCGAGCAACCAGGCACATTCCGGATGGACAGTTACAGAGCGAAGGCCCTGGAGCCACCGCAACTGCCGCCGCCGGTGCACCTCAGGCCTGTCCTCCCGACGACACCCCTGCCGAACCGGGAAGACCTGCTGAACCACGCGGAAAAGAGGGAGAAGACAGATGTCAAAGGAAAAAGGGAAGAAGCGGAAAGCGACCGGCACGGCGAAAGGTGTGCCCGCCACAGCGGAGGAGGCAAAGGCGCCTTCTCGCCCCAAACTGTCCAAGAAGCTCTACGAAGATGAGCTCGAACGCCTCCAGGTGGAGCTCGTCAAACTCCAGGAATGGGTCAAACACAAAGGACTCAAAGTCGTCGTCGTGTTCGAGGGACGAGACGCGGCGGGAAAGGGCGGAGTGATTAAGCGCATCACTCAGAGCCTGAACCCCCGAGTCTGCCGCGTTGTTGCCCTGGGAACACCGACTGAGCGCGAGAAAACCCAATGGTACTTCCAACGCTATGTGCCCCACTTGCCGGTGGCCGGGGAAATCGTCCTCTTTGATCGCAGTTGGTACAATCGCGCGGGGGTCGAGCGGGTCATGGGGTTCTGTACAGAACCGGAATACCTCGAGTTCCTGCGCAGTTGCCCGGAGTTCGAACGCATGCTTGTCCGCTCGGGAACGATCCTCATCAAGTACTGGTTCAGCGTCAGTGACGACGAGCAGGAGCAGCGTTTCCAGGCCCGCATCAAGGATCCCACCAAACGCTGGAAACTGAGCCCGATGGACCTCGAGTCTCGCGCCCGTTGGGTAGAGTACTCAAAGGCCAAAGACAAGATGTTCGCTCACACGGACATCAAGCAGGCACCGTGGTATGTGGTTGAGGCGGACAGCAAACGGCGGGCCCGCATCAACTGCATCAGTCACCTCCTGGACCTCGTCCCCTACCAGGATCTTACTCCGCCCCCCATCAAGCTCCCTCCCCGGCAGCGGAACACAGGCTATGTACGGCCACCAATCAGCGACCAGACGTTTGTGCCGGAACGCTTCTGAGGACCGCCAGTAGATAGAACGAGCCGGTGCCCCGAAGATGGAGGCACCGGCTCGTAAGCAAACAGACAACATCAGGCTCTCGGCGAGGCAACGTTGGTGTGGTCAGAAATTGCGCCGGAAATCCGGCTCGTTGATCCGCCATTCGGTAGACTTGGTCGGCTGGAAGGGAAACTCGGGTTCAAGGATCGGCTTCCATCCCATCGGGAAGGTAACCGTCTCCATCAGGCCGACCGCCTCACGGGTCCCAAACCGCCAGATGCCCTGGGCCAGCCCCACCGTGAGGGCCGCAAATCCGCCGCGATCGCGGTTCACCCGGTGCATATTCTTAGGCACCTCGAAAATCCCAGTCGCCAAGTTGCTCAGGCCACGCCCCAGATGGCGAGCTGGCTCACGTGTTGTGTTAGGATCCAGTTCCTCGTCATCTCCCATCGGGTCAAACCCCACAATGCCGGCAAAAAAGTCCCCGACTTCACGTGTCTGCACGTTCATGTATCCATGCACCAGACCAAGCGCAAGCTGAGCTCTCAGGTCCTTTGGGTCCCTGGGGAAACGTACATCGTGCTGCTCGCTGCTCTCCTTGTCCCACTGAAAAAAGGACCAGCGCCAGTATGAACCACCATGCTTCCGGAAAACAGGCTCCCCTTCGAGCCACGGCACGGCCCATAGAGGAGGGATAAAGTGAGGGAACGTCGCACCACTCTCATCGACGCGATAAGCCCCAACGCGGACTTTGTCCGTCAGCGCAATCTCGCCACCGATCGCAGGACCAACAGCAACTCCACCACGCGCCATCTCGAGGAAGTCGGCAAACCGGTTCCAGATGAACAACTCACCTCTGGCGAAAGCATCATTGACAGAGCGAGCACTCGCGGACTGCGGCAGCGCCCCAAGAGAGAGCGTAACCACCACCATCGCACTCGCTACCCGCATACGTTGAAACACCATGTGTTCCTCCCGAAGCTCTTGTTTCCGTCAGTCTGTTCTGTCTCCTGAGCCGATCACCAACGGTAGCGACCGGACAGCGTAATATAGCAAAGCCGCTGAGTAACGCGCAAGCACAGCCACCAGAAATCTCTCCGGACCTGGCTCGGAGTTCCATCACACGACCCGTCAAACGAGGGACTGAAACATCACGCGCAGTAGGTGTGTCATCCCATCTCGGGCATAGATTCTGTAATCACCGAGAGCCGCTGGAATGCACGTCACACTGCCTTGGGGAAGCGCCTCCGTCCTTCCCTCTGTCTGAATTTCAGCGACTCCTCGAGCGGCCACGAGGATGTGACACGTGGTCCCATTCGTCCGGTCGAAGAGATGATCGGTCAGGCGAATCTCATCCACCGTGAAGCGCGGGCAGTAGTGCAACAACGGGATCTTTCTCGTGTGAGTCACGCGCCCGGCATCCCGAGAAATGCGTCCGAGCTGTCGGTCCTGAAAGTTGATGCAGCCCAGCAAATCAGTATCGTCGCCGACAACCCCGCCTTCATGGCCCCAGTGGCTGACCACGAGCGGATCGCAAGCACGTTCTTTGATCTCCCACATCAGGTTTCCGGGGCCAATGCTGTGAAGCCGGCAGTTGGGAACATAGAAAGCGTCCCCAGCTCGAGGCTGAAAGACCTGCAGGAGTTCTTCAAGACCAGACTCACGCAGACGCTGCACGACCTGCAGGCGGGTAACTCCCTGCCCGATCCCAACAACGACCTCCCCATAGGAGGCTGCCTTGACCGAATACCAGAATTTGACGTTTGGCCCCGAGGCCTGCCGTGCAAACTCCCCCGTACGCTCAGGATGCACAAAAAGAGCCTGCCGCTCCATCACGTCCACCAACCGAATACACAAGGGGAACGGACGCCCCGGAACATGACGACGCCCGACCACTTCACGCGGGAAGCGCCCGACCACTTCACAGAGAGGAATCCCCTGGAGGTCGCCGTTTGCCACGACCGTCTGGAGAACGCCGTTGTCCACCAACTCCCAGCTGGTGCTGGCATCCAGACTCCCCCTAACCGCGTCCACGCCCTCAGTAACGCCCTCGGAGAGATACTCGCGTAACAAACCAACGGGCGTAGGCGAGCCCTCGCGGACGGGGACAAACTTAAGGGGGTAAAGGGCTTCTTTCATACAAAAAAGCGTGCTAGGGGAATTGATTCGGAGCAACGACACAATAGTATGTTAAGTAGCTTCGTCAAGGGTGCCTTCGAGTCAGCGGAAGTGTCGTTCGCGCCAGTTCTCGAGGGTGCCTTGGAACGCTCATTCCGGCTCCAGGGGATCCTTCCCGGACGGGAGCCGCGTGAAGTCCCGCGACGAAGAGCAACCGGTTGCCCCCGGTCGGGAGCTTTCCGACAGCTTAGTCTTCCCGGGGCCAAAGCGATCTCCGGCTGAACAGAAGTGGACGCACGTTGCCAGCCAGCCAACCCAACAAAAAAGCAAGCGACGAGAAGCTGGCCGCCACGGAAGGGCGACCTCGGCGGATCGCGCAAATCACCCTCTTCGTGTTCAGTCTGCTCGTCTTCCTTTCCCTCCTGTCCCACGATTCGCGCGATACCGATTTCCTCGCGGGAGGGATGGGCTCAGACGAGATCATCCGCAACTGGATCGGCTACTTCGGGGCATGGATCTCGAGGTCACTGCTGCTCCTCTTCGGCTTCGGCTCGTACCTACTTGCCACACTGCTTGTGCTTTCCTCCGCCCGGCGACTGTTCGGCCGCCGAGGAGTACGCCAGATCCTCTGGGACTACTGGCTTTCCCTGGGGCTTGTCACCATCGGGACGGCGATGTTCTGCGGCATCTGGCCTGACCTGGCCTCTGAGTTGGCCGCCCAACTCAACGTGGGGCAGACACCGGGCGGGGTGGTTGGCCAGCGGTTCTGTGCCCCCAACGGGGGCTGGATGCGCATCATCCTGAACCCAACCGGAAGCGCCATAGTCTCCTGTGCCCTGATCGCAGTGGGGCTGGGTGTGGTTTGGCTCCACGACTGGCATGATCTCGTCCTGGGGGGCCTCACGCTCCCAAAAATGAAGCGGAAAACTGAGTCCCCGTCTGCCAAGGAGAAGAAGAGCGCCAAGACGAGCGCTGCGGAACGTCGTTCACAGAAACTGCGCGAGCGCGAAGAACTGAACCGCGAGCTTCAACCCGTCGAGGAAGCGCCGCTCCCTCCCCCGGAGGAGAAGCCGAGCAAACGCAAGAACAAGAAGAAGGCGCAGGGGACGGAAGACAGAACGGCCGGCGCGAAGGCGCAAGAGCAACCAACCGCCACGCCGCGCCATCCCGCCCCGGCGGCCTACAAGCTCCCTGAAATCGACCTGCTTGACCAAACACAAAACGCTGGCACAACGGCTGACCCCAAAGAAGTCGAAGCTAAGAAGGAGATCCTCCAGGAGACTCTCGACAGCTTCGGCATCGATGCCCAAGTGGGCAATGCCACCTCGGGCCCCCGTGTGACCCTCTTTGAGGTGCTCCCCGCACCCGGCGTGAAGGTCGAGCGGATCAGCCAGATCAGCAACAATATCGCCATGGAGCTCCGGGCCACGAGTCTACGAATTCTCACCCCGATTCCAGGTCGCAACTCGGTGGGAATCGAGGTCCCGAATACCAGCGCCGCCCTGGTTACACTCCTCAGCCTGATGAAAACGCGCGAATGGCAAAAATCCAAGGCCCGGATCCCGATTCTCCTCGGTAGGAACATCAGCGGCGGGGTCGTGATCCTCGACCTGGCGAAGGCACCACATCTTCTCATCGCAGGCGCGACGGGAAGTGGAAAATCCGTCTGCATCAACGCCATTATCATGTCCATGCTCTATCAGTTCACACCGGAAGAGCTGCGCCTAATCATGGTTGACCCCAAGGTTGTCGAGTTCCGGGCCTACGAGAGCCTGCCCCATTTGGTCGTCCCCGTCATATCCGAGACGAAGAAAGTCCCGTTGGCCCTGCGTTGGGTGATAAACGAGATGGAGAAGCGGTACCGGATCCTCGCCAAAGTGGGAGCCCGGAACCTCGAAGGCTTCAATAGTCGGCCCCAGAGCGGAACGCCCGAACTGGACGACGATGGCAAGCCAATCCCGACCAAGCTCCCGTTCATCGTCGTCATAATCGATGAGTTGGCTGACGTCATGATGACCGCGAAGGCTGACGTGGAGACCTCCCTCGCCCGAATCGCTCAGCTGTCCCGAGCCGTCGGCATCCACACCATCATCGCCACGCAGCGTCCAAGTGTGAACGTGATCACCGGCACGATCAAAGCCAACTTCCCCACCCGCATCGCGTTCCAGGTTACCTCACAGGTGGACTCCAGGACGATACTGGACGGCAAAGGAGCTGAGAGCCTTCTCGGCCGCGGCGACATGCTGTTTCGCTCCCCCAGTGCGTCAGGCCTTGAACGCAATCAGGGAGCCCTCGTCGATGACATGGAGATTGAGAGAGTCGTCGAGTTCTGCGCTGGACAGGGGGACCAGCAATTCGACGAAGAGGTCTTCAAAGTCTCCGCGGGGAGCAGCGGCGACCCCAGCTCGGCAGAGGGAGCGGGCGGAGGCGAAGCGCAGGATGAGGAGCTTGTCCAGCAGGCCATTGAGATCATCGTCCGCGACCGCCGAGCCACCACGAGTTACCTGCAGAGATGCATGAGGATTGGGTACAACCGAGCCGCTTCTTTGATTGAGGTGTTGGAGCAACGAGGGGTCATCGGGCCGCAGATTGGGACGGCCCCGCGAGAGATCCTCATCTTGAGCAATGACGACCAAAGCGAAGACGTAGACGTGGATTTACCGGAGACGGAAGACGGCGACGTCGTATAACCGAGACTCAGGCGCCGACAGTCCGTCCAGACATGTCATGACGCCTGCTGAGATGGATATCCCGTGTGAGGATCAATGGTGCCGGGAGCACCGCCGATTATTATGGCCAAGAGAACGGACAAAGAGAAACCTGACGCCGGTACGCGACAGCAGCGTCTCCCACTGACTTGGGATGCATCCGCTGCTGCGCGGCAGAACGATCTGCCTTTCGAGGTGGAACGCCCGCCGTCCGCCGAGCCAGAGCCGGAAGCAGCACCCGCAGCACCCGCTCCAGACACACCGGACACTCCCACGGAAGCACTCCAGGCGGAAGAAGTGCCGCCCGACGAATCGCCCCCCGAGCCCCCCCAAATGTCGCTCCCAGACGAAAACGAACAGCCTGCCCCCCCTCTGCCTTCCGAGGATGTTCCGCTCCCCCAAGACACCGCCGCCGGGCCCGAAGCAGAAGAGGCCGAGGCCCCGCCGGAGGAGTCAGAGGAATCAGAGGAGTCAGAAGAAACGGCGATTGAGGACGAAAGCGACACGGCGCCACCGGAAACAGCCACTCCCGCCGACGACACTCCCCTTCCCGAAGACGTTCAGATCATCGAGCTCAGCACCGTTGAGATGACGTTGGGCCAACGGCTTATGGAAAGTCGCGGGGCCTGCAATCTCACCATAACCAACGTCGCCCAGAAAACGCGGATCCCGAAGTACATTATCGAGCAGATCGAGACAGACCGCATCAAGCAGCTGCCGCCACCGATATACACTCGATCTTACGTGGCCCAGCTCTGCCGCGAGTACGGTATTGATCCCCAGCCGATCCTGTCCGAGCTCGATCAACTGCTGCAGCGACGCGAAGACGAGGATGACTCGCACCGGCTCGTTGTCACAGCTCAGAACAGTGAGAGTGGCTCCAAAGTACGCTACCGCCTGGCAGGAAGACGAGGACCGAACGGAAACCGAGTGATCACGCCGACGATGTTGGCGGTTGCTGCCACGGTTGCAGTGCTGACGCTTCTGGTGGTCGCGGGGCTTGGCCTCCGGCAATGGCGGAAGCACCGCAGGAAGATGGATGTCATCGAGGCCGTGGAAGCCGTCCCAATGCCGGGAACGCCGGTCGACCTGGAAGAGTTCATTATTCCGCAGCAGTTGCCCCTCAAGGAACTGGCCATCCCTTCAGACTGACCCGGCCTCTGCCCCCGCCTTCCCGAGCTTACCCGCGCTTCACACGGGCTCCCTGAGCCGTGTCCTCGATCACCCAGCCCAGGGCCGCCAGTTCATCACGGAGGGCATCAGCCCGGGCAAAGTCGCGCGCCTTCCGCGCAGCTTGACGGTCCTCGACCATGGCCAGGACGTCTGCCGGGACATCGTCGCCCTTCCCAATACTGAGCACGGCAAGCACACTGTCAAAGCAGCTCAGCAGGTCCAGGGCCTTTTGCGCCGTCGCCCCACCAATGCTCCCGTCGTCCAGGCCCTTGTTGGTGTCACGCACGAAGTCAAACAGAGCTGCCACAGCTACCGAGATGTTGAGGTCGTCTTCCAGCCCGCCCCGGAAACCGGCTTCGGCGGCCTCAAGGCGTTCAGCCATTCTCGCTTCACCAGCATCAGCGAGAAGAGCGGCCTCTTTGAGCCGCACAACGAAGTCATCCAGCCGCTGGAGCGCCGCACGAGCATTCTCGCAGGCATCAAAGGAAAAGTTCAGAAGCTGTCGGTAGTGGGTGTTCAGGAGCACCCAGCGGATCTCCCGACCCGAGAAACCACGCTCGAACAAGTCACGCAACGTGTAGAAATTGCCGAGAGATTTCGACATCTTCTTGCCTTCGACCACAAGATGAGCGTTATGCAGCCAATAGTTGACGAACTTGCATCCGTTCGCCGCCTCGCTCTGGGCTATTTCGTCCTCGTGGTGCGGGAACATGTTGTCGACCCCGCCGCAGTGTATGTCAAATGTCTCTCCGAGATACTTCATGCTCATCGCTGAGCACTCGATGTGCCAGCCGGGGCGCCCTTTACCCCACGGGCTGTCCCAGGCAACATCACCATCTCCTTCGTCGTAGGCCTTCCACAGTGCGAAGTCAGCAACCGCATCCTTCTCATACTCATCCAGCTTCACGCGCGTGCCGGGGCGCAAATTCTCCTGATCAATGCGAACAAGCTGCCCGTAGGAGGGAAACGTCTCGATGGAAAAATAGACGGACCCGTCATTGGCCTGATATGCATTTCCTTTGTCACAGAGCGTCTGCACAATCTCGATCATCTCGGCCACGTGATCAGTCGCGGCGGGATAAACGTCCGCTCGGTCGATCATTAACGTGTCGACGTCTTCGAAAAACGCGTCTTTGTAACGCTGGGTGAAATCGCGAAGCGGAGTTCCCTCGGCCTTGGAGTCCCTGATTGTCTTGTCGTCCACATCCGTCAGGTTCATGACATGGTGAACGTCATAGCCGCAGAAGCACAGCGTTCGCTTCAGCAGATCCTCAAACACATAGGCGCGGAAATTGCCGATGTGGGCGAAATTGTAAACGGTGGGGCCACACGTGTAGAGCCCGACCTTGCCGGGAACGATCGGGGTGAACGCTTCTTTCTGTCGCGTCAACGAATTCTGAAACATCAAAGCCATGGTCAGTCGGCTCCGCTTGTGGACAACGCACGATCGTGCCCTGCCCTTTGGCGATTGTCGGTGTAAACTCGTACTATAGACGAACCGCCGACCCTACGCAACGAGCTCAAACCACACCGCTCGGGGGCCGTGCCGCGGATCCTGACCGCGGAGACAACATGGAGACGCCACCGTATGAACGGAAGAGAACGGGTTCGGGCAGCCATTGCTCAACAACATCCAGATCGTGTCCCTCTGGGTCTCTACGCCATCGACTGTGACACCGCCGGGAGAATCCTCGGTCGAGACACCCTCATCCGCAACAAGCCCGGCCTTCAGCTAGCGCTGTGGCAGGGACGGCGAGATGAAGTGGCTGAGTCACTCAAACGCGATGTTGTCGAGCTCTTCACCAAACTCGACATTTTGGACCTGATCATCTACAAAGAGGCCCAACTGCTGCCCGAACGGGGCGCTTCCGCCGAGATGCCTCGGAAAATCGGCGATGATCTGTATGAAGACAAGCAAGGGCAGATCTGGCAACTCTCGTTCCTTTCCAACGACATCGCCATCGTCAACCGGCCGGTCAGCGGCGAACCGAAGGCCTACACCCCGGAGATGTTCCCGCTCCCGGATCCCGAGGACATCCCGCTCCCCGATCCGTCCCGGTACGAGGTCTTCGACCACATGACCCAGGCTCTCGGAGAAAGCCGCTACGTAGCCAGCTGCAACGGCGGACTGAACTGCATGCCCCTGCTGGGGGGAATGGAGAATGGACTCATGCAGTATGCGCTGGCCCCAGAAGCCGTCGCTGCTGCTGCTCGCAGGTATACGCGGATTGCCGGTGCAGTAGACCGCGTCGCGCTGCGCCCAGGTTGCGCGGGAGCCATGATCGAGCAGGATATGGCAGGGACAAACGGTCTGCTCATCTCACCAGCCCAATGGCAAACAATCTGCAAGCCCTGCCTGCGACAGCGTGTGGCCTCGCTAAGAACGCACGTTGACCAAGTCATCCTTCACTGCTGCGGAAGGACCACACAGATCATGGATGACATCATCGACTGCGGCGTCGACTGCTATCAGTCGCTCCAGACATCGGCTGGAATGGCCCCGGCCCAGCTTTGCCCGACCTTTGGTTCGCGCATCGCGTTCTGGGGTGGGGTGCCGGTTGAGCTCCTGATCAGCGGAACGCCTGACGAAATGCGAACAGCTGTGCGCGAAACCATGGAAGCAACGCGGGACGTGCCGGGCTTCATTCTGGGGCCGTCTCATAGTGTCGCTTTCGGCACCAAGTACGACAATTTCATGGCCATGCTGGATGAGTTTCACAAGCATGCCCACCGCTGATCGACGACGGCAGCCCCAACCTGACGGAGGAAACGACCGCACCGCTCCATTTGGTAGCGCGGGGCGATCTTGAATGCCTTCGGTGGCCCTGTATACTCCGCTGAAGCGTTTTATCCGGTTCACGTATTCCGGGCTCTGCCCCTGCATGAGGAGAGGGATTGATGGAACGAACAAAGGTTGCAGTGATCGGCTGTGGTGGGATTAGTCGAGCGCACCTCAACGGCCATCTTGCCTGCCCTGGCTCTGAGGTCATCTACTGCGTTGACATCATTGAATCGAGAGCGAGGGAGAAGGCAGAGGTGATGGGGTGCAAGTGGCACACCGACTACCTGGCCATTCTGGATGAAGTGGACGCTGTCGACATCTGCACTCCGCCACACGTCCATGCCGAAATGACGGTCGAGGCGGCACGCCGAGGGAAACACGTTCTTACCGAGAAGATCATGGCGCGAACGCTCCCGGAAGCCCGCTGGATGATCGACGAATGCGAGAAGGCGGATGTGGTGTTCATGGTCGCCTTCGTCCTGCGCTACCGTCCCGAGTTCGAGCTCTTTCAGCAGACCTGTGCGGAAGGCAAACTCGGGCAAATCCGCCAGGCCTACATCCAGACACAGTTGAACATGGCCAAACCGGCTGAATGGCGCCAGAACCCCTATGACTTCCCAATGGGCGCCTTCCTGTCCCACGGTTGCCACTATGTGGACCAGTTGCAGTGGTGTGTAGGCCCGATAGCGGAAGCCATGAACATGAGCCATGCCCTGACGCTCAACGAGCTGATTCCCGGAGGAGATGATACCAACTGCGCTATCTTCCGGCATCAGAATGGAGCCGTGTCCTGCTATGTGGAAAGCTGGGCCATTCCCTTCCGTACATCCGGCATTCGCTACGAGGTCTACGGGACGGAGGGATCTCTCCAGCTCACCTACCGCAGCGACGGGAAACGCCTCGTAACTCTCTTCAACAGCGACGGCGAGAATGACCTGTTCGAGTTTGATCCGCGCAAGGAAGACCACATGGATGCGTTCGGCGGCGCGAAAGACATGCAGGGGCAGATCAAGCACTTCATCTCCTGCATCCAGAACCGTGACCTTCCTCTGACGCATGGCCGCGAGGGAATCAAGCCGATGCAGGCGGTCCTGGCGGCAGAAGCTGCAGAACGGGAAGGCAGGACGCTACGCATTAACGACTTCATTGAGCGCCCGCAAAACACCGCGGAATGGAGTGAGCCGGATTTCCGAGCGTGGGTCAAAGAGACCTACGGCTACTCCCCCGAGTAGGGCGCCGACAACCGCCACAGCCGCAGATTTCCCATAGGTCTGTACGACAGCCCCATCAGACCGCCCGAAACGCCGGCAATCCCACCCAGCAGACTGCCTGCCAAGGAACACAAGCGATGAAACAAGCAACGTTGGCCACCAAGGTCCGCAACGGAGAAGTCACGATCGGGACGTGGATCCAGGCCGGTCACCCAACCATCGCTGAAGTCCTGGCTGAAGCGGGGTTCGACTGGATAGCTGCAGACTGTGAACACACCGATATCGATATGACCCAGTTTGCCGGACTCGCTCGGGCCATGTATGGCCGCGGACCAGCCCCACTGGTACGGGTGCGGGAAAATGACACCTTGGCAATTCGCCAAGTTCTGGACATGGGAGCAGAGGGGGTGATTGTCCCCCTGGTCAACAGCCCCGCTGAGGCAGAGGCAGCTGTCAGAGCCGCGAAGTACCCGCCCCAAGGCGTCCGCGGTTTCGCTTTCTCCCGAATGAATGACTGGGGAGAGACGTTCGAGGACTACCTGGCCCAGGCAAACAGCACCGTGCTGGTCATCGTCATGATCGAGTCCAGAGAAGGAGTGGAGAACATCGATGACATCCTGGCTGTGCCCGGAGTGGACGGTGTCTTCATCGGCCCCTATGACATGAGCGGGTCCTACGGCATCCCCGGCCAGACTCAGGACCCGATCATCAAGGCGGCGTGCGCCCAGGTAGCCGTAGCCTGTAAACAAGCTGGCAAAGCAGCAGGAATCCACGTCGTCCTCCCCAGTGCCGCGGCGATCCAGGAAGCCGTCGCAGATGGGTTTACGTTTATCGCCGTGGGGGTCGATACCGTCTTTCTCGCCGAAGCCGCCAAGTCAGCACTGACCTGCGCCCGAACAGCGGCGGCGCTCTGATGTACCCCCTTCCGAGGCGCCCGGACCGTTGGCGCCGGCAGTCCCCCCCCATACCACTCCATAGACGAGAGGCCCACGTGATCTACAGCGAAGTCAAGTACCAACCCGAACGCTCGTGCACATTCCTCGGGAGTCCAAGCGTTGTCCGCCTCCCGGACGGGGCTCTGTTGGCAACTCACGATTACTTTGGGCCTGGATGTCCCCGGAACCACGAGAATGAGGAGTCCCTCATCAGTGTGTACCGGTCGGAAGACGACGGCCAGTCATGGCAGAACATCACCCACATCATGAATGCCTACTGGAGCACACTTTTCGTCCACGCAGGCGCGGTGTATCTGTTCGGGACTACCCAACAATACGGCTCGATCGTCATACGGCGCAGTACGGACGGCGGATTCAGGTGGACGCACCCCGTGGACGGGAAGTCAGGCCAACTGTTCAGCGGAGGCTATTACCATGAGCCCCCCAACTACCATTGTGCCCCTGTGCCCGTGCTGAACACCGGGAGGAGACTCTACCGAGCGTTCGAAGACTGCAGCCCCTGCAATTGGCCGGACGGCTTCCAATCCTGTGTTGTGTCCGTCGACACACAGGCCGACCTGCTTGACGCTGCCAGTTGGACGATGAGCAACAAGGTGGTTTTCAACCCCGCCTGGACCCCGGACACCTGGCCCACCTGCGACCGACCTGGTTGGCTGGAGGGAAACGTCGTCCAGGCCCCGGATGGAGAACTCTGGAATATCCTGAGGTTCCATGCCACGCCCTCCGTGGATAAAGCTGCGCGACTGAGCCTCAGCCCAGACGGCACCACACTCAGCTTCGCCCCCGAGACCGGCTTCGTCGACTTGCCGGGCGGAATGACCAAATTCACGATACGGCGTGATGCAGACACCGGCAGGTATCTCGCTCTGCTCAACAACAACACCGACCCCGCACGCCCCGGCCAGCGAAACGTGCTCTCGCTCTACGCATCATCTGACCTGTGGACGTGGGAACACGTGACAACGCTGCTCACAGATGAGTCAGGACTGGCTCCTGAAGACTCGGTCAGGCTCACCGGGTTCCAGTATGTCGATTGGCAATTCGACGGGGCTGACATCATCTACCTAGTTCGGATGGCTTTCCGCGGATCACGGAACTTCCATGATGCGAACCGAATCACGTTCCACCGGATCAATGACTTCCGGGCACTGCTGTCCTGAACCTGTGCTGGGAACACCTGCAGACAGGATACGAACGCTTCTCGTACCGGGTTGCCTTGACAACGCATACGCTGAAGCTATACCTATGGGTCGCGCAAAGCCGCAATGGAGCGCACCAACGCCTTCAAGTGAGAGGTCCACTCCTGGCGGCACGCGAAAACGTGTTGGGCAGGGGCTTTTGCCCACGATTGGTCAATGCTCGCCGGCGGTTCCTCGGGATTGCAGGGCGTGTGGCTAGGTCAAGCCAACGAGAGTCGCCGGGAGATTCCTGCCGAGCCGGATGCCTCCCGGGTGACCTCCGCCACGCGACCGATAGCGGCAGACGGGGACTGGAAGGCGTCCCGGACGGACTCCATCTCAGCAAACGACACGACCTGGACCGGAAACGCAGGGACGGAATGGCACTTTTTGGTAAGAACAAGAACAGGACAGAGGCCGGGGAAGCGCCCCAGGCCCCAGGGGGGGCGGCTGAACTCCTGCGCGTCTTCCAGACAGACCACTTCGTCTGTCAGACGTGCCACCAGGCGGTTGAGTTCGGGTTCCTCGAAGCCTTCTCGTTGACCCCCTGCCCCTACTGTGACACTCTCCTGTTCATCCCCGCGAAGGTGGAATCCTACTATCTCTATCGCCCTTTGGGGGGCGGAGGGATGGGGAGCGTCTACCAGGCCGTCTCAGAAGAGTATCCCGAAGAATTTTTCGCCGTCAAAATCCTGCCCCGGGAACACCGCGACTCGCCTCATCTTGGGGCTGAGCTCTACCGGGAAGCCCAAGCCGCCGCCCTGTTCATCGATGTCCCGGGCTGCGAGGACGGCGTGGAGTACGGATACGCGGATGGGGAGTACTTCTTCGCAATGGAGTATATCCCCGGAATGCGGCTCGATCAGATCATCGACGTCGAAGGCCCTACCCCTCCGCAAACGGCGATGCGACTGGCAACCGAAATGGCACAAACCGACGCGGCGATCTGCAAGAGAGGATATCTGTACCGGGACCTAAAGCCGGAGAACATCATCATCCAGCCGGACGGGACGACCCGCTTGATCGATTTCGGACTCTGCGTTGAGCAGGAGGCCGCCAACCACCCGAACGAAGATGGGTGTGTCCTGGGATCCCCGCACTACATGCCTCCGGAACGCCTCGCCGGTCTGCCGGAAGGCGAATTCAGTGAGGTCTACAGCCTTGGGATGATTCTCTTCCATGCCCTGGTGGGCGAAACATACTTCAAGGAAGATGACGCGGAACAGCTGGCCGTAAAGCACATCTCGGCAGATCGCCCGCCAAGCACGTCCTCACGCATGCCCGGAGACGTCCCCCCGGAACTGGCCCATCTCGTCGACGCGATGATCCGCAAACAGCCGGATGCCCGCCTCCAGTCCTTGGATGAGGTCCGCGAAGGCGTGCAGCAGATCCGGCGTCAGGTCCCCACACGTACCAACCCCTACGACACTCCCTGACCCTCACCTACCAGACTCAGCCACCCGGAAACGCCGGTAATCAATCCCGTAGTTCTGGACTTTGTACTGGATGATCCGCTTCGTTATCCCCAGCTTCTTGGCAGCAGCCGTCTGATTCCCGTTCGTGTCCTTCAACGCTTCGGTGATCAGTTCAATCTCGAAGTTGCGGACATGAAGCAGGAAGTTGCCATGGTCTTCCTGTCGCGCGGCATACTTGTTCATCTGCAGCGAAGGCGGAAGATGATGCCCGTGGATGACTTCGCCGTCCGCGAGGAGAACAGCACGCTCAAGGACGTTCTTCAGCTCGCGCACATTCCCCGGCCAGTGGTAAGCCGTCAGCATGTCGATAGCGGGGGTGTCAATGCGAGTGACCGACTTCCCCATGTCCCGGGAGAACCCCTGCACAAAATGGTCCACCAGGAGCATGGTGTCGGCCTTGCCCCGTTCACGCATCGGTGGGACGTGCAGCGGAAAGACGTTCAGCCGGTAGTAGAGGTCCGACCGGAACGTGCCGTCCAGGATCGCCGACTCAAGGTCGCGGTTCGTAGCTGCCACCACTCGCGCCCCGCTCCGCAACGTCCCGGATCCGCCGACCCGCTCGAATTCGCGATTCTGCAGCACGCGAAGCAGCTTCGTCTGGGCCGTCAACGGCAGCTCCCCAATCTCATCGAGAAAAACAGTCCCCCCTTTGGCTCGCTCCAAGACCCCAACCCGCCGCGTCGTCGCCCCCGTGAATGCCCCTTTCTCATGACCAAAAAGCTCACTCTCGATCAAGTTCTCGGGAATCGCCGCACAATTGACCTCGACGAACGGCTGTTTGCGGTTTGCCCCCAGCTGATGGATCAGCTCGGCCACCACCCCCTTGCCCGTGCCCGTTTCTCCAGTGATCAGTACCGTTGTTCGGGCGTCCGCGACCCGAGCAATTAAGCCCTGCAATTCCTCAATGGGAGCCGAACGACCAACCAACTTCCCAAATGCGCCGCCAGGGCTCTTCGCACGATGGAAGACTCTGAACTGGGCCTCGAGCCGTTGGCGCTGCACGAACGGAGCCACCAGCTGGGCCACTTCCTTCAGAAAGGCCATGTCCTGACCAGCTTCGGCCAAGTCATCGCTGGCCATGTCCACAGAAAGTGTCCCGACAGTGTCCTCACGGTAAACAACCGGGACGCAAAAGAAAGCCATCTGAGAATGGTCCAGCCCTTCACGCAACCCCGAGCGGTCCAGAAACTGTCCGTCCTGGCCCATGTCTTCAAGAAAGAGGGCCTCACCCGAAGCAAGCACCTCTCCAGTGACCCCCTCACCGGCCTTGTAACGCATCTTCCCCGACGCCGTCGATGATATCTCATCAGCCGTTACCGACGCTTGCACTTCGTCTCCGGCACGATTGACCAACGCGATTACCCCACGGTTCATCCGGCAGGATTCAGACAGCCAACCAAGCACGAGCCCCAAGGCCTCCGAAAGATCCTCGGCCGTCGCCAGGTGCTTCGCAATCCGGTTGAGCAACGAGAGCTGCTCGTAACTGAAATCGCAGTCAGACATGTGGAATCACTCTCCATTCACTCACGGAAATGTACGCAAGCGACAAGAAACGACCGAACGAAAGCAAGAAACAGAAATGTATCACAAAACAGAGATCAGCACAATCGTGTATCACGAAAAATGCCCCCGAATTCCCCGTCGCAACAGATGTGAACTACCCGCCACGAGGCTCCACCGCCAGCCCGCCACCACATCAGGCAAGCCCCTCCGCGAACAGCCCGCGGAGGAGGTCCCAGGTTCACGGTTCAGTGGTTCTTGCAGAACATGATCGGGACGGTTTGTCCTCCGAATTGGGTACAATTGCTTGTTCCCAACCGCTAAGCGGTGAACCTGTCAACCGTAAACCCGGCCGCGAAGCCCTTTTCGCGGCGGCTCAGGCAAGAGCCCGCCGAAGCACGTGCCGCATGCCGGGAACGGCAGGTCAGCCTTGCCCTCCCGACTTCGGGCAGCGTCCTCGTCGACCTGATGAGAGGATCTTTCTCCTTTCCTCGAACAATACGCGCCCCTCGTTGTCCGTCTATACATTGTAATTGGGCCTTGTTTGAACAGGTCATGCCGATATCTTATTTGCCCCGCGGCAGTCAAGTGAGTCCCGGACGGCACAGATGTCCTCGGCGGAAATGAACACGAGAAACAGCGAGCGGAAGACGAAATCATGAGCGGTCCTGATCAACTCCCCGTCGATGCCTCCACGGCCATGGAAGCTCCTGCCCCTCCTCCCCGGTGGCTGTGCACCGTTGGGGCCGTCGCGATCGCTGCAACGGCATCCCAACTCGTCGTCTTCTCCAAGGGGGCCACGGTGACACTGGCGGACCTCGGAGTCGGCCTTGCGTTCGCCGGGATGCTCTTCATCCTCTGGCGTCGGAAAGACACGGTGGCGTTCCCCCTCCCCTTGCTCGCATTGACCGGCATGTACGCACTCGCTGCGCTCTGTGCCAGAAGTGGGCGTGGCGGAGCGATCGAGACAGCGCAACGCGTCGAGCAGCTCTTCTGCGGCATTCTCCTCTTCTCGTTCCTCGCCCGTCGGGCGCAAAACTGGCTGGTTGGTGGAGTGACCGCAGGCCTGGCCATCAATGTGCTAGTTGCCCTGCCCAAGGTCTTCTCCGACTTCGGCCCAAACGTGACCGGCCTGTTCGACAGCCGAATGGCCCTTGGTTTCTATCTGGTTGCCGCGCTATGCTGGAGCCTGCCGCACTGGTGGCAGTGGGCCACGACACATCTCCGGGCGGCCATCTGCGCTCTGGCCATCACCTTCGCCCTAGCCTGCGTGGCCCATGGCCAGATGCTCCTCATCGGGGTCGTGGGAGTGCTGTGCCTCGGCTTCTCATGCACCAAGCGGGCCGCCATCGGTAGCGCGCTCGCCGTTGCCCTCCTCTTCCTTTCTCTTGCCTTCAGCCCCGAACGAGCCAAGACGCTGAGCGAGTCACTGTCACCATTCAGCGCCGGGGGAATTCAGCAGGCCGGTGAAACCAAACAAGCTCACGCCGAACTGGTTGCCGCCACGCGAATGGCTCGGGACTATCCGTGGTTCGGCGTCGGGGCGGGCCACTACCAGCAGCACATTGGCCCCTATTACCGCGAACTGCCCAACCCGAATGTGAACGCGGTCGAGCGAGACACCCAGGCCGGCTACGGCATCCTTGCCGGAACCATGGGATTCACGACTTTGGCCGTGTTTGTCGTCGTGATGCTGCTGGCCATCACGAGCGGCCTCAGGGCAGCCCACGGAACTGACGCCTCCGCCGCCGTCCCTCTGGGCGGAGCCGTTGCATTGCTGGTTATCGCGTTGGGAAGTGTGGTCAGTGACCCATTCGTCAGAGGAGTCGGATGGTATCTGGCATTGGGATTCGCAAGTGCGTTCATGCCGGGCAAGACGCCGTCCGGACTGAGCACGCCCCTTGGCATCCCGAAGGTGATCGCATGGGGAGCAGCCTTCGGTGTCCTGGTGGTCTTGACCTTCCTCGTCCCGACCAGCGCTAAGCCTCAGCAATTCGTCCACATCGTGACCGTGCCTACCCAGCCCAACAACGCACCACCGCCCCCGGATGCGGCGCCGGCTGCCACCACGGGAGCGCCCACGTTCACAGCTGACATAGATTTCTTCCGAGTCATCGACGCATCGGAAGCAACAGCATTCACCGCACCGATGATTGCTGACAAAGATCCGAAAGCGGCGAAAGGGATGATTCTGCGGATCCCTGATGAGAAAGGGAAGCCGCCAGAGGGCGAAGAACCTGACATGAAACACGGCGGGGCCACCTTTGACGTCGACGTCGCCAAGCCCGTCAAATGTCGAGTCTGGGTGCGGACGTGGTGGGAAGGGTCGTGCGGGAACAGCATGTATGTACGTCCAGCCGAAGGCACCAAAGCACTTGTGATAGGCAACGACGGAACTTACGAGGCCTGGCACTGGTTGCCCCTTGGAGCCGATCAGACGTTCGACTTCCCCGCCGGAAAGACGACGATCGCGGTGCTGAACCGAGAGGATGGCGTCCGCTTCGACCAAATCCTGATCACCGGCGATCTCCAGTACATCCCTCAAGGAATTGAAGAGGAGTAGCACCCCGTGCCCACCGCCAACACTCTCCGGCCGTTCGTCACCGCGGCTCTGATCACTTCTACCTTCGGCATGCCTGCAGCCTGTGTGGCCAAAGGCCGGAGCGCGGAAGCGGGCCGCATGCCCCCCGAGCAGTTTCTGGAGCACGTACGACAGCCTTTCCGGCAAAACGCCTGGGCGAGAATGGGTGGCAAGGTGACGCGCTCAGACGCCTCAGGAAAAACAAAAGCCGACCTGCGGGTAGCCATCCTCTTCGCCACGGATACGACGGACGCTCGCCTCATTCTCAACGACGAGAACCTCTACCTGCTCCACCAGACCTACAGTTCAGAGACGGGAGTCCCGAAGGCCAAGTTCACATTGCCTGAAAACGAGTCCGGAACAACCCTTAAGCAACTGGGCGTTCGGACCAGCGATGTGACGTTCTCCTTCCTCAGCTGGCCCTTCAGCCGGGAAATCGCCCGGGACAGCGTCGGAGGGAAGAGCTGTCGGGTGATGGAACTTGTCCACCCGGAAACGAAGGAGAGAGCGTGGGTGTGGTTCTCCATCGCCTACTTCTTCCCGTTGCGTGTCCATTGGTTCCACGATGGTGCCGATGCCCCATGGAGGAAGCTTGAGCTGAAAGGGCTGAAGCGCCACGCGGAAGGCCTGTGGTTCATAAAGAACCTGCAGCTCAAAGGCGAAGGCTGGAAGACACAGGTTAACTTCGAAGATGCTGAGCTCGGCTTGTCCGCCAAACGCCGTCCGCCGACAGATCTTCTGACCGACACCCCGAAGAAGCCGGCGCCTCCAAAGGCAAAACGCCGGATTCTGAAAGTCCTGGGGAACTGAGCAGTGGAGGGGGAAACGCTACGAGCTATCCCCGCACAACACTCCCAGATTCCCGCCTCACGCCGCCTTGCCCTCTACCGCTCCCGCGGATCTACCGCTTATCCTGCAACGCCAGGAATGAGGCGTTCTCAAGCTCGTAGATGTAGAAAGACACCGCGCAAAGCCCGAAAATCAGTGGCCCGTAGATAATCCCCACCGGCCCGAAACAGCGGATTCCGCCCAGGATCGCGAAGAAGATCACCACGGTCGACATACCGACCCTTCCCCCCATCAGAACCGGCCGCAGGAAATTGTCGATACTCCCCACGACCAGAAGGCACCACAGCGCCAGGAAAACGGCCTTGCCATTGTGCCCCGTGATCAGCAGGTACGCCACGGCAGGAACCCACACGAGAGCAGTTCCCACCATCGGAACGAGCGACGTGGCGCCCAGCATCGCCCCCCAGAACAGAGCCGGGATCCCGACAATCTTGAACCCAACCATGGCCGCCAGACCTTGAGCAGCTGCGGTGATGAACGTCCCAAGAAGGACGGCACGGCTCACCTCCCGAATACGGTCCAGAAGCGCACTCTCCTGCGAAGAACTCAACGGGGACAAGTGGAGGACGGAGGCCAACATCTTTGCGCCGTCGCGGAAGGCAAAGAACATCACAAAGAGCATGATGAAGAACCCGAAGACTGCCGAGCCACCCGCTTGCAGGAGAGGAAGGACCCCCTTCTGCACAAACTCAAGCGCCTTCTGCCCGCCCCTCAGAGCCATTGCGCCGACATCGACTGACTTCCCTTCCTCCCCCGCCAGGTAAGGTCCGGCCAACTCACGCAAACGCTCGACTCGCTTGTGGGCAAGCACGGCCTGGACACGTTCAGAGCTGAGTGCCTCCTGGAACTTGCCCTCCGCAAACCAAGCGTTCGTCTTCTGAATCGAGTCGATCCCCTGCTTCACGAGCCCGCTAAGAAACAGGGAAAACGGGATGAGAACCAATAGGAACACCACCAGAACAGCCAAGAAGGCGGCCGCGTTCTCATGCTCAGACAGCCCCCTCCGAATGCGCTGGTGGACGGGAGCAAAAATCGACACGAGAAGAAGGGCCAAAATGATCGAGTGCAGGAAGGGCCTCAGGATCACATAGACCCCAAAAACGGATGCGGCGGTCAACGCGATCATCAGGTAACGTGCTTCGTGGGACGCCTGTGAGACATCCTGCCCGACCCGCTTGCTTCGCCATCGATTCATAACCAACCGCCTCCCGGAAGAGCGGGAACGCTTCCCGCTGTGCCCTCAAAGATAGTCCTGCCGGGCGACCCGTCAACACCGCACAAGCTCGTCACGCTGCTCAGCCCGCCCCGGTCTGTCATGCCCCCAGATGTCGACGCAGGAATGGTTCGGCCCGTTCCCACACCAGGAGGTGTCCGCCGGGATGCAGGGCGTAGTCGAGCTGGTCCTCCGAACCATGCGCCGCGTAAGCGCGCCGCACCGTGGCAATGATCGAGTCCCGGTCACCCGGGGTGATCAGCCCATCCTCTTCGCCACACTGGAGCTGCATTGGGCGAGGGGCGATCAGCGCAAAAAGCTCCGCCACGTCGCCGTAACGCAATACACCGGGCAGATACTGAATCGCGCAGGAAGAGAGCTTGAGTGACCGCTCGCGGAACGTGTTCATGCAGCCAGAGGGGACACACGCCCGAATGCGTTGGTCGTAGATCGTGAGCCACATGGTTGTCCGCCCGCCGTAGGAATTCCCCAGGCAGCCGATACGCAACGCATCGACCTCGGGACGAGCGGCCAGTACATCAATAGCCGCCTGCCCGTCCTGAATGTGCAGCGCCAGTACATTCAGACCGTACATCCCGGCAGCCATCTGAATCACGTTGCACTTGTCGCGCTCCCCTACGCGCCCCACATGCCCATCACGTCCGGCCCAGCCCCACCAGGCTGGCGCCAGAACAACGTAGCCGGCCCGGACAGCGCTCAACGCATACGCGCGAAGGCCGTTGTCTCCCTCCTCCATTCCACGCACTCCACAGACAGAGTCAATGCCGTACGGGGCATGGCCGTGAGACACGATTACGCCCGGCCGCTTGTCCGTTGGGGAAAGCCCATGCGGGACAAGCAGGTAAGCCACCAAAGTTGAGACCTCGGAAACACGAATGCGCAACACGTGCCGGGAGTGGTCCCTTTCGGAAACAGTGTCGGTTTCCTCAACCACCAGCGGAACACGATCAGGCACGAGCCCCATCAGACTATCCACCGCGGAACGAAACCCGACTGCCCAGCTCGCCGCCTCGTCACCTGCAAACGGCATCGAAGGAGGATGTCGATCCCCGTAGGCCCTCAAAACATCTGCAAATGACTCTGTTCCTGACATCGTCTCAGCTCCTCTCAAGTGAGGCCAATACCGTACGCCGCCGCCCCGCCTACCTACAGGCGGACATGAGAACGCCCCCACTTTTTTCGCACAACTAGGAATGAATCTCACCTCTGGCCCTTGCATTCTGCCTTGGCACACTTCCTGCTCAATCAAGGCAGAACTTGGGGCGAAGCAACGGCAACCTAGCCGGGAGCCCGGGTGAGTCAACCACAACGGCAGAAGAAGACTTCGATATGGAATTTGTATGTTCACACTGCCAGAACGTTGTCAAAGCGGCCTCGTCGGAGTCCGGCTCTGATCTCATCTGTGACTGGTGTCGCGAGACCAACAGCGTCCCTCTTCCGTTTGCCGCCAGTGTGGTCGTGGATGATTACGTCATCCTGCGCGAACTGGGGCACGGAGGCATGGCGACCGTCTTCCTGGCCTATCAGCGTTCTCTGGATAGAGATGTCGCCCTCAAGGTCCTCGGCAGCGAGTTCTCCAATGCCCAGGACGACATCAATCAGTTCATACGCGGAGCTCGGGCAGCGGCCGGCATCAGCCATCCCCATATTGTTCAGACGTATGCCGTGGGCCAAAATGATGGGTGTCTGTTCCTTTCCATGGAACATGTCGATGGTCGGTCCGCGGCATCTCTCCTCGAAGATTCCGGGCGCCTTAGTGTGCCCCAGGCCTTGGACATCACCAAGCAGGTCGCTGCAGCGTTGGACTATGCTTGGGGCCTTCAAGGTCTGGTCCACATGGATGTTACCCCCGACAACATCCTCCTGACCACCTCTGGTGAAGCCAAACTAGCAGACATGGGCTTGGCGAAATTCAAGACCGAGCTCGACCAGGAGACCACAGTGCAGGACGAGTTCGTCGGCACGCCGGCTTACGTCGCCCCGGAGGTCATTCTGGGGACAGCGATCGACCACCGAAGTGACCTCTACAGCCTCGGCTGTACCCTCTTCCACCTAGTGACCGGAGTGCTCCCATTCGACGGCGACTCTCCGGAAGAAGTCGCTCGGAAGCACCTGGAAGATATGCCGGATGCCCCAAGCGACCTCTTCCCGGATATCCCGAAAACAGTCTCGATGGTCATTCGGAAGCTCATGGCCAAGACGCCGGATCAGCGGTACACGTCGGGCAGTGAACTGATCCGAGTCCTGGACACCATCGATACGGGTACTACAGGCACGGCCCTCTCCGCCGAAACCACCTACTGCGATCCCAATGGTTGGGCTTGCCATGGCTGCGGCGGAACAAACTACATGGACAGCAAATACTGCATCCACTGTGGGACCTTTGGTTTTGAGCCTTGTCCTGCCTGTCACACCAGCATCCGGTTCGGGGCCCGATTCTGCCCGGACTGCGGCTGCAATGCCGTTGCCCGGAAAGCCGAAATCCGGATGGAACTGCAGGAACTCATGAACCGAATTGTCGCCTTCTCAGACGACGAGGTCACCGATGCGGTGTCCGCGGCCCGAGAAACACGTGAGCGGATGGACGGATGGTTCCCCCAGGACCTGCGAGAAGAGTTCGACCGCCGAAGCCTCGATCTCAAACGTCACCTGGAACAGTGCCTCTATGATGCCTATAGACGTCGTCATATCTCCGACACTGAGGCGACGATTGAGCACCTCACCGTTGCCATGGCGGGGCAACTGGGCCCACACAGCGAGGCACTTATTTCCTCCTACAACGAGGCCAAACGAGAGCTCAAACGAGATATCCTGCAGGCCAAGAGCGCCTTGGACAAGAATTGCCTCGCCCGAGCTCGGGAGCTGTTGTACACGCTCGATCCATGGCAAGGCGGCATCCTGGGCAACGAGCGGGAGCTCTGCACCAGGAACTGCGAGCGCCGACTGAATGAGCGGAACCGAGCATTGGCACGGGCTAGGATGCTCGTCAGCCAACATGATTATCTCGATGCCCTGCGTGCCCTGCAGGAGGTCTCACTGTTCCGAATCCCGAAGAACATCCGGATGCTCAAACCGACCAGCGAAGACGTCGACTTCGAGACAGGGGTCACACAGGTTCAGGAAAGGCTGGGAAGTGATCTCACGCGTGACATGTGTCGCTGGATGAAGCGGGATGACTGGAAACGGGTCACGACCGTGACGGAAACCGTAGAGGGAGTCGGGTCCCCCGAGTCCCGCAAGCTGCTGCTGGCCCTCAAGAGCGCCATCAGCCGTGAGGCCGCCAAGCGATACCGCAGAGCATTGGCCATGGAAACGCAGAATCAGTTCCTGCAGGCAGAACGAGCCTGGCGCTCCTTCCTGATGATCCCCGAAGCATTCATCCCGATGGTGCGCCAGGAGACGGCCGCTGACTTTACCCTTCGAAGAAACCAAAATTGGGTGACACGTATGACACGTCTCACAAACACCGCGTTCGCAGCCTTTGTCCTCGTTTGGGTCTGCATCTTCGGCCCGTTGGTCGTCAGCATGGTGGAATTGCTCTTCCGGGATCAGAGCAATGTTGAAGACATCCTGACGGTCATTGTTCTGGCCGTCTCGCAGTTGGCCGTGGTCTTCCTGCTCGAACGCGTGTTCAAACGGCTGTTTCGGCTGTCCCGCTACGCTCAACCGGCGCTGCAGCCCTGTCGCTCGTGACGACTGTGAGCCCTATCCCGTCGGGATGGGCCTGGATACCCCTGCGGCCCTGGTCCGGTCCAGCCGAAGCGGGTGCCGCCCTGACTCGCCCCTCGGCCTCCTTCAATGCAGGCACATGAGGGTGCGTGTACCTTGCCCATGTTGCCCGCCGGGCTGTCACGCTCCACAGAAGGAGAAGGCTACACGGCAAGTTGCGAACGGCTTGTCTGCGTTTACGGTAGGCAGTACTCCAGATAGCACCGCCCGCGGCGAATAAGCGCCGCCCGGCGACCAGTGATTAAGGGGAGTCACGCAACAGTGGCCATGTCAGCCTGGGAAAAGAGCCTCTATCAGCTGATTCGTCGCACGTCCGCCGACCTTCCCGAAGATGTCGCGCGGGCGCTGCAAGGTGCCGTCGCGCGGGAGACTCCCGGATCCAACGCGGCCACGGCCATCCAGATGATGATCGACAACGCTGAACTGGCCCGGCAACAGTGCGGACCAATCTGTCAGGACACGGGCACAGTCCTCTTCTGGGTACAAGCCCCAGCTTCACTCATCACACAGTCCGAATTCCGAACCGAAGCCGAGGCGGCCGTTGTGCGGGCTACGGCCGACGGCATTCTGCGCCAGAACTGCGTTGACTCCCTGACCGGCAAGAACACGGGCAACAACTTGGGCGAAGGCAGTCCGGTCATCCACTGGGAAGAGACCGATTGCGAAACGGTACGGGTTTCGCTGATACTGAAAGGAGGAGGATGCGAGAACGTCGGGGCGCAGTACGCGCTCCCACAGACATCACTTGGCGCCAGTCGCGACCTCGAAGGCGTACGCCGATGCCTCCTCCACGCTGTCAATGCCGCCCAGGGGAAAGGATGCGCCCCCGGAATCCTCGGTGTGTGCATCGGGGGAGATCGTGCCACGGGATTCGATGAAAGTAAACACCAATTGCTCCGGGAAATCGGTACCCGAAGCCTTGTTCCTGAGCTGGCGGAACTGGAACAGCGTGTCCTGTCCGAAGCCAACCAGCTGGGCATTGGCCCAATGGGATTTGGCGGGAAGACAACCTTGTTGGATGTGTTCGTCGGCACCCGAAGCCGATTGCCCGCGAGCTATTTCGTTAGCGTGTCTTACATGTGCTGGGCCTACAGACGCCGACGGGTAACGCTCGGGTCAGCTGGACATACAGCCATGGGCCTCTGAATACAGGATTACCCGCTGAGCTGCAGAGCAGTGCATCAAGGAGGAAAAAGGGTTGAACGAGCTGATTCAGAACGTACTTGAGTGGCTGGGCATCAGCAAGCCCCCGCCGGCGCCCGAGCCAAAGCCCCGCCCCGCAGGCAAGAAACTTGTCAAACAGGTCTTCGAAGGAACGTGTCCACGTACCCCCGCATTTGCCGAAGGCGTGCCCACAGCGGACATCATTGCAGCCTGCCAGCAACACGTCGCGTGCAAGTACACACCAAGCTTCGAACACCAGCGCATCTACGGCATGGGGCGCCGGGACATGCAGGGAAACCTGCCGATCGAGTACGAGGGCATTGCTGGAAGCTGCGGAGCCACCCGAACGTTCGGCAACGAAATCGCCAAGGAGGACGGCTACGTCCAAGCATACAGGTACATTGACCTGAACCACATCTTTGCCTGCTGCTGTGGCACGCCTGAGGACTGTCGCTTCTACCTGGCCGGACAGTCCGAACAAGAGGCGGTGGCCAGCCAGCAACGAAAGCTGCCCGAACAAGACACCCCCGAACAGGCGTGAGACAGAAGGGGGCCAGTCCCCTTTCTGGTGACGGCGGGTAAGGAGGAGGGCGGTGCGCCAACCCAACGTGTCCCGCGAGGGATGCGGTCGTGCTTCCGAGGGAACAACGTGCTCCTCGTCCTACCTGAAGGCATGCCCCCAATGCCGCGCGTAGCCGGCAGCTGGTTCACGCAGCCCCGCTGCAGATGGCCTCCGCAAGTGCTCGCGCTCGGACAGTCAGAAACCGGGCCGCCCCGGCGAATGCTTCCTTATCCGGCATCCCGGAAGGGGCACATCCGGAAGCCCAACCGATTCCGGCTTCCAAGCAGCGTTCCGAAGAAAGGGCCAAGCGTCCGGCCAGAACAGCAACGCGGCTCCCATGCCGGGCAGCTCTCTGAAGCACCCCGCTGACAACCTTGCCCTGCAGGGACTGCTCATCGAGTTTCCCTTCCCCCGTGATGACCCAGTCTGCCCCGGCCAAGGCTGTATCCAGCCCGGCAGCTCTGGCAACCGTGTCAACCCCGGGAACAAGCTCGGCCCCCATGAACGCGATCGCTCCGGCCCCGAAGCCCCCGGCAGCCCCCGCTCCTGGGACGTCCGCCACGGAGATGCCCAGGTCCCGCTGAATGACCGCTGCCAAACGCACCAGTCCCTCTTCGAGGGCTGGCACCATCTCCGGCGTTGCTCCCTTCTGTGGTCCATAGACGGCAGCCGCACCGTTAGCACCGCAAAGGGGATTATCGACATCGCACAGCGCTTTGACAGCCCGTGGGGTGTTCCACTCCGGAGGAAGAAGTGCGTGCAAATCCCCGAGCGCTTCTCCACCCAGGGGAAGCTCCCGCCCTTGTGCATCCAGAAAACGCCACCCCAAGGCCCGAGCCGCGCCGGTGCCCCCATCGACGGTCGCGCTCCCTCCCAGGGTCAACAGGATTTCCTCCGCCCCATGAGCCAACGCCTGAGCGAGAACCTGTCCCGTCCCAAACGTGGTCGTTCGCATTGGGTTCCGGTCCCCCTCAGACAACAGCGGGAGCCCACTGGCACGGGCCATCTCGACCACAGCCACGCGCGATGCGGGAAGCCAACCGAACTCCACCCCCAGCCGTTGATCAGGCAGGGGCCCCATGACATCGCCAACGCTCACCCACGTCCCCGCCCCAGCCGCGACGAGTGCCTCCGCGGTCCCCTCACCACCGTCCGCCATGGGAATGACCTCAACAGCTCCGGGAAAGCCGGCGCCTCGAAATCCCGACGCGACGCACGCGCACGCTTCCTGAGCGGTGAGGCTCCCTTTGAACGAATCCAGCGCGATGACAACAACCATGCCTCACCCGCCTGCCGCGATCCGCGAAAGCTGTTCCAGCTCAGCGGCCACAGCACTTCTTGTACTTCTTGCCGCTCCCGCAGGAACACGGATCGTTGCGGCCAACTTTGGGGAGCTGACGGCGAATGGTGATCCCCATCGGCAGACCTGCCTCCGCCCCTTCCTCTCCTTGAGCCGCAGCGATGCCTCCAAACTGCCCAAACTGATCATGCACCTCTTCCTGAGGAACAGATGCCATGAGCTGACGGAAAGCGGCCAAGGTCGTTGCCGACCGGAACAGGTTGGAGCAGACCTGCTCCTTTACCCTGTCCATCAGCTCAGCAAACATCCCGTAGGCTTCCTGTTTGTACTCAACCAATGGATCCCGCTGCCCGTAGGAGCGCAGCTGCACACCATGCCGCAACGCATCCATGGCATAAAGGTGTTCCTGATAGAGACTGTCGATGGCATTCAGCATGATCTGCACCTCAAGCCAGCGCAGCGAATCCTCCCCCTCATTCTTCTCCTTCAGCTGGTATGCCTGATCGATCCGATCCGCGATCCCGCGAGAAAAGGCATCGGGATCGCCGGGGTATTCGAAGTCCTCATCCTGGAAACGGATCGGGAACGTCCGCTGAAGCCAGCCGCGGAGCTCGCCGACTTCCACAAGCTGGTTGCGGGTCGTCGTGGCGACGGCATCCTCTATCCGCTCGGAAATGGCCGTGTAGACGAAGTCAAAAACCATCCCCCGAGGATCGTCAGTCAGAAGAATGTCACGGCGCAACCCGTACACGACCTCACGCTGCTTGTTGATGACGTCATCATACTCCAACGTTCGCTTCCTGATAGAGAAGTGCTGTTGTTCCACTCGGCGCTGCGCTCGCTCGATGGAGCGATTCAGTAACTTGTGGGAAAGCTCCTCTCCCTCCTCCAGCCCAAGCTTCTCCATAATCGACGCCACTCGATCGGAACCGAACAGGCGCATAAGATTGTCTTCCAGGGAGATGTAGAATCTGGAAGAGCCAGGATCCCCCTGGCGAGCACAGCGCCCCCTCAGCTGCCGGTCAATACGACGAGCATCATGGCGCTCACTGCCGATGACGTGCAGCCCTCCGGCATCTTTGACCCCATCCCCAAGCTTAATGTCCGTGCCGCGGCCAGCCATGTTCGTGGCGATCGTGACCGCCCCACGCTTCCCCGCCCGGGTCACAACATCAGCTTCCTGTTGATGGTGTTTGGCGTTCAGCACGTTGTGCGGAATCCGGCGACGCTGAAGCATCCGGCTGAGCACTTCTGACACGTCAACTGACACCGTTCCCACGAGGGTCGGCTGCCCACGCTTGTGGCACTCATCAATCTCCTCGACAATCGCGTTGAGCTTCTCCCGCTTCGTCTTGTAGATGCGATCATCGTTGTCCGCCCTGACGCACGGGCGATTCGTAGGTACTACCAAGACGTCCAGATCATAAATCTGTTTGAACTCGGTCGCTTCCGTCTCAGCCGTACCCGTCATTCCAGCCAGCTTGTCGTACATGCGGAAGTAGTTCTGAATCGTCACCGAAGCCAGGGTCTGGGTCTCGCGCTCAATCTGGACACCCTCTTTTGCCTCAAGAGCCTGATGCAACCCCTCGCTGAAACGTCTGCCCGGCATCGGTCGCCCGGTGAACTCATCGACGATCACCACTTTGTTCTCTTGGACGACGTACTGGACATCCTTCTCAAAAAGGCAGTAGGCCCGGAGGAGCTGGGAGATGTTGTGGATCGTTTCGCTCTGGATGTCAAAACGCTCCTGTGCCTTCTGCCGCTTCTCGGTCCGTTCCTCCTCCGACAGTCCGCTGGTCGACACCTCGATCTCGCTCAGCATCGTAGCCAAGTCGGGTATCACAAACGCATCGGGGTCATCCGGCCGGAGGTGTTGGCGTCCCTTCTCGCTCAGATCCGCTTCTCCGCCCCGCTCGTCAATGGAGAAGAAAAGCGTTTCCTTCACCTGCTGCAGGAAGCCGCGGTTGTTATCGCTGTGAATCTCAAGCTCCTTGCGCTCAACCTGTTTGCGGATGGAGGGATCCTCGTTGATGCGCATCAACTGCTTCTGCTTGGGCATCCCCAGGCGAACTCTGCACAAGTCCACAAGGGCCTCGTCCAGCTCCTCATCGGAAGCGTCCTCCCGGTCAAAGACCTTCCGTGCCTCCTGCACCAGGCGAGCACAGTGCAGCGACTGTTGGCGGAAAAGCTCCGCCACCAGCGGCTTCAGCTTGTCGTACCTGTGGGTCGAGATCGCCGCGGGGCCTGAGATGATCAGCGGCGTCCGGGCCTCATCGATCAGGATACTGTCAATCTCGTCGATAATTGCGTAGAAATGACCACGCTGCACCATCTCCTCACGGGACATTGCCATCCCCATGTCCCGGAGGTAATCGAACCCAAACTCACTGTTCGTGCCGTAGGTAATGTCGCACGCATACTGCTCTCGACGTTCCGGCGGGGCCATGCTGTTCTGAATGCACCCCACGGTCAACCCCAGAAACGCGTAGACAGCTCCCATCCACTCGGAGTCACGTCGGGCAAGGTAATCATTCACCGTGACCAGCTGGGTGTTGTTCCCGGTGAGTGCATTGAGGTAAAGAGGCATCGTCGCCACCAACGTTTTCCCCTCACCGGTGGCCATCTCAGCAATCCCCCCGCGGTGCAGAACAACAGCGCCCAACACCTGCACATCGAAGGGAACCATGTCCCAGACAATGTCGTGCCCGGTCACCTGGATCGTCCGACCAACCAATCGGCGGCAGGCACTCTTTACCGTGGCAAAGGCCTCGCACAAAACGTCCTCGACGGTCTCGCCGTTGCGGAGCCGCTCCTGGAACTGGCCGGTTCGAGCCTGGAGCTCATCATCGGTCAGTTGCTGGAGAGATTCCTCAATCTGGTTGACCTCGCGGACCAGCGGCCACAACTTCCGCAGCTGACGCTCTGTCCGCGTACCAACCGTCTTCTGAAGGATCCAAGTGAACATTGCACGTCTACTCCGACAAGGCACCGCATTGAACCGTGCCAGGACACCAAACAAGAACGAAACGGACACATCGGCGCCAGGACGCTTCTCCTACGCCGACAAGCATTCAGAACACTGTCGCCCCAGCTCTCACCTGATGGACAGAGGCCGGGGCCCGGAGGCCTCTCGGCCACCAGTCGTCAAAGCCGTTAGTCAACAGAGCAGATCCAGCCCCTGTGGCCGGCAGAACTCCCTGCCGATTACACGCCGTCGCCGACGCCGCAATCACGCCCGCCAGCCCCATACCACCGACACTCAGATCGGACGCGAAAGCCAAATCCTGGCAGGCTGATCCAGTGTCTTGACTAATGTCAAAATCCGATTACTATTAACCGGCTCGTGTCAGACACCGCGTCGGGACGAGTCGATGCCTCTGTATTCGGGGCTATCCATTGATCACGGCAGAAGAGCGCTTGGCTCATGTTTTTCTTAGTCCAGCTTCTCACGAGCGAAGCGCTGGAGGCGCTGCAAACATAGCTTGGAAACAAGGCTTTTCCACGCTACCAGCGAATTGACAGCCTCGGCAGGAGACCGGTATATGAACGCTGCATTCCGCACCCTAACGGCCGCCCTTATGCTGGGCTTCCTTGTTCCGCAAGACGCCCTGGCAGCGCGCTTCGGGAGCAGGACTCACGAAAAAGCCCGGGAAGTGTGGATGGAAGGCTACCTGATGATGCAGGAGGCCGGCCAGGCCGAAAAGGATGGGCTGCTGACCCTCGCTCACTCGAAGTACAAAGCCGCCCAGGAGACCTTTGCCCTCGTCCGCTCCGAGTTCCCCACGTGGAACCCATCCCTCGTGTCTTACCGACTCAAGTTCTGTGAAGAACGGCTCAGTCGCCTCGAAGTCGCTCTCAGCGTTGATGCCGAAAAACTCTCCAAACCCGACTTGGTCACGTTGGTCCGCGATCTGCAGACCCAGAAGAAGGGCTGGGACAAGAAGCTGTCTATCTGGGAAGAACGCACGGAGTCCCTTGGCGAACAGCTCAACGCCGCCCAACGAGATGCAGCTGAGCTCAAGCAGGCTCGTGCCGCCTTGGCCGCCTTGGAGAATAGCAAAAAGACCCTCGAAGCCGAGCGCAATACACTTCAGACAGCACTGGCAACCGCAAAACAGGAAGCCGGCGATCTGGTCAAGACGAATCAGGAGAACGAAGGCCTGAAGAACAAGGTCAGCGCGCTGACAAAGAGGGCTGAAGCGCTGGCCACGGAGACAGAGGAAGGAAAGACCGGCAGCCAGAAACTGAGTGCCCAGCTTGCCGCCGCTGAGAAGAAAAAGGAAGCGACTGAGGCCGAGCTCGCGGCTCTCGCAGGGAAAATCGCGACACTTGAAACAAGCCTCCAAACCGCAAAGCAGACCGCAGGCACGTCTGGTGCAGAAAACGCCAAGCTGAAAACGCAGGTCAGTGAGGTCCAGAAGGCGTATGACACGCTCAACGCACGTTTCACAGAGGTGAGTAAGAAACTGGATACTGAAGAGACGGAGACCGCCCGCCTGTCCCGTAAGGCAGCCCAGGCTGAACAGCTGAAAAAGGAACTGGCGGAGAAGATCAGAGAGATTGAGGAAGCGAAGCTGTCAGAAGCGAAAGCCATGGCCGCAGCCCGTGAGAAAGGCGAGCACGCCAAGCAACTGGCCGCAGCCCAGGATGAACTGAAGGCTCAGAGCGAGAGGTACGACAAGAAGTTGGCCGTCGCACAGGAAGAACTCAAAGCCAATCAGGCCAGACTCGCGGCCCAGGCGAAACAACAGTCCGAACAGCTCGAAGCCGGGAAGCAGGAGCAAACGGCACTCGCGGCGCGCGTTGCTGCCCTCAACGCCGAGCTCCAGAAGGCCAAGGATCTTTCCGCACAGCTCGAGTCCGGGAAGCAGGCGCAAGCGACACTCGCGGCGCGAATTGTTGCACTCAACGCCGAGGTCCAAAAGGCCAAGGATCTCTCCGCCAAGACAGACAGTGCCCGCCAGGAACTCCTCAAGTCCGGACTCTCGGAACAGGAGGCCCTCCGCCTCACCGCCCTCCCCCCTCGCGTTGCTGCGGAGATGGCACGTCTGAAGGAAAAGCAGGGCACGGTGGACCTGGCCCGCCTGGAGAATCTCGTCAAGGCCGAACGGGCCGAAGAAGTGGCCAAGCTCCAGAGCGAACTGAACACCGTCAAAGGTGACCTTCAGAAATCAAAGAAGAGGATTGAGCAACTCAAGCAGAATGTCGTTGCCCGGGAGGAAGCCGAGGCACGTCTTGTAGCCGAGAGGAAGAAGAGGATCGAGAAGGAACGCGAAGTCGCACGACAGGAACAAGCCAAGAAGGAAGCTCTCCACAAGCAACTCAAACAGGCAGCAGACATCGAAAACAAGGGTGATGTCGAGGCAGCGATCCACGCCTACAAAAAGGCTCTTGAGGTGACCCCGGAGAACCAGCAGGCTTTGGCCCGGCTTGGCATACTTCTGACCGATCGTGGCCAAGATGTCGAGGCTGAACACTACCTGGACCGGGCCTTCGCTCTCAATCCCAATGACACCGATGTCCTCCTGCGGCTGGGTTTTGCCCAGATCCGTCAGGAGAAAGTGCATCTGGCCGTGTCAGCGTTGACCAGAGTCGCCGCCTTGGAGCCCAAGAACGCCGACGCCAGACGCCTTCTGGGCCTCGCTTGTAGCGCGGTTGGCTGGAGCGAAGCGGCCGAGGCGGAATTCAAGAAGGCGTTCGAGCTGAACAAGGAAAGCCCCGACGCAGCCTACAACCTGGCTGTCTTGCTGGCGACGTTGGATGAGCCGAGAATCAAAGAAGCCAAGGAGTGGTACGAGAAAGCGAAGAAGCTTGGCGCTCGACCGGATCCGGGGCTTGAGAAGTGTCTCGCTCAGTAGCCCCCTGATGGCTCAATCCACGGCCGCTTCCGCCCGACAACCCCCGTCTGCTGGCACTGCCCCCGTTCGATCCCGTGCGACGACGGGCGGAAACACGCTCCTCCGCTCTTCCTCCTCTGTCCTTCTTCGCTGTCACTTGGCCCCCCAGGGCCGGCGGTCACGCACGAGGCGCTGCCAATCAACCGAAACGTGGACCCCATGAAACGGTTTGCCACCTCAATCCTCATCGCCATCACCATCTGCCTCGGCCTGGGTTCGCCCCTGCCGGTGTGGGCTCAGGGAGAGCACGCAAAAGCCCGCAAGGAGTGGATGGCGGGGTATGTGAAGCTGGAGGACGCCGAAAAGGCCGAAACCGCCAAGGACCCGGTCTTGGCCCTTGAGCTCTTCAGAGATGCTCAGGACATCTTCCACATCGTGCGTAAACGCTATCCCAGCTGGAATCCTTCTCTCCTCGAGTACCGGCTGAATTACTGCACCAAACGCATCAAACGGCTTGAAGCTGAGGTGGCAACCGCCAGCGCTGGACTGGACAAGCCGAAACTCGTGGATCTTGCCCAGGACCAAGCCGGGAAGATCAAGGCCCTCACAACTCAAAACAGGGAACTCCGCCAACGAGTCGAGTTGACAGCCAAGGCCTTGGAGAGGGCCCGTCGAGAGGCGGCCAGAGCGGCGGCGACGGGGGTCGATGTCGATGATCTGGTGAGCAAGAACAGGGGCCTGGAAGAGCAGGCCAAGTCTGCCGCTGAGAGGGTGGCGAAACTGCAAGATCAACTGCGGCAAGCTCAGGCTGAGTCGGGACGCCTGCAGAAGCTGGAGGAGGCCAAGGAAGAGCTCACACGGACGCAGACGCGCTGCACGGACCTGGAGAAAGCACTGGAAACGTACCGGAAAGCCTATGGACACATGAAGGAGAAGGTCCGGGAGGCCCTGCGTACGGAAGGCGAACTTCGGGCCGCCAAATCAACCCTCGGCAAAGAAAGCGAGAGACTCACTACCGACTTGGCGCAGGCGCAAAGCGTCTTGCGGAAAGCTCAGGACAAACAGGACGTGCTCCGAGCGGACTCGGTTCGCCTGCAACAGGCGTTGGCCAACGCCGGGCAACGCCTGGCCGAAGCTCAGGATGACCTGCTGAAGCAGACGACAGCCGCGGCAGAATTGCGCGAATTCCGAACGAAATACTTGGCGTCCGTGGCCCGTCAGGAAGAGACCCTGACTGAATTGCGGACAACCAACGCCGACCGAGCCCAGGCACTCACCCGCGCAACCGCCCTGCAGAAACAGAATGCCGAGCTCCATGGAGAAGCGCAAAAGCTCAAAGATCGTCTCGCCTCTCACCTCCAGGAACGGACTGAAGCCGCCAAGGCGAGCGTTGCGGAACGCGTATCACTGGAGACCAAGCTCGAACAGGCGCTCGTACGGAGCGAGATCCTGACAAGAGAGCAAGTCAGCCTCCAGGCCCGTCTGCGGAAGGCAGAGGCTCTCGCGACTAAGCTTCAGAAGGACGAAAAGACAGCTGGCCAGGATCACCGAGGCTCAGTGGCCGAACTGCAAGCCCTTATCGCCGCCCGGGACACAGAACTGAGAGATCTGAGGCGGAAGCTCGCGGAGAGCATTGAACAGAGACGGATGGCCGCGGAAGAAAGGGATGCCCAACGCCTGCTGGCACAACGGCTTCAGAAGGACCTTCAGGAAGCCAACTCCATGACTGCCGGCCTGGGAGAAACAGCCGCGAAAAGCCGGGAGAGACTCGCGGCCGAGATCGCTACCACAAATCGCCTGGAGAAGGAGCTCGCGGAACACCGCAAAGGCCTCGAGGCCGAGAAGACCGCGACCGAACGCCTTCAGAACGAGCTCACCGAAATGCGTGATAAACTCAAGACCACGGACGCCGCGGCAACTCGTCTGACGAATGAACTCGCCGAGAAGCAGGACGAACTGAAAGCCAAGGATGCCGCGGCAACTCGCCTGACGAATGAACTCGCCGAGAAGCAGGACGAACTGAAAGCCAAGGACGCCGCGGCAACTCGCCTGACGGATGAACTCGCCGAGAAGCAGGACGAACTGAAAGCCAAGGGAACCGCAACAGCCCGCATCGAGAACGAGCTGGCGGAACGAGATGCTGGGCTCCGCCGACAGCAAGAAACCGTGGCTGCGCAAACCCGGGAGAACGCCCAACTGAAAAAGCGGCTGGCCGATTCGGAGCAGCTTCTGCAAGCTGCCCAGCGTCGCCTGGCCGCTGCACAGCCCTCCCCAACGATGCCTGTCCCGACCAGAACAGCCGACATCGCAGCAGACGGCCTTCGGAAGAAGCTCGGCGCCGCGGAGGCGCGGAACAATGCGTTGGCCCTGAAGCTGGCGAATCTGGATGCCGATCTCACGCTCGCCAAGCAGGAAGCCAAAGGTGCACAAGATAAGACGAAAAGACTCGCCGCCGTCAATGAACAGTTGATAGTCGGGCTCGCGGCCCAGCGGCGGCGGTCCGCCGAAGCCAAGGTCGAACTTGGGGCCGCGAGACGGAATACCGAGACCGAGAAAGCAAAAGCAGTTCGGATCCTGGAGGAATGCGGGAAACTCAGGGCCCAGCTCGACCTGCAGGCACAACGCGAGGCCACCGCCAAGCTTGGGTTTGAAACCGTCCGTCAGGATACGGCCAGGAGGGCAGAAGACAAAGCCCGCGCTGCGGACGAAGCCCTAGCCGCCGCAAGACTGGAACTCCAGACCGCCCGCCAGGATGCGGCCAGGAAGGAAGAAGACAGAATCCGGGATGCGGCCCGAGCCCTGTCCGCCGCCGACCTCAAGATGACCGCGGTGCAGGGCGCCCTGACAGCCGCCAAACTCGAACTGACCACCACACGGGGCGCCCTGACAGGCGCCGAAAAAGGCCTCCGGAACCAGACAAAGATCGCCGAGACAGAACGCTTGGCGTTGCTGGAGCGGATTCAGGTATCGGAGAAAAAGGGAGCGACCGGGCAGACAGCTCTGACCGAACAGCAGGAGGCGAACCAGAGAGTGGTTGCCGATCTGGCTCTCTCTCGCAAGGAGCTGCAGCGTCAGCATGTCGTTCTTGCAGGCGAACGGAAACGGTGGACGACCAAGCACGCGGAACAATTGACCAAAATCGGCGAACTCCAACGCCAGCTCAATGATGCAGCCGAGCGGCTGAAAGCACCCGGAAAGAGAGCCCATGGGACCGAGTCCACGGCAGGACTCCAGGCTCTGAACACGCGTATTGAGGACGCCGAGCAGAAGAGACTGGCTGCGGAAAGCAAGGTAGAGGAAGGACAGCGAGCAGCAGCGATCCAGGATAAGACTCTGGCAGCCCTCCAGCGACGTGTACAGGATCTCAGTGCCCTAGCCCCCGAAATCGAGAAGAAAGAACAGGAGGCAACGGACGCCAACGCACGTATCGGTGAACTGAATCAAGCGCTGGAAAAAGCCAGGGATGCGGTGCGTAACGGCCGGGAGGAATCCGCCGGACGAGCCCGGGAGTGTCAGCGCCTGAACGCCATGCTGGACACCCTCCAGAAAAAGGCGCACACACTTGAGGAGCAACTCGGGATGTTCCGCAGAAAGGCGGGGAAACGAGAAAGCGAAGACTCGCGCCTCGCAGCCCAGCTTGAGCTCCAGACGGCGCAGATCAGGACTCTCGATTCTCAACGGAAGCAGTTAGGCGCAAAGGCGGCTGAGCAGACAGAGCTCCTCCGGCGACGGGAGACGACCATCGCCAAGCTGGAGAAGCAAAACACTGACCTTACAACCGAGCTCAACGCGCACCGTGAGAACTTGAGTAAACAAACTGGCCACATCGCCGGGCTCACGGCGAAAACCGAGGTTGTTGATGGACTCACGGCAAGCTTGAGCGACGTGGATGCGCAGTTGCTTGCCACGCAGAAGAAGGTGGCCGCTCTCACCGACCTGCGCGACGCAGGGGAAGCTCGGATTAGGGAACTGACCCGGCACCTCGAAGAGAAACGGGACGACATCCGGCGCTACCAGCAGGCATTGGAGGAAGAACGGGCAAAGACGGGACAGGGGGCCGACCAGTTGCTCGAACAGGTCAAAAAGCTCACGAAGCAACTTGCGGGCGAAAACGAACGTCGACGTGCCCTCGAGACCGTTCTGGCCAGACGGGATCTGGAAGAACCAGTCAAACCCGTTCAAACCGTCTCAGTAGAAGCCGAACGTGAGGGCCGCAGTCGCGACGTCAAGTTCCTCGTCAGAGGGTACCTCAGGCAAGGCTTGGCGGCGGAAGACAAGGGGAATGTGGAGGCGGCCGTATGGAACTACAAGAAGGTCTTGGACTACGCCGATGACCACCGGGTTGCCCTGCACCGTTTGGGCCTCATCTCCGCTGAAAACGGAGACGATGATGCAGCAGAGAGGCTCCTCCACCAAGCGTTCCGAGCGGATCCAGACAACATGGATATACTCGTGCCTCTGGGGTTCACTTTGGTGCGCCAGGGCCAGCCTGATCTCGCGCTTTCCATGCTCACTCGTGCCGTCGCCCTCTACCCTGAACGCCACGATGCCCACCGCTACCTGGGGATCGCCTGCAGCAGCCTTGGCTGGGTAGAAGCTGCGGAGGTCCAGTTCCGACGGGCCCTGAAACTCAAACGCGACGACAACGAAACCGCCTTCAATCTTGCCGTACTCCTGGCCTCAGTTTCTCCCCCGCGTATGACTGAAGCGAAAAAGTGGTACAAACACGCCCTGGCTTCGGGCAGCCCGCACGACCCCGGACTCGATGCGGTGTTTGAGATCACTCCCTGAGGCCCTCGCTTCCCGCCCTGCCTGTTTGCTGCCCGTGATTTCTCCCATATCATACGTCCCCCTTGGGACGTGCACACCAGCCCACATCGCGCTACATTTGCGCGGACAATGGACATTGCTCCGATATGACAATCTGTCAGCAAGCGTGGAGAGAGAGATGTTTAAGAAGCTCCGTCAACTTGGGGTTGTTCCGGTGGTGGCAGTGGACACGCCCGACCACGGCCTTCGCCTCTGTGAAGCCCTCCTGAATGGCGGCTTACCTGTCGCAGAAATCACCTTCCGAACGGAAGCAGCTGAGGCAACGATCAGGGCCGCGGCGAAGGCCTTCCCGGAGATCGCGCTGGGGGCGGGAACCGTGCTGACGGTCGACCAACTGAAGCAAGCCATGGATGCCGGTGCCAAGTTCGCCGTCGCCCCTGGATGCAACCCGACCGTAGTTTCCGCGGCCGTGGCCCACAGCTTCCCGTTTGCGCCGGGCGTGTGCACCCCCAGCGATGTGGAACGCGCTCTCGAACTTGGCGTGAAGACGCTAAAGTTCTTCCCTGCCGAGGCGAGCGGGGGAATCACCATGCTCAAGGCGCTTATCGGACCCTACGGACACGTGGGGCTGGAGTTCTGTCCGACCGGCGGCATCAAGACAAGCAATATGCTCGACTACCTGGCCCTGCCTCAAGTGCCTTTTGTGGGGGGAACCTGGATTGCCAAGAGAGACCTGATTTCAGGCGAAGCATGGGAAGAGATCACCGATAACGCACGAGATGCCGTCGCCCGGGCGGCAGCCCGCTGAGGAGTGTGACAATGACCAAACCGACACTACTTGTGCTCGCAGCCGGAATCGGGAGCCGGTACGGGGGCTTCAAGCAGATTGATCCCGTAGGCCCCACAGACGAGACCGTCCTCGATTACTCCGTTTACGATGCATGGCGAGCGGGGTTCGGCAAGGTTGTGTTTGTCATCCGCGAGGAAATCGAGGCGCCGGTCAGGGAGCATTTTGATCCGCGTCTCAAAGGACGGCTGGAAGTCGACTACGTCTACCAGCACCTCGACGACCTTCCAGACGGATTCTCTCTCCCGACAGACCGGGAGAAACCATGGGGAACAGGTCACGCCATCCGCGCGGCCCGAGACGCTGTGAAGGAACCCTTTGCAGTCATCAATGCCGATGATTTCTACGGTACAGGATCCTACGAGACGATGGCCGGCTTCCTGAGCACCGCGGCATCCACCCGAGACGCCGCCGCAACCTTCTGCATGGTCGCGTTCCGGCTGAGGAATGCACTGTCCGCGTTCGGCAGCGTCTCACGGGGCATCTGCTCCGTTGATCCGGAAGGCTTCCTCTCCGATGTTGTGGAGCGCACCAAGATCGAGCTTCAGGCGAACGGCGACGTCCGGTTCCTGGATGAGCAGGGCCAATGGGCCCCACTGACAGGAGAAGAGCCGGCCTCCATGAACATGTGGGGATTCACGCCGCGGCTGTTCGATTTCATCGAGGAGCTTTTCCGCGAGTTCCTGACGACACGCATCGATGAACCCAAGAGCGAGTTCTTCATCCCGACAGTCGTCGATACACTCATTAAGGCTGGGGCCTGCCGGACCGCCGTCCTGACAACGGATGAGAAGTGGTTTGGGATGACCTACAGGGAAGACCGGGACAAGGTGAAAGGGAGCATTCGGGCACTCATCGAGTCCAATGTCTACCCTGCCGCCCTCTGGTCAGACTGAAGTGGCCACCGATTCAGTTCCAGAGAAATCCCCGCAGCAACGGGAAGCAACGCTATGAACCATGATCTACGCGCCTGCTGTGCCGAGTTCCAGATTGACGGCACCTATATCGACGGCGGCCCTTACGGGACGGGGCACATCAATGATACCTATGCCGTGCGGTCACAGACTGCCACCGGCCCGGTTCGCCACATTCTCCAGAGGATCAATCACAACATCTTCAAAGATGTCCCCATGTTGATGGACAACATCGCACGTGTGACTGAACACCTGCGGACCAAGCTTCAGGATGTCCCCGGAGTCAACCCGGAGCGTGAAACGCTCACCATCATTCCCACCACCGACGGCAGCCCATACCTGAAGGATGAGAACGGTGACTACTGGCGCGCCTACATCTTCATCGAGGGAGCCCAGACATACGATGAAGTCCAAAGCGAGGACCAAGCCTACCAGGCTGCCTTTGCCTTCGGGACATTCCAGGGATACCTGCTCGACCTACCCCCTCCCCGTCTGGTCGAGACAATCCCGGACTTCCACCACACTCCCAAGCGATTCGCAACGCTCGTTGAAGCAATTGACGCAGATCCGTGCAACCGAGCAGCTCAAGCCCGCCCCGATATCGAGTCCGCCCTCGCCCACGAAGAAATGACCGGGCGACTGATTCGAGATCTGGAGGCAGGACGCCTCTCTGAACGGGTCACCCACAACGATACCAAAATCAACAACGTGATGCTCGATGACGCGACGGGACGAGGGATCTGTGTCATCGACCTGGACACCGTCATGCCGGGACTCGTTCTCTACGACTTCGGCGACCAAATCCGAACGACAACCGGAACAGCTCCCGAAGACGAACAGGACCTGAGCAAAGTGCGCTTCCAGATCAACATGTACGAAGCACTTGTGAAGGGCTATCTCGATGCAGCAGGGAGCTTCCTCACAGCAGCCGAAACAGACTACCTAGCGTTTTGCGGAAAGCTGATTACATTCGAAATCGGCATTCGATTCTTGACAGATTATTTGAGCGGCGACGTTTACTTCAAGACCCATCGCCCCGGCCATAATCTGGACCGTACTCGAACCCAGTTCGAGATGGTCCGGCAAATGGAGGAGCAGGAGGAAGAAATGAACGCCGTTGTGTCGAGTCTTAGGTAACGGGGATCACATCAATGAGTACGTTTTTCAACTTGGTCAAGCCCAGCACTGTGCCCACACTGGATCCGGATTTCCGCCCACCGGTCCTTGCCAACAAGGCCTTCCTGGCGGAAGTGGATGCCTCAGGAGAGGGAGTCCCACTCGTGCTTGCGGTGGAGCGTGATTCAGGCAAGATCGCCTGCTATGAGACGCGCGTTTTCAGCATGGATCACCCCCGGGCCGCAGTGAATTTTTTTTACGTTGAGCGCCTCGTCAAATTCCTTCTCTGGCAGTGGGGTGGCTGGAAAGTGACCGTCGGGGGGCCGCCCGAGATTGGGCGATTCCTTCAGTTCTGCTACTCACCAACCGGTATGAGAGCGTTCGATTACGAGTTCTGGGGCCAGGCAGTCTACCAGGAGAACTTCACGGTCGAGTGTGTGGACATCGACAGCGTTCCGGCACCAACCGATGATCAGGGCAGCGAAGTGAGTCTGGACTGGAGCGGCTGGCGAATCGGCTTCGACCTCGGGGCCAGCGACCGAAAAGTCGCCGTCGTGCGGGATGGCCGGCTTGCCGTAGACGCCGCTGGAGAGCCAATTCTCAGTGAAGAGTTCATCTGGGACCCCAAACCTCAGACGGACCCGGCCTGGCATCATGAGATGATAACCGCAATCCTCAAGCAGGCGGAAGCGAAAATTCTCGAGGTGGACCCCGCTGCAAAGGTCCAGGCCATTGGCGGCAGTTCCGCCGGTGTCTACGTCAACGGCCGTGTCCGGATCGCTTCGTTGTTCCGAGGCATCGCGGATCGGGATCAGTTTGAGCGGGAAATCGCCCCGATCTTCCAGCGCATTCAGCAGGAGTGGGGCGTTCCCCTCCGCCTTGAGAACGACGGCGATGTCACCGCGCTGGCCGGCGCAATCGCTCTGGACGACGGTGCCGTTCTTGGCCTGGCGATGGGGTCGTCACTGGCGGGCGGATACGTGGACGGTGATCGCAAGATCAAGGGCTGGATGAATGAGCTTGCCTTCGCGCCCGTCGACTTCAACCCCAAAGCAGCCGTTGATGAATGGTCTCTGGATCGCGGGGTGGGAGCGAACTACTTCTCACAGCAGGCTGTCGGACGCTTGATACCGGCCGCTGGAATCGACATGCCCGACCTCCCCGACGGAGCCCTGCCGGAGCGCCTCAAACGTGTCCAGGAGCTCATGGTAGCCGGCGATGAACGTGCCCGGAGCATCTACGAGACCATTGGGACCTACTTCGGCTATACCGTGGCTCATTTCGGCGACTTCTATTGCCCCATCAGGCACATCGAGGTCCTCGGCCGCGTGATGACCGGTGAGGGTGGCCAGATCATCCTTTCCGGAGCACGACAGATCCTGGAGAACGAATTTCCAGAGACCATGGCATCACTGGCGTTCTACGAACCCAGCGAACGCGAGAAACGGCATGGACAGGCTGAGGCTGCAGCAAGCCTTCCCGTCATCCCCTGACAGTCTCGTCCAGCGATACAAATAGGTGCTTACCCCGGAGGCATGCGTAGATGAAATTCCATACCGAATCTGCCGAGCTCTTCGTCCCTGACGGCGTTGAGCCTGAGGTCGCCCTCAAGCGAACCACCGTCCTGGCCATATCCGCCCATCAGGACGACCTGGAGATCATGGCCTACCATGGTATCCTCCGCTGCTTTGCGAACCCCAATGAGTGGTTCACCGGAGTGGTCGTCACGAACGGAAGTGGCTCCGCTCGGGACAACCTGTATGCCAACTACACGGACGAACAGATGGTCCAGGTGAGACGCCAGGAGCAGAAAAAGGCGGCCACTATCGGCGAGTACAGCAGCGTTGCGCTCCTGGACTACCCCAGCTCGGCCGTGAAAGACCCGGCGGGAATCGAGCCGGCTGAAGACCTGAAGAGAATCATCGAGAGCACGCGCCCCGATGTCATCTATGCCCACAACTTGGCCGACAAGCACGACACCCATGTAGCCGTCACTCTGCGCACCATCGAGACACTGAGAAAACTCCCGCCCGAATGTCGCCCACAACGGCTTCTGGGGTGCGAAGTGTGGCGTGACCTCGACTGGCTCTGCGACGACGACAAGCAGGCTCTTCCAGTCGATGCTCACGAGAATCTGGCTAACGCCCTCCTGGGCGTCTATGACTCCCAGATTGCTGGTGGGAAGCGCTATGATCTCGCAAGCATGGGGCGCAGACGCGCGCATGCCACCTACCACGCCTCTCACGGAACGGACGAAACCGAAGGGCTGACCTTCGCGATGGACCTTACACCGTTGCTTGACACCCCGGATAGAGACCCCGCTGACTACGTTGCCACCTTTGTGCAGCGCTTCGCGGATGATGTCAACGACCGAATGAGAAAACTCTCCTGACCCGAGCAACATCAGACGATGGGCCGCGGAAGCGGGAGAAACGCGTCCGGGGCAATCAAGCGTGAACTGGGAAGCGTGGTCCACACCCGATCCCGAGAAGATGAGATTCCATGAACACAGAAGACCGTAACCGATTCATCGCGCAGAAACTGGATGAAGGCTTCTCATTGTCGGATGTGCAAAAGGCGCTGGCCGACGAGCATGACGTCCAGATGACGTACCTGGACCTCCGACTCGCCGCCGCTGACCTGGAAGTCGATTGGACCCGGCACGACAAGGTGGTGCCGGAGCCGGAAGAGGACGAAGCCGATGCCGCCCCCGAACCCCAGGCACAGGAAGCGGCCGCGACCGGAATGACCACGATCACAGTCAGCAAACTCGTTCGCCCCGGCGCATCTATGAGCGGAGACGTCGAGTTCGCCTCGGGAGCCAAAGCTGAGTGGTTCGTGGACTCGATGGGACGCTTGGGGCTCAATCCTGCCCCCGGCTCGGGAAAGCCTACCGAAGACGATATCCAAGAGTTCCAGATCGAGCTCCAGCGCAAGCTCACCGGGGGTGCCTGAGGCTCCACCAACGGCCTGGTCTCAGCACCACCGCCCCATTTCTCGCCCTTGCCGGGTTGCCCGTTGCCAACTCGGAACTATATTACGAATTTGTCTTTCGCGGCGGTAGAGTCTTGGCCGCCTTCCGTGACCGAAAGTGTTTCGTTACAGCAAGGTCGCACCACGGCAGACGAGCATGTGACGTCGTCAGCCCGCGCAAGCGCCAAACAGTCTTACGAGCAGGCCAGCGGGCACAGCGGCGCACTTAACACGTCGCCCAACACCTGGACTCCTCAAGGGGCAGGGAAAAGGAACGTTCAGTATGGCAGTTCGAATCAGGCTTCGCCGAACCGGTAAGCGAAATGCACCCAGCCACCGAATCGTCGTGGCAGACGGGCGTAGCCCAAGAAATGGGCGGTTCATCGAGACAGTGGGCACCTACAACCCTGTGCAGAAAGCCGAGACCGTCGACTTGGAACGGGTCGACTACTGGATCTCCCAGGGAGCCCAGCCCAGTGATACGGTCTGGGGGATCATCAAGCGCGTCCGCGCCGGTGTTCCGCTCGGCGGCAAGGAAGTTCCTCCGGCGGCCGACGATGCGACGCCCCCTGAACCGGTGGCTGAAGAAGAGCCCGAGGCCCCGGCCGAAGAACCCGCCGAAGCCCCCGAAGAAGACGCCGAAGAAACTGAGTAATCGGCAAAGCGAAGGGCATAGGCAACGATGGCACTGACCTTTTTAAAAAAGCTTTTCGGACTCGGGGAGACATCCTCTTCCCAGACAGCGCCAAACTCCCCCAAAGGCCAAGAGGCCGGTAGGAAGAAGGAGAGGGCGACGGGTGCCGAAAGCCAACCTGACCTCGAGAGCTTTGTTGGGTTCGTTGTGCGAGCACTTGTAGACTCCCCCGACCAAGTCGGCATTGAAACCGTCAACCGAGGCCGAGACGCCACAATCCAGGTCACGTGTGACAAGGCGGATGTGGGTAAAGTCATCGGCAGAAATGGCAAGACCATCGCCGCCATTCGCGCTCTGGCTAACGGTGCCGGAGCCCGCGCGGGGCAACGGGTCGGCGTGGAAATTCTGGACTGAGCAGGCGATGCGCCTGGACATCATAACGCTCTTCCCTGAGTTGGCCTCCTTCCCGCTTAGCCAATCAATCATTGGCAGAGCGCAGCAGAAGGGCATTGTCAGGGTCTGTGCGGTAAACCCCCGGGACTACACGAACGACAAGCACCGCACAACCGACGAACGCCCCTACGGTGGGGGGGCCGGAATGGTCATGAAGCCAGACCCGCTCTTCGCGGCTGTCGAAGACGTACGGACAGACAGCAGTACGGTGATTCTGCTCAGCCCTCAAGGGCACCCGTTCACTCAGAAGCGCGCTCAGGAACTGGCTGAAGAGAAACATATCGTCTTGGTCTGCGGCCACTATGAAGGAGTTGACGAACGCGTTCGTCAGTCGCTGGTCGATGATGAGATCTCGATCGGTGACTATGTGTTGACGAACGGCGCGCTGGCGGCACTGGTAATCGCTGATGCCGTCATCCGACTGCTTCCCGGTGCACTGGGATGTGCGGAGAGTTCGGAAAAAGAGTCCTTCGCGGACCGGGAATGGCTCGAGTTTCCGCAGTATACGAGACCCCCCGACTTCCGGGGAATGCGAATACCGGATGTTCTGCTTTCCGGAAACCACAAACGAATTGAAGAATGGCGACAACGGCAACGCCTGCTGAGGACAGCGGCAAGGCGACCCGATTTACTGCACAAAGACACGGAGACGACACATGAATAAACTCCAAGCCATCCGCAATGAGAACCTCAAGGCCGACCTCCCGGAATTTGCCATCGGCGACAACCTTCGCGCCGAAGTGCGGATTGTTGAGGGTGGCAAAGAGCGCGTTCAGGCCTTCACTGGAACGGTCATCGCCCGCAGCGGCAGCGGTGTCGCCGAGAGCGTGACGCTCCGTCGCGTGTCCTACGGTCAGGGAGTTGAGAGGATCCTCCCCCTTCATTCCCCCACACTCGCTGGGATTGAGGTCGTCCGTAAAGGCCGTGTTCGCCGTTCGAAGCTCTACTACCTTCGTGATCAGGTCGGCAAAGCTGCTCGCGTCAGAGAACGCCGCGACGACTGAGTTGGCGAATTGCGCTGACGCGCGTCCCCGCATTGACGCCCCCCCCCTCCCCTCCAGGGCCGGCGACTTGGGCAGGCCCATGACCCGATAGGGAGTGTCGTTTTCATCGGAGAGTGCACTGATGGCCGTCACTGTCGCCGGTCTGCCTGACCTGTTTGTGTTCGAGCGAGAAGCCCGAGAGAAGGGGCACGTTCGCATAGCAGGTGTGGACGAGGTCGGTAGAGGACCATTGGCAGGCCCCGTCGTCGTTGCTGCAGTCATACTCCCCGCAGACGGTCTCTCACTGCCGGTCAATGACTCAAAGGCACTCTCTGCCAAACAACGTAAAGTACTCGCTGACGCCCTTCACGAACTACCCGGCATCACGATCTCACTGGCGCTAGTGTCTCCTGCCGACATCGACCGCGTCAACATTCTCAACGCGACCCATTCAGCAATGCGAGAGGCGGTTCAGACGCTTGTCCCTCCTGCCGACTTCGCCCTCATTGACGGACTCCCCGTCCCCAGTTTCCCACTACCGAACAAAGCGCTTGTCAAAGGCGATGCCCGCTCGGCAAGCATCGCCGCGGCAAGTATCATCGCAAAGGTCTACCGCGACCGTTTGATGGTGGATCTCGATGGTAAGTTCCCCGGGTATGGATTTGCACAACACAAGGGCTATGGTACAGCAAAGCACATCGAGGCGCTAAACAAGCTCGGGCCGTGCGACATCCATCGCAAGACGTTCGCCCCAGTCAGGCGCTTGATCCAACCACCACCCGAACAGATGGAATTCGGTTTCCCACCGGGAACGCCGAACTCCCTCGTCAGTCCGGACCAGCCAGGACAGTAGACTCCACGTCCACCGCGATGCCGATCAGTGACAAAATCCGGCCTGCCGTCACGGAGATCATACGAGCTCTCGTATCAAACGGCTTTGAGGCGTATGTCGTCGGGGGGGCCGTTCGCGACCTCCTCCTCGACATAGAGCCCAAAGACTACGACCTGGCCACGTCCGCCAGTCCGGAGGAAGTGCGAGGCGTCTTTGGCCGGCGGAAAGCCCGCATCATCGGTCGCAGGTTCCGCCTCGTCCACGTTCACACGAGCCACGATATCTACGAAATCAGTACGTTCCGCCGCGAGCCGACACAGGAGGAGCGGAGCGAACGAATCGACGACGACGGAGTGATGCTCTGGCGGGACAACCAATACGGAACGCTCGAACAGGACGCGTTCCGCCGCGATTTCACCGTCAACTCCCTCTTCTTTGATCCTGTCGGGGAGCGCAGCATAATTGACCTTGTCGGGGGGATGGAAGATCTGAAGCACAAGATCGTTCGGTCGGTCGGACCGCCCGACACGCGCATAGAGGAAGACCCCGTGCGCATGCTGCGAGCCCTCAAGCTGGTCGCCAAGTACGGGTTCTCCCTGGAGAGCGACCTGGAGGCGGTCATTCGCGCGCGTGCCTCCCAAATCTCCATGGCAGCGGCCGGTCGGCTCCTCGAAGAACTCATGAAAATCGTCGCCTCACCGCACGCCCACGCAACGTTCGAAGCGTGCCATGACTACGGACTGCTCGAGCACTTCTGGCCCGCGCTGGGTGAGGAATGGACGAACGGGGAAACCGGCGGGCTCGTTCGGAAGCTGCTCACGGAACGAGACAGGCGCGTCGCCGGGGGAGACTACTCAACGTCCAAGGCACTGGCCCTCGCAACCATTGCACTCCCAGCCATCGCTCGGGGGCGCGGCTGTGCCGACTTGGAGCCGCTGTGGGAGCATGAGCCAGGCTTGGAGCGAGATATGCGTGGACAAGTTCGGTCATTCTTCGAACCTTTCCCCGTCTCGCGTTACCTGACCGCACGAATGCGGGATATCATGCTGATGCTGCCCCGGTTCGTTGCCGGCAAACGCAAGAGCAAGTTGGTCGGCCATCCCGAGTACAAATACGGGCGGGAGCTCTTCTCCCTCGTTGCTCTTGCCAGAGAGTGGCCCGACGACATGGTCGCGGCCTGGCCTGAGCCGCCGAAGCGACAGCCGCGTGGATCGGAGCGAGGGGGCCGCAGACGGCCGAACCGGAATAGAAGACGCAACCGCGGAAAACCGCCCCGGAAAGCATGAGACCTTTCATCGTTATCGCAGTGACTCTGGTTCACATAGCCGCCATCTATGGGCTGGCCCGAAGTGCATCCCCCGGCAGAGCAAACCAGCCGCCTGAGGACCCTCTCCCGGGCCCCGAACAGACATCTCCGGGAACCCCGCCAACGCCACCCCCGGAGACGGGGATCATCACGCCATCCGACTTGGATGACCGGTCCGCTAGCCTCACCCCAAATCCGGCTGTGGTCAGGAAGAAATCCAGCTGCAAATCAGGAATCCTGGTGGACTGGACAAATCGCCAGATTCTGTGGCGCCGGAGAGACACAACCGTGACCGCAATCGCCTCTCTGACCAAGATGATGACGGCCTGCCTCCTCCTCGAAGCTGTCGAAGCGCGCCCGGAGCTCAGCCTCAGTACACCAGTGAGAGTGACGCCAGGGGCGGCCAAGATCGCCGGCAGTCAGGTATACCTCGACCCGCGGGAGACCTTCCCAGTGCAAGATCTCCTCAAATCCATCATGATATTCAGCGCGAATGATGCTGCCTACCTGATTGCCGAGTTCCTCGGAGGAGGCGACCCGCAGACGTTTGTGCGAGCGATGAACGACCAAGCCAAGACGTTTGGGCTGCAAAACACGCATTTTCTGAACCCCCATGGACTCCCCTCGGCAGGGCGGAAGGAGAATCAGAGTACTGCCTTGGAGATGGCCTGCCTCGCCGGTCAATTGCTCGAGTATCCCGAGATTGTCCGCTGGAGTTCGACCTGGCTCAGTTACCTGCGGCAGAACACGCAGAAGCCGTTCCAATTGGTCAACCGCAATCGTCTGGTCAACCCCAGTGAGGGAGTATCAGGAGTCAACGGGATGAAAACAGGCTTCACCAGCAAAGCCGGCTACTGCGTGGCCGCCACGTGCACGCGCAGCTCGCGAACACTCATCGCCGTTGTCACCGGATGCCCTACCTCCAAAGAACGCAACAGCCTGGTCGAAGCCCTTCTGGAGTGGGGCTACGCCCCATAAGCGCTAACTTGAACGTCCAACATCGAACTCTGAACGTCGAACGTCGAGGTTTGTAACGGCTTCTTTCGGAGACTGTTCCGGTTCTCTTCATTCGACATTCGGCGTTGGACGTTCGATGTTCAGCGTTCGC
>JABHEG010000116.1 GCA_018676675.1 Lentisphaerota bacterium
GATCCCGAAAAGCCAGCGGTTCACCTTCGGGCAACGCATTGACGGCCGCACGCTCGATGTGCTGGAGCTGATCGTGCAGTGTATCTACCGGACGGACCGGACCACGGGCCTGCACCGGATCAATCTCGAGCTCGAGGTGCTGCGTGTGCTTTGGCGGGTCGTTCAGAAGCGGGGCTGGCTCAGTCTAAACCAACTCGACTACGCACAGGCTCGCATCGACGAGGCCGGACGCATGGTGGGCGGCTGGCTCAAGCAGCAGAGGGAATGATGGCGAAGACGTTCGGCAATCTGTTCCCGCGGATCTGCTCCCTTGAGAATCTCTACGAAGCGGCCCGCAAGGCCCGGAAACGCAAGACACGGCAGGAATGTGTGGAGCGTTTCGAACTGCATCGCGAACGCTTCCTACGGCAACTCAGGGACGAACTGGCCAGTGGGACGTGGCGGCCGTCGGGCTACAGGACTTTCCGGATTTATGACCCGCGTGAGCGGCTGATCAGCGCGGCGCCGTACCGTGACCGAGTCGTCCATCACGCTCTGTGCAACGTGATCCAGCCACTCGTCGAACGTCGCTTTGTGGCCGACACGTTCTCCTGCCGAAAGGGCAAAGGCACGGGCGCGGCACGCGAACGCTGCCGCTTGTACACAAATCGGTACCCCTATGTCCTCAAGTGCGACATCCGCAAGTTCTTTCAGAGTGTAGACCACGATGCGCTGATGGCGAAGCTGGCCCGGACCATCCGCTGTCGCCCCACGCTCCAGCTTTGCTCCGCGGTCGTGGAGTCTTCCTGCGATGACGAAGTGCCGCCGGTCACCTTCCCCGGCGACACGGCGCGAGCTCTTGCTGGCAAGAGACGGGGGTTGCCGATCGGGAACCTGACCAGCCAGATCTGGGGGAATCTGTACTTGGACCGCATCGACCACCTGGTCAAGGAGACGTGGCGGGCACCGGGGTATGCCCGGTACACGGATGATTTCCTGATCTGGGGCACTGATAAGACCGACCTATGGACGATCCGTGAACGCATTGCCGAGGAACTCATCGACGAAAGACTGCTGCTACACGACCGCAAGACACGCGTGCTGCAGTGCAGTGAAGGAGTTCCCTTTCTTGGTTTTCGCTTCTTCCCGGGACGGGCACCGCGGGTGTTGGGGGAAGCGAAACGGCGGTTTGAGAAACGGACACGGAGGCAGGTTTCTCGCTGGGATCGCAGTGACACGCAGGCCCAAGAAATACGCACATCCATTGCCGGGTGGTGCGCGTTCGCACGCTATGGCAACGTCAGAGGCCTTTTTACTGGTTACCGAGCACGAGGTTTCGGGTTGACGGGATAGATGTTCGATGCGTTGGCGGCGCGTGGCGCGGTGCGCCCTGGAACAACAACAACGAGGACAATCTGCGCTGCTCGAATCGCAACAACAACAACGACGGATCGAACCGGAACAACAACAACGGCTTCCGGTTGGTGTTGTCGCGCTGAGCGCCTGTCCCGGTCGGTGAGACGACTGTTCTGGCTCGAGCGACGGTGTCACGGGGATACCGTCGGCATGTCATGACAGGCCCACCCGTCGATCCGGTCCCCGCGTTGGCGGGGCGAAGACGCGATGCCACCCCGGGGCTGGTAGGTCCGGTGTATTTGCTCCGGTTCCGACGGTCCCGAGGTGGCCCCCCTCTCCAGGCGGAAAACTGCCGTCTGCGGCGTCAAGGCCCGCTCCCGGAAGTCGCGGCTCGGCTGGACACGGGGGCCCCTGCTGCCGTAGCGCGACGCGGAGTTACGCCCTTCGATGTGTTCTCCGGACCTTCGGCAGGGGGTGACGCTCGTGTGTAACTTCGGCACGGATCGCAGTCTGGGGTGACCGTCAGAGCCGCGACTTGCGGGAGCGGTCTTGTTTGGCACTGCCCCTGGAAACCGCTCCCGAAAGTCGCGGCTCTGTTCAGGCACCGAACAACCGCAAGTTACGCCCTTCGATGTGTTCTCCGGACCTTCGGCAGGGGGTGACGCTCGTGTGTAACTACACCCGGTTTGACCACGGGACACACCGTTGGAGGTGCCGCTTCTCCGTAAGCGGCCAGACCGGTTGCGTCCCGTGACCGCGTCAGGACGCGGAACGCGACCGCACGCGGGAGAACCGGCTCCTCCATGCCTCTCAGGGCAGTTACACCTTCTGCCCTGACTGTCCGAGCCGCGGCTCGGATGTACACGCACGCCTCCGTCAGTTGCCTTTCCGCGCTTCTTACCGAATTTCCCTTCTCGCCGCGTAAGATCTGCTGCGTCGTCCGGATGTGTGATAGAGAATCGGTTCGGGCATTGGGTCCGAGCGCGATGGCAACCACACCAGTCGGAGGACATGGCCATGCCCCTGGATATCCAATCGCCCTTTTTTATGAATTTTCCCCAGCCTCGCGTAAGAACCACCCGGCTTGCCCTGGATGTGTGCATGAAAGCCGGCTCGCCCCCCCGAGGGCGCGGCAGAAACGACCCCAACAGACAGGAGGACAGGACGATGAGAACACCGTGGATCAAGACAGGACTGGCGATGCTGGCAGTGGGACTTCTGGCAACTGGCTGCAGCACAACCGGACAGGAAAAGACCTGTGGCTTCCCTGATGAGAACCGGGCGGTACCGGTGTCGATTGCTTTGACTGATTGCACCGGTTGCGAACTTCGCGTACCGGACCGCCGAGATCCGAAGGCAGTTGTTGCGTTCGCCCGGACACTCTCGGCCAATGGGCGGTTTGATGAAGCCGCTGGGGTCTATCTGGACGCAGCCAAGCGCTTCCGCTCCGCCGACGAGCGTTTTGAGGCCGACTGCCGCAAAGCAGCCGTGCGCGAATACTGGCTGGGCGGTCATCCGGACAAGGCACGTGAGCTTCTCGACGACATTGAGGCCAATCAGGATCTGTACAGCCGGGCAGCCGAACAGGATAGCCTCCGCAAACTCCGCGAGCTGCTCACTGTTGGGGATGCGCAGGAAGAACTCTGAGGAGGAAGAGAGTGATCGGTTTGGTTGATGCGAAGACGAGTGAGTGGTGTAGATGATCCAAGGAGGACTCTGAGGATGAACACGAAACGGACCGGAACGATGACAATGGCCATCCTGATGGCACTGGTCGGGTTGATTGGCCTGGCAAACAACGTCCGAGCGGATGAACGAACAGGACGTCAGATCAGTGAATTGGTTTCTGACTTGAACCGTGGACTGACCGAGGCGCGGAAGAAAGTCGAGAAGCTGGAGACAGAACGCCGGGAGGCCCGGGATGCACACGCCGGCGATGTCCTGCCGGAACGGAAAGCAGCTCTCGAGCGTTTGGCCGAGACCAGCAAGGCTCTGGACGAAGAGAAAGACCCGGAAGAGAAGCTGGCGCTTTCTGAGGAACTGGACGGACGTTTGCTTGAGGTCGGTACGCTGAGTGCGGACTACCTGGAGGCCATGAAAGACGAGCTGCTCGGGGAGGACGAACAGATGCGCATCATTGACGAGGCGCTGTCAGATGCCATTCTGAAGATGGGGAAGTTGCAGAGCTTGACCGCGGAAGCCGGCGGAGAGCAGAGCCCTCGGCAACGCCGTGAGGCAAAGCGTCGGGCCCGTCGCGAACTGCAGTCGGTGGCCAGGATGGTCGAGATGCTGGCCCCGAAGACAGGCAGCAAGAAGCGCTGGAACAGCGTCCGTCGGACGATCGCCATGCAGAATGCCTTGCTCAAGCGGGCCACCCTCGACCACGCCGAACTCCGCACAATCCTTGCGGATCAGCAGGCCGTCTACGAACAGGCGCAGGCACAGATCTCTCTGGCTCGCCAGGGCATCACCGAGGAACGAGACATCCTGCAACAAGTGGCCCTGGGAGAAGTGGCCCGGTCTCTGGTGCGCAAAGCCGCCCGTCTGATGCTCGGCACCTGCCGTGTAGAGGATATTGGGGCGACCGCCTTCCTCAGCGCGGAGAGGCGCCAGCAGAGCCTGTTTGACTTTCTCGAGCAGGAGGAAGGAAGGGATCTCGACGGCTCGGGCGCAGGTGGTGCCGACAGCGACGAACCCAACGGGTATGGCGACTTCCTCAATGAAGCGATTTGAGGGAGAAGTGATCCGTGAACCGTGATCCGTAATCAGTGAACCCTGAACCGTGATCCGTGAACCGTGCACCGTGAACTCTGAACTCTGAACTCTGAACTCTGAACTCTGAACCCTGAACCCTCTACCGGAGGAACGAACCATGAAGAGAATCGCACTCATTCTGACGATCGCAGCCGTAACATTCACGACGGGAACGTTCCCGTGCAACGCGAAGGGGACGGCCACAGCCAAGTTGCGCAGCAGCCTGATTCGGCAGCAGGGAAACGACACTGAGTCGTTGGTCAAGATGTGGGTCAACGGCACGCGGGGGGAGGCCATGGTCAATCTGCTCGCGGAGCTGGTGACCCGTGACGTCCGCCTGCGGGCAATGGATCCAGGTAATGCCAAGAACTCGATTCTGGCGGGGGTCGAGATCGAGAGGGCCAAGAGTCCCGAGGACCTTGCCCGGATGATCGTTCTGGAGTACCACCGTCGTCGAGGTATCGATCTCGCGGCAGAGGAATTCGTGACCGGCGATTACCTGATCCGCAAAGGCGACCTGAAGGCGCCGGACGCCAGGCCTACAAGTGACCGTGGAGATTCCTGAAACCACAGCCGCGGGTGACCTCGCGCCGTCGAATAGGAAAGGGACGGGAACATGCAAGCAGATCTGGCACAAACAGGCGGGAAACACGACACCGTCTTGGTCCGAGGAGGCATCTGCTTCCTCATCGGCCTGCTGCTCTGGGCGGCCGTAGCCGCGAGCCAGCGGCTCGGCGTCCACGGAGCCCTGCTGTGGGTGTACCACCAGGTTGGCATCACCGCTGTCGCTTTGGCTCCCCTGTCCGTGTGGGGGCTCTGGGTGGCGCTGTGCGGCACCGGGGATATCGATGAGACACTGGCGTACATCGGTACCACGGCTCAGCGGTTTGGCCTGCTGGGAACCACGATCGGATTGGTAGCTGCCACCGTGAAGATGGGGTCGAGTGTGCAATCCGGAGCCGCTTCGGCTGTCAGTGGCGCCCTTCCGGCCGTGGGCCAGGCGTTGCTCAGCACAGCGGTCGGCTTCGTCATTGCCATCGGCTGTGACTTCTGCCGTTACCTGCGGTCACGCGAGACGGGAGGTGCAGCATGAAGGCTGGGGCACGCTTCAGTGGAAATGGGGTTGAGGGCATGCTGGATGTCGTGCTTGGCTGCACCTTGGTTTTCATGCTGATGACCGGTTTGGTGAACGTCGAGCAGGGCACTGGCCAGGAAGTGACCCTACCGAAGATCGACTTGAGCAAGGCACAGGGCGGGGGTAATGGCGCAACCGAGACGCGGCGCACGACTGTCAGCCTGGCTATGGAGGGAGGGACTCCTGCGGCCTGGATTGGCAAGGATCGGGTCGCATTGCCCGACCTTCCGGCACTCTTGGCAGAGCGTGGCAAGGGGGGCGTCCACGTCGGACTGCGCCGAGCCATCGACGTGCCCTGCGGGATCGAGGACCAAGTGATGATCGCCTGTCGAGACGCGGGTGTGCAGCAAATGGCAATCATCGTTGAGGCCCAGGCAAACGGAACGGTCGATACGACGCCGTGAAAACGGCTGACATGGACCATGGCAGAAACAGAGCAAAAGGACAAGGAGATGGATATGCGATTGTCAGGAATAGTCATTGCCGCGGTTCTGATTGGAGCCGGGTACCTCACCGGAGCCGTCTGCGAACGCTTCGGTCGCCATCCCGAGGCAATATGGGGGCGAGCCCAGGAGTTGGCATCCACCCTCAAGAAGACGGGTGGTGATCGAGCGCAGGTGGCGGGTAACCGTGAAGATCCTCTCCTTCGAGAGAAGGACGCCCGATTGCCCCTGGAAGAGGACGCCGTCGAGGCCCCACCCGATCACGAGGGGTGGCAGAAGGACGACATCGCACAAGACGAAGATGAGTTCGTCGATGCCTCACAGCCGGAGGACGGGAAAGATGTGGCTCCGCCCAGGAAAGGGCGTAAGCCTGCGACTGACGTCGAGGCGCTGATTGCACGCCAGTTGGCGATCGCCAACGAACTGATGGGAGAATGACCGATGAGTGCTTCCAAGCGACGCAAGCGGTGGGGGATCGCGACAGGGGTTGTGGGCCTTCTGATTCTGGGCGTGCTGTCCATGGTCGGTTTGGCAGGACGGCGGCCTAAGGAGCCACCGATTCCCGCAGGCAGGCAGACTGAGATGGTCGTGGGGATCGAGATCGCCCCCATTACCCAGCCGGCCAAGCAGACGTTGACTCCGGCAATAGCGAAGGTAGCCGTTTCTGCAGGAATGAGACCACAGCAGGCGAAGGGGGCGGAACCGGGACCAACTGGCTCGCTCCCCCCCCTGCGAGCCAACTATCGTCGCTATATGGGGTTCGTGGCCTACGCCCGTTGCATGGAAGCGCTTGGGGCCGCATTCTATCTGTACCAACCTGGCCATGCATACGTCTACCGTATAGACCCGGTCCGCTTCTCGGTGGTCCGGGAATCGGTGGAGGACCTGTCCAAACACGGTTTCAGCCCGCGCAGCCGAGTCATCAGCGATGAGCCCGCCTTGAAGAGCGCCGTCGACCAAGTCCGACAACGCTACGGACTCAGCGATCCTGAGATCGTGATGCTTGTGCCAACAGACCTGGAGGGCGGACTCTCCAGCTACCTTGCGGGACACTTACCGGCGGCCGCATCGGTCGAGTTGCGCAACGTCGTGGCCCTGGACGGACACTACCGCCCACGCGGACATGGCATGTGTCTGGTGGTGACCCAAGTGACCACCGATGACGGGCGACAGGTCAAGACTGATCTGACCGTCCCCTTGGGGTAGTCTCGTTTCTGCCGCGGGGTGCCCCTGGCCAGCGAGGCAAGCTCGTGTCGCGCTTGTCTCCGGGCCCCGGCTGTTCAAGCCGACTGGGATGTGTCCAAGAGCGAGGATGAAGCCGCCAAGGGCTGGCCGGATCGATTGGCCAGAGCCTGAATGCCGCGTTAGGTTGAAGAGCTTGCTTGAAGGGCAGGTATTTCAGGATGTACCAAAGGAAAGGAAAGATCAGATGGGAGAACTATCTGTGAGAATCTGTGCGGGTGTCACTTTGCTTCTCGGCTGTCTCGCTGGCCTGGGGTGCCGCTCGACCTCGAGCGTGCCCGTGGTCGCGCCTCCGCCGCCCCCGGTCTGCTGCGAGGAGAAGGTTGAGGTGCGAGTGGAGAAAACGACACAAACCACGGTGAAACCGGTAGGGATTGTCATCGAGTGACCGTCCTTGACGTGACGGTGGGTGGAGAAACCGCCCCATGGCCACACGGAAATGTGTGCTGTCCACATAAGAAAGTGTGGTCGCCCTCGGATGTCGAGCAACGACATGCTCCTGAGACTGGAGTAGGAAGCGTTCGGTTCAGAGCCAAATGAGAAGGAGAAGGTGAGATGGAAAAGCGTGGAATGTTGAGTCTGGCGCTAGCGACATTGGTCCTTGGTTTGGGATGTACTGTTACCGTCTCAGCCGGGGTCCCGCGGCCCAAGCACAGGACCCTGGACTTGCCGTCCGCCTGGAAAGGCGTCACCCCAAAGGCCAGGATCATGGCTCTGACCGCTGCGAAGGCTGACGCCAGGCGGGCCTTGGGTGAGCGCGTGCTCGGAATCATGCTCAAGTCCGGAGCGACTGTCAAGGACTGCCTTGAGGCCAGCTCGCGGGTCGAGGGCGCGTTCCAGGGGGTGTTGACCGGGGCGTCGGCGACGGAAAAGACCGAATACCGCGACGATGGGACTGTCGAAGTCGTCTACGGGGTCACGTTGCGCAAGGTGATGGAAGTCATCCGCAAGGGAGTGCGCAGGACGGACACCGGGGGCATCAAGCAGATCAGCGAAACGTCCTACGAGAATCAGGACCGGCTGATCGAGGCCCTGGGCTGCAGTGCCGCCCTCCGCACACGCGGTGCCAAGCTGGTTCAGGCGAAACGGGCAGCCGAGATGGAGGCCTACTCGGAGATGGCCAAGCGTGTCCTTGGCGTGAAGATCAGCTCCGCGACGCGTGTGAAGGATGCGTGCCTGGAGAGCGACGAAGTGATGGAGTCGGTCAGCGGCTTGCTCAAGGGCATCAAGCCGACCGAATACTTCTACAACGACGACGACAGCGCCACCGTGTCCATGCAGCTCAAAATGCGCGAGGTGATCGAGACTATTGAGACGATTACGCGCCACTATCGCCAGGGCAAGAAGACCTCCAAAGAGACGCTTAAAACCGTGAACCATGATATCGTTGACCGCGTCTACACGGTGACAGGACATGGTGTGTGCAAGCAGGTGCCGCAGAAGGTAACGCAGACGAGGCCACCGAAGAAAGCTGCAGCCCCCAAGGAGCTCTACAAAGAAGAGATCACGATCATCAAGCGCATCATCGATCAAGGCATGGTTGTCGAGTAGAAATCACCTTGGACCGCCACAGTGATGAGGGTATGGACCATGCGTTGTGAACGTTGGCAGAAAGAAGCGCTTTTCGGAGTGGGGGTGTTGGTCGCAGTAAGCGTGTCGGCCCTTGCGCAGGTCCCGGCTCCTCGCACCCGCGTGGTTTCACTGCCTCCGATTTGGCAACAGGTCACGCCTCAAGAACGGCTGCAGGTCGTCGCGATCGCCCAGGCCGACGCTCGCCGAGCGTTGGCGGAGCGTGTCCTCGGGTTCCGCCTCGATTCAGGGATGACGATCAGCGACCTCGTGCACTCGTCTTCGAAGGTAGACGCTGGGCTCGATGCCGTGCTCAAGAGGGCTGGCGAGACAGAGCCGCCTGAGTACCGGCAAGACGGAAGCGTCATGGTTGTCCACGGTGTTCGGTTGGGTGATGTCCTGGGCGCTGCTTCGGGAAGCGGGCAGGCTGTGGTTGGTGATCGCCTGATCGAGGCCTTGGGATGCGGGGCACTTCCGGGCAGCAAGGGGGCGCGTCTGATTGCCGCCAAACGGGCCGCTGAGCTGGATGCGTTCTCCGAGATGGCCAAACGGGTCCTCGGAGTAAAAATCACCTCCAGAACAACCGTCAAAGACGCGTGCCTGGCCAACGACCGGATCACCGAGTCGGTCACTGGTTTTCTCAAAGGAATCAAGCCCACTGACATCGTGTACAACGACGATGAAAGTTGCGAGGTGACGGTCCAGCTCAAGATGCGCGAGGTGATCGAGACGGTCGTGTCGGTCACCCGCCATCACGGCGGGGTGGACGGCGTTTCGCTGGAGAGCATGCAGGCCGTCAACCGTGATATCGTGGACCGTGTGCTCAGCGTGAAGGGGCACGGTGTAACCGGGCCCGCACAACAGCGCTCGGGCCTGCCGGGCGCCCGCGCGGAGGGCAACACAGTGACGCGCCGAGCTGCGGCCGCCGGGCTCGCAGCGGAAGCTGAATCACTCCCAGTGGGAGGGGGCACGGCCGAGGGAATCGGTCGCGCCAACGCGGCCTTGCCTAACGCCCGGGAGCAGGCCCTAACCGAGGCCCTGCGGGACGCCGTTCGGCAAGGAATAGGTGTAGATATTCTGAGTGAGTCCAGGGTCACCAACTTCGCTCTCGATTTCGACCGTGTCTTCACTCATGCCTTTGGGCATGTGAGAGACTACCGCATCCTTGAGCAGGCTGTCGATGACGCTGGGCTTTACACGGTCCGAGTCCGAGCGACCGTTGCGAAGGGCGTGCCGGGGCGAGACGACGTGCTTGCCCTGCGCATGCTCGTACAGCTCAAGGGCAGCCCGAGTGTGGCTTTCGAGACGTCGGAATCTATCGATCGTGTGACGGGGGCCGGCGCCCTGACCAAGTCAATCTTCCAGACGCTTGCACTGGATACAGGGCTTAACGTGATCGACTTGGCTCAAGCAAGAAGCAGCACGGCACGACGCTCCCGGCGTGACAAGTTGTTGGGACGAGCTCAGCAGAGCGCGGTCCGCGATGCTGAGCTGGTTTTGCCCTACGATTTCCTGATCAAGTCAAAGGTCAACGGGGCTCACACTGGGACTGCCCAGCTCTATGGAACTCGTGTCCAGCGCTTCTCCTTTGGGGCCGATATGTCGGCAATCTGGCCGGAGACCGGTGAAACGATCGCCCAGGTGCGTATCCCAAGCACGGATATCTCCAGCAGTAAGCGCGACGTCACGCAGGCCGCTCGCGATGCCATGGAGCGTCTGTTGCGCGGCAAGTTGCCCGTTTCCCGAGACGCCTCCGCACTCACGCTGTTCAACAGAATTCTGATGCGCTGGGTTACCGAACTGGACTTGGGTAGCCGAATTCGTCTCGAATTCGACCGCTTGGATCGGGCGAGCTTCGATGCGATTGTTCAGGGGCTCAGAGGCACGCCTGGGATTGGCCTGGTGTCGGTGAAGAGCTTTGATCCCCGTGGCTTCTCGAAAGTCGAGGTGGAGAGCCGATCCAAGGCTTCTGATCTGAAGAATACGGTCCTTGCCCTGGCGGCAGGGCGTGTTCGGGTTGATCGCGTCGTCAGCAATCACCTACAGTTTGTGACAGTCACGGTGGTGCCAAAGCCGGAGAAAGAGACCGCTGTCCCTCCCGCGGCTGAGAAGGCTGCCCCGAAGCCGGCACGCCCGGTGAGCAGACCGGGAGCTCAAGTTCCTGTTGCGCCATCAGCGGAGCAGAGCGCTCGGGACCCGCTCCCGGATGACCAAGGGGAGAAGAGCCTGCCGCCATGGATATACGGGGCCGGCGGAGCCGGGGCAGTGGCACTGCTGTGGGCCGTGTACGCCGCCGGACGTCGACAAGGCGGTTGACGGGGCATGCCACCGGTTTGGCAACTGTCCGTCAGAGCCGCGACTGCCGGGAGCGGTCTTCTTGGTGGTGTTCCCGGGCATCCTTTCCCGGGATTTCCTGCAACCGGGGAGTTGGTGCCAAAATGCCTCCTGCCGCCATGGGAAGCATCGCCTGGGAACGAGAACTCAAAGGAAATCGACATGCATCGTTCAGAACATGTGTTTCTTCCGCTGGCTTCTGTTCTACTGGCTCTCTTGGGCACTGGTTGTCAAGCGCAACCCGTGGCTTCCAGAGAGCCCGGAATTCTGGGGACTGGGAACGCACAGCCACGGATCCAGATCACTCAGAATGTCACCAAACCGCGACAGGCGGCTCCTTCTCCTACTACCTTGAAGACGACGTTTGATGTTTTGCTTAGTGAGCTCTTCCGCAGGTCCACTGGCGGGACATTGCCGCGCCGAGTTGCGGTCGGGGAGTTCCCCTGTGAGAACGCTGGACACAACGGGCTCAGTACGGTGTCGCGCATCATCCGCGATGAGCTGGAGTTTGCCTTGGGACGCTACCGGGGAGGTCCACAGCTGGTGGCTCGGAGCAAGCTTGATGACCTGCTCAAGGAGCAGGAGCTTCAGTCCCTAGATTTCCTGGATCCGAATGCCGAGATGGTGCCCGTGACGGTCAAGAGTGTGGAAGCCGTGATTCGAGGACACTACCTCGTGCAGTACCGGCCGTTTCAGGTGCGCGTGAAGGCTGAGTTGGTGATGCTCAATGGAGGGACGGTGCAAGCAGCAGGAACGACCATCGCAGGTGGGACTCTTGGCGTAGACGGCGTTCTTCCGGGCACCCCCAAGAAGATCGTGAACGAGACATTCCTTCCTGCTTCCGACAACAAACAGGTGCAGCAGAACGTTGCCTCGGTGGGGAAGATAAGTGCTGCCGTTAAAGAGTCATTCAGGCTTCAGGTGAACGCTGCTGGTGGGCGCCGTGATCTTGCCCAAGGCGAGAGGCTGGTCCTCTTGATACAGCCTGAGCGGGATTGCCATATCGCGATCCTCGACCACCTGTGTGACGGCAGTACCGTGCTGCTGTTTCCGAATGCCTACTGCCGTGACACATTCACCCGTGCTGGCACGCAGCGCCCGATCCCTGATCCGGCCATGCGTTTCACGCTCGATGTGGAACCCCCGTTCGGTGCGGACATTGTGCAGGTGATCGCCTGCACAAGCAGGCAGAAGCTCGACGCGTTGCTCAGGGAACGCCAAGGGATCGCCGGCTCACCCTACGCCGCTGTTGATCGTGGAGTGTTGACCCGGGGGCTGACCCGCGGCTTCGGGGTGACCGGGAAGCCTGGCGCCACTCCTCTCCCAGGCCAACCTGGCGGGAACACAGACACCGGTCCGGTCATGTGGAGCGAGGCACAACTCACCTTCTACACCTATCCGAAGAAGTGAGCGCCCGGGAGGCGGCGTTGGAGGGCGAGCGGCCCGCGAGCCGTGTCGTTGGGCAAGGCGTTGGCGGTCAAGACGGCTCCGGGGCCTGTCGCCCTCCAGGGCCCGTTGGTCACCCCCGGCTTCGGTGGCGGGCACCCCGTTGGAGGGCGAGCGGCCCGCGAGCCGTGTCCTGGCGTTGGAGGGCGCGTGGCCCGCGAGCCGTGTCCTGGCGTTGGAGGGCGCGTCGCCCCCGACCGCCGGAATTGGCCATCGCTGATTGAGGCAACTGATAGGCAAACCAGACCATGCATAGGTTGATCCCATCCCAACCGATTCTGCTCGCATACCTCTGTGTGTTGCCCCTTCTCCTCTCGGGCGCTGACCGGGGCTTTGGCGTGCGTGCGCAGTCGGCAGGCCTGAGGGACTATGACCCGAGCACATTCCATGCCCTCGTGGTCGGGATCGACGAGTACGCCCATTGGCCCGATCTGCGTTGCGCCGTGAATGACGCGGAAGCAGTGGCTGCCGTACTCCGGGATTCCTACGGTTTCGGTGAGATCACGTTGCTCCTGAACACAAAGGCCACCAAGAAGGCCATCCTCACCCGCCTGGACAGCTACCTGGACCTGGATGAGACCCAGAGCCTCCTGATCTACTTTGCCGGGCACGGGTGGATGGACGAGCGCACAAACACCGGTTACTGGGTGCCGGTTAAGGCGCAGGAGGAGGCCAAGTTCGAGTACCTGGCCAACAGTCTCGTGTTCGGCGACTACCTGCGCAAGTACCGAGTCAAACACCTGCTCGTGATCGCGGATACCTGTTTCAGTGGCACCATGCTTCGACGCGGCGAGTACAGGCGGCCCGAGCACTCGACCTTGCCTTCTATGTACCGCAAACCCTCGCGTTGGGCGTTGGTGAGCGGCGACCTCGCACCCGTGCCGGACGGCGCTGGTGCGGGGCACAGCCCATTCGCAACGCGTCTGCTGCAGTATTTGAAGTACGGTGATGAGAACGTCTTCGGCGTTACGGATTTGAAGAACTTCATCGCCCGCTCTCTCCCGGAGTCGGACGTTCAGGGGGGCGAGTTCAAGGTTGACGAGCACATGCAGGGCGGGGAATTCGTGTTCTGTCGGCTGGAGGAGCGACAACCGGTCCTGCCCGACCCGGTGATTGCGGACGTCACACCGATAGTCTCAACCGGTGAGCTCCTGTTGACCTGCCGGGTGTCAGGGGTTCTGTCGATCGACGGGAAGGATCTGGGGCGGGTCGCGTCCGGCAAGCAATACCGTCTGAACAAGGTGGTTTCGGGCTCGCGTGCCGTCCGGGTTGCGTGCGCGGATGGCACGGCCTGGAGTGCGCTGGTGGATGTGCCTGCGGACGGCACAGCGGACGCCGAGGCGACGGTGCCCCGGAAGCGCCCCAAGCCAGCCCCAGCCCCGGCCCCGGTCAAAAGTAGCAACCCGACCTCCGGCAACGTGCTGAGCATGGCATTCGTTGAGGTCCCGGCCGGTTCGTTCCAAATGGGCTCTGAGGACGGCAGTGACAACGAGAAGCCTGTTCACGCGGTGCGGATTTCGCAGAGGTTCTGGCTGGGTAAGTACGAGGTAACGCAGGCTGAATACGAGACGCTGATGGGGACGAACCCAAGTAAGTTCAAAGACGCACGCAACCCGGTGGAAACAGTGAGTTGGGATGATGCGACCGCGTTCTGTGTGAAGCTCACCGAGGCAGAGCGATCCGCGGGGCGGTTGCCCGAGGGTTACGAGTACCGGTTGCCGACGGAGGCGGAGTGGGAGTACGCCGCTCGTGGCGGTCCTCGCTCGAAGGGGTTCATCTACGCTGGCTCGAATGAGTTGGATGATGTGGCTTGGCACTACGGCAACAGTGGCGAGCGTCGTCTGGATGCGTCCGACTGGAAGACCAAGGAGTTGAGTGAGAACAAGTGCCGGGCGCATTGCGTTGGTGAGAAAAGGGGGAATGAGCTTGGTTTGCAGGATATGTCTGGCAATGTGTATGAGTGGTGTTTGGACTGGTATGACTCGGATTACTACAAGGCGTCGCCCGGTGTGGATCCTGTGAATGCGGAAAAGGCCTCCAGCCGCGTGACTCGCGGTGGCGGCTGGGGCTCCCAGCCCGTGAACTGTCGTGTGGCTTTCCGCGTCAGGTACTGGCCGGTGTTCACGGGCAGCTATCTGGGCTTTCGGGTCTGCCTTGCCCACTCAGTCCGATGATGGTCTTCACGGTCAAGATAGGAAGCGAGGGCGCAAGCGCGGAGAGGGTCGCGCCCCGTCAAGAGGGGGCGACCAGGTCCGTGATGGCGCGCGCC
>JABHEG010000293.1 GCA_018676675.1 Lentisphaerota bacterium
CCTCGTTCAAGATCATCCACAACCTGCATCTTGAACGCTTCACTGTATCGCACTACTCTCTGTGACACCGGTCTCCTCCTTGTATAAGTGTCAACCTATACCAGGACGAGACACCGACACCCGACACCCGACACCCGACACCCGACACCAGCCCCCTGACACCCGACACCAGACACCTGACACCGATCAGTAGTGGTGGCGGCCGCTCTTCGCCTCGTGCGCAATCATGGTTGCGCGCAGGATGTCAGCGCCCATCTGCGCGATGTCGTTGGGCAATCGTCCCTGCCACGGCAGCTCGGTGAACACGACAGTGGTGCCAAAGCGTTTGAAGCACTCATGCCGAATGAACTTGGCCTCCGGGCCGGTGAATCTCAGCATCCAGGCGGCCGATCCCCGGGGTGAGTGTGGCCAGACCAGCTCATCGAGAAGTGTCAGCCCGACCTGCTTCTCAAACACGCCCAGGAACGGCACGGACAGCAGATAGCAGTGGTGGCTGATCAGGGCCACCGGCTGCAGGCGGTAGAGCTCGTCACGCAAGGCCTTTATCGTCGGGTCGTCAGACGTGACTCCGCCCTGCACCATATCGTGCTGGGCAACCGGCCCCATGCGGGTCAGCTTCGTCGCGTTTGCCGCGCCGTCCGGGTTGACGATTGGGATCAAATGGAAGACGTACCTGTCGCGGATGTCTCTGCCCTCATCTCCGAGGAGGAAATCGGTTGCGCCCTCGATGGCCCAGGAGCCGCATGTCTCGTTGGCGTGCATTCGGCCGATGACCACGACGTTTCCCTTCGGCCCACCGCTGCCTTGCGCCTCCGTGTCGATGGTCAGACACTGAATGGGACGGTCGTCGCCTGACGTGCCGATGCTGCGCAAGGTGCACCCGGAGCTTTGCGTGTGCACGCGTTCGAGGAACTGCTCGCCGTCGGCATTGCTGTACCACGGGAAGGCTCCGAAGAGAGACTCTCCTCCGGGGACGGCGACATCGAAGGTCGACGTGGTGGGCGTTACGGCTTCAGCCCTGACGATTCCGTACGTTTCACCTTGCCGGACATAGGCGATACGCCGCAGGTCCATGTGCCTGAACTCAGCCCATTTGAGATGGATCCGGATCGTGGTCTGCCGGCCCGGGTTAACGAGACGCAACCAGGTCACGTTCTGGTTGTTGTCGTGTTCGTCCCCGAAACTGCATTGGGCGACGTGCCATTCCCGTTCGCCGCGCCTGCGAATGCGGACCGTGCCTCGGACTTCACTGACGAGTTGGACGTCTGACGCTGGCGCTTTTTGGTTCATCAAGCCCTTCCTCAGCAGGATTGTGCGCCGGCAACTCCCGACGCTGCATCAACCATATTGGGCGAGCCTGGGCGAGTCAAGACTGTGGGGATTGGGGGATTGGGGGCAGTCGTGTGTTGTGAGCTTAGCTCGCGGATAGGCCCAGGCAATAGGGCTCCCCCGAGTCTTCACCCACGGAGTAGGCGTGCAAGCGCCACGTCAGTGACGACGGATTGGCATGGGCTGCCCGGAAGGAAGACAGGCTGCAACTCATAGGAGGGTTTGGCGACGTAGAGCCTTACGAGGACTGTTCTTTCATGTGAATGTGAAATTCGAGCGATCTCTGGTAGTTTATTCTTATCGGCATGAATCTCCTGCAGGTCGATGAGAAGTAGGGGGCGGATGCACACGGGGGTGACTTCCGAGCAACTGGAGTCGCACAACTATTGGCACGGGGAGCCGGTGAGGCCCGGCATCTTGCGCAACACCTACCTGGAAGTCGATTTCGTTCTGGAGAAGGGGGACGAACGGGCGTACGCACAAGTGTGCTACGTGCTGAGTGACGACGCTGTCATTGAGCGCGAATACCGCAGTCTCGAAGCAATCCGAGACAGCTACCCTAAGATGGTCGTGAGCATGGACGATGCCTCATTTGGCGTTCGCAACGGTATCCGACACCATCTGGCTTGGGAACTTCTGGCCGGACGATGAGCCGCCAAGCTGTTGCGGGTCGACAGCCGGACGTTCAGCAACCGACGATGGATAGCGCGCACGAGCGCGCATTCAGAGCATCTGATCGGCCCTTCTCGTATGCACAAAAGGCAAACCAGATGACTGATCCCGAATCCTCCTCAGTTTCACGCTGGGCTTTGCCCCCGACGGTCCGGATGACAGGGGCCTGCGCAGTTTCCATACGCTCTATTGGGCTTCGCAGTGATCGACAACCAAGGAGACCCTCCATGCGACCATGTATCCATGTAGTCCTCAGTCTGTTTTGTACCGGTTGCGTACTGACCGGCCGTCCGGGTGAGAATCGTGAGAAGTGGGGAACATACACATCGCGAATCGAGGATATCCAGGTCACGTGCAGATTCCCCGCACCTCGGGGGAACGAGCCCGACCACTCCCCAGTGGTGACCCCTGCGCTCCTCGGCGAGCATTCACCGGTAATCGGCCTCGTCGGCACTTACCTGGACTTTGATGGGCTGGTTCCCTACAATTCCCTGCCCCAGTACGAGGTACGGGTGGCCATCATTGCGAACGACGTCCAGGGAATGGGCGTTCCCACAGCCGCAGCGGTGCAGGGAGAGTGGGAGAACAGCATCGCAGATAGACCTGAGGTGCTTCACGAGTCCCATCTCCTGTCGCACCCAGAAGGTACGGTTTTCCACATCGTCTTCTTCCACGACAAGATTGAAGGGAACCCGGTGCGTGGCGAGACGTTCGCTTTCCCGTTGGCCCAATCGTACCACTTGGTCGTGGACGCCGACTACGGGCGCAGCATGTCAGGGGATCCTGAGTGGCTTGCCAGCCGCAGGGGAATCACCGAAGACATCTACAAATCCATCCGCATCCAAAGGCTGCCGCAAGAGCCTGGGATTACTCCGAAGCCCCTGGAACCCAGGGATGACGGGGCACCCTAGGGATTCCGGCGGGGGCGGGGGCCAGCCCCTGACGTTTGCCATTCTCCCCACGCGGGGTAGGTGTGCAAGTCCCACGTCAGTGGCGACGGATTGGCATGGGGTGCGCGGGAGGGGGACAGGCTGTACCGTACCCATGCTACAGGCACGATGTCTGGGCGAGTTGACTGAGCATCACAGCACCACTGAGCAACGCGGGGAGATAGCATCGTGTGCAGGTTGGCCGGGTACGTTGGTGATGAACGGGCCGCTCCGATCCTTCTGGAGATGATTCGGCGGGAGGAAGGGCTGTGGAGCGGCTTCTACAGCGGGTTGGTCACGGCGTCAGATGACGACCTGCACTGGGAAAAGGTCGTGGGCACATTTGCCAAGCTCACGGACACGACCGGAGTTGCGGAACTGCCGGGGAAGATCGGGCTTGTTCACAGTCGCACGAAGAGCGGCGGCGATGTGGAATGGGGACACCCGTTCTTCAGCGGTGATGGGGTTGTTGCGGGAGTGGCTCAGGGGAGTTCGGGGATCTTCAAGGACAGCGCGACGCGTGTGGCGTTGGGCGACGAACTGCGCGCCGCCGGCTGCGAATTCCGCACGGCGACGCCGGGAACGATCGGGAGTTACCCGACTCTGAGTGACGGCTCTGCAATTCACACGAGCGAGCTCAACACGCAGGCCGTGGCGGTCGAGTATGCTCAGTGTGGCGATCCATGTGAAGCGATTCGACGCGTGACTACACGGATTCCATCCGAGGCCGTGTTTGCCTACCTTTTTCGTGATCGCCAGGACCAGCTTTTCATCGCCAACGTCAACCAGCGAATCGTTTTCGGGCGGAACGAGACGGGGACGTTCTTTGCCTCTTCCGCCTTGGCCTTGCCGGAGGACGCGCATTGGCGGATGGAGATGCCGGGCAACACGCTCGCCGTGGTTGAGCGCAACGGTGTCACACTTCACTCGCTTTGCGGGACGGCTGTGCTGCCGGTCGACGAGCGACTGCCGCCGCGGCTTGACGCGACCGTGTTGGCGTTCCTGGAAGACAACCCCCGCAGCTCCCTCGGCACTATCAACGGTGGAGCGGTCGTGCCTTTGTGGAGTGAAGGTCAGCTCCAACGCCGGTCCCTCGCCATCTACGCGACCGTTGAGCGCCTGGTTGCTGCCGGGCTGGCTACAAGTGAGAACGAAGACGTCCCCGGCGTACTCGATGGTGAGACGGCCCCCCGGACGGTGTTTTCGCTGCAACCTGGGGGGAATCTCCTGCAGAACGCCCCGTCCTCTGTGTCTATCTGCCAACCCTCGTAGACGGGGGCGATCAGGAGTCAACTCAAACATGCTGACACGTCCCATGCTACTGACTGCAGTTGCGCTGCTGACCGCTGCCAGGATAGCTTGCGTCGCGGCCGTTCCTGCTCCTGTAGACATCCCCCCGACGCCGGACGGGGTGGAGTCCCCAAGAAGCTCAGGCCTACCCGACATCCGGGGGCAAGTCGCTCCTGGTGCTCCGATGATCTCGGCCATTAGCGAGGTCACCTTCCCAGGCGAGACCTTGGTTATCACCGGGCACGGTCTGGCTGGCGCACGGCTACGGGTTTGGGCGGAGGGAATGGTGTTCACTATCGATCCCCTGCGCTCTGCCGGTAATCGTCTGCAAGGCGTCGTCCCTGAGCAGGTCGATGGGCGGCCCGTGCCGAGGTCGACCATGCTGGTGTGGCCTGAGAGGGACGGTAAGGCTGGAGCCCCGATCCGGGTCAACGGCGCGACCGCCTGGTGGGCTTGGCCTTGTCGTTTCCGGCTCGGACGAGACGAGGACCTGCGCGTGTTCGGGAAGAACCTGACCCTCGAGGGAGTAGAGCCCGTCGTTGCACTGATTGGCCCTAACGGCGCGGCCGTGCCTCTGGATGTCCAGGACAGCAACCCCTATCACATCAGAACCCAGGCTCCCGCGGACCTCGTCCCCGGCGAGTATCGCCTGCGTGTGCACAACGGTACCGGCGACGTCTATGGATGGAGTGACGCCGTGGCCGTGAGCGTTGTTCGGCCCGAGCCGGTCCTCGATACCGTCTACAAAGTCGCCGACTACCTGCCGCGGGGATTCCGCCCCGCCCGACTGGATGCGGCACCCCACATCCAGAAGGCAATCGACACGGCCTCAGCAAACGGTGGCGGAACAGTCCTGTTACCCAAAGGCGTCCTCAATTTGCACGGGCCACTCACCATCCCCGCCGGGCCCCCGATCACCGTCAAAGGGGTAGGCATGGGCGGGTGGGAAAAGGAGAAACACCGCTGGCTTGATGGCGATGGTACGATCCTCGTTCTGCCCGCAAACGCCTTCCGTAGAGGACTCTACAATGCGGGCCGGATGATCGACGTAAAGGCTGACGGCTCACGAATCGAGGATGCATCCCTCGTGGTCTATGCGGCGGTCCCGCAGCCCCATGTCGATTCCCCGTTCAAGGTGGTTCATCTGCTTGGGAAGGACCAGACGATCGAGCGGTGTCGCATCTACACCTGTCAACCCGGGGAACAGTGCATCTGGTGTGAGCATTCAGGCCCGGCTAACCTGCGCATCCTCGACTGCGAGTTATATCCAGCCGATGGGGGCGCCGTGCACATCGTCAGCCCGGGTTTTGTCCCGAAGACGGATCGTGGCGAATCCACGGATTTTGTCCAGATCCAAGGATGCACGGTTTACGGCATGTTCCGCGGCGGGCGTGGAACGGGCGCTGATGCGTTCATCGCGCACGGCGGCAACCAGCTGATCATCGAGAACAACGTCGTCACGAGTCTCGATCGGGCACACGCTTGGCAGATCAGCAGGACGGTACTGATGTATTCGAATCTTCAACACAACTCCTACTTGGCAAACAACCGGAGCATCGACGTCGGCGTGCACCCGAGCGCACCGGGGGTTGACCGGAACGTCAGTGAACAATACCTCTTCCATGTCCGTGACAAGCCTAGAGGCGGCGTCCTGACCATCGCCTCCTCCTCCGGGGACACTCTCCGCGTGGACGCCACCTCACTACGTCCTGGCGACCGGGCCAGGGACACTCGCGGACAGACATTACCCGTTGGTGATGATCTTCTCGGCGGTTGGCTTGCTCTGATCACGCGCGGCAAGGGCGTGGGACAATGGCGCAAGGTTCGGAGTGCGTCAGAGGATGGTACACTACGGCTTGCCAGACCATGGCGGGTCGTACCGGAGGCAGGTGGGCTCGTGACGGTGCAGCCGTTCTTCCATCATCACGTTGTCTACCGAAACTACGTCAACACAGCCGAATCTGATCCCGCGCTCTTCGCCCCGAACCACAAGTCCACGGGCGTCTACTTTTTCCACACAAGCGTCGACAACATCGTGGCTGAGAACCGTCTCGAGAACGTCGCCAGTGGAATCACCTTCGGCCAGGGATTCGATACGCCGACCGCATGGAATCTGACCCGCGACAACGTCATGAGGTACATCCGCGGCAACTCAGGCGGAACGAGCGATGAGCCCATGTTCTACTGCGATCACCTGCGAGAAACTTATCGTGTAGACGTAACGCCTCGCATGTGGTATTCCATAGCCAACATCTGCCGGGGCAACCGCGGAACCGGCGCCGATGTGATCGGCTCCATAGGCTGGAAGGTCTACAGACGCGAGCGACCGTACGAGACGCCAAATCCCGAACAGGGGCAACTGATGCCGGTGATCGAGAACAACCACTTCACAGACGCTCGACGTGGGTTCATCGTCACCCCCCCTGCCAACTGGGCTCTCTTCCGCGGAAACACGTTCGAGCCGACCGAAAGGGATGTCGCCACAATCGAGGAACTCGACCGCGAACGAGTGCAGGAGACGTTGATTTTCGACCAATACCAGCGGGCAAGATGACGGCCTGTACGACTGTGTTCGTAGAAGACACACCACCACAGAACAACACGGGGAGACAGCATCGTGTTCTTTCAGACTGAATTGCGGAGTCTTGTCATGACCAAAGCGTTTTTTCAATTCTCTCGCGTTCCTCGCGCCCAGATTTGCTCGCTGCTTGGCGGCTTGCTGCCGCTCTTCATTCTTGGCCCTCCTGCCGCGTTGGCTGCGGGTGCTCCTTCGGATTGGCTCAACGCGAGCGATTTCGGGGCTTCGGGGTCGGAGTACTCGACCACGGCGGCAACGACGCAGGGGACGAAAGTGATCACGGTGCAGGACGTGGGCGACTTCCAGGTTGGGCAGGGGGTGATGCTCTCCGAGAGCAATCCTCACATCAGTCAACGGCGGATTTGCGGACCTCGCGGCGTGGTCACGATGGGCAGGACAATGAAGAAGGAAGCGGAGATTCGGGGCTACGACGGCAGTCAGGGCGACTGGGTCGTGCTGGTGCTTGATGTAGCTCAGGGCTCAAAGACCTTCCGCTGGACCGAAGATCTCGCCCGAACCTGGCACGAGACCGTCCCGATTACGGGTGATTGGCAGGCGATTCGCGACGGCATCGAGGTGCGTTTCAACGAGTTCGAGTGGGAGAAGGGATACACGGTCGTCTTCGGCTGTCGCGGGCAGCTGATCACGACCATTGACGGAATCGAAGGAAACAAGGTGACTCTGCACGCTGCGCCGACCCGCACGGTTCCCAAGGCCGTGTTGCGCCACTGCGATGATTCCGGGCTGCAGAAAGCCATCACCCAGGCACTCAAGGAGAACCGCAACCTCTACGTCCCCAACGGACGCTATCGTCTGTCAAAGAGTCTTCGCGTGGACAAGCCGGACGGCCTCACCATCGAGGGGGAGAACGCCATACACACGATCCTCGACATCAGCGAGGGCAACACGGCCTGCATTCGCTTCAGCAAGGGTAAGGCGGTCACCTTCCGCAATTTCACCATGGTCGGGCATTCCGGCTTTGACCGACGCGACCAATGCGGGTACATCCCCATGAAAGGGTCCAGCTATTTCTGGGGCTTTGCTGCCAAGAACTGCAATGCGACGAGCCTGGGTTACACCGAGAACGTGCTGATAGAGAATTGTCACGGGACGCGTATGGCCTCCGAGTGTTTTGTCGCGGGTGGTCGCGGCCGGAAGGTCGCCAAGCCAGAAGGAGCTTACTCCAAGTCCGTGACGTACCTGCGCTGTTCGGCTACCGACTGCGCTCGGAACGGCTTCAACGACGTGACCTGTGGTCCGGAAAACACGAGCGTGATCAACTGCCGCATTGTCGATGTGGGAGGCTGTTCCTGGGAGGGGGCGTCGCGTTTCGTGAAGTTCACCGGCAACTACGTCCGCAACGCGGGCACGGTCGCGATCGGCAATCTGGGTGAGTACAATCGCGATGCCTCCTTCCCTGAACTCGGGGCAGGGCAGCACATCGTCTCCAACAACGTCTTCGAGAGCGTCGTGCCCTACGGCAGTGCTGCGATCTGCTCCGCTCGCGGGGCTACCCAGGTGATCGTCAGCGGCAACCTGTTCGTCAACTTCGGCTCATCGGCAGTGAATATCGCCGGGAGTTCCAACCCCACCGGATACGCTTCGGCCAACACAAGCATCATCGGCAATATCTTCGACATGACCGAGATTGGCGAGATCTCCAAGAGTCGGGTCGCGATCAACATGGATGCCTCGGGTGCCATCATCAGCGATAACCAGATTTACGTACGCGGCCCCGTCGATCCCAATGTGACGGCGGTCAGGCTCAAGTCCCCAAGCGTCAATATTTCCGTCCACGACAACCTGATCCGCAACTGCGGCTACGGCATTTTGACGACGCAGAACGCCTCGAGAGTAGGCAAGGTCATCGATTCGACCACGTTTGCGGCCTCATTGGTAACTGTCCCCCTGGAGCCCCGCTTTGAGCGTCAGTGCGAAGGCTGGCGATTGGTTTGGCTCGCCGGCAGCAAAGCAGCGGGTGAATCCGTGTTGGACGCCATCACCGGTGCTGCGAAGCCCGCAACGGTGCGCTTCACGCTCAGGGAACCGCGCGAGCTGAAGACGGGGGCCGCCTTCGACCCGATCCCGCCGTCCGCCAACTGGAATCTCCACAGCAACACCATCACCGGTTGTCTGCATCCGGCGGTGCTGGGCCGCTACGGCAGTCGCACGTCGTTCTTCCGCAACAACATCATCTCCCGAGGCGCGACCAAAGGTGTCACCAGCGCGGTGGTGGTCGCTGGCGAGTACCGGCTCATCGGCAATCACATCTCCGGCTTTGATGAACCCGAAGCCAGCGCTCTCGAGTTGCGAGAGTGCCACCAGCCCAGCGGCAAGCTCATCATCACCGACAACACCATCGAATCCTGTTCTCAGGCGGTGAATGTGACAAAGAAGGGTCTGTGGGAAGATGCCATTCGCCGACGGAATCTGTTTCTCGACTGCGGGGCCGCGCCTCAAATGCGCGTTGAGCAGAGCAACGAGCAGACCATCACCCCCGTCGTCATTGCTGCTCCGAAGAACCCCACGATGCGTGCGCCCAAGCTGGCCGCCCCCGTCACGATCGATGGCAAGACCGCGGAATGGCCATGGCAGGACAAGGGCCGCACGATCCCGCTCAAGCGCGACCCCGCAGGCAATCGCGTCAGTGCCGCCACCGGGCAAGCCTGCGCTGCCTTTGACGATCAGGCCCTTTACGTTGCTATCCAGTTCAACCTGCCCACTGGCGCCAAACTCGACAGCGAGACCGGATTCGGGGAAGGCGACGGTGTGGAAGTCTCCTTCCGTAATGCCGACCCCAAGCATTCCACGCCCATCTATGTCCTCTGGGGCTCGTCCGGCGGCACCTATGGCAGCAGCACGGCCATGGGCGCGACCGCCGCGCAGGCGGAAACCATGCGGAAAGCCACAACCTACGCTGCACAAGGCACTCCCACCGGTTGGTCCTGCGAATGGCGTCTGCCCTTCGCTGCTATGAGGCTGACGTCTGCTCAGGTCGAGACTCTTTGTTTCAACATCGGTTTCCACTGCACCGCCAACAATGCCTGGGTCGCCTGGCTTCCCGCCGGTGGCCGGTTTTGCGATGTCGATCAAGCCGGGGAGCTTCGACTGGTGCGGGAGTGAGGAGGCCGCGTCATGGCTGGCACACATGTGTCAGGACAGGTCGCCAGCAGGTGCTGCCTCCCACATTGGAGGGACCGTGAGCAACGTGGGAGGCGCCTCCGTGCGGCGACCATCCCGCTTGTACGGCGAGCGGCCCTCCGATCGCCAAGAGGAGATGCCGCCCGGGGGGCCGTGCGGCGTGCAACAGAAAGTGGCAGGCGCCTCCGTGCGGCGACGATCTCGCCCAATTGTTCGCGGGACAGAGCCTCTTCCCACATTGAGGAAGACACAGCAAAGCAGTCGCGGGACGGCGCCCCCTCCCACATTCAAGACAACCCGAGCCGATGTGGCGACTTCCGGAAGGAAAGATCCGTGACAACGCAAGCGTTGCCAGTCAGGGATGTGTGGGTTGCCAGGTGCGATCGTGAGCAGGTGTTCACCGACAGCGCGTACCGAGTCGCGGCCCCGGATCTCTTCTTCACTCATCCCGTGCTTTCTCCCGATGGTAAGACGGTTGCCTTCTGGGGAGGAGAGGGGAATACCGTGGATCTTTGGACGGCTGACTTAGCGCGGAACAGGGCGCGGAAACTGGGCAATGGAACGGGGGTGAGTGGACACCCCGCCTGGTCCCCGGACTCGAAGGCAATTGCTTGCTTCCACAACCCGGAGAAGAGGAATGTCGCCTACTTCCCACCGTGGGGAAGCAACGAAGCGGCTTACTCCCCCCGGGACATCTGGACGATTGACGTCGAAACCGGGGAATGGCAACAGGTCACCGACGACGGTTTTGACAATGAGAGGCCGGCCTGGTCCCCGGATGGCGAGAAGATCTGCTACGTTTCCGGCCACGGCGGCACGAAGGAGTTGTGGGTAGCAGATCTGGTCGGCGGAAACACCAGACAGCTGACCGAGGAACGGAGGATTCTCTATCGCCCCGCCTGGCATCCCGACGGAACACGAATTGCCTGCAACAACAAGGGAGCAGCGAACCACGACCTCTGGATCGTGGATCTTTGTGGAGGCGATGCCCGGAAACTGTTAGCCTCCGGAGGCGGCCCTGGCACGTACCATGACCACGGGGCGTTCTGGTCAAGCGACGGCAGGGATCTGATCTTCCACTCCGACCGAGATGGACAGTGGGGCATCTGGATCGTCGATTCCGGCGGCATGAATCTCCGTCGAGTTGAGCTCCCCGGCTGTCCCAATGCCTCACACCCCTCCTGGGATCGGGAGGAGAGCCTGATCGCCTTCGACAGACCTCGGGTCTAGAACGGGTAGTTACAGACGAACCAGGGGGGACGGGCTCTAACCGGGTATAGTAGGCGACCTGAGTACGATTGTCCCCCAGTATGCGGTGAACCAGGAGGGGGAAGATGCATTGGACAAACCGGCACGAGAGGACGTACGGATGCCTTGTATGAGTGTGGATGACGTTCGGATTGCGGTGGATGGCACGCGCGTTGAGTTGGCGTGCGGCTTGCTGAGCCGCAGCTGGCTACTCGAACCGTCGGGGCTGCGCACACAGCAGTTGGCAGTGGGGGGAACTGAGTTGCCGCTGAGCCGTGATGTCGTCACGCCCGAATGCCTCTACGACGGATTGCTGTCTGTGCCGCGCCGCGGCGATGGACCGTATCCCCCGTTGACGCTGCACGGCTCGGACGTGACCGAATGCAGCCCCGATGTGTTCGAAGGGGAGCGCCTGCAGTTGAGGCTAACCTGGACTGAGCCGCTGCAGGGCATTGACATCACGCGTGTCTGGACCGCATACCCGGGCACGTCGGCGTGTGTGTGTTACGCGGAGATCCGGTCGGAAAGTGTCCCGCAGGCGTTGGATACGTGGAAGGATGCGTTTGATAACGTGGTCGAGACGATCCCGCTGGCGCTTGCCGGCCGGCGAGTGACGGTTGTTCGGTTCCTCGCCCGGACGGACTACCACAACGACTATGTTGCGCGGCAACAGCACACGGTCGAATCCGGTTCCGAGCCCGTTGAGCTGCAGGGAAGCCTGCTGTTCCTTGAGCCGAAGGACGGTGGCCCGGGGCTGTTTGTGTTGCACGAGGCTCCACCAGACGACGAGAAACGTCCGGAGTGTCCGGCGACGTTCCGAGTTGGGCCGGACGGCGTACAGGTCCTCGGCTGGGGCGTGCTGCCGCACGAGATCAGCCCGGACCGAAGTCGACGCAGTTACAGCGTTGCTTTGGGCGTCTACAACGGCCGCGGACATGCTCGACACGCAGCGCTACGGCGCTATCTCAAGACGCGGTTCCCGTTGCACGCGAACGAGCAGGCTGTCGTCGCGAATCCCTGGGGAGATGGGCACTGCTACGAACGTTTCAATGAGCCCTATCTGCTTGAGGAGATCCAGGCCGCAGCTGAGATGGGGGCCACCCACTATCAGATAGATGACGGCTGGCAGGCTGGTGGGATCCTGTCTGACCTGACCTGCAACAACGCTCCCCGCCCGCCGGATTACTGGGACATCGATCCGGTGAAATTCCCGCGAGGGTTCGACAGCCTCCACAAGCGTGCGCAGGAGGCGGGAGTGAAGCTTGCGCTGTGGTTTGCGCCGGACGTGGCGCGCGGCTACCGGAATTGGGACGACGACCGGGAGGTGCTACTCGAGCTGCACCGGCGCTACGACATCGGGTTGTTCAAGATCGATGGTCTGCGGATCTACACGAAGGACGCTGAAGAGGCCGTCGTGCAACTCCTCGAGGGTGTCGTGACGGGAAGCGATGGCAAAGCCCGGCTCAATCTTGACGTGACCAATGGCCTGCGGCTCGGCTATTTTACCAGCCAGCGATATGGCACGATCTTCGTTGAGAACCGCTACGTCGTCGGCAAGCCGGGACCGCAACGTACGTACTATCCCTGGCGGGTGTTGCGTAATCTCTGGCAGTTGTCCTGGTTTGTCCCGCCCGAGAAGCTGCAGTTCGAGTTCGCGAATCTCGCCGAAGCCGCGGCGAACCTGGACATCGTTTGGGACAAGGACAGTGCCTTGGCGCCAACCAACTGCAGCTGGGAGTATATCAGCGGGGTCACGCTGTTTGCGTCACCCTTATGCTGGCTGCAGCCGTCACGCGTGCCGGCTGATGTCCGGCCGGTCGTGAAGCGGGTCATGGCCTTGCATGGGAAGATTGCCCCGGAACTGCGAACCGGGCACACGTTCCCCGTGGGCGCCGAACCCAGTGGTCACACCTGGACGGGATTCGTTTCGTACCAACCGGACGCGCCTCAGCAGGGACTGCTGCTCGTGTATCGCGAAGACCATCCGTCGGATCGGCACCGTCTGGCTCTGCCGCAGGAGCTTTTTGCCCCGGGTACGCGACTGTGCCTGAAGTGCGTGAGTCACCCGGACTCGGATGCGGTTGTGGACGTTGAGGCCGACAGTTCTGTCCAGATCAGTATACCGTCGCCAAACAGCTTCCGGCTGTACCGCTACGACCTGCGGTGAGACGCGTCGTTGGGTCGTCGGTGGCGGGGTGTTGCCGGGCCTGGGGCGAGGGGCACTTAGCCCGAACGTTGCATGAACACACAAGCGTTGGAGTTATAGTCTGTTTGCAGTCGAGGCGTTGCGACTGGTATTTCATCGATTTCCGAGGGTACACTTTGTCCCATCGGTCTCAGAGCAAGGCGTGTTTACCCTATGGGCGAGCCGGGGATACCCAACCTGTTTCGTTACAGCACGTTGGCAGTAGTTACTACAGCTCAACGTGCTCTGCCTTGCATCTCGGGCATCCCCAACTCGTGCAACATCCGGGTTAGTCGTTGATCCACGAGCGCAAATGGGCCAGGATGTCTTTGAGGCGGGGCCCGTAGTCGGGGCCTGGTGCATCCCGGGTCATGGCGAACACAAACCGTTTCTTCGGGTTCACGAGCAGCTGGGTTCCGCCGCCGCCGCCGTGGCCATAGCTTCCAAGTCCGAGTTTCTTCGCAGCGTTCTGCAACCCGATGCCATACGTCATGTTGATATTGGGGAAGTATGGCTTCAGAGGCGTGGGCAGAATCGCTTTGCACGTCTTCTCAGAGAAGAGCTCCTGGGGACCGTACGTGCCTCCATTGTGCAGCAACACGCCGATGCGGGCGAGATCCTCGGCCGAGAACCCCGTGCCACCTGGGAGAGCATCCTTGATCCCCAGTGGCTTGAACAGTTCATTTTCCATCGCGTGCCAGTAGTTCTTGCCGCTGATCAGCTCGATTGACCGAACCGATAAGACCATGCCAACGCAACCGTACCGGCGCTTGGAGCCTGGCGGCCATTCCCGTGAACAGTGCGCGATCAAGGTGTCCTGCCACGCCTGGAAGTAGAAGAGGCGTCTGAAGGCGAGGCTCCAGGGGAAGAGGATCCCGGTGGCATGCACATGAGCAGCGCGGAATGTCAGGTTCTTGTCGGCCTCTGAGCCGAAGTCCGGCAGGTGGTTCCCGATCGGCTCGTCGAGTTGCACGAGACCGCGATCGACATACATGGCCAGCTGGACACCCATCAGAGGTTTCATCGCCGAATGCAGCAGCATCGGCGTGTTCACGGTCATCGGTTTACCTCCCTTTTCGCCGTATGCCTTTGCGAAAGCGATTACTCCGTTGCGCGCGATCACGAATGCCGTCGGTTGCTTCGCTACGCGGTACCATTCATCGCATTTCGCTTCGAGTTGCTGTAGACATTCCTGCGTGATCTGCGCTTGATCGAGTGAACCCGCATGCAGCGTTGCCGCGGGTTCGCCCGCAAGTGGTTTTGCGGCCACGACGACGGGAGGCGTGTCGTCCAGTCCCATGAGTTTGCGTTTGAGGCGGACATGGCGAGTGGCGTTCTCCATTTGCCACTGCCCATCCTTGGATTGGGTGTTCACAGGGTCGCCGGCCAGGAGCGCTGCCAGGGCGATGGCCCCCGCTTCGGAGGTCTGCCAGTGGAGCACCGTTTCCTCAATCTGGGTACGCTTCTTCTTGGCGTCTGTCTCTTCTCGGATCGAGGGGATCAGGTCCGTGGCCAACCCGGCCAGCTTACTGTCGACCTCAATACAACAGCATGTCATGGCGCGGCGGAGCGGCGATCCGGCGGGAACGGGACCTTCGCCGTAGGCGTAGTAGCGCCCGGCTCTTCGAGCGGTCCGTACTTCCACCAAGTCCTCGTCGAACCAGCGTGTCGGGATGGTGGTGTCCTTCAGTACGAGAGCGATGTCGTCGGGATTCTCCCATACCAGATTCGGCAGCGTCTGGCCCTGTCGAAGGACGAACCCACCATCCGGGACAAAATACTGCTCACCGAAGTGTGTCCTGATGTGGGCCGCTTTTGGGTTGACGCTGCTCGCATTTGCGGGCTTGGTCTTACCGACGGGTGCTGCATCGCCGGGTTGGGGGGGGACCTGCGAGTAGGCTGGCAAACCGACCAGACCGAGAATCACGGCGATGATGTACTCGTTCCGCACGAGGCACGTTCTGCTCTTCATTTTGTTCCTATACCATTCATTTCAAACAGATTATTGACCCGTTCTTGAGGACCGCCACTAGGCCGCTCTTGGTGGGAGATACAGCGTTGTATGCCACGGGGGCATCGAGTGTGAGTTGGTAGGGCGCGCTCTTCAGGTCTCTGGGATGCACGTGAAGGAAGCCGGCGGGCTTGCCCTCTGGAGGATAGACACCGCCCGCCACGATCAGGGCGTTTTGGCCCAGCAATAAGGTGGTTGCCTGGTGATGAGCGGGCAGAGCATACTCAGCCAGTGTCTCCGAGGTTTCACTGGACTGCATGGTCACTTTCGTTCCCAGCTTGGAGAGGACACCCACGACCTCCTGGTTCCAGCTGATCAGCTTCCCCTGGGCGTCGCCTCTGACCAGGTCCATGTACTTCCTGTCACCCACACGGGTCCACGTGCTGTTGAGGAAGCCTGCCGGCCCGGGGACGAGCGCAGCCCCGGATTTGGGCGGTTTGGCCATGAACTTTTTCATGGCTGCCTCCAGTTCTTTCACCTTGGCCTTGCTCTCTTCATCCTCTTTGGTTTTCAGCTTCTTGATGTCCAGGAGGAAGAGGATCTGCCGACGTTTGGCACTGATCTTCGCGTGTAGATAACCAGGCTGGTAGCTGCCATCCTTGATGCTCAGGGGGTAGCCTCCGAGATGGATGGTGTCGCCCACCTTCACCAGTAGATCATTCAGGGTCACATTGTTTCTCCAGCCCGCGGGAATGACCAGATCCTTGTCGCTGAGCAAGGTGTGATCCATGTGCTTGGACCAGACCACCGTGCCGGTTTCCGGCTCAAAGGCTCGTATTACCAGTCCTCCATCGGCTCCTTGAGACCGCCCGGCAGAAGCGTAGCCTACACCATCAATCACCAGGACGGAGCCCATGACCGGCCAAGGGGATTCCACCTTGCCATAGGAGACCATGCGTTCTTCTCTTGGGGCCACTCTCATCTTCCACGCCAATAGGCCGTTGCTGCAGTGCACGGCATAGAGATAGCCGTCAAAGGCCCCAAACAGGCATAGGCCCTCATGCAAGGTCGGCGCACTGTTGATGCGGCCACCAGCCGTGAAGGTCCATTTCAGGGCTCCATCCGCCTGGTTGTACGCCTGGACTCGGTGAGTGTGAGTGATCGCTACATAGGCACTTGAGGCGTCACATACAGCAGGAGTGACGTCTTCTCTCAGCGATTCCTGCCAGGTTGTGGTGATGTTGGTCTCGGGGGATGGCGTGAGCGCCTGTGCGGTCCACACGGGCTTGGGTTGTGAGGGCAGAGCGCCGACATAAGCGTTGCTGCGTTCTGCGTTGCCTCGGTACGTGGGCCACGGTTCCGGCGTTTCGGGGAGCTTGCCTGTTGAGATGCGGGAGCCGAGATGGGGGATTGGCGTCTCTGTGAACTCAGCTGTGGTGGGCGGTGGGCCGTTGGAGCCTGTTACCACATAGCCGGGAATCTGGGCGGGGAAGCAGTTACAGGAGTTTGGGGGGCAGTACAATGCCCCATAGGCCGGCACGGCGCCGATTCTGCAACTGCCCCGAGCACCCAGGAAGACTGTGTTCTGTTGCTTGCTACCCGCAAATACACCACCGCGACTGGCGATGCGCAAGCTATTTGCATAGGCACGTGGTGTGCAGCTTTTCCCGCCTTTATTGATGGGCGCTACACCAGTCATCTGCTTCCCGGTCTCCGGGTCATACACCGATCGGCCCACGTAGATCCGACCATCGATGTAGTGCGTGTAGGCTTTGAACGGGCCCTCAAACAAGACGCGCCCGTCTTCGGCGTTGAACACGACCGTGTATTGGTCATTGCCCACGGTCACGGCCACGGTGCCGTAACTTGCGGCATCCATAGTGAGCCGATTTCTTCTCTTCACCTTGGATCTGTCCTTGAGCGGTTTGCCTTCAGCCCGCCAGAGGGCAGTGCCTGTTTTCAAGTCCAGAGCCTCAACGGATTCGGTGATCTTCATGACACCCTCGCCGGCGGGTGTCTTCCGGATCAGGACGACTTTGCCTTCTGAAGCAAGCATGCAGGAGGCCACTAAGGCTTTGGTCCAGAGCAGCTTCCCCGTGGTGGTGTTGAAGGCCTGGAGGCTTCCTTTGGCGTGCTCCCGAAAGGGCCTCCCCCATGCTCCCTTTTTCCCCGGCACGATGTCCCCGTTTTTCATGGAGGCAACAACAGCAATCCCCTGGTCTATCACAAGTAGAGTCGGCAGATAGGTGGTGGGCTGGTTGCGGATCAGTTCACCTGTCTTGCCGTTCAGCACCATCAGATGATTGAGATCTTGAACAGCGAAGACCTGTCCCGAAACAGCGACCAAAACGGGCTTTGCCACATACACCCTATCGTCCTTCTCAGGGGCAAACAGCTTCTTACGCCACAGCAACATCCCGTTGAACGCATTGCGGGCGGTCAGGTACTGGTCCTTCTTGTGGAGGCCGGCGAAGCTTGGTCCCAGGTTCTCGAGCTCAGAGTCTGCGATCGTGTAAATCTGACCATCATTCAGCACGAGGGTCTTGGTGGAGAAGTACATCGCCCGCCCGTCCTGTTTGGCGCTCATATTCAGCGGCAGTCCGGCGTTCCAGCGGTACCCATTCGGCAAGGCCACCTTCTTGTCGTTGGAGACGGTATTCCTGTCGGGACCGTGGTCTTCGTGCGTCCAGTCGTCGAAGAGCGGCTCGTCGGGGGTCTGGGTGAGGGTCCAGGTTCCGTTGGTTTGGGTGCAGACCCAGCCCTCGGGCACGATTGCCTTCAGCGCTTCCCGGTTGTTGTAGCCCAGCGCCTTGGCCCGTTCCGCATCGGGTATCAGCAGCACATCAATCAAGGTGGTGCGATAGGGAAAGGGCGAGAGCCTGATCTGTTCTACAGCGATAGCCCCCGTGGGAGAGGCCTCGAATGCGGCTTTCCGGAGGGACACGAGGTCAGCCTTGTCCGCAGCAATCGCATGCACCGTCAGCTTTCCGTTCCGGGCCAGTGGACCTGCCAGTTGCGTGATGTCCCTGGGGGTGGCACCGAGAATGACGCAGACGCCGCCTTGTTCCTTGAAGGCGTTCTGCAACTTCAGTGAGGAGGAATCTGCAGATTGGGCCGACTGCAGGCTGCAGAGGGGCAGCACCAGGATTGACAACAAAGCTCTATACATCGTTTCTCCTTAACGGCTGAGAATTCGGGGTTCACTACTTTCGTGCCTGCATGAAGAGGCCTGCTTGGTTCCCGCGCAAGCACTACTCTCGTCTTGTCGTCGGATCAATAGCTCGGCCACCACTAGATCGGCAGATCACGGTCACTCTTGTGCGTCCCGCGTTGCATCTGCTTTGCCGGCGGCTTTCCGTTCCTGTGCCTTCTTGGCTCGTCTGGCTTCCTGTTCGAGCTTCCAGGGGCGCCATTCCCTCTTCGGTTCGGTCAATCTGCGGTAGCGCTTCTCAAGCGCGGTTTTGTGCGGTGTGCCTGCGAAAAGGGGAATGAGGGCTTTGATCCTCTCGGCCCGGACCTCACGGTCGGTTGTCTTGAACAGTACCATGTTCTCAGCTGTCCACACCGATTCCAGCTGCTCCATAGCATGCGCCGCTGAGAGCGTGCGTGGATAGCGTTGTGCCAGATCGCCCCATGCCCTGGTCCTGGTGTCTCCGGCCGGCACCCTCTCGGCAGCCTTCTGCGCGGCAAGTCCTTCCTCAGCCAAAGCCGCCTGGGCCGCAGTCGCGACGGGGAATGCCTGCCACCTCTGAATGAAAGCGCTCAACGGCTCCCAATGCTGACGTCTCTCGCCGGCCAGCAGTCTCTCCAGAGCCGTTTCGCCCAGGGGATTCCCCGCGACCTTGGCTTGCGCGACCACGTCACATGGTGACCAGGCCCTCACGAAGGCAGTGACTGATTTCGCGGACAGCGGCGCTGCGCGTAAGGCAGCCCAGGCCTCCATTCCTGCCGCGTTGACGGCTTGCAGCAACCTGTCCGCTTCCACGCGCTCTGTCTGTTCCGGCCCAGTGAGCAACACGATCGTCTCGTAGGTCTTGAGCGCGCCCGGCCAGTCGGCCGCAACCACGGCTTGGTGCATCGTTCTCAGATTCGCGGCCAACCCGCCGACAAGCACCTTCCGATCGATCCAGTCCCGCACTTGCGGATAGTACGCAGTGTTGAACTCATGGCGCGTGTCCTGCATCAGGATGTACTCCGCATCCACTCCGCCTCTCAGCGCTGGTGTCACAACGGTGTCTTTGACGTTTCCCGGTCTGTTGATGATGCCCATGGCGCGGTCACCGGCGACCCCTAGAATGGGCCCGTTCAGCTTGCTTGCGTCGTACAGCCCCGTGCCGCCTTCACAGAAAATGTAGCGGTTGAAGTAGGTCTGATACACGCCGTCGGTGAACTCGACCAGGCAGCGAATGGAATTGGCGCCGTTGGAGAATCCTGCCGCCAGCCCCAGCTTCCGGTTGATGTTCGGGATCACCGCGTGCAGACGCTCGAGCATTGGCTTGTGGTATTTCCACAGGTTCCCAACGTCGCGGCGATTAACGATGTAACGGCCTTTAGGTTTGGCGTTGTCCTTGACGAAGATGGGCATGCCGATACAGATGAAGTCCCTGTTCTCGACCAATGCTGGAAGATGGCCGTGCGACCCCTTGCCCCCGTTCATGAACAGGAACACGGGGAACACCTTGTCCGGGGAGTAGTTGCTGGGCATGGTCACGGTCATCGCTGCGGGGATACCGCGCGCGTCAGTGGGGAAGTCGGGGAACTTCATCCTGAACGTGTTGCCCGGCTTAAGGCGCGGATCGACCTGCCGTTCCGAGGAGACGGCGGCACCGCCGAGACACAACGTCAGCGTCACGAAAGCAACTGCCTGTTTCACCATCTTCTCCATGCTGTTTGCCGGAAGGCCAGGGGGCTGATTGCCACCGTCTGAATCTCCCGAGCCGTACGGACCGGCAATGGACAGGCGACAATGTCGTGGCACGACGGTCCTCATGCCAGCCGTGTAGGTGTGATGGGACAGCGAGCATGCGCGAGGGAACACCTCGGAATTTGGGAAAATTCGAGCTTGATCGGGAACTCGTGAGCTGAAACGCAGCGTTGCTCAGAGTGGCGGGAGGCATCTGAATGAGGCGGAACCTAGCGGCCTTTCAAGGTGGGAGGGGCTGCCACGCCCCGATCTTTGTCTCCAGACCAGAAACCAAGCAATCGGCGGGTGGCACCGCCTCCCACGTTGACTGCTTCCTCCGGCCCCAATGTGGGAGGAGCCGCTGTGCTCCGACTGCCCGGAAGATCGCCGGATGGCACCGCCTCCCATGGTGACTGCTTCCTCTGGCCCCAATGTGGGAGGAGCCGCTGTGCTCCGACTGCCCGGAAGATC
>JABHEG010000296.1 GCA_018676675.1 Lentisphaerota bacterium
GGAAAAGAGCGAAAAGCTGGAAAAAGCAGAGATCGCACGCAACTATAGTGCGCCAGACGAGCGTGGTATCGACAAGGAGAAGTTCCTATGACCACGCGGCAAGCAGGTTACGGAATCCAACCGAATTCTGCGCTCGAAGGACGCGATCCCGTCAGAACGAGACAACCGCCGCGCTCTGTTGCGCACTCGTGCGTGAGGCACTGGGCGCAGGAACGGACTCGATTGCTGTCATAACACCCTACGTGGCCCAGGCACGCTTGATCCGTGAGCACCTGCGGGAGGACGGGTTAGGGGACACGGGAGTGCAATGCAGCACGGTGCACAGATTCCAGGGCAATGAACGAGATATCGTGATACTGGACACTGTCGACGCCACACCATTCCGGCCAGGCATTCTGCTGGCCGGAGAGGGACCACATGGTTCGGCTCTGAACCTCCTCAACGTCAGCATATCCCGAGCTCGCGGGAAGCTTGTAGTCCTCGCCGATGTGTCTTACTTTCGAGACCGAGCTCCGGATGCCCCGATCAGCCAGCTGCTCCAGTTGGCATCAGAACAAGGCACAACCGTTAGGCTCAGAGATGTGACAACGTGAAGCGTCAACGCATTCCACTATTCAGGGCATGAGACCGCGAACAAGCAATGAACATCTATCGCCGTACTGCAAATCGTGTGGGAATCGCCTTGGCCGCGGGGCTGATGGTGGTAGGAGGCATGTCGGTAGGGAAACGCCTGGCCCGTTACGCAAAGCGCTGGCAACGCGAGGGAGGAGGGTACGTATCGCCCGCCGCGTTCTTCGAGGCCATCCCGGACAGCAAGTTGCCCGGACCGCCACGACAGCAAGAGCAGACGTTCGAACTCGACGACACCAATTCCGAACGCATGATCGGGACTGATGATCGGGAGAATGAGCGATGGTGTGATGTCGCTGGGAACTTCTACTCGGCCGAGCTCGTATCCCGGTTCACATACGCAGGGACGTCGGACAACTCACCAACTGTCCGAGTGCGAGTCGCACCAGTCGCCGACACGTTCCGCGGGCGTCTTGAGGCCCACGGCCTGAAACCAAATTTTGCCTACCAGATGAAGCTTCGAGGGGACTTTCTCAGGGATCGCGAGGGGTTCGACGCGATCGGTGCAGTCGGGCGCTGGCGCCTCCCTGGGTTTGCCACCAATTACACGGACGAAGAAATCGAGGCATACGAACCAAAGGAAGATATCGAAGCCTACGTCTTCTTCGATTTCGTCGTGGCCGATGCTGAAGGGAGAGCCATCCGGGAGTTTGCCCTTGACAGCACCCTTCATGTCCTCTGGAACGGGTACCGACAGGGAGGCCCTGACGACACGCGGGACCTCGTGGTGGTGACAGTTGATCCGAGCTCGTCGGGAACATACTCCCGCCCGAAGAGTGGACTCGCTTACGAATTTCTGTGGGCTGAAAGGGAACGAGACCGCTATACAGAGGCCGGAGAGAAGATCCGTCTTCCCCCGAGGACCTACCGGGCTCAGTTCGTTCTCACGGAAGAGACCTTCCATTCCACCGACAATGATGGCGGGTGGTGGCCGACAGTCATGACACTTCCCATCGCCTTCAGGATTGCACCGCCGGCTGACGGGCTCACGCCGTGAGGGTGGCGATGGGAGCCGCGAGGCGACGCAGGTCGCTGGGGGACTCGAGAAGAAGATCCGCACCTGCCGCTTCAAGCTCATCCTGACTGCCATAGCCGTACAGCACACCTACGGAAGGGATTCCCAGCGCCTTCGCCGCGACAATGTCGTGTCGCCGATCCCCAATCATCACCGCGTCGACGGAGCACACACTCTCGGGCTCAAAGATGTACTTCAGACATCGCTCATTGACCGAGCACATACGCAAAGAGGAGGGGAGCAACGATTGATGCGTCGGATTCGATCATGAACTTCGGGGTGGCCACATCGAGCTTCCCCCAGGTGATTTTCTCATTGGGGACAGCTCCGGAATACGACCCGTAGCTGGTTGTGGAGTCGCTGATCTGGCAGAAATAGGCCCATTTGGGCACGCCATCCAGCCCCAAATCCTGCTCAAGCATAGGGACTACGCAAATCGGGAAATCGCCGGCGATTCCGCCGCCAATCTGGAAGAACCCAAGTTCCTGCTCCAAAGACGTTTTCCTGTACCATGTGGCCAAAGCCATCATTGTCTCAATTCCCCCGCGCACGGTGTGAACGTTCCGCACGGCCCCATTCAGACAGGCTGCCGCATACATATTACCGAGGGTCGAGTCTTCCCATCCGGGAACAAAGACAGGCAGATCCCTCTGAGCTGCGGCCATAAGCCAGCTGTCATCAGGGTCGATCTGGTACTGGTCTTCGAGGGTCCCATTGCGCAAGAGGGTGTAGAGAAACTCGTGGGGGTAATGGGCTCTGCCCTGCGCGTCCGTGGTCGTCCACAGCTCCCGGACGGCCTTCTCGATCCGTCGCATGGCCTCTTCCTCCGGGATACAGGTATCCGTGACCCGGTTCAAGTGCCGAGCCAGCAAGCCCTCCTCCTGGTCCGGCGTCAGGTCGCGGTAGTGTGGTAAGCGCACGTAATGGTCGTGAGCGACCAGATTGAAGAGATCTTCTTCCAGATTTGCCCCGGTGCAACAGATGGCGTGGATCTTGTCGCAGCGGATCATCTCGGCCAGGGAGATGCCAAGCTCAGCTGTGCTCATGGCCCCCGCCAGGGTCAGGAACATCCCGCCGCCGTCATCAATAAGGCATTGGTAGGCGCGAGCAGCGTCCACGAGAACCGCCGAGTTGAAGTGTCGGAAGTGCCGATCCATGAAGTGCGTCATTGGCGAGCATATTGCCATGTCTGTGCCCTGTTCATTGTGACGGCAAGGGGAATTGCCTATGTGTGATGTGATGGTCATAGCGAACACGTGTGCCTTGCGGCTCAGTCCCGCTCAAAATACGTGTATCCCCGTACACCGGCTTCATAGGTATCCACAATCACATCCCGCTCTGAGACAGTGAGTCGGTTCAACCTAACCCCTTGCTCGGCTGCCTCCCTAACTCGAGCAGTCAGTTCACCGGGGACGTACTCGGCGCAGGAGAGAACTTCACCCACGGTGTCTCCCTGGATCTCAGGGGTCAACACAAATCCACCATCCTCAGCGGAGCGTACCGCGACCACGCTGGTGGCCCCGAGCAAGTTGTGCAGATCCCCGAGAGTCTTCTGGTACGCCCCCACGAGGAACACGCCCAGGTAATACTCAGCACCTTTGAGCTGGTGCAGGGGAAGAACGCTGTTCACACCGTGCAACGCGACGAAACGGTCGATCTTGCCGTCACAGTCACAGGTGATGTCGGCCAGCGTTGCCTGACACGTTGGGCGCTCGTCGAGACGGCTGAGTGGCACGATAGGGAAAAGCTGATCAATGGCCCAGACATCCGGTATGGACTGAAAGACGCTGAAATTTCCATAGTAGACATCGCCGGTGGGCTGGGCAAGGTTACGGATCTCCTGGGGCACGTGTTTGAGTGTCCTCCCGAGCAGCGCTACTCTCTGGGCAATGGCCCAAAAGACCTCCTCAGCTTGGGCTCTCTCTCGCAGGGTCACCTGGCCATGCATGAAAAGGGACCGAACTTCGTCCCTGTAGTAGGTTGCGTCGTGGAACGACTCCTGCAGACTGTCTGGTCCCACCCTTCGCAGGACAGCCTTCAGTTGTTCTACGGTCTCGTGGGACGCATCATCCTCAAGGGCTGGGGCGGGGGAATCGTCCGAACCGCTGGAGGTGTCCAGGATATTGAACACCAGAACGGCATGGTAGGCGACGGTTGCCCTGCCTGATTCACTCACGATCACAGGGTGCGGAACACTCGCTTCGTCCGTGACGGCCATGACGGCCTCGACGATGTCACTGCAATACTCTCGCATGCCGTAATTGCTGCTGTTTTCGCGGTCCGTCTGGGAGCCATCATAGTCCACGGCCAGCCCACCACCAACGTCGAGAACGCCCATTGGCGCTCCCTCTTTGACCAGATCGACATAAAATCGCGCCGCCTCTCTAATGCCTGAGCGGATGCCCCGGATATGAGGAATCTGAGAGCCGAGGTGGTAATGGAGCATGCGCAAGCAGTGAAGGTAACCAGCCGTCTTCAGGGCGTCGACCACACGGACAGTCTCAGAGGCAGTGAGTCCAAAGGAACTGCGATCCCCTCCTGACTCGTCCCAGAGCCCGCCTGGCCGGCTGGCGAGTTTCGCCCGAATGCCGAGCTGCGGTTGAACGCCAAGCTCCTCTGCGCACCCCAGAATCATGCGCAGTTCAGATGCCATCTCGATCACAAGGTACGTTCTGAGACCAAGCTTCTGAGCACACAGGGCAAGACGAATAAACGCTTCGTCTTTGTAGCCATTGCAGACCAGACAGGCTTCTTCATCCCTGAGACAAGCCATGGCCGCGACCAGCTCCGCTTTGCTGCCGACCTCGAAGCCATGATGATACGGGCGCCCGAACTCCGCGATCTCCTGCACGACCTGCCGCTGCTGGTTGACCTTGATTGGGAAGACGCCTCGGTAATTCCCCCGGTAACCGGCGGAGATCATCACTGATCGGAACGTCTCGTTTATGGCTGCCACCCTAGCGGCAAGGATGTCGCTGAAACGTAAGAGGATAGGGGGCGTGACACCTTGACCGCGGAGCCTTTGAACAATTGCCATGAGATCATGGCAATGATCGGCTCCTCCACCCCCGGAAACTGCGGTGAGGTGACCATCCTTGGACACATCAAAGAACCCTGCTGACCACTCGTGGACACCGTAAAGCTCGGCGGCGGCGTGGGTGCTCCATGGCTCAAGAGGCTGATCGTTCATCGGCAGAAGAATCCCTCAGAGAGACAGCCGCATGGCTGTGAAAGGAGATCGAACGGAAGTGCTCATTTGGCCGCTCCGTATGCGACCGCTTCGTCAACCCAAGCTCGGTAGTTGAGCAGCATGTTCTCGCTCATCCGGCTGATTGGGCCGGCCGACGCGGACAGAACCAAACGTCTTCGGCCAGAGTCAATAATCTCCCGTACGCGGCGCCTTATGTGATCGCTGGAAGCGTGTTCGAGTTCATCGAACTGTAGATTGCCGATCAAGGTCAGTCGGCCACCAACAAGCTCCCGGGCTCTGGCGATGGGCAGGTCGCCCCCCCCCAATTCAGGTTCAACAGGATCCGTCGACGCATATCCCATCTCGACCAACTGCGGCAGGACGTGCGAGACATGGCCATGGCAGTGGCAATTGACCGGGATATCGTGCTCGTTCAGCAAGGCGACGAGACGGCCATCGTACGGGGTCACGAACTCAGCATACGACTCCGGGGACATCATGGGCGGCGTGCATTGTTCGGAGCCACCTGTATTGGCAATCGTGTCAAGAGGGCGGTCAAGCACGACGCGGAGGCAGGCCAGGGCTCGTTCCGTTATCTCCTCGAGGACCTCATGCACCAGCGAACGCTCTGTCACACTCCACTCGAGGGCGAGTTCAAACGGCATGCAGGTGGAAAAGACAACCCAGGGCGAAGAGAGCCCAAGGCAGAGGACGCCGCGGTCACCGAGAAGAGGCCTTTGATTCTCGTAGGAGGCATAGCTGACCGGGGCGACCTCAAAAGGCACACTGCGAAGCTTGTCCAGATCCTCAAGGCTCTGGACCGGGTATTTGGTGTGCCAGGCCGTATTGCTGCCCCGATGGGCCTCCGTAACGGAGAACAGGTCCCCCCCCGGGGTGTGAATTGTCGTTGTCCGACGCCGGACTCGCTCGCTGACCGGCTCTGCCTTACCTTCCATGAATCGTGGATCAATGCCCAACACACGATTGAAGTGCCCTCCCGTGGACCAGCCGACCCGCAGATCACAGTGCTCACGAATAGACTCCAGAAGCGCGCCATAGGCAGCATCGCTGCGCCACCCGTTGGTAAAGTCCCCCGGGCCGGGAAGGCTAAGGTGGAAGTCAAACCCTTCACGTAACCAGATTGGGACACGGTCCACCGGCCGCCCTAACATGGCCGATATCATCCGTTCTTTCCCCGTCATGAGTGGTCTTCCTTGTTGAGTGCAGGCGGCATGAGCGCAGCCGTGGCCGGCGAGCCACTGAATGCACGGACCTGGGATTCTCACGAAGAATATACCCACCGTCCCGACCAATACCGCTCGAGTCAATCTGAGCATTACGCTTGACAGACCCCGCGCGAGCCATAGCTTTACGACAGTACCAATGCCTGGATCAATTGTGGATGGTCTGCGATTGCCGGGCGCCGGAGTATGAACAAGGAGGTTCAGGTCATGGGTGAAGGAGCCGAAGCATTTGCGGGGCTTAACAAGAATGGACTGATCGTCTTCATTATCCTCCTGCTCGTCTGCCTGCCTCTCTGCTGGCTGCCCTGGGTCATCGACTCGCTGAAGGCAGGTCCTCCGGCTGAGACTGGTGGAGACGTGGAGCCGGAGAGCGGAGACGACGAGTAGCCGTCTGCCGTCCCCTCCCAATCAGTTGATTGATGACTGCAACCGACGGGGCCCCCCAGTGGGGCTCCGTTCGGATTGTCTATGAGTGTGCGTCCTACTGCACCATCCCAATATGTCGGCTGTTTGCTGTTGCGGCCGGTGGCCGTTGCGCTTCTGTGTGTCTATGTGGCTTGGAACGCGTTCTGGCTCTGCCACGCCCGACTTGCCCCGAGTTTGATGGTGGCCTTGACCGGATTGCCGGCCCCAACCACGGGAATGACCAGGAGTCTCCGTGCCCTCGTCCGGGGAGATTTGGGCAGCTCGCTGTTCTGGCATCCTCTCGCCGTTCCGCTCCTTGTTCTGTTCGGTGGATCACTTCTCCAAGTTGGCTGGTGTCTTTGGCGCCGCCACAGACTTTGTCTTCCCGAATGGGTCTGGCGGACTTGGGTGGTTCTGCTTCTTCTTGCCTGGGGGACAAAGTTCATTGTTGGCCGTGGGAGCTGGTGAGTCTGCTCTGCAAGCTGCTTTGACCTTGCCCTGTACGTCTGCCGGTAAAACCTGAGGAAAACCCGCGATGACGTCAGTGTTCGTGATGTTGCTTGGCCTTTTGTGCCTTCTCTTGGTGGTTGGGGGAGGCGTGTTGTGGGTATGGATGCTGATCGACTGTGCCGTCAATGAACCATCTGAAGGCAACGACAAGATCGTGTGGGTACTCATCATTGTGCTGACTGGACCGCCGGGTGCTCTGGTGTACCTGTTCGTCCGTCGGCCCACACGCCTGGACCGCCAAGGGCATTGACCTCGCCGTCTGCCCCCGCTGCCGCTGCCGGGGGGGGGGCACGGCTGTCCCCTCTTTCTGCCTCGCCCTGTGCCTGTTCTGAGAGTCTTGGCGACGCTCCTTCCCAGCGCAATCTCCCCTACCAGCGATATATTGCCTCCTCTGCATTGCCGTGCCCGTTGCCCTGATGGACGAGACCGGTTGCCCGGGGGATCGCCTCCCTGCCGGGAAACCCGAATTGCGAGACCATGGACGTTCTTACCCCAACCGTTTGCCCCGGCGCCATATGTCCTGATCTGGTCGAAGGAAGCGACCTCGCAGATTATGGAAAGTATCTGGCTGACGAATCACGGCGCAGCGGCACAGCCGACGCGCTCGCTTTCCCGCGGTCAACCGCAGAAGTGTGCGGAGCCGTCAACTGGGCGAAAGACCGAGATCTTGGGATAACTGTCTCGGGAGCTCGAACCGGCATCGCGGCCGGGGCAGTCCCTGACGGCGGGCTCGCAGTCAGCTTGGAACGAATGAACCGCGTGCTTGGTGTCAGGACTGCTGGAGATGGGACATTTCTGGTGCGTTGCCAGAGCGGCGTGTTGCTGAGTGACCTGCAGCACAGTGTACAGAGCGGCACCTTTGCCGACGCGGCCTCGTTTGATGCCGAGAGTCTCGCCGCCGTCGAGTCGCTGAAGACACAGAGCCTCTTCTATCCGCCAGACCCCACCGAGACAAGCGCAACCGTCGGAGGCACCGTTGCCTGTAATGCCTCAGGTGCGCATACCTTCCGCTATGGTCCGACCCGCCCGTATGTGCATGGGCTCACTGTTGTACTGGGAGACGGTCGCGTTCTGGCGCTTGAACGTGGCCGTGACGTCGTCGAGCAGTCGGGAGAATTTCTCCTTGCCACGGCAGACGGGCAGGAAGCGGTCGTGAGGATCCCCGAGTACACGTGGCCGACGACCAAGAACTCTGCCGGGTACTACGCAGCAGAGGGAATGGATATTCTGGACTTTTTTGTTGGTTCGGAAGGCACATTGGGCATTGTCACCGAGATCGAGGTGAGAGCGATACCGGCTCCCGAAATGAGTTGCGCTGTGGTGACGTTCTGGACGAGCGAAGAGCAGGCCGTTGCCTTTACTGAAACACTTCAGGATGGGCGCGACATGCTCTCAGTCGAAGCCATCGAGTACGTCGGACCAAAGGCACTCAGCATGTTGCGAAACAGACGCACGCAGTTGGGGGCGACATCCGGTGTTCCCGGGTGCCTCCCGGAAACCGCACATTGTGCGATCTATCTTGATGTGGGGACCTCCAGGGACTCGTACGCCGACGCTCTCTCCAAGCTCGCAGGAGTCATTGAGGACCACGGAGGCTCACCATCGACGTGCTGGTCTGCGGTGGAACGGGATGAGCGGGAGCGCCTGCGGCACTTCCGGCATGCGCTGCCGGAAACCGTGAACGCGCATATTGCGGAAATCCGGAAAACAGAGCCATCGATCACCAAGCTGGGAACCGACATGGCCGTGCCGGGCGGACGTCTGGTTGAGGCGATTGGGATCTACCGATCAGCTCTTAGGGAAGCGGGGCTCGACTATGTCATATTTGGCCACATTGGTGACAATCATCTCCACGTGAACATCCTCCCGCGCAATGCCGCAGAATACAGAACAGGCTGGGATCTCTACCACCGCTTCGCCGATGCCGTCGTCGGAATGGGGGGCTCCCCGGCCGCTGAGCATGGGATTGGGAAGCTGAAGACCGATTTTCTGCGAACCCTTTTCCACGACGAAGGGGTGCGCCAGATGCTGCAAATCAAGGCGGCCTTCGATCCGCACTCTCGATTAGGGAAGGGCACGCTGTTCGCATGAAGTTCGCCGTCTGCCTGAAACAGGTTCCCGATACCACGGATCTCAAGCTGGATCCCGAAACCAACACCCTCATGCGTGAAGGTGTTGAAGCCATTCTGAACCCGCTTGACGAGTTTCCCCTTGAAGCTGCATTACGCCTGCGTGATGCCTGCGGCGGCACGGTTACGGCCGTCACAATGGGCCCGCCACAGGCCGTGCGCGTACTGGAAAAGGCCGTGGCAATGGGAGCGGATGATGCCATTCTGGCCAGCGATCGGGCCTTTGCCGGGGCGGACACATGGGCGACGTCGCTCGCGTTGGCCCGGGTCCTCGAAACCTGTGGCCCATTTGCTGTCATCCTGTGTGGGAAGCAGGCTATTGATGGTGACACCGCCCAGGTAGGCCCGGGCATTGCGGCCCACCTCGACATCCCACAGGTGACCTATGTGACCAACGTCAAGTGGGCCGACGACCGCTTGCACCTGGCCCGCCTGTTCGACCACGGGACAGCGACTGTGGCTGTCGCCCCGCCGGTTGTCATCACCGTCCTGAAAGAAGCCAATGAACCACGCTTGCCCACGCTGGCCGGACGCCTACGGTCGCTGGCACTGGAACCGCGTGTGGTCAGCGCTGGAGACCTGGATCTGGTCCCTTCGCAAGTCGGCCTGAAAGGATCCCCGACTCGGGTGGTGACGATCGACATCCCCAAAGCTGACCGTGACAGGACACTCATGACGGGAACTCCACCCGAGATGGCACACAGCCTCGTCGCTGCCTTGCGCGGACGTGGGCTTGCGTGAGCCCAAGCGACCCCCCACTGACGATCGGTCTCCCGAGCTTGAAATAGAGCAAACTCAGCATAGGCTAATCATCTTGTTTATTTCACCTTCGACACAGTCTTTCTGAGTATGGCGGTTGAATGACCGACGGAAGTCCCGAAGCATTTCGTGACGGTTTACAGCACAGGCACGACTGGAAGGCGATCCTTCGCACTCAGGAAGCTGGGATCTGCCTCCTCGGGTTTGTTTGCGCGGTCTGTATCGTTGTCTGGTTCTCCTGTGCGGACACACAGAAGGGAACGCTTCTCGGAGCTGTCACGACCCACCTGACCGGCGGGCGAGCTGTCGGCATTTCAGCTGCCCTTGGTGGAGGGCTTCCGCTCTGGCAGGCGATTCTTCTGGCTTCCCTCGTCGAAAGCACCGTCGTGTGTCTGTTTTTTACGGCGTTCTCCTTGTCCTTCAAGAAGCTTATCAGCGTGCGCTTCCTCAACGACGCGATGGCCAACGTGCATCGGTCTGCCCAGACTCAACGTTCCCGGCTGCTCCGCTGGGGAATCCCAGGCCTCATTCTCTTCGTGTGGTTCCCCTTCTTCATGACCGGACCAGTCGTGGGATCAGTGATCGGCTTTCTCCTCGGCATGCGGCCTTGGGTCGTGGTTGGGGTCGTGCTTTCAGGTACTGTTCTCGCCATCGTGTCCTGGACGTTTATACTCCACGAGATTGTGGACTGGGCCCGGACCGTGGGTGAGTTTCTGCCTTTGATGTTCGTCTGCATCCTTCTGATCGTCGTTGTGTCCTTCCGGGTGAAACGCTACCTGGAGACTCAGCAGCGCCGGGAGCCGCGGGTGGACCTCGAGTTGCACGAGTAGGGAACCGTAGGCAGCACTGCTGCAGCGAACTCTCCTTCGGATGGGAAGGAAACATGACGCACTCAGTCCTTAGACTCCCTCTTTTCTCAGCGGCGGCTCTGCTTGTTCTCAGTGGATGCGCCTGGCGGAGAGACATTCCTGCGTTTCCCCCGATGACCGTCCCAGTACTCGTGGTTGTCCCTCCGAGTGCCGATGGGGCTGCGCGACTGGCAGCGCGGGAGATCGCCCATTCGCTCACAGCATTGACCGGAAAAACTGTTGCCACGACATCCGGCAGTGGCCCCCAAGGCGCCTACCGGATCAACATGACTCCGCCTGGAGACGTTGGGCCGCTGGACCTAGGCCCGGGGGAAGGTGCGTACTTTCTTGGTGGCACGGAAGCTTGGGTAACGGGAGTGGAGTCCGACCGGCCGGAGACGCTCCATGGAATCCTGCGGGCCGCCTATGCGCTGTTGAGGGACGGGTACGGATGCGGGTGGGCCACCCCCGGGAGTTCGCCGCGCAATTGTTCCATTTCCTCCGTTCACGGTGGATGGGCCCGCCCCCCGCGGATCGTCCGTGTCCCGAGGAAGCAGAGCCCTCGCGTTGCCCATGTGCCCTGGCCCTGCCTGACCTCGGAAGAGGCCGAGCGACTGGACGCGGGGTTGTCTGCCACAGCCATGACGAGCCGAACCAACTCCTTCCGGGCATGGCTCCAGCGCTACGACATCGCTGCGGGCCACGAGGGAACGCCGCGACATGACGTACCCGACAAGCAGCTCGCAGAGTGGTCCCTCACGCTGGACCTCGGTGTCCCGTCGGGGCGCGAAGAGGCGATACAGGCTGCTGCAAACGCCGCGGTCCCGGTCCAACCTATCCCCTACGTCATCCGTGAGCCGCTGAGTGGCTGGCGCCTTGGCGGCCTGCCGGCCCTTGTTCTGGCCCACGCAGGCACAGGAGAGGGATGTCCTTCGGTCACGTCACTCGAGAAGCTGTTCTGCGCCGAGTACGGCCCCGCAGCCACCGATGTGCAAACCTACTTCACACATTGGCGAAAGCTCTACCGGCCTCCCTTTGGGAGCCCCGCCGTCTCACCGCGCGAGGAAAGGCTGCGCCTGGCCTACCAGAAGCTCTGTAGCACCTACAGCCTCGAAGACTTTCGCAAGGGCCGTGCCTTTCTGCAGCGTGGTTTGCTCCAGGAGCTCTCTCAGGATGAACGACGTCGGCTGCAGAAGCTCATTCTGGCCCATGGGCACGCTGAGATGATTTACCTGGCAGCGAGTGCACTCCACGGCCTGGAAGATCATCCAGACGATCTGGAACGGGCACTCGCATTCTCGCGGCGCCTGGTTGATTTACGCGCGCACTTCAGGACCAGATTGGACGTTCCGTTGCTGGCTCTCCTGTGGCAGGAGCAACAGGCAGGTGACGTCGTTGGCACGGAGTGGCAACGCCTTTTCGTCGATACCACGCCGGTCACAAGGCTCCCTCTGAAATGGCGCGTCCGCCTGGATCCCGCCGACCGTGGACGGAACGAGGAGTGGTTCAGTGCAGAACTTTCGGACCTGGCCGAATGGGTTGAGGCGTCACTCTCTCGTCCCCCTCAAGATCTTCTTGACGCCCCAGACAAAGACAAGAGGCGACAGATTGTGTGGCTGGCCACCGAATTTGCCTGGGACGAGGCGTTCGATGACGCAGAAGAGATCTTCGTGAATTTCCGTGGCGTGCCACATGACTGCATGGTGTCTATTAATGGCACAACGGTAGGTACCCATTCGTTCGGTACTCGCAGAGAAACGGGGGTCTCTTTCCGCCTTGTCGTTCCAAAGGGATGCCTGGCCGAGAACGAGAAACAATGGCTGGCGGTCCGCTTGGAGGACGACGGGGGCCGGACGCCCTGGCTTGACGTTGCCCCGTGGCTTTCTGTGCGCGAAAAGGAGGACAAGGAGGGGGACGACCAAGGCACCCCGGTGCAGGCTCAACCCTCTGGAGGTCAGGAAGACAGCGGGGGTGTCGGAGCTCCTGCGAGCGACCCGGAAAAGGGAACTGCTGAGTAGACAGGAGACTGGAATGAGCGAGACCACAAAGTGGGCCATTCTTGGAACTGGAATGATCGCCAGAACGTTTGCTGGCGCGTTGGCGAAGTCGGAGACGGGGGACCTCATCGCCGTCGGCAGCCGGGCTCTGGCATCCTCCAACGCGTTCGGGAAGGAGTTTGGGGTTCCCCGCTGCTATCCGACCTACGAACACGTCCTGGCGGACCCGGATATCGATGCCGTCTATATCTCTCTGCCAAACCACCTCCACCTTGAGTGGGGCGTCCGTTGCGCAAAGGCCAAGAAACACATTCTCTGCGAGAAACCGCTGACACTCAACCACAGTGAGGCGATCTCCCTCATTAACGCCGTACGTTCGAACGGCGTGTTCATGATGGAGGCGTTCATGTACCGGTGCCACCCTCAGACGGCGAAGACCGTTGAGCTCATTCGGGAGGGAGCCATCGGGGATGTGAGGATTATCCAGGCCGAGTTTGGCTACAACATGTCGGGGAGGGCAGGGGACCCCTACGAAAACATCCGCCTGCGAAATGACGTAGGAGGCGGAAGCATCATGGATGTTGGCTGTTACGCCGTGTCCGCCTGCCGGCTGATGGCTGGAGCCGCGCTGCAGCGCGACGGAACGCTGGAGCCTGAAGAGATCCGGGGATTGGCGCACATTGGCGATCGAGGACGCGTCGACGAGTGGGCCCTAGCGGTACTCCGCTTCCCCAACGACATTCTGGCAAATGTAACGGTTGGCTCTCTCGTCGCTGTGGGCACGGTTTTCCGGGCGTGGGGTTCCGAGGGATTTCTGGAAGTCCCGAATCCATGGTTTCCCGGCCGCGCAAAAGAACACGAGACCATCGTGCTGCAGCGGACAGGGAAGGAACGGGAAGAGATCAAAGTGCCGGCCTGCAATGGGTTGCTCTATACGCTTGAAGCCGACATTCTGGCCCGACATAAGCAGGACGGCCAGGCACCCTCACCATGCATGACGTGGAACGACAGCCTCGGCAATATGCGAACACTCGACCGCTGGCGTGAGTCCATTGGCCTCGTGTTCGACTCTGAGAAGTGAGACAGGGGGGGGGGCAACGGGCCTTCGTCGGCTTGCCAGGCTGAACGGTAGCTGCAGGATGAGTCACCATGCCGGAACGAGAGCCGACTTCCCTTCCTGCGACAACTCCACGGTAGTCATCGGCCGTTCTTGATCAACTCCGGCCGCGTGTACTGCTCTACGGAATCGAGCATCAGCCCAACGTGTTCTTGCTTCGCGTCCGCTGCAGCTCGTTGTCCGGAATTCGTCGGTTCAGGTAGTCGAGCGACAGATCAATGACTTCCCGAGCCTCGTCCGGCGTTGTGGTGCCGATGGTCATCATGTCGCAATCACGGATGGTGTTCCAGACGAAAGCGAGCCCCACGGGAGGCAATAGGCGTCCTGCCGCCAATGGCTTGATCGTCATCACGGGCTTCTTAGCGTTGCGAATGATGCGCATCACCCAGTCGGCCTCCACCTGCATGAGGAACCCAGCCGCATTGTAGAGCTGAATGTAAGTCTCCACATCCGCTTCGGTGTTGTCCGCTATCACCACTGTCTCAGGCATGTGTGTGGAAAGCCCGGGAATCATGTCGCGCTGGCGTATCATCGCGGTGTACTTGTCCAGATCCCGGATCGTTCCGTGAAGACGATCAACGAGTCGGTCCGTCATGCATTGGTGCGGGAAGCAGAACGTCGCTCCCATGTCCTTACAGGTGTCAAACACGCGCTCGGGCGCTGTTTCCGGCGGTCCGTCAGGCAGGATGTTGAAGTGGGGGGTGAGGATGAGGGTCATGCCGCGGCCTGTTGCGTCCTCAGCCTGCTTAATGGCGTCTCTGAGCATGGGCACGGGCATGCCCATGCAGGCATCGACCCCGGCCTGCATGAAAACGCCGATGATGTCTGCAAGATTCTCACGCGTCTGGTATGACTTGATGAATTTGTCCTTGGCCGCGCTGGTGTGGCTCCATCCCAGAAACCAGTTGGTCCCGATGATCATCCGGGAAACGGACACCCCGCCGACGGTGGTTCGTGGAAAATCGGACATCTGAGTTCCTCCTTCGTTCGGGACGGCAACGTCAACGGCCCATGGCGTCTAAAGGCCTCGGGCCAACCGTGTGCTTCGCAGCGCCAATCTATGTGCCGGTGAACCAGGCAGACAGCAGGTGGCAGCGACCGGGACAGAGCGGATGGGCTACCGAGCCCCTCGCCGCCCCAATAGCGGGTAGAACACCATTCGCGGGAACACGAACAGACAGACAAGGGCAATGATCAAGTTGATGCCCCACTTGCTCCCGGGAACCAAGCCCATGGGGCCGAACAGCACATAGGCCAACGCTCCCCCAAGGGCCATCCAGACCGTCAACAACAGACGCACACGAGGCTTACACCAGGTTGCGAGCATTTGCGGAACGTTGAACGCCAAATCGAAGATCCAGTGCTCAAAGAGGGCGCCCCGCTCACCGAAAACGGGCACGATATGCACTGCGGATGTGGCCCAGCGACTGGCGAGAAACCGGGCCAGACGGGGATAGGTCGTGGTCATCTGTAGCGGGAAGGCAAGGTAACCAATGTACTTAACGAACGACAGAGGAGCAGCCACCAGATAGTCCCTGAGGTTCCGTTCCCGGATCATCAGATAGAGCACATACCCTCCGCGACAGAGGGAGCCCGGTGAAATCGGGGTGACCTGAAACAACACGAGAATTGCAGCAAAGACGACGGTCGCATCCGCCCAAGTTCGACCTTGAGCCAGGAGAAAGGCAACCGCAACCGCACCACAAGCGATACTGACAACCTGGGTCACAGGTATGGTCGCGAAGTGGACTGCCAGACACTTGAGATATTTCACGATGAACGGGTCTCGGACGCGACCGGCAATGGCGGCGTGTTCTTCCTCGGAGAGCATTCCCTCATCGCGTCCCTCCTTCAGCATATCCAGGAACCACTGCTCCCGGAAGGCAGCATCCCGGAAGAAGAGGAGGATGAAGCCGACGACGAGCTTGATCCGCTCCAGCACGAATGCCGGGTTGGTGACAGCCCGATGGATGACCGGTAGAGCGGTAGCTAAACAAACGCCAAAAACGGCAACTGCACCGACCAGGAAGGTCGTGACCGAAAGTCCGTCCGGCAAACCACGGAAAGCGTACCAGATTGCGGAGAAGACCACGAGAAAGGCGAGAACCTTGCCTGCTATACCTGCTGCACGCAGCAACCCCCATTCCAGAAGAAAGCGCAAAGGACGGTCCGCCAGCCAACGCGCACGTGACTCACTGACTCGTCCGGCTCGGTGCCACTCAACGAGTACGGTCAGCGCCTTGGCTCGAGCAGCTTCGAGGAAGTAAGCGGGGGATGCAAGAAGGCTGAGCGCATGATGCCGGTAGGCAGCATTCCCCCAGAACCGGCGGATGAAGGCCCCCACAATGGGAAGAACACCGAGTAGATAGAAGAGCACAAAAGTGGGGAGACACGAGCGCAAGCGCTCCGCGAAAGCAGGACCAACAAGAGCTCCTCCCGCATAGCCTTCGATCAGACCATCGCGGACATCACGGCGCAGCTCGCCGTCGATCAGCAGTCCCCAGCCCTGGTGCGTAACGTCAGGCAAAGACCGTCGGTAGATTCGATCCTGATCCCGCAATTCCGCAATGGCGTTCTGCAAATCGGCAAACTCGGAGGCGTGTTCCGCGACAAACGCGTCAAAGGTCGGGAAATCGCAGCGGTCAAACTGCACCAGCGCCCGGCGTCTGAAAAGGCCGCTTAGAATCAAACGGAAGTCGCCTGGGCTCATAGGGAGAAACGGAAGGAGCGCTATCCCGGCCCGGAAGTCGATAGCACAGTGCGCCTGCTCCGGCGCCACGTCTCCCAGGTCAGTTCTGAGCAACACGTTGGGCTGGCTTTTCATCGTCCACCACTCGTACTGCCGGGCGAACTCGGGTGCCCCCATGTCATGCAGCAAACCGACCATCCGTGCCATAAACTGGTGCTTCGCCACATACTCCCGGCTGCTCGACTCGTGGGGATCTGTCCGTTCCCATCTGCGTCGCTGCCAGAGCGCTGCGTCAACTTCCAAGAGCCAAGTCCGTCCTTCCACCCATTCGGTAATTTCACCGAACGCGCTCAGTTCTGGGTCCCAAAAGGATGCATAGGCATCTTTGATGGCGGTTTCTCGACCAAAAGCGACCTGAGCCCCACGGCGGAACATCTTCTGCCAGAGGAGGCCTGCCCGGCAAGCGCCGGCGTTCACCTGGGAGCTGAACGGGCCCTGGTAAGCAAGCCAGAACATGGTGTTGCGGAAACGCGCGGCCGACGGACTGGGAGGAATCACGATCTTGACAGCATACTGGCCACCTTGAGACAACCCGGGAATCCGGCCGTCATCGTCCAAAGTGAGCTGCTCAAGGCGGGCTCTGTAGACCTGTCCCGCAAAGCCCCCTCCGAGGAACTTCTCCAGGCGCAGAACAGCATCTCCCGCGATGTCCGGAACCACCCCTCTTATCGGGACGGTAAGAACGTGACCGGACTCATACCTCACTGGGGGAGAGCGGAAATGGACGGGAGCATTGCGCAGCCGTTCCGCAAACTGCGTGCAAAGCTCTGGTGAGTAGTTGCGTTTAGCCATAAAAAGGAGGAAGGTGGCGGTCGCAAACGTCTACACGCCTCTTTACCGCCGTCAGACGCGATCATCAGTGGTAAAAACGGCCACAAAAAGCCGCTAAGATGTAACTGCACACCATAAGAGCCGAAGCTGGTTTTGGAAAGCGCAACGACCGTGGTTCGCAGGAACGAAATCGTTCAGTTGCAGTTGGCCCACACAGAGCTACCTTTCTTGATCCAGATTAGACCAAACACTCTTGAGAGGTGTCGACGATGATTCGTTTCCGGGGGAACCGCTCGTACCTGTACCTCCTGATGGCTGCTACTTTGCTGCCGGGCGTTTTGGTGTATGGCGCCGACGCGAAGAGCGCCGCGGCTAAGAAGAAGGAGCTGGCAAAAGCCACCAAAGCGGCCCAGGCAGCCGCCAAGAAAGCTGAGGCCGCTGCGCTGAAAGAACTGAAGCACATCTGCACAGTTGCGGAGAGTGCGGGCGAACTGACCAAGGCGATCGAGTTTTCCACGAAACTCCGTGACCTGCAGCCCAAAGCGGTCGAGCACTATTCGCGGCTCCTTCGCCTGTACCGGCGAGCCGGAATGGCAGAGGATGTGGTCGCGACCTACCGGGGCATGTTGACCGTGAAGCCAGGTAACGTTGCCCACACGGTCGGTCTCGGAAAAGCACTGTATCACCTTGACCGCAAGAAGGAGGCCCGGGCCATCTGGGACGGCTTGCTGGCAGGGGAGAAGGTCCCAGCCGCAACCTACCGAACGGTGGGGAATGCCTACCGAGACGAGAAGCTGCTGGAACAGGCGTTGGTCATCTACCGGGAAGGGGAGAAACACCACCCTAAGGATGCCTACCTGGCCTCGGGACAAGGAGACGCCCTTGACCGACTGGGGCGAACGGCGGAGGCGATAGAAGCCTATGAAAAGGCACGGGGTGCGATGCCGAACACCCGAAGCGTCGATCGTAAACTGGCACGTCTGTACGCGGTAGCTGGAGTTCAGGAAGATGTGCTGGTTCGGCGATGGGAACTCGCCGACAAGCGTATTGAGGAACTGGTGGCACTCCACGAACAGCTGGGCCAGAAGCTGACCGAGAGCAAACGTCATAAGGAGGCCGTTCTGGCCTATGAAAAGGCTCTTGGCTATACTCGCAGTGAGGACAGCAAGGCACGAATCGAGAAGAGCCTCGCGGCTTCTAGGGCTGCGTTGCTGCCTCCCAAAGGCGCCACCAAGAATGAGTGACGCCGCCCAGCAGGCACCGGGGACGCCGTTGGCGGCGGGCTCATCGTTCCGCGCACGACTGCCCTCTGCTGCCTGCGCCGCTGCGCTTGCCGTGACGGTGTCAGCTCTGGCACTCCCTTCCATTCTTGAGGCGAGCCCTGCTGGCCAGAAGGGGGATGCTCCATCGGCCTTCGCCGCCCAGATGACCATCGCGACACTTCAGGATCAGATACGGGCTGACCGGGTGGCTATCGCCAATGAACTCAGAGCCATGGCGACGGACTACTGGGAGCTCGACTGCCGGACCGAGGCCTTGAGGGCCCTAACCCGCCTTCTCGAAGTGGATGATTCGGGAGAGACAGACGTCCTCTTCGCTGCCCTCTGCTATGCAACGCAGGGGGCCCCGGAAACGGCGACTACGCTGCTCCTAGCCTGGGCGGAACGTCATGCGCAGCACCAGCCTTCGATCCGCCTCTGTCGGGCGATAAGCGTCTTCGCTGATGCCGCGGGCCGTTCCTCAACCGCTGACGAGTGGCGTGGGCGAGCAGCGGAGGAGAGGAAGGACGCTGTGGGACAGCGTTGGTCCGCCGCGTCGTGGTTAAGTTGGGCAGGACTGACTGACGTCGCCGGCTCCGAACGGGAAGCGATACTGAGGGAGGCGCCGGCGAGCTCAACCGCAACCTATGTTCTGCAGGCAAGGGCCCGCAACGCACTGGCTACCAACCAATTCACGGAAGCGGCCGACGCTTACATTGAAGCCGGGAGGAGGCACGCTGACAGAAGCGGTTTCTCCGGGCGGGCCCGTATGGATGGCGCAACCGGGTTTGCTTGTAGAGCAATCGCGCTGGACCTCGAGGGAGATGATGAGGGAGCGCGCGCAGCGATGCTCTGCGCCGAGCGCTGGGCCGGTGGAGAGCCCGGCTCGCTTGGCCGCCTACTTTGGGTTCTGGAAAAGGCATCTCCGGCCCCATGGGTTGTTGCGCTCGTCCGGCGCGTTGCGGACCACGGGACCCAGGCCAAGGTTGATGCCGGCACCGCGGAAATCGCCCATGAGGCCAAGCGCTGGCTGGGGACCAAACTGCAGGGCGACGTCATCCTCAAGCAACGCCGACGTCCCGAACGCGCGGAACTGAACGCCTTGCTTGCCCCCCTGGACCGAGTGGTATGGGTGGCTCAGGATACCGCCGCCACACACTTGCGATGGGTTGGGACGGCAAACCAGTTCGTCCTCTTGGACGATGCCCGGAAGTGGGAAGTGCGACGTTGGCCGGATGTTATGTTGGATATGGATCGTGGGGCTCTGAAAATTCGGGATGCGGCCTTCAATGAAGATGCTGTCTGGATTGGGACGACGTGCGGCCTCTTCCGTTACGACCGGCGAGCGGATGAGTGGACGCAGGAAGTGATAGACGACCTGCTTTTGGGAGCCGAAACCGATGCCGTCGTGATGGGGACTGAAACACTCACCGTGCGCGTCATCCGCGATGGCGTCGCCGAGAGATGGAGATACTGGTGGAACGACGATACGTGGCAACAGGACTGACGGTGCTCGCCGTTCTCATGGGGACGGCTTTGGGTGCCCCCAGAACGGGTACAGTCGCCGTTTGCTTCGAGGCGGAACTGGCCAATCGCCTTGAACCTGTCATGGAGATCCATGAGGAGGGCCGTTGCAGCGGGGGCAGAGCGGTTGTTATCCGGCAGGGAGCGGGGGCGGGACAGTCAAGCACCGGAGCAAATGGAACGGCCCTCTACTCCGTCCCAATCCCCGCCAGTGGGCGGTACGACGTGTGGCTGCGGGCACGCTGGCTTGACGAATGCAGCAACTCCATTCTCCTGCTGCCTCCCGGCGGCACACTTTGCACGGTCACAGACCACACGTTCGGCAATTGGCACTGGGTGCGTGGCTGCGCCCCTCATTTGGAGGCAGGGAACCACACGTTCATGTTGCGGAATCGGGAAGATGGAGTCGCTGTGGACCAGTTCCTCATCCTGTCAGCAGGCCAGAAGCCTCCGCGCGGAGTCGTTCGCCCAAACGTCGTTCCAGGCAATCCGTCAGGGCCCCAGAAGCACAACTCACTCGCTTTGGCGGTCACGGCGGTTCCTCGCAAGCTGCCGGGAAAGCCGCCTCGGCGCTATGACGTCCGCCACAGTCTGGGAGGAACGGGGGACGGGGCTGCTTACCCGGCCATGGTCTGCGCTCTCCCAGGAGTCGCGATTGACCTGGATCTCTGGCTGCGGAACAACACCAGCACTCCGGCTCACGGAGCCGTTCGCCTGCGGCAAATCGCAGGACTCCGGCTCAAGAAGTCGGAGTCCCAGGACGTGACGGCCGCAGAACACAGTCTGAGCCAAGTCTCCTTCACCGTCGTTCCTGAGGAAGAACTACCCATCGGAGAGCACCCAGTGCGTTTCCATATCCGGACCGGGCGAAAACTCCGTCGGGCGGGAACACGTCTGATCCGGCCACTGGAGTGGCAGTTTGCGGGACCTTTTGATCACCCGGCCAAGAGCACCATTGATGTTGCTCACCCACCTGAGACGGACGGAGTCCGGAGGAAGACGTACACGGCAGGAAAGAAGACCGTTGGCTGGAAGACATATCCACGGCACAAGACCTACAGCCCCTTCGGCTTTGTCGACTTGGTTCGCCTGTTCGGAGATGTCCGCTGGAAGGCCTGCTACGCCCGAACTCAGATTACGGTCCGAGAGAGTGGAGACTGCCAGCTCGTGTTGATGGGAGACGACATGGTCAGAGTGTGGATCGACGGCGTCCGCACAGCTACCGCGGATGCCGCATTGCCGGCGACACTCAACCGTCGCATGGCACGAATCACGCTGACTGCGGGGAAGCATGATGTCCTGCTGAAGAGCTGCCAAGCCCGGAACTACTGGGAGTTCTTCGTCACCTTTGCGCCGCTGGCCGGGCGTCCTCCCGCAGTTTTTGGCGTGCCTTTAGCCAACCAGGACTGGGGATCCCCGAAGTGAGCCTCTTCGTCCCAGCTGCCTAATGACAGTGGCCCAGTTACTCTGTCGGGATCTTCATGATGTAGTGAACCTGCCGGGCGATCTCCTCAAACCCCAGCTTGGGATACAGGTCGATACAGGCTGTGTTCTGCTCAAGCGTCTCGATTCGGACATGTGACATCCCGTTCCCGCTGAGATGCTCGATCGCCGCCGCGATCAACCTGCGTCCCACTCCTCTCCTTCGCATGTCCTTACGCACGGCCAGATGCAGGATTCGCCCAATCCCTGCCTCGGCATCAGTGATCGCGGTGACGAAGCCAACAAGAGTGTGGTCTTGATCCTCGAGGACCAGAACATCCGACGGGCTCCCATCCAGTTCGTTCAGTAGAGCCCGCGTCTTGCGCCACTCCCAGTCACGCCCATGGATAACTCCATGGAGCTGCTCAATGTTCTGGTCGATTGAGACGCCTCTGAAGCAAGCAAGCGTCAAGGCCACGACCGTTTCGCGGTCGCCACGCTCATAGGGCCGGTTTAGTGCATTCACTCCTGCAGTCCTTTCCACACGTCCTCATTTGCAGAACCGCTCAAAATCTCACACACTCTGATGCTCTTTGCCGATTTGACCAGCTTGACCTGTGTGCTCGCGCACACTTCCTCGCGACAACCCAAGGCCGTGTTCCCAGAGAGAAGACGGACTGCCACCCGTTCCTTCGGTCCGCGGAAACGTCACTTTCGGCGGCCTGGAGGACATTGCAGATCCTTCCTCCTTCCAGTATGGTAATAGAGCTTGTTTCGAGCTTTTGGGAGTGCCCGATTCCAAGCTGGTCTGCCCGAGTGCAGGCCGCATTTGTTATTGGGTAGTGAAGAGGGCTGACTGGACTGTCTAAGGACTGTTTCTTATACTCGGAGATGCCCTGACGATGGCACGTATTCTGGTCGTGGATGATGAACGGAGCATGCGAATCACGCTGCAGGAATTCCTCTGCGATGACGGACACTACGTTCAGGTGGCAGGAGATGCCGAGACGGCGCTTGAGACGCTGGGAAACGAGTCCTTCGATGTCGTCGTTTCTGACATCATCCTTCCTCGCACTTCGGGTGTTGAACTGCTTGAGCAGATCCGCGAAAAATCCCCTGACATACAAGTGATCATGATGACTGGAGAGCCGACGGTCGACACTGCCGCATCCGCGGTCCGTTCCGGCGCAGTAGACTACCTCCTTAAACCGATCGGGAAAAGGGAAATACTCCGTGCTGTCGCCAACGCTGCTCGAGTCAAAGAGCTCAGTGAAGAGAAACAGCGACTGGAACGGGCCAACCGACGCTATCAGGAGAACCTCGAGCAGCTTATTGATGATCGGACGCGAGCGTTGCGGGAAAGCGAATCGCGCCTGATGGAGGCCCAGCGAATTGGTCGAATCGGCAACTGGGAATGGGACAGCCGGCATGATGCCCTCTATTGGTCCGAACAGATGTGCAGGCTTTTCGGCCTGGCGACCGGGGAAGCCCCAACGTCCTGCGCGCAGCACCTCGAACTCGTCACCGAGGAAGATCGGCAGACATACCGGGAGGCAATCCAACACACGTTGCGCACCGGGGAAGACTTCGAGTTGGAGCACAGCGCGGTTCGACCGAAGCAGAATGAACACGTCGTGATTTGGGTCCGGGGCAATGTACGGCTCAACGCCTCCGGTGAGGCGATCGGGATTCATGGAACGGCGCAGGATATCACCGAGCGGAAGCAGGCCGAGGAGCAGATTCAGACCTCGTTGGAGGAAAAGGAGGTGCTCCTGCAGGAAGTTCATCACCGGGTGAAGAACAACCTGGCCGTCATTTCAGGGCTTCTGGACCTTCAGTCCCGGACGGAGAAAGCACCTTCCGTGCGGGAAGCGCTCCAGACAAGCCGCATGCGGATTCAGGCGATGTCCAGCATCCATGAGCAGCTCTATGGTTCCCTCAGCTTGGCTCAGGTGGACATGGCAGAATACATGAGCCAACTCGTTTCCACGATCCGGGCTTCATACGGCGCTGACAGACTTGAGCTTGAACTCCTCTTTGCGGGGGTCCACCTCGATCTGGACACGGCCATCCCTTGTGGCTTGATCGTGAACGAGCTCTTCACGAATTCCCTCAAACACGCGTTCCCGGTTGCTCCTGGCGACATACCTTCTGAGAAAGCCCCCCAAAATAGAGTCTTTGTGAGCCTACAGCCGGTCGACACAAACTATGAACTCATAGTGCGAGACAACGGCAAGGGGTTGGGCGCTTCCTTCCAAGTTGAGGCAACCGGGTCTTTGGGCCTTAGAATTGTCCGAATGCTGGCGCAACAGCTCAAAGGGAACCTTGAGCACCGCTGTGTGGATGGTACGGAATTTCGTCTCCTTTTCCCCATCAGAAAGCTGACGGGACGGGACGACGCTCCCTCTCCGCGGGACGCCGGGAAGTGAAGAACCCAGGCACGAGGATAGGTCACTTGGGAAGGACGCGCGGAAAGCTCCTGTGAAAACACCCTCCATTCTGATCGTTGAAGATGAAGTGCTGGCAGCGGAGAGCCTGCGGTTCACGCTGGAGGATTTGGGGTACGACGTGGTTGGAGACATTTGCCTGGATGGCCGCGAGGCGGTCTCCCTGGCGAAGACGCTCATGCCTGACCTGATTCTGATGGATATGAGCCTGCAAGGCGACCTGAACGGGCTGTCTGCCACCAAAGAAATTCTCCGGGAAAGAGCCGTCCCGATCATATTCATGACAGGATACGGCGACAGTCAGACGCTGGATCGCATTCGCTCCTCGGGAGCCTGGGGATGCCTCCCCAAACCTGTTGAAGAGAAGAAACTTGCGGAGGTGATTGCACAAGCACTGGCGGCGACCAGTCAAGCGAATCGGGCCTGAACGCCCCCCCAACGGGGGACTGCGCGGCCCCGCTTGCGCCCCCACGCCCCAATCAGTGGGTGTCCAGACCATGCAGCATCTGGACGGCGTGTTCCAGCGTGCTCAGAATCCCGTCAAGGTACTCGTCGACAGCCTTGACGCTTCCGGGGAGGGCGTAGATCAGCGTCTTGCCTTTCGTCCCAGCCACACTTCGACTCAACAGGGCATTGGGCGTCTTTGCCGCGCAGGTGAGACGAATATGCTCCATAACCCCGGGGATTGCTTTCTCGATGATGTCAGTCACAACATCCGGGGTCACGTCCCGCGGCCCAATCCCAGTTCCTCCGGTCGTGAAGATGACGTCCGCACCGTCAGATATGGCCTCCTCGATGGCTGTCTGGATCGCCGGGCGATCATCGGGTACGAGTCTTGGAGTGTTCACCAAGTGCCAGCGCGTCTCAGCAAAATGGGTCTCCAAACGGGTCCTGATGCGTGGGCCACTCCTATCCGCATACTCACCACGGCTGGCCCGGTCACTAACGGTGATGGTGCAGATTTTCAGTGGACGGGGACTGTGCACAAGGGGATCTCCAGGCCGCAGCGTTCCTCCCGAAAGGACTCGGGCGAAAATGCCCGTTTTCGGCATGATGCAGGCCCCGACTTCCCGGAAGATGGCACAGGAATCGCCATGGCAGTGCTTGCCTATTTGGGTCACTTCGAGGACGACTGTGCCTGACTCCAGCCGGTCAAAGGGGGCCACATCTGCCAAGTCGATCCCCTGGGTGGTGATATTCTCGGCAAACTCGCCCGGATGAACGTTCCGTCCATGTTCAGCGGAAAATCCCTCGATGAGCTCATAGTCAAGTAAGCTCACCTGCCTGTGCCATGGGCCCGCATGGGCATCCCCGACGACTCCAGAAGCATCCAGCACTATGGATGTCTCAGACGTTTTTGGTGTTCCGGTCTGCTCCGAGCGATTCACCGCCAGAACGTTGCCCTGCTGGCTGGTGATCACGCTTGAGGCTCCTCTTCCCTCCAGCGGAAACACACAAAAGCGCTGAGAAGACCTGCAACCAGCCCACAAATCAAATAGGTCACCATCGCCCGCGGAGCCCAAATCGCCATTCGCGCCGCGGGATGGTACCCGGGCTGGAGTCCCAGTTGCTTCGTGACAGCCCTGACAGCGAACGCAAGCGCGCTGCTGCCACAGGCCGCGACAATGCACGCGAAATACACATGCGCGGGTCGTCGAGCCCAAGCGAGGGCGACATCGAGGAAAACGCCTGTTGCCGCCAGACTTGTCAGGGCACCGATCCCAATGGGCTTTACAGGACAGAAACAATTCAGGAAGGCACCAGTCCCCAGGGCCGACAAGCCGATCGCCGTCCCTGCGCCCTGTCGGCGGGAGATCGCTACTCCAGCCGCTGTGGGAAGCACTATGAAAAGGATGGAATGCCCTGGGAGATGCAGATGAGTCCGAACCAAACAGCGGACCAGTCCTGCACTGACCCCGAGACCACAGAGAAGCAACATCTCAGTCAGGCGAACTCGGTCAAGGCCATGGCCCAGCACACCGGTCAAACGGCTGGCAGAGCAAAGGGTCGCTTTTGTGGGAGAGAGAAACATGTTTACATCTCACTTCCGTGGTGCATCAGGTGAAGACAGCGCCCCGGCTCATGGCGCCCTATCAATGCGGAAATATACGGGTTGGGAGGGATTCCGCAATGCTTCAGGGCACCCGCCGGAACGCGGACAGCCCGTGTCGCTCACGGGGGAAGGGCCAAGGAGGAAACGTGTCCCGTCGGCTATCTGCCTTTTCCACGCAACATGACGAGCTCGGGAATGTCAACATTGCCAGATTGACGAGCCAGAAAGACAACAGATTCTGCCACATCTTCAGGCTCAAGCATGCGCTCCCCTACCAGCCGCTTTGCCAGATGCGTACCAGCGATCAGATCTGTTCGAACACCTCCCGGGCAGAGCGTATTCACACTCACTCCAAAGGGTTCCGCCTCAATGGCCAGGCAACGAGAGAGCCCCAGGAGAGCATGTTTGCTGACACAGTAGGCTGTCTGGTAGAGGTAGCCCTTCTTGCCGGCAGTGCTGCCGATGTTGATAATGCGCCCGCGTCCCCGCTTCGCCATGTGGGGAATAATCGCCTTGGCGAACAGGAAGGGGGCAGTTACATTTACTCTCAAAACATGTTCCCAGTCACTTACTTCCAGATCTTCCAGCTGGCTTTCAAGGAAGACTCCGGCATTATTGACGAGGAGGTCCACACCGCCAAGTTCCTGGACGCAGGCCTCGACAACTGTGCCAATGCGCTCTGGCTTGCAGATATCGCAGGGGAGGGGAACGGCGGCGCCTCCGGAGGCACTGATCTCGTCCGCTAGCGCGTCAAGCAGGTCGGTGGAACGGGCAACCAATCCGACCCGCATACCGGCCGCCGAGAGAAGAAGAGCGATCGATCGCCCGATCCCACGACTGGCCCCGGTAACCAGCGCGCTCTGTCCTGCAAGCTCTTCCATCTGTGAACTCCGTTAGCGGTGGATCTGCTGCGCGCAAATGATCTGGGCAGGCGGTCTGTCTCAGGTGAATGGGGGGAGACCGGCGCCGAACAACACTCTCACACGACGAACCAAGCGAGAGAAGCTACGCCATCAGGGGAAAAAAAGGCGCCCTGGCAAGTAGGGGAAGAGGGGGGGGGAGGAACTTGCCAGGGCGGGGAAAACTAAAGCCGCCACACCCGTCTGGTGTGATTGCATTCCTCTCTCATCTACCTTACTATAGGTCTGCTTTATAGCTTGTCTAACGAGGACAACAGCGTCTACGGCGTTTTTTTTACCCACTCGCGTGCCCCATGGTCCCATTCTCTCCTCAGGATGTTCCTTCTACCCCTGGAGTCTACGTTTTCAGGAACTCCAGCGGCGATGTCATCTATGTGGGAAAGGCCAAGTCTCTACGGAAGCGGCTGTCGTCCTACTTCCAGCCGTCCCGGAAGCTCCGGGCGGATGCGAAACTACGCGCGTTGATAAAGAGCATTGAAGCGTATGAGATTTTGCCGGTCAAATCTGAAGCCGAGGCACTGCTTCTCGAGTCTCGCCTGATCAAACAGTACCACCCGCGCTACAACGTGGATTTGCGCGACGACAAACGTTTTCTCCACATCTGCCTTGACCTTGCCACAGCGTTTCCACGCCTCGAGTTGACCAGGCTCCGCAAAGAGGACGGGCGTCTCTACTTCGGGCCTTTCCCTCGGGCAGGCGCTCTGCGTGACACCGTCCACTTTCTGGCACACCATTTCGGCCTTCGTACGTGTCGACCGCGCGTTCCCGATGAAACGACCAAGGCCCACTGTCTGTCACGGGCAATAAAGGCGTGTTCGTGCCCCTGCTCGGGCGATGTAACCACGGACGAGTACAACTCACGGGTGCAGGCAACGATCGCTGTCCTTCAAGGAGAAACGGAAGGAGTGATAGAACACCTTGAGACCGAGATGATGCAGTTTGCCGCTCAGAAGCGTTTTGAGGATGCGGCTCGCGTGAGGGACTCGATCGAGAATCTGAAGGGGGTTTGTGTACGCAATCAACGAACCTTCACCCGAACGGATCTGACCCAGCAACACCCCCCGCCACCTGATGGCATTGAGCCGCTGCGTGAAGCCCTCGGCTTGGCGGTTCCACCTGATGTCATTGAGTGTTTTGACATCTCAAACACTGGTGGACACCTCGCCGTAGGCAGTCTCGTGTGTTTCGAGGCCGGAAAACCGGCTCGCCGAAACTACCGCAGATACCGGATCAAATCACCGGAAGCGACTGACGACACCGCCATGATGCGGGAAGTCGTGGCCAGGCACTTCACGCGTCGACGGGAAGAGGGCAGGGGACTCCCCGATCTGGTTGTGGTTGACGGAGGAAAGGGACAACTGTCAGCAGCGATCGAGGGGCTGGCCGCCGCCGAGATTGAGCCGATCCCCATCCTGGGCCTCGCAAAGAAGCAGGAAGAGATCTTCCTGCCCGGACAGTCAGTCCCGATCACGTTGCCCAGGCACCACCAGGGCCTTCACATTCTTCAGGCGATACGAGACGAAGCCCATCGCTTTGCGTTGGGATACCACCAGGCCCTGAGAAGGCGACGTATTGCCGATTCTGTGCTTGCCGAGATCCCTGGCGTCGGCCCCAATCGGCAGCGCGCGCTCCTCAAGCACTTCGGTTCTGTTCGCAGCCTCCGTCGAGCCTTGCCTCAGGCAATCGCCGACGCAGTGCCTGGCTTAGGACCAATCCTCGCCCAACAGATCTGCGACTTCCTGCACGACCGACGCCCCGGACATCCATCGCAAAAGTCCGTTTGATCTCCACGCTCGTCCTGCTATGTTACGGACTCGTTTTTTCTTGTTTTATACGGCCGAGGACAGTCGCCGATAGTACGGCAGGAGATCGCCTGAATGAGTAAGAAAGCTGCTAAAAGTGTGTCGATTGAGAACGACCCACGCTACCAGACACTTGTGGACCTCCGGGAGCAGATGGCGGCCCAGATCAGGACCCTTTCGTCCACCTCTCTCAGCGCCAACAAGCAACCGGGAGAGGAGATGGCGGACGTCGGCAGTGACGACTTCCTTCGTGAAACCGAGTTGGCCGTGATGGACGGAGAAGCTCAGCGTCTGAATAAAATCGATGCTGCTCTGAAGCGCCTCAAAGAGGGCTCCTACGGCGTATGTACCGATTGTGGCAAAGATATCTCCGAAGGTCGTCTTGCGGCGAAACCTTATGCCGGGCTGTGCATCGACTGCAAGTCTGCCCAGGAAGCCGTCACAGGCGGGGCCATGCCCGACCAATCACGGCGCCGGCGCCAATTTGTCCGATAGCCATCGTTTTCGCCTAAAGTGTACGACGCGTCACTTGCCTGCTTTCCTCCTTCCCACACCGAAGGGAATCCTCCGGGAGGAGTTAGCACATATTGCTCCGCACAGACTCACCATTCAGGTCGCCCAAAGAAGGCCATACTGGAAGTGTCCCATCGCATGAGCAGCCTTCTACCGGGGAAACAGCGGCGTAATCTGCTGATCATCTGCGGAGTCATCTTTCTCCTGGATCAGCTCACCAAGCACCTCGTCATCTCAGCTTGGCCCATCGGCACACGCTATAGCCTTATTCCGGGATTTCTTGACCTTGTCCACTTCAGGAACTCAGGAGCCGCATGGGGCATTCTGCAAGGCCACTCACGCCTCCTTGGGGCGCTCTCCGTTGTCGTCCTCGGCCTTCTTGTCGTCTACTCAGACTATTTCACCGAGGGGCGCCGTGTTCGCGCCGTTGCTCTTGCATTGATCTGTGGTGGAATTGCCGGGAACCTGGTGGACCGCTTCCTCCGCGGCGAAGTCATCGACTTTATCTTCTTCTATTTCCGCCGATTCCAATGGCCCGCATTCAATGTCGCTGACAGCGGGATTACCTGTGGCGTGGTCATCTTCATTGCCTCATCTCTTCTTTTCCCCGGACCGCCTCCCGAGAGTACAACGCCTCAGGACGATGACACGATCGCGACCTGACGCAGTGCTTCACTTCTGCTCACCTGCGCCGCGCTGCGAACTTCGACGCCGGCAAAGCTCCGGCCGCTCCTAGACTGCCGTTGCAGCCCGGAAGCTCACTGGTCAGGCGGATGCTGACGTTTCGACCCACACAGGCAACAGGTTATTAACACCTTCTTACCACGCATTCTATAACTACCTGAACTACAGCGTCTTAACAAGTCAAAAGACATGCCAACAAGCAAGCATCGACTAGACATAACATATATTATGCGACGCTCGATATGAGCAGAGCGTCTCCGGGACGAGAGGATTGCCAATGCCCTCCTCGCAGGCTACCTTTCATAGGCTTTCGCAGTTTGGCCCTACATGGGGTCCTCCAACGAGATTCCTTGTGGGAATACCCCGCAAGAGAATTCGGAGGCAACGTCTGATACCGGGACTGACCGGAATCCAGGCAGCGGAAAGGTCTATGCTGAAAATGTCTAACCATGACATGACCAATCTGCGTTCGGGTGCGGCTGCCGTATGTCCAGCATGTCGCGAGGAATCCCTCGCCAAGCGCACTAAGCGAATGGAGGGCTGGACCTGCGTGGGCGAGTACTTCGCCTGTGCCTTATGCGGCGCTCACTGGGCGGACGTAGAGCCCGACAAAGGAACATCGCATGAGAAGAGAGGCTCCGAACGCCTCGAGGCCCTGGCGGGGTTGCTTGGAGAGAGTGTGCCAGAAGCCCCGAAGCCCTTGACGCCCGGATGCGTGACCTTCTGCAAGGACTGCCTCCACTTCATGCGTCATCCTTTCCGGGACCGCTGCCTCTTGCATGGGCGGGATACCGGCTCCATGGATGACTGCGCAAGCTTTGAGCGACGCCCCGTTGACCAGAACACTGGCGAGGAAGAGAAGAGTTGATGATAATGAAGCAGCGTCTTCGACCTCTGTTGCGGAATCTGTGCGCTCTAGCGCTTCTTGCCGGCGGCGTAAGCTGCAAGACCATTGAGCCTGCACCTCTGATCCCACCGGAGCTGAGGTACCCAGTCGGCCCAAGCCCTGTCTTCCTGCTGACCTATTTTGCCTACGGCCCGTGCATGGAACGTGGTCTGGGTAAGCCGATACCGAATTACCGGAGTTGGACTGAGGAGCGAATGGAGCGAGACATCGACCGCTTTGGTTCCCTGGGGATTGATGTCATCCTGCTGTGCATGGACGTGGCAGATCTCACTGATGCCTTCAGACAGCAGCGAATCCAACGGTTCTTTACGTTGCTGGGGGAAACGCCTGAAAGCCCGAAAGCTGCTCTCCTCCTGCGTTCCGCGGCCGCGGAGAATTCCAAAATTCGAGATACGCTTTCGGAGGCCGTTCAGTGGCTTGTTACCTCAGGTGTCTGCGCGCAGCCCGGCTACTGGGCGAGAGGTGGCCGGGGAATCGTGGTCACAGGAGATGGCCTCGATGCAGGTACGGTCGGCCACCCTGCCCTGGCCTTGCTGGGGACGACCGGCCCGAGCGCGGCCTGGCATTGGCCACCGGCTTCAACAACGTTGCGAACTAGCTTGAGCCGCGACGGGACTCAAACGCGAATTACGGCTGGACTGCTGGGCTCCGGCAACACAGGCGGTGGGGCAATTGGGGACCGAGGCTGGTCAGTCCCAAGGGCGGGGGGACGGTCGCTGCTTCAGGCCCTTTGGGGAGCCTTCGAACTCCAGGCACGTTGCGTATGTATCTCCAGCTGGAATGACTTCGCTAGAGGTGACTTCATTGAGCCGAACAGCCACGACCAAAGAGTGCTCTTTGACACGCTGCGCCGTGAAATTGCGCGAGTACGCCTGCACTGTTCGGGGGCCAAGCCAACGGCCCTGCCCTTGCAGTAGCCCCGACTCGACCCCACAAGCTTGTGGCCCCCTGCCCTCTTCTTAGCACGTGCTGCCTGTTCTGATTCGCGTCGTGGAAGATATCACGTCCCGACCACGCGCCCGTCGTTCCACGCGGCCCATGTCGTCTCGTACCAGCTGTCATCTTCCGGAAGCGGACGGACTGGAACGGCGGCAACCTGGAAGCGCGCGAGGCTTCCGGAAGTGAGGGTGACTTCCAGAATTTCCTCCCGCTTGGAGAGGTCTTCCGCTCGGTGACGCAGCTCGCTGCCGCGCTTGCTGTCTACCGTGAGCTCGCCTTCAGAATCCAGAACCATATACCCCCCGCGACTCCCACCGCCATTCTCGATGTAGTAGACCAACGCCTCGAGGAATGCCACGCTCGTGAGGGCAAGCAGGCGATCTTCGGTGGCCCGGGTCAACTGCTTCGGCGAGGAACACGAGATGCCGTTTTCCGCAATGGCTCTGCACAGATCACGGGCTTCCTGGAGCCCCTTTCGAGCTGACGCGAGGTCGCGCACGAAAGCGCCGCAGGCGCTCATTCTGGCCTGGATTTGCGGACGTACAGCAGCCAGCTGAAGCGCGCCTTCTCCAGAGCTGAGCCAACCATCAAAGAGGCCGTACAGATCGGCAATCTGGGCTCCACAGGCACTGAGAAACGTCTGGGCGGTGCAGGGGACGTCGTTGTAGGCGTGCGCGATCATCTGAGCTGCTCGAACGGCCCCGACCTGCCCGCTGTTGAGGGCACTGCCACCAGGGCGAACGCCGTGCGAACCGTTGAGTTCCCCAACAGCAAACAAGTGAGGAACGCTCGTCTCCCACCAGGAATTGCCTCGCAGGCCACCGTTGCAGTGCTGGGCACAGACAGCGACCTCCAGAGGTTCGCGGAGGTCAATGCCGTGTTCCGAGTAGAGATCAATGCTCTGCTGGTTCATGTGCTGAAGTCGTTCGTATGGCGTCTGTTGTGTGGCGCCGGAACGTTCCAGATAAAGACGTGCTTCCTGCCCAAGTTCGGCAAACGAGAAGACACTCATTCCCTCCGCAGGGGTAGGGTTAGCCATGAAATCCATGAAAACACGCCGGCCTTCCGTGATCTCTCGGTGGACGGCAATGTCAACGAGGGAGGAGCCGCCGTCCTGCAGACGTTGCGCATGGAAAGGCCACTGATAGCCTTTGAGGAAGATATTGGTGGCCATCGCCCCCATGTCCGCGAAGTAGTCGTGCAGGAAGAAACGTCGGTTGCTGACACCATCGGGATCGGTACTGAAGTAATCGGGGACAACTTGCTGGTAGGTTCCGGAGAGGTTCCAGCGGAACGCCGTGGAAGCGAGACCGAACTGCAGTTCGGTGAGATTGTTTCCCGCGGCCCCGACCTCGAAAGCCAAACCGTGCGAACCGATTTGAGCATGTGGCCAAACGCTGATGGCGTACATTTCGCCTGGGCCGCCGGTAGCAAGCACAACGTTCTCTGCGTTGAAGAGAACGACACCAAGGTCATCGCGGTAGAACTCGTTTCGGTTCAGGCAAACAGCACCAGTAACCCGAGTCTGCCCATCCACCTCCCTGGTGAGTAGACGCACGGCTTCATGGTGGTCGAATACAGGAGTCTGGTGGTGCTGGATCTCTTTGAGCAGGCACTCATACATGAACTTGGAGGTCTTTGGCCCGGCGGATGTCGCCCTCTGGCGCGGATCATGGTCTGTTTTGTAGCCCACGTAGGCGCCGAACTTGTTATAGGGGAACGGAACACCGATTTTGCACAGATCAAAAAAGGCGGGGGCAGATCCGAGGCCCTCTATGTAGGCCAGGTCACCGTGCATCATTCCGCCTTGGAAGAGCGTCCGCGCAAAGTCCATTGGGCTGTCCGGATCTTCCCCGAAGACACCGAGCTTGTAGTAAGTCTGCTTGTCCGAACCCGAGTTATTGCTCGTGCCGTTTCCTAAGCGGTCAACGACGATCGCCACATCCGAGACACCGGCGTAATGAAGAGCGTCCGCACATTTGAGGCCGGCAGCTCCCGCCCCAACAACCAGTGTGTTCACTGAGACAACCGGTACGCGCACCGTGCGTCCGGCGAGTTCCAACGTCATTGCGTCTCTGCGCATCAAAGCTCTCCCTTTTTGGCTCATAGCGGCTGAGGAAGCGCCAGAACTGGGGCGCGGCAACCGGTGAGAGATGTGGTCCGCAAATCTATACCAGATCCGGCTCTGATCAAGATCAGGGGAAGCCGTTGAGCGGCTCACGGGGCGGCATCTGAGGTCCTCCATCGGGTCTGCCGGCGACCATGATCACCGCCCGGCCTCTTGCATTCCTTTACAAGAGTCGTTCAACGGCTATTATTGCGAATCGCGCACGGGGAGTCCCGCGCCCTGTCGTACAGTAGACCGCGTCTCACCGGATCCGTGAGAACGCAAATCGTGCCAGTTTGGCCTGAAGAGAGATCAACTCCATGGTCACCGAGATTGTTCTGCTGCTTGGTTTCCTGTGCTTCCTCTGCGTCCGCAACGATTTCATCCGACGCCGACTGGCTTTCGTGGCGGCAATGCTGTTCTGGGGAGTGGCAAGGCTGCTGACAGAACTCACCTTCAAGATGGAGGCGATGTCAGGGAGTATCACCTACGACTGGGGATCGGTGAGCGCCTGTATCGCGGCCGTTTGCCTTTTTGGTTGTTTGTTCTCGATGTTTGTCGCCTGTGTGGGGCCCGCTGCGTCCTCGCCGTCTCCTGCAGGCGTGGAGGGGACCGAGGCAACTGCAGCCCCGGAGACAGTTCCTCTGCAGACAGCTTCAGAACGGATCCGTAAGTTGGTGGATGAGCCGGAAGATGTGCCCCCGGAGAATGAGTAACGAGAAGAGCGGAGAACGTGTTTCCATGCCACTGAGAATCTGTGTCATCGGTTGTGGTGGACTCTCTTCCCGAGCCCACGGTCCGTCACTGGCCAAGTATGCGGCTACCCATCCTGGTACGGAGTTGACCGCCTGCTGCGATCTGGATTCAGCCAAGGCAACCCGGTACCGCCAGGCGAACGGTTTCCTGAGGCAATACAACGACTTCCGGGAGATGCTGAACGTGGAAACACCCGACGCAGTCTGTCTGTATGTTCCGGTCACCGAAACGGCCAGGATGTCGATCCAGTTGCTCGACCTCGGCGTCCCTGTTCTGCTCGAAAAGCCGCCGGGAATGACCGTTGACGAATGTACGGCCATGATCAACGCTTCTGAGAGCACGGGGACGGCCAACCAGGTCGCCTTCAATCGCCGCTATACGCCGTTGGTAGCCAGATTGCGCGAGTCCCTGCGAAGCGGATTCGCTGAAAGCGACATTCAGAACATCAGATACGACTTCTTCCGGATCAACCGCTGTGATGCCGACTTCTCGACAACCGCGATCCACGGCATCGACACAGTTCGCTTCCTGGCCGGTGTCGACTATGAGGAGATCCGCTTTACGTATCAGCCCTTCCCTGAGTTGGGACCAACGACGGCCAACATCTACCTCGAGTGCACGTTCCGTTCCGGAGCGACAGCTCAACTCAACTTCTGCCCCGTCTCGGGCGTGTTGATAGAGAGAGCCACAGTCAATCTCTTCAACCACACGTATTTCCTCGATGTCCCAATCTGGCAGGCTTTTGACTTTCCGGGGAGATTGCGCCACCTCCACAAGGGGGAAACGGTCGAGGATGTGGAGGGGAGTCAACTGGGTGACGGAACAGAGCTATTCGAACTGTCGGGCTTCTACCACGAAAATGCAGCATTCCTTGACGACATTCGTGAAGGGCGATCACCGGAAGGTAACATCCGTTCAGGGCTTCAGTCGGTCGCCATCGCAGAGGCGATTCGGAACCGGGCGGCGGTGTATCGGCGCTCCTGAGCCTTGTCAGAAAGGGGTGTCAACGACTGATGCGGCGGTGGCAACGGTTACTCGCCTTCCCAGGGGGTGCCAGATAGCCGGATCCGTGGCCTGAAAGATGGCCACCGTCGGGATGCCCAAAGCTGCGGCAAGGTGGGAAACGCCGCTGTCGTTCCCAATATAGATCTTCGCTTCCCGAAGAAGGTGCTCCTGCAGTTCCCGCAGCCCTCCCGGCTGGACGCAACGATACGGAAGCGAGCGCTCCCGCATCGCGGCAACGAAAGGCCCGATCAGGGCCTCGTCCGCCTCCCCGAACGACGCGATCACCCCACCACCGTTGGCTGCACACCACCGTTCTGCAACTGTGGCGAACGTATCCAGCGGGGCATTCTTCAATGGACTCCCACTCCCCGGATGCACCCAAAGCTGTTCGCCGCTGGGCCGCTCAGGCCAAAGCGACGCGACCCGCGCCGGATCAACTGGTTGAAGCCCTGCCTGGAGGAAGAACTGCTCGACCACGTGAGGTGGACTGCTCGGGCGGGGATCTAGCCAGTAGACCCGTTCGAAAGCGAACGCGTCCAACCCTGAAGCCCAGTGTGGATCATGTCGAGCGAACAGATACAGCGACGCGCCACTGCACAGGGCCTTCATGTCGGGCGTCGAGGCGCCGTCCTGCTGAGTTGGGGCGTAGAGTTGGGTTGCCGCAACGCTGTCACAATCCAGAAACATGTCATAGCGGCAGCTCGGCGGGACCAAGTCGAGATACCTCCGGCGTGTGACCAGGCAAATCCATGAGTGGCGGGTCGAGAGGGCCCGGAGAACTGGCAAGCTGAGGATGAAATCGCCCAGCCCTCCCCGACGAACGAAAATAGCCCGCTCGGCACCATCTCCCGATGAAAGCATGCGGAAACTCCAGTGTTCATGTGTAGACCATCCTGCAAAGGCTGGAACTGGTTCTGTTCCTTGCCGTTGAAAATATGATGACCTCTCATACGTTTTACAGGCCTCGGAGGCAGAGTTGTGCCGATGTCTCGGCAGCACTCGGTCTGCGGCCATACCAAGGGCACGACTCCTTTGAAGAAACGTTCACCTCAAGCGACTGGAAACGTCACGGAACGAGCGCTCCGAACTATCCCCTGTTTGTGTCTGTTTCTTGCCTATCCTCTAGCTCTCATCTGTCCCGCCCGGCTGGGGCAAGTGATCTCGGCGGTGCAGGCACGGGCTCCCATCCTTGCTCCCTTTCTGCCCAGGGACTTCGACTTCCCCGTCACATTCCATGTGGCCCTTCCGGTGGCCCTCTGGCTCTCGTGCTTCGCCACAGCTTACCTGGCAGTCACCCCAATTCGTGCCTTCGGGGGGCGCCACGGTGGCAGTCGGCAAAACACAATCCAATTCTCAGTCCTCCTTGCCGCTTCGTTGACCGCGGTTAGTGCCTGGCTGGGACGGACGCAATCTCTTGCCGACATTCTCATTCTCCTGGGCTTTTTTACCATCCCTGTTTTCTATGCCGTCTGCCCCCGGCAGTTGGTCCCGCGCCGTCTCGCTCTCTGCCTCGCTGTGCTGTGGTGTGTACACGTCTTTCATGCCTTGTGGCAATGGCAAGTTGGATTCGAAGTCGTTGGGCTCGCGGGAAACAGGAACTGGATGAGCACGACGATTGTGGCACTTTGCCCTTGGTGTTGGGTTGCACTGTCGGGGACAATGCGGCCCCAGCCTAATAGCCGACGGACAATCCAGAGACTTCTCGTGGCAATCCTGCCGTTGGCGCTGTCTCTGTGGGCCGTCGCTGCGGGGCGTTCTCGGGGAACGTGCCTGGCCCTCGCCGGGTACGCTGTCTTCTTTGCGATCACAAAGTGCTCTTCCCGGCAACGCCAGGGGGTGCTTGCAGCCATCCTGCTCGCCATGGGGGGGATGGCGGGATGGCTCGGCCGAGCTCAGCTCACCGCCGCGGCTCGGGATGACGTCCGGTTACCACTCTACAGCCAGACTGTCCGGCTCATCGCCGATTACCCGTTGCTTGGGATCGGTCCGGGCAACTTCACCCGGGAGTTTGTAACCTATCGCTCCCTGACACACAAGCGCCGCCGTCTCGCGGCTGTGGTAACAGCCCATCCACACAACGAAACTCTCCACCTGGCTGCTCAACTGGGCATCCCCTTGGCGGTGCTATGGTGCCTGGGCCTTGTCTGCCTTGGCAGACTCCCGAAGTTCCCCATGTTCCGAGCGGCCCATTTTTCCGTGTGGATGATCATGGCGCATGCCCAGTTTGATAAGGTCTTGGTACAACCACCAACAGGGCTCATCGGCCTGATTCTGCTCGGCCTCCTGTGGCGGCGACGCGCTCGCTCCCGCGCTTGGAGCACCCGACGCAGCCCCACCTTGCGCCGTCTTGCCCCGGGTGTCGCACTGTCGGTCATATGCTATGCCCTCGGGGCTTCCGTGCTGTCTCTGCAGGTGGGATGGTCGCTCAGGAAGGCCTTCCTGGCCGAGGATGTAGGCAATCGCTTCGCCGAGGAAGGCAAGCTGGACTATGCAGCAAAGCTCTATCACTATGCCTACACAGCTTTCCGACGAACGGCACAGTTGCAGCCCAGGGACGTCAGGACGCACACCTTCTCCGGCACAATCGCCAATCGCAGACTCCGAAACCGCGAGGTGGCTTTATCTCACCTTTGGCGTGCACATCAGATCGACCCCAATTTTGCCCACCTTAACGGGGAGATCGGGATGGCTCTCGGGGCCTTGCGGCGTCATCATGAAGCGTACCCTTTCTTCCGCCGGGAAGTTGAGCTGTATCCGTTCGATGTAATGCCCAGTCAGAGACTGGTCATATGTGGGTTGATGACAGGGCACGAAGCAGAGATCGTCGAGGCGAACAGCCGCCTGGGGCAGCTTCGGGACCGGGAGCTTCGCCACGGCCATGGCGAGGAATGGCTTGTTCACACCACGCAAAGTGTTGGTGCGGCGTTAGCTGGGAGCGACTGGACCAAAGCAGCGGAAATGGCCGGGCAACTGACGGCTCCATTTGGAAAAGCCGCTCTGGAACCGGCGTTTTTCGCGTTGGCTTCGGACGCTGAACTGCCGCCCGGTGCCCTTCACCAGTCATTCAGCAGCGAGGATGCTGAAGTGTGGGCGTTCATGAACGCCTGTGGCCGCCTGGCAGAGGAAGCTGGAGGGCTCCCGGAGCTGATCGCAACCTTGGCAACAACACGCTCTCCCTCCGATCAACTGCCTGCCCCCCCCCTGCCCTTGCTGCCCAACACTTGGCCAAAGGAACAGGCAAAGCCTTTCTTCAGCCATCTTGTCCTGACCTTCGCAGCCCGTCAAGGGAACACCGGCGTGGTCTGGGTCAGGACTGCGTCGGGCGCACTCACCGGGGCAGTCGAGATCGTTGGTCCGCAACAGCGTTTTGTTGCCAACTTGAACTCCGGCGCTCTTCTACCTAACCTGTCACTAGCCGAGGTCTTACCAGATAATGACCTGAGAGACTCGGTAGGAGTGGCCCCAACTGACCGAGAAGCTGTGCTCCGCGTCACGCTTGCCGCCTTCCCGTGTCAGTTCTCCTTCCGAACTCAGGCACTGGGGCAACTCCTCGCTCGCCGTGGCGCTGCTCCGACACCCCGTCTGGGCTGGTCCCCATCCCTGGCTCTTTGGCATACCCGTCACCGACTCCAGGGGGTGGTGTCGCCATCCGCCCCAGCCGACGCAGTGAAGAACTGCACGTCACTGGCCACGATCGGTTTCGACCCCCTCCCTTTCGAACTGGCAGGCCCCCGTCTTTCGAACGCTTCCCGGTGATGTCACCTCCCCGGGCAGACTGGCGCATTCTCCTTCCTGATCCGGCTGCCCGGCGGAATGGTGGCACGCAGGGAATGAAGACCGGTCGGGGACAGTGAGGATGGCGATACGCAGATAGGTTTTGGGTCTTCCACAGCTTGAAATGGACGCCCTAACTGCTACTCTGATGGCGGTTCCTTCTGGACAACGCACAATGCTCGCGTGGGGCTCTTCAAAGGCCATAAACCACGGTGTGCCAAATGGAAACGAGGAGAGAGTCTCAAATGGACTGGTCCAAGTTCGTTGTTGTCGGCGAAAATCTACACTGCACGCGCATTGTCAAGCGCGGAGGAATAAAGACAACGGAACTCCCTGGTGGGGGTGAGGGCGTTGCGTTCCAGCGTGATGGCGAAAGCCGTGCACTTCCCGTGCCGGCCAACTGGGAAGAGGTCTCACCTGCGTTCGGTGACGGCAAGATCAAGCACATTGCCCTTGCCCTTTACCAATCACTGCACGGAGCCCCTGACGAGCAGGCGGCCGGTGCCGATTACCTCTGCTATCTGGCCGAACGTCAGATCGACAACGGCGCCACATTTCTGGATGTCAACGTCGACGAATACTCCACGGAATCATCCGTCCAGGGCGAGATGATGGGATACATGGTTGGTTTCCTTTCAGAGCGTTACGACACCCCGCTGAGCATCGATTCGTCAAAGCCTGAAACACTGGAAATCGGGCTGGCAGCGTGCCGGACAGACATCGCATCCCCGATGATCAATTCAATCAGCCTTGAACGGCCGGATGTGATCGACTTGGCCAAACAGTACAATGCGGACGCGATCGTTAACGCAGCAGGCCGTGAAGGGATGCCGGCAGACGCCGACGAACGAACGGCGAATTTCCGTGAACTGATCGCAGCGATTGACGCGACCGGAATGGCGAGAGACAAACTCCATCTCGACCCCCTCGTTCTCCCCATCAGCACAGACCCGATGAATGGTATGCACTTCCTCAATGCAACCAGCCAGGCCCGGAGCGAATTCGAAGGGGTTCATCTCAACGGCGGTCTGAGCAATGTCTCGTTCGGGATGCCCAGTCGGAAGCTTCTGAACGTGACGTTCGCCTATCTCTGCGTTGAAGCCGGAACGGACGGGGGGATCATCGACCCGGCCGTGATGCCTGCAACGGCAATCGCCTCATTGGACACGGACTCGGAACCATTCCGGTTGGCCAAGGCCGTCCTGGTTGGCGAAGATATGTTCGGCATGGAGTACATCACGGCCTTCCGTGACGGGAAGCTCTCCTGACCCCCCGCCTCCCGTGCCATCGTAGATCGCGATCCGCCCGAGCTGTGGTCCGGCTCGGGCGGATTTGTTTCTGATTCACTATGTCCTGGGGAAGACCGGCCCAACCCGGGGACGTCCCGAGGCACTACAACTCACGATGAAAGTGCGTAACTGAGACATGAGAGACATCCCCTCCCCAGCTGTTTACCTGGTCGCCAAAACGTCTCTCGTTCACGACGGCCTGAACGCCTACCTGCGAGACATAGGATCGCCTGACTGGACACCGGACGCCGCAGTCTCGGATGGAGAGAACCTGATCGAGGCGGCGGGCCGCATGTGCTACCGCAGTTGGCAGGCTTACGACCCTGAGAAGCCCGAAGCTACCAACCCCAATGTCCGGCGAGTCAGAGAGGGGAACGAGGCCTACATTGGAAACGTGCTCCGCCAAGCCCACGGCTCAATCCTCGAACACGTGAATCTCACCTTCATCTTTCGTGGCGTTTCTCGCGTCGTTACTCATGAACTGGTGCGACACCGGGTGGGAATGGCCTACAGCCAGGAGAGTCTCCGGTATGTTCGCCTGGACGATCTCCCATTTTGGCTGCCTGAAGCGGCACGGGACGACGACGCCGTTGAGCGGAAATTCCGCGATGTGGTCGCCTTCCTGGAGTCGGTCCAGACGGATCTGGGGACGCTCTTTGGCATCGAAGACCTCAAGGATTTTACCACCAAGAAGCATCTGACCTCGATGTTCAGGCGGTTGGCGCCCATGGGGATTGGGACAACGATTATGGTGACCGGCAACCTCCGGTCCTGGCGCCACATCATCGCGATCCGCACTGCGGGGGCGGCGGAAGAGGAGATCCGCATCGTCGGGAGCCAGGTAGCGGCCATCTGCAAGCGGGAATACCCCCACGCCTTCCAGGACATGGAGCAGGACGACGAGACCGGGGAATGGACCTTCGCCAACATGAAGGTCTGACCCGATGGTGTCGGGCGGGAGTCATCTATGCAGAAGGACAATGTTGACCTCATCTGCAGTATCGCCGAACTTGCGAGTTGCTTTGAACGCAGCCACAGCATCAAGGAATTCCTCTCCGAGGCGATTGCCACGTCGCCGAACACATGCAGGCGAGAGTCTGGTCTGTCTATCTCTACGACGAAGAGTTTGCCAACCTGGTTCTGACCGCCACTTCCGGCCTCGACCTCACCGCCATAGGGGCAGTGCGCTATGTGGGTTGACTGAGAAACGAAACGGGCGGTCAGCCGATGGCGTCTCCGCCGCGTTCTCTGGTCCTGATTCGAACGCACTCGGCCAGAGCGATGACGAAGATCTTCCCATCCCCGATCTGATCCGTCCGAGCTCCGGCGATGATCGCCTCGATCGTCGGCTCAACGAAGGCCTCGTTCACCGCAATCTCGACTCGGACCTTCTTGAGGAGGTTGACCTCGAAATCGACCCCGCGGTAGGATTCGTGGTAACCCTTCTGCTGACCGCATCCCAGGGCGTTTGTGACCGAGATCTTGTAGATTTCCTTCTCATACAGCGCCTGCTTGACCTGGTTGAGGCGCTCCGGCTGGATGTACGCGATGACGAGCTTCATGATTCACTCCTTCACTGGTTCTTACTGGAAGATCGGCCGGCCGCAGTTGAGAAGCCGCCGGCCGCCCTGCCCTTGGTTTCTACTGGTTGGTGAAAATCTGGAAGCCGCAGTAGGCTTCGTTCCCGTGCTCGGATATATCGAGGCCGCGGAGCTCTTCCTCTTTGCTGGCCCGCAGGCCGACAGTGACCTTGATCAGGGTGAAGAGTATCATTCCAAGGCCAAACGCCCAGGCAAAGATTGCCCCGACCCCCAGCAACTGGGTCCCGACGCTTCCGCCCTCGACGTATCCAGGCGTGTTCGGAGTGTTGAAGACACCGGCCATGATTGTGCCGAATGCCCCGCAAACCCCGTGCACGCTGACCGCACCAACGGGATCGTCGACCTTTAGAACCTTGTCGATGAACTCAACCGAGAGTACAACGATGATGCCGGCTAGGAAGCCGATGATGATCGCGTGTACGGGAGTCACGTTTGCGCAGCCTGCGGTGATCGCGACGAGACCGGCCAGAACACCGTTCAAGCTCATCGAGACATCAGGTTTCTTGTAGCGGAACCAAGAGACGATCATGGCCCCAATGGCACCAGCTGCAGCGGCCAGGTTCGTGGTCATCGCGATGAAACCGATGGAGCTGTCACCAGTCGTGGTACTGCCGGGGTTGAAGCCAAACCAGCCGAACCACAGAATGAACACACCTAGAGCCGCGATCGGGATGTTGTGTCCGGGAATGGCCTTCACGCTGCCGTCGGGGTTGCGCTTGCCGATTCTGGGGCCGAGCACGATAGCCCCCGCCAACGCAAGCCAGGCACCGCAACTGTGCACCACGGTCGAGCCGGCAAAGTCAATGAACGACTTCTTCTCAAGCCAGCCTTCGCCAATGCCGAACAGGCTGCCCCAAGCCCAATGGCCGCTAATGGGGTAGATGAAGGCGCAGATGATGGCACTGTAGCAGAGGTAGCCCGTGAACTTTGTTCGGCCTGCCATGGCTCCGGAAACGATGGTCGCCGCCGTACCAGCGAAGACACACTGGAATAGCCAGAAGGTCCAGTTGAGTTCGGAAGCACTGAAATCGCTGGCTGCGAAGTGGCTGCCACCGCAAAGGCCGCTGGCGCCGCCGCCGAACATCAACCCGAAGCCAACCAGGAACCACATGATTGAGCCGACAGAGAAATCCATCAGGTTTTTCATCATGATGTTGCAGGCGTTCTTGGCCCGGGTGAAACCAGCCTCGACCATGGCGAAACCGGCTTGCATGAAGAACACCAGGAACGCAGCAACACAGGTCCACACGATGTTCAGGTTCGTCTGCACCTGAGTAGCCGGCTCAACTGCCGCTTCCTCGGCGAAACCCGTGGCGGCCGCAGTCAGGGCGACCGCCGATACTCCTAGAATTCGCAACCATCTCGTCGTCATTTTCCTAGCTCCTTATTTCGTCATCATCTCGTATCTACGTGGGGCTCGTGTTCAGTTCTGCAATGCTCACTGTCCGACCTCATCATCCGGACGGGTCAGAAGGAGAAAGCAACTCCGACTCCGCCGAAGAACACGTCGGGATCCGACCATGTCTGTTCCATGTTGTCCGAGATATCGCTGTCCACGCCATACATAGCGGGACATGGTGTCGGCTCCGGCTTCAACGGACACCTTCTCCCCGGCTTGCACGTTGCTGGTCAACGCCATTCCCAATACCAGTCCTGCGACACTAACTGCACGTGTGATGGTCGTCATCATCTCGATTGCTTCCTTCTGCATTCCGTCGTTCTGTCTCGTTCGTGCGCTCGGACGTTCTTGCCAGTCACAACCGGTGTTGCTTAGGCTGACGCCGTTTCTCTCACTACATACCGTGGCCATGGTATGGCGCCCTCCAGTGCAGGACTGATGCCAGACGCATCGAACCTACCTTATCCAACAGCGTCGCAATAGGTTAACCTCACCCGGCGAGTGTTTTTCGTATCGCGCCATGTGATACATATATGAACCCGCAATGCACTCGCGATTCATTTATGTGCCCAATAGGGAAAAGGAGATCAGAGGAGGAGTACATGGACGATCGAGCGTTACCGAGAGCAGGGAGATGAGCGGAGAGAGGCAGGTAAAGAGGATCGCATCAATATGTATAGTCGCTCAGGACGCCCCAACTGTGCCATCGGGAGCGCTTGAACTGCAACGCAAGAGCGCTCACGCGGACCACAGAGCAATGGAGTGAGTACGTGTCGACACACTCAGGGGATGGTTGAACACGCAGGCCAGGTGGCATTCGGAGGCGGGCGGATCAGCTGCGTCAACGGAACTCAGTGCCAACGTTCCGGAGAGGAGAAACTGTGTTGACTGAGCTCAGCAAGGCCCTCAATAGGTGCGCTGCGGATGCTCAGCGGAACGCACGCGGATCCAGATCGGCGTCCCGGAGTATTTTGTAGAAAGCCTTGCGTGACATGGCCGCGTGGCGGGCCGCGTGGCTGACATTCCCTTCGTAAACAGTCAGGACCTGGGAGCAATACTCCCGTTTCCTCTCCTGGAGGTAAGATTGCCAGTCCTCAAGCTTCTCAACCACTGACGACGGGCTGCTCAGAACATATCCCATTCCCTCAGCAGCACGCACTCCCTCCGGCAGGTCGGCAAGCTGGATTGTTGTGTTCCCGGTCAAGCTGACCGCCCGCTCAATGGCGTTGCGGAGTTCCCGAACATTGCCCGGCCACGGATAGGCCTGCATACAGGCCATCGCTTGCTCTGATATTCCCGTCACATCCGGGAAGTCGGATGCCAGTTCGTCCAGGAAATGGAACGCCAACTCCGGAATGTCCTCGCCGCGTTCCCGCAAAGGTGGAAGCTCAATCGGGATCACATTCAGGCGGTAAAAAAGATCCTGTCGGAAGCGCCCTTCGCTGACCTCTCTGCTGAGATCGCAATTCGTCGCCGATATGATCCGTATGTCGACCTCAACTTCTTTTCCGGCCCCGACCGGGATGAAGCTGCGTTCCTGGATCACCCGGAGCAATTTTGGCTGCAGATGCAAGGGCATCTCGCCAATCTCGTCAAAGAACACCGTCCCGCCATCGGACGCCCCAATCAGGCCTTGGAAGTCGGACGTCGCTCCGGTGAAAGCGCCACGGCGATGCCCAAACAACACCGACTCGATCAGGGCCTCAGGAATGGCAGCGCAGTTCACCACATTCAGACGGTTTTCCTTGCGCGGGCTCAGGCTGTGGATCGCCCGGGCGACCTCTTCTTTCCCTGTTCCACTCTCCCCGGTCAACAGAATGCTCATCCCCGTTCCGGCCGCTTGAGCGATGACTCGATACACAGCCAGCATGGCGCGGCTCTGGCCCACAAGATTGGCGAAGGTCGGAGGGCGCTCAACCTGGCGGGTCAGCTTCCTGGTCAGTGCCAGCAAGCGCCGCTGCTCAAGGGCCCGAGCGACAGAAAGCCGTAATTCCTGGCTGTCCACAGGCTTGCAGAGGAAGTCAAACGCTCCCCGGCGAGTGGCCTCTACGGCCAGGTTAACGTCTGAGTGCGCGGTCACCACGATGGTGGACAGATTGGGGAATCTCTCTCCCACGGCCGACAACAGCGTCAGACCATCGACGTTCGGCATGCGCACATCGCTCAGGAGAAGGTCGCAGGGGCCCTCGTCAAGAAGACGCAGTGCTTCGCCGCCGTCCGCTGCCCCTCGACACACGTACCCTTCCTCCTGCAGCATCTCAATATAGACGGCACGAACGAGCGGCTCGTCGTCGGCCACGAGAATCTGAACAGGCTTATTGGTACTTGTCGTTGTCGGCATCGTTGTCACAGCTTCAGGAACGCCCCTCCCGGCCGCGTCGGTGTCCCGGGCTCATCCGGCGCCTGCTGCCCACCCCCGCTTGAGAACACCGCCCCTCCTCCGTACCACGCTTCCACAATAGAGCGTGCTCCGCTCGGGATCAACCAGCTCTGTCACCATGTGCAGGACACCGCCAGGCTGCCTCTGCGTTCTGTCGGGGGCTGTCCGGGGAACGTCTCGAACGTGTCATCCCACAGATTGTCGAGGCTTGCGGTTACAAGGAGCGATGGCGTGCGAGGGGGGCGGAACTGAACGGCGATGGTGCCGTCTGTACCCGTTCGATCGCTTGTGCGAACCGGATTATCGGCATACAGGTGGGCAGACTGGGTGGCGATGAGGCGGCACCACTGCGTCACGGCCCATTCGCCAGTCAGGCGAATCTCATGTTCGGGATAGTCAAGAACATATCTGCTCGCAAACACGTCTGACCGCGAACGTTTGTGCAGGTATGTGTAGGCGAACGCCATCCGTAGCGTGGCACTCACGGGGAACTCCGCCCGTGCTCCAGCCCCCATGATACGTAGTCGGCGCAGGTTGACCGCCTGCCAGCGGCTGCTTGGGGTGTCTTTGATCCAGTCAACAGCATTGTGCTCCCGCCGACTGAACGCGCCAATGCGCCAGTTCCCTCCTTGTTCCCAACGCCCGTCCCAGGCCACGTCCCATTGAGCGCTTTCCTGTCTCTCCAGACCTGAATCGCCAAGACTCCCCGGGGAATCGTAGGCGAGCTCCGTGTAGGAAGGAAGTCGCACCCCACGGGTGTAGGCCAGCGAGAGCACATGTGCTCCGGCGGGAGTATACGTAACTCCGAAGGCTGGAAGAACCGCAGGGCGGTCTTCAGAAAAGAACAGGAATCGACTCCCTCCTGCAAAGGACCAGCGGCCCCATCTCAACTCGGGCAGGACCATTCCCCCTCCTCGCTGACGGTCGTGTTTCCCAAGGCCAGTGCTCGAAATCGTTCCGCGGTAAGCACTGTCCAGACGTTCATCTTCCGCTTCCAGTCGCCACGTGAGCGACAGTGGTTCAGCGTGGCCAAAACCCCCGCCAACGGCTGATGAAAGAACGTCTGATCGATGGCGATTTCGATACAATTCAGGGCGTTCTTCGTCCAGCAGATAGAGGTCGCGGAACTGCCTGTACAGAAGGCTGGCCCGTCGGATGGGAGCCCCCTCCTCCCCGTTCCTCCACGTGGCCAGAACCAGTGTGTCACGAATCGTCTCTTGAGCGGGAAGGCTGGCTGGCGCTCCATAGTAACCCCGGGCTCCAAAGTCGCGGTATTGGGTTCCGAAGACCAGATCAGCCTGGCTCTCCGACATCCGCAACTGTAGCTGTCCTCCTCCGGACCATCGTCGGAAGCTGTTGTCGGAGTAGTCAAAACCGTTTGCCGTCTCTCTTCCTCCGAACACCCCCAAGCCAAAACTCCGAATCCCCTCGCTCTCCCCGAACGTCTCCTGCCACAGCCCTTCTTGCCAGGAATGCCCACGCCCCCCCTGCCCCCAGTCCAGGCGCCCCCCTGAAGCAACTGGAGCCAAGGCGAGCTCCACACTCCCGACCAGATGTCCAGTGCCACCTCGAACCTGATTGAGCCCGGTCGACACGACCGGCTCCTCAAAGAGCTGCCAGGGAAGCGGAACGTCGGCATGGAAGTGCTCTGTCTGCGGATTCCGCAGCCCCAGGCCGGCCAACGACAGTCCTGCTCCGCTGAAGCTGCTCCCTTCGACCTGAAGATCGGCCTGTCCACCGACGCCCTGCCCCTGAAGTCGAAGCCCCGTTACCTGGCGCAACCAGGTCAGAGCAGCTTGCCTCGAGGTCGTGATCGTGCGTGCATCCCCAACGACGGGGGCCTCAACAAGCATGGAGGGGAGTTGACGCACAGGCCCGATCTCACCGCCTCCGACGGTCTGAAAGAAGGCCAGGTACAGAAGGCATCCCACCCCGGCGGCAGAGAGTCGTCGATCGAGGTTGTGATAGCGGGAAGTCGTCACGCGGGACGAATCAATAGTCGAGAATGTGGACATCCCCACACAACACCTCACGCAATTGACCATCAGTCAGTCGGAGCAGAAGAGCCCCGTCGGGAGACAAGTCCTCAGCGATCCCCTCAAGTGTTTCGCTCAACTGAGTCAAGGCGACGTGCCGCCCCAGGAGCGTTGAGTAGTCTCTGAGTTCAGGCAGGAAAGGGGCAAGACCATCGCTGCGCCACACGTCGTAAGCCGACTCAAGATCGTTGAGAAAAGTGCCGAGAAGGCGACTCCGGCGGACCTCGTGACCGACGGCAGTGCAAAGAGAAGTGGCCTGATCGCCAATCTCGGGGGGGAAATCCTCCAGGGAAGTGTTGACGTTCACCCCCACACCGACCACCAAGTGCTTGACTCGGTCCATATCTGCCCCCATCTCACAGAGAATTCCCCCGACTTTCCGACCTGCGATCAGCACGTCGTTGGGCCACTTGATCGATATATCGGGGCAAGGAGCAGACGTCTGGATCGCCCTGCGGAGCACCACAGCTGTTACAAGAGCCATCTGGGGAGCCTGGCCCGGGGCGACTTCCGGCCGGAGGACGACAGACACGTGAAGGTTGGATGAAGGAGGGGAGAACCACACCCGACTCAAGCGTCCTCTCCCTCCAGATTGGGCATCCGCGACCACAACCGCCCCCTCTGGACACCCCTCATTCGCGAGCCGGGATGCAACGGCATTGGTGGACACCGTCTCCTCCAGAAAACGGTAGTCCCGCCCAAACCTGTCCGTCTGCAGCCTGGGTATGACTTCTTCAGGCACGAGAAGGTCTGGTGAGCTGTCCAGCCGATGTCCGCGATGGCGAACCGAGGTGATGCAATACCCACGTTCCCGGAGCTTATTGACGTGTTTCCAGACCGCGGTTCGAGAAACGCCAAGCTCCTCGCACAGAAGAGTCCCGGAGACGAAGTCGCCGGATTGTCGAAGGATGGTTAGAATCCGCTCGGTCTTGCCCATGCAACAACTCCAATGGGGGACTTTGATCCGCCGCCAGGAAGACGTGCAACCATTACGTCATGCCTCCGAGCCAGCTGAAACTAGCCGAGCAATCCGCATTGTCAACCCGAGAGGAGGATATGGTTGACAATGGCCAATTCCCACTCCCTGCCGAGAAAGTGGGACGGACGGATTGGACTTGAGTCCGCAACGTCGCCTGCCCCCCCTTGGTCATGTATAGTTAGATCAGCTCGCCCTCCTTCCCCGGGAAGGGCCTCCCTTTGCCCAAGAGGCACCGCCGCAGCCGAGGGGGCGTGCAAGGTTCACAACCACAAGGCAATGGGTATGGATAACGCAACCAATCCCGGATCATGGCGCGAACTCTATCCTTTCGAATCCCATTTCGCGGACATCGAGGGACACCGGATTCACTACGTCGATGAGGGCCGAGGAACACCTGTCGTGATGGTCCATGGCAACCCAACGTGGTCCTTCTACTACCGGAATCTCGTGCGTGACCTCAGCGCGACACACCGGGCTATCGCCGTCGATCACATGGGATGCGGGTTGTCAGATAAGCCTCAGGATTATCCCTACCGATTGCGGCGCCATATCGACAATCTGGAATGCCTCATGGATCACGTGCTCGGGGGCGAGAAACTGAGCCTGATTGTCCATGACTGGGGCGGGGCAATCGGTATGGGCTACGCAGTGAGACACCCGGAACGGATCGAGAGGATTGTGGTGCTGAATACCGCCGCTTTCCTAGTGGACAGGTGTCCGTTGAGGATCCGTCTCTGCCGTGCTCCCATCCTCGGTCCTCTTCTCCTGCGGGGGCTGAACGGATTTGCCCAGGCTGCCATTAAGATGGCAGTTGCCAAAGGGCGCCGCCTCGCCCCCCTTGTTCGTGCCGGGCTGCTCGCACCCTATGACAGCTACGCGAACCGGATCGCTCAACTGCGCTTCGTGCAAGACATACCTCTGTCCCCAAAGCACCCGACTTGGGACACCATGGTGGAGATCGAGAAAGGCCTTCCTCAGTTGGCACGGAAACCGATGCTGATCGGCTGGGGAACTCAGGATTTTTGCTTCAACGACAGGTTCCTCAAGGAGTGGCAGGCCCGTTTTCCCGAAGCAAGCGTCCATGCCTTTGAAGATGCCGGTCACTACGTCCTGGAGGACGCATACGACCGAATCGGACCACTTGTCACTCAGTTCCTGAAACCGGACGCAATCGTTTCGTAGCCAAATCGGGGACGGCATCATGCGAACTGGGAAAATTGCAGCTTGCGCGGTTGGACTATTCGTTCTCGCGTTCCTGGCTCTCAAGGGCCCTGGAATCAACGGTTGGACGATTCATAATTTCCCCGTGACAGACGACCGGGTGTTCTGCTTCGGCGACAGCTTGGTTGTCGGCATTGGAGTAAACAGAGCAACGGGCAGCTACCCGAGCCAACTGAAGAACCTGCTCCCGCGCGGGACCACGGTCGCTGCTCTCGGTGAGACAGGAAGAACCGCCGATCAAGCTCTCACTTACCTCGATCACGATCAGCTTATGACAGGCGGCACGGCGATCGTCACCCTCGGGGGCAATGACATCCTCAAGAAAGTGCCCTGGTCCAGGACTGAAGCTGCTCTTGAGGAGCTCTTCCTGCGCCTGCAGGACCGTGGAATGATGGTGGTATTTACGGCCGTGCGCGGTCCTCTGGGGGCCGAACGAAGCCGCGAATGTGTGGCGCTCTGCCGCCGAACCGGGGTCGTCCTCGTTCCTGACATCCTCGACGGCATCATCAACAAGCCTGAGTTGATGTCTGACGCGGTACACCCGAACACCGATGGCTACCGCCTGATGGCAGAGAAGATCTTTGATGTGGCCGGCTTCTTCATCACCAACCGCCCTGAATAGACGATCCTTGCCCGATAGGCCCTGGTGTGGCATATTCTGACGTCGTCCATGGGGATGTCTGAGGCATCAGGACAAGCCCGTCGTGCTCTGCCCTTCTGCTTCCAGGCCATCTCACAAATCAGCGTTCCCCAAGGCACGCCACAACAACATGCAGGGCTCCCCCCAAGAAAAACCAATCCGCACGGACGGCCGAGCTGCCGACGTGTCAGTCTTCAAAGGCCTGGCCGACGACACTCGATTGCGACTCCTCCGCCTCCTGTTCCGCGAAGAACTGAACGTCCAGGAGTTGGCCTCTATTCTGGAAATGGGACAACCACGCGTCAGTCGTCATCTCGGAGTGCTTCGGAACGCGCGACTTGTCCAGGACCGACGGGAAGGAACGCGCGTTTTCTACACCCTTGCCCCGTTGAGCGACGAAATGGGAGGGGTGAGTGCCTACATCGAGTCCCTGGGAAAGAGCGAACACCCTGATCTCGAAGGGCTGGGTGAAGCCCTCCGACGCCGGGTAAACGACGCTCAATCGTTCGCAGACTGCAAAGCCGAGCATTGGGACGAGATCGGGCGCCTACTTCACAATTCGTCTGCCAGTCTGCTGGCGATGGCCAGGCTTGCCCCAACCGGGATAAGGATCGCGGATCTGGGAACCGGGACGGGGCTCATGCTCCCATTCCTTTCAGCGATGGCGGATCACGTCTACGCAATTGACCACTCCGCCCGAATGCTCGAACGAGCCAGAGAACGGTGCAGAGAACTCGGCATCGACAACGTCACGTTCGTCCAGAGGCGCATCGAAGCGCTCTCCGACCACCTCCCCCCCTGCGATGCTTTGCTCCTCCACTTCGTTCTCCACCAGGTAGCCCGACCACAGGCCTGCCTCAAACAGGCCGTTCAGTTTCTGGCCCCCGGAGGACGCCTAGTGGTCGTCGACCGCGTTCAACATGAGGACGAGAAAGTGACGACCACTTTCGGGTCGTTGTGGCTCGGATTCGCTGAGGAACAGCTGCAGAAGTGGCTCGGTCGAGCGGGGCTGATGGATTCGCGTTGGTACCCTCTCGCTGGAATTGACCGAAGTGTCGATCCCCATCTCGACATCTTCGTCGCCTGCGGCAGCAAGCCGTCCGCCACGGAGTGACCACTGTCTAACCGGAAGCTCCCTAGCGCTGTGGAACCATCGATTCGCGATAAGACAACTGAGTTTTTCGGGGAAGAGACGCCTTTGCTGCGAGCTGCCGAGGTCGGGGGACGACCTTACGAGCCACGCCCCCAGCAGCAGCAGATGGCTGACGCCGTAGCTGAGCACTTGGATCAGGGCCTCCATCTCTGCGTGGAAGCGCCAACCGGCGTCGGCAAGACCTTTGCCTACCTCGTTCCTGCCATCCATTACGCATTGGACCGCGCGCTCCCGGTCATCGTCAGCACGCACACAATCAGCCTTCAGGAACAGATTGTCCGCAAAGACATTCCAGTTCTGCAAGAGCTTCTCGGCTTGGAGTTCAGGACCGCTCTGGCCAAGGGCCGCAGCAATTATCTCTGCCTGCGCAGGCTGACTGCCCTGGCGGATACCGACCAGCGACATCTGCCTGATCTGCACTGGCTTTCCGAAATCGACCAAATATGGGAGTGGCAGAAGCAAACGGAGGATGGGTCAAGAAGCGATCTTGGTTTTGAGCCCAGCCCTGCTTTGTGGGACGGGATCAACTGCGAGGCCGGAAACTGTCTTGGAGGCCGTTGCGCATTCTTTCGCCGGTGTTACCTCTTCCGGGCTAGGAAGGAATGTCTCGAGTCACACGTGATCGTGGCCAATCACGCCCTCTTCTTCGCGGACATGGCCATGAAGCAGGAAAGCGGGGAGGAGTCCGGGGGCGTGCTCCCGGATTACGGCGCCGTCGTCCTTGACGAGGCACATACCATCGAAGATTGCGCCGCGTCACACCTTGGCCTTCGCCTCACGACATTCGAACTCCGGCGCACTCTCCGGCGCCTCTACCAACCTGAACGCAACCGCGGCATCCTCGCCAACTCCTCGTGTGTCGATGCACGGACCGCGGCCATTGAAGCGACGGAGAAAGTCGATCGCTTTTTCAAGCGTATCGTGGAGTGGCTGGACAGCCAGAACCGGAACCCCCTTCGCTACACGAGTCCGGGACACATCCCCGACCTGCTGGCCGATGCTCTGGCAAGTCTGGAGCAGAAGGTCAAGCACGCTGCAGAGACGGCTGACAGCGACGACGAGCAGACGGAGCTTACCACCCTGTCGGAAGGCCTCCACGTGTACCGCCTGGGCCTCCGGTCCTTCCTGGGCATGGAGCGGGAAGAGCATGTCTATTGGTTTGAACGCTACGGGTCACGGCAGGATGAAGTGACCTTCAATGCCGTTCCCATTGAGGTAGCCCCGTTGCTGCGCGAACGCCTCTTTAACCGAAATTTCACCGCTATCCTGACCAGCGCCACGCTTGCCGTCAAGGGAGATATCGAGTACTTCCAGAAGCGAGTCGGGGGCCATGACACGAGTGGACTGATCCTCTCCTCGCCGTTCGACTTTGAGCGGCAAGTAACGCTCTACCTCTCAGGGAGCATGCCCCCCCCCAAGGACACCACCAGTTTTGTCCCGGCCGCATGTGAACACATCCGGGAGTTCCTTCTCCAAAGCGAAGGAAGGGCCTTCGTCCTGTTCACCAGCTACAGCATGATGCACGAATCCGTCGACTGCCTCGCGGATTTCTTTGACGAATCAGGGTACCAGCTCTTCGTCCAGGGCGAAGGACTGCCCCGGTCACAGATGCTCGACGCTTTCCGCGAAGATGTGAGCTCTGTTATCTTCGGAACGGCAAGCTTCTGGACCGGTGTAGATGTCCCCGGAGAAGCGTTGAGCAACGTGATCATTGTGCGTCTCCCGTTCGCGGTACCTGACCATCCGTTGGTAGCCGCTCGACAGGAAGCCATTGAGCAACGAGGGGGCCGGGCGTTCGGGGACTACGCTTTGCCCGAGGCCATCCTCAAATTCCGCCAGGGATTCGGCCGGCTCGTCCGCAGCAAGGACGACCATGGTATCGTCGTGGTCCTGGACAATCGGGTCATCCGAACGAACTACGGCAGAGCTTTCCTCGACTCAATTCCCCATTGTGAACGACACGTCTTCTGAGCTGCACGCCCTGCCCTGAGCGGTGGGAAGCCGCCTCAGAGTGCCCAACCGGCCCGAGGCGTACGCGCCAGTAACCGGTCAGCCGTCGGGTTATCGACGAACGCTTCTGCTTCCGCGTTCCAGGTCAGCGACTTGGCAAGGCGTGCCGCAATCATCCCGACATGGCAGGCTGAGGCAGAGCGATGTCCGACTTCCGGGGGAGCCGCAGTTGCTTCCCGGGAGACAACACAGTCAATGAAGTTGCGGGCGTGGCTCGTGCTCTCGTAGAGATGAATCTCGTTGGGGCGAATGACCGATGTCAACAGCCCGGGATCGCTGGCTGCCACTGCGCCCACTCCGGGTTTCTCAACGTGAATCCAGCCTTCACTCCCCTCGAACTTGATCCCAAGCACCTCGCGCGTGGAACAGGCCAGCAGCACGTCGCCGGGATAGGCATACTCAATGTGAAACTCTGTAGGGGCGTCATAGAGCCCATCATCAGGGAAGATCGCGTCTGCTTCAACCGACCGGGGGCCTGTGGTGTCTGCACCCATTCCCCAGTGAGCGACATCGACATAATGCGCCCCCCAGTCGCTGATGTATCCCTCTCCATAGTCCAAAATCCAGCGGAAGTTGAAATGGCATCGGCCGGGGGTGTAGGGCGCATTCGGCGCTGGGCCAAGCCATTTGTCGTAGTCAAACCAGTCCGGAACGGGCTCCTCCGCCTGGTTCCCTGCGTGACTTCCATTGCGAATCTGAAACCCCTTTGGCAAGCCCACCCGGACAGCTTTCAGCGATCCGATCCGACCATTTCGGACCAGTTCGCAGGCATGTCTGATTCGCCCGTTGCTGCGGCGTTGTGTGCCCGTCTGCAGAACACGACCGTACGTCTCGGCCGTCTGCACGACAAGACGTCCTTCTGCCACCGAATAGGCCAGCGGCTTCTCGCAGTACACATCTTTCCCTGAACGCATCGCCGACACCGAGATCAGGGCATGCGTATGGTCAGGCGTCCCTACCATCACGGCATCCACATCCGGACGTGCCATGATCTCGCGGAAATCAGCCGTACAGATGCAGGGCGATGTAACCCCAGCCTTCGTTTGCTTCGCGTAGAAGGCGCTGACGGCGTCGGCCGCCGTCTTCGCACGCCTACGGTCGACATCGCAGACAGCAATGATCCGGACGCGTGGGTCGTTGAGGAAGGCGTTAAGATTCCCGCGGCCTCGGCCGCCAACGCCAATGCACGCCATCGTGATTTTCTCGCTGGGAGGCAGGTCCTGCCCCATGAGGGAGAGCCCGTGCCCGACATACACCCCAACGGCTCCCTGCACCGTTCGCTGCAGCAGTTCACGCCTTTTCATCGCTCACCTCTCCTGTAAGGCCGACAACACTGGGCCCAGTATTTTCATCCGGATGCCACGGAACTCGATAGGGCCGTGCTCGTTCTGGAAACCAGGGAACCCCGACGCGCGCCTCAATCCCGGAATTTTCTCGACCTTGTCCATGTGTTCGTCCAGGTCAGCTCTGACGACCTGACTGCCATTCAGCCAGACGTTCACCAGGCGTCCCAGACACAGGACCCGCATCCGTTGCCACTTTCCCGCCGGACGGGTCACCTTTGGGGCGGCGCCAACGATTCCGTAAACACCGGCACAATACTGGTCGGCCTGAAGTCGGGCGTATTTCGGTGAAGCATCATCCAGGAGTTGCACCTCAATCCCCTCCCAGGCGGGATTCCCCGTCAAAGGAGGGCGCAGGAAAAGGCCACTGTTCCCGCCCGACACCAGACGGAAATCAAACTCGATCGCATAATCGCAAAGCTCCTCCTCCCGCGCGAGCCACCCTCCTCCCCCCTTGTGGGCCACCAGTACACCGTCATGAACGCCCCACGAATCCGGTTTTCCCTTCACGATTCTCCAGCCGGATAGATCATGTCCGTTGAAAGCCGACGTCCATGGAACAGCATCCATCCGGGCAAGGACCGACGACTCCGGCAGCCGCTTAAGCAATTCTGTGGCCTTCTCCCTGCAATCATCCGGCCCGCTTGCCGCGAGGCGCCCCAACCCTTCACGAGTGGCGACGCCGGCATCCAACCATCCGTAGGGGGAAAGTCCGAGCAGTTCTGTCTCTGCAGCAGCGCGCAACGCCGGCTCGGCCAAACCTCCAAGGACGACCTGAGCGGATGCTGCACAGCGGACGGCCCCAGCCGTATGGATAACCATCACCCTCTCCTCGTTCCGCGATGCCATAGCTTGGGCAGATACCAGCATCTGAGCACAAGATGTAGCGGGCATTTCCGCCGCGTGGGTCCGTAACGCCGCAAGGCCACTTCGCAAAGCAAGTATCCTAACGCGATCGTCTTCCTCAGAACGGGCAAACCGAAGGAGTTCACCGACGGCTTGAGGGGCGGGCCAATTTGCGAGGGAACGAACTGAGGCCGCGCGCACATCAGCCTCGGAGGATGTGAGGGCCTGAGTCAGAATAGGATAGCACCGGGGAGATGGCAACTCGCCAACCACCGCCAGGAGGAGGGCCGTGTGCCCCCCCGAGGGGCAGTTCGAAATGGCCAGCTGGAGGGCCTCGACCGCAGCGGCCTCCGAGAGCATTCTCCCTGCTGCCGTCAACGCCCTTCTCGCCTCCGAAACACTATCCGCGGGGAGATGGTAGAACGCATCGATGAGTTTACCGAAGTCTTCTGCATCAACCAACTTCCCGGCCGTTGCCCAACACGTCCGCCGTTCCTGACGATCGGAGCCCACTCCCCACGCCATCAGCAGCGGCACAGCACCTGACGTCTGACGCTTGACGAACACCTTACAGAGCCTATCCCTCGCGAGGCTTTCGGCGCTCTCGGCCACCCTCAACAGAGCAGCATCCACACGCGGCCCCCGAAGCCTGCACAAGGCATGGGAGGACGCCTGAACGACGTCCCCATCGCCATTGCTCAATGCCGCGACCAGCACGCTGACATCCGATGCATCTCCGAGCTGTCCCAACGCTCGAAGCGCCGAGCACGCGACCACGCCACGCAACTTCGGGAGAAGTGCTCTCAACCAGGAGGCCTCAGACGCCCGTCCGCTGCCTCCAACGGCCCGTATGACACCCGCCTGCAAATCCACCGGAAGCGCTGCGAAAGCCTCTGCGAGCCAGCCTGTACCGCGTTCCCTCACTGTATCCATCGTGAGCGACAGGCCCGCTCTGCGCACCCGTGGAACGTCGTGCTGAGCCAACGCGAGAAGTTCGGGCAGGAGTTCGTCTTTCCCTGAGCCAATGAGACCAGCAAGTGCTCCCAGGCGAGTCTCGAGTGAACACGTGCTCTTCCAGGCGCCTTCCAGTGCACGTTGCCCCTGCGCTTGTTCACCACGCTCAAGCAGATCAGTACCACACTCGGTAAGAGCCTGAACCATGGTATCTACCCGGTCAGTGTCCTGGTCTTCCAAGACGCCCAGCAGGACGCCAACCGCCTCAACCGTGCCCTGTTCCCGGAGTGCGGCGAGCGCCGCATCCCGGAACGTCTCCTTTTCGAGCATTTCCTGAGCAGCGGCAGCCGCTTCCGGTGCCCCTGTCGCCCCCAGGGCAACCAGCGCTTCAGGCGCGCCCGGTTCAGCATTCCGGACCATCTCAGCCAGTGCCTTCACAGCGCTCTGCCCACCAATTGAAGCCAGTGCCCGAACAGCATCAGAGCCCAATCCAGCGACATGAATCGCCGCAGACACGTGCTGGATGTCTCCCTCTCCTCCGAAAACGGCGAGCTGCTGCAACGCGAAGCGCCTGGCATCCACGGTCGCGTCGATATCGGCAAGCAATCCGCCTAACTCGTCACAGAGCGCCCGACGTTCCTCTTCCGAACCGTCCCTGAGGGCTTTCTCAAGGCTCGTCAACGCCCATCGTGTCTCCCCAAAACGATAGCTGTGGAGCAAGTCCACGGCGGACCGTGGAGCGTCCCCGGGGTTGACCAGAATCTCACTGATGAAAATCCAGCGGAGCGCCTGTGGAGCACGATGCCACGGTGGAACACGCCCTCCATTCGCCGCCCGCACGCGCACGGCTCGCGCAGAAGCGTGGACCCCGGAGAGCTCAAAGCGCTCAACAACCGGAGCCGAGTGCTTTTCCGAAATCTGCGGTAGGAGAGTAGCCAGAGTGGTGAAATTCGTGCCGTTCCGGGAGATGGCGAAGTCGACACTTATGGGGAGAAAAACTGCTGGAGAAGTGTGTTGGAGGAAGTCAACGGCGAGGGTCCGAATCGCCGTCTCGACGGGCAGATGGACGGTTATCTCGACATCAGGTCCCTCGAAGCCGAGGAACTGTCGTGATATCGAGGTATCGCCGCTCTCCCCATCCACCAGAGTTTGGGCTCCATCAGCACCGGGATACCTGGGATTGATGGGAAGGTGGAGTTCGACCCGACTCCCTAGTGCCGCGTGCGTCCCGGACCTCACAGAAGACGAGGACAGCAGAACAGTCCCGAAGATGGCCGGAAGCACCCACAACGTCATGGCACTTCCTCTACTACCACGGATGTGACGCACAAGCTTCTTTCCGAGATGTCCCCAAAACGCGCGAACGTCACGAAGGCCATCCACATCTATTGTTCCACGAGTGGACGTACGCGGACCGTTCCGTCCGGTCCTTTCACCATGCGCACCCGTTCGCCGCCCACGAAGACGACATCAGCTTCCTGAACCACGACAACCGTCCTGCCACTGTCCAGTTTTACGGTAATCTCAAGGGCCGCTTTTCGGGTCGTCTTCTCCTCAGCCAAAGCCCCGGTAGCAGCTCCGGCCAGGGCGCCGACGGCAGCCCCGATCGTGGCCCCACTCCCCTTCCCTACCGTGCTCCCGAGAACGCCTCCGGCAACCCCGCCGACAACAGTGCCAAAACCACTCTTTGTGCCCTCGATGGTGACTTCTGATACCGCTTCCACGGTACCTGTCTCAACCGTGTGCGGTTTGCGGGCCTGGTCGCGTGAATAGACTTTCCCTGATCGGCTTGACGCGCACCCACTTGTCACGGCAACGAAAATTCCACTCAGCAGCAGTCGTCCCAGCGTCTTCATTCGACACCTCCATACGTCTTGGCAAGGATCCAGATGCTCTGATTCAGTCGTACTTTAGACGTTCGTGCGGGCCAATCTATTCGCTCTGTTCGGTCGGCCGAGGCCGGCTGCCCGGTCCGCCCGTTGCTCCCGGGGGCCATTAGCCTCCATTACCGGTGTCCCGGTAGGAACGCATCAGGCTACGGGAGAGCAATGTCAACACTGTCGACGTCCAACGCATCGTTTCCCATGACACTGTCGAAGTCAGATCGTATCTTCAAGCACCCTTGTTTCAGCATCCCATAGTCCCCGCCAAGGTTGAAGAAGCGAGCCCCGAGTTCGTAGTACTTGCTCACCCCTTCAGTATCTCCCACAGGAAGTCCCCACCACTTGCCGTTTGCCTGTGCGGCCGCCGCAATCTTCCTAACCGCAGCCTTGAAGTCGGGGTGGTCGAGCTGAAGCGGAATCCCCATGGAGAATGTGAGATCAGCGGGGCCAATCATGAACATGTCGATGCCCGGGACTTCAGCAATTTCCTCAACCGTGTCCAACGCCTCAACATCCTCAATCTGGATAATGACAAACGTCTCGCGATTGGCATGTTCGACGTACTCGAACGGGTCGACAAAACCCAGGTCTGCGTCAGGCATCATCGTTTCCATCCCGCGGCGCCCAAGTGGCGGAAACTTGGCGTTCCGGGAGACCCATTCGGCTTCTTCACGCGTGGCAACATGGGGGACGAGAATCCCCGTCGCACCATCCTCCAACGGCCGGAAGAAACTGGTGTATCCCTCGCCTTTCCGGATGCGAACATAGCAGTCGATATCAGCAATCCGACCGGCATTGATCATCGCCGCGACTTCACGCTGGGCAAAGGGGCGGTGCTCGGTGTCAATCCACACGCCGTCAATGCCGGCCCTCCCGGCAATCTCGATAGCCAATGGCTCCGGGGAAAGACTGAGGTTGACACTGACGACTGCGTCGCCACGCCGAAGTTTCTCGAGCATCTTGCTACGCCGCATTCCAGAGTAACCTTTCTGCTTTGATCGAACACATACCGGTTCCAACAGGTCTCAAACAAACCTAACCCTGGACAGTCAGCCAAAAGGGCCCGATGCCAAGATACTGCGGGCTCGCGATCTTTCACTCACTTCACCCATCGTTCTGCGGGCAGGATGCGTTGCGTATCCCTTCAGCCATGGCAGCCGCGGCAGCAGGATCAACGCTCGCATTCTGTTGGTGCAGTTCTGCATAACTCAGTGCATTCCCGGTGAGACATGTCTCCCAGTCCTCACGTCCGTTCCGATCCAGGCGAGTATGGAGCGTCAGGAATCGACCAGGTGGAAGGCAGACACCGGCCTGGACCTCTCCCTGCCCGGCCGATACGCTCTCCCTTTTACAGACGTTGTAGAGAAGGGCTCCCTCCGCACGGATGCTCGGAGCCCCGCAGGCAACAATGACAGAATCCTGAGCACAGACACTATCTGCGATCACATCAACCAACACACTTCGCTGAATCGTTCCCGACGTGATCGTGCAGTTGACCAGAACGCTCTCAGAATCCAGTTGAAGAGCGGGGCCGCAGGCGTTGGTTTCTCGCGCCGCTGCCCCCAGGAAACGGCGCAGCCCTCGGGCTTCAGCGTGCCCTTCGAGCATGAGCCGGTTGTTTGCCACATAGCCCCCCAGAACGCCATAATCCCACCACCAGGCCGTTCGGCCAACGTCGACGGCACCGAACAGCCCAAGGCAACCATCGCTTCGGGGCAAGCCGTTTTTTACCCGCTCCATTCGACCATAGTGAGCGACCGCTTTTGTCTCGGGCACCCCTTTCCCCGCCATCGTTGCGCAATACGTTCTCGCGTCCAGCGTCAGCGGCATCCAGAAGTGTGGATCCGTATCCAGTTTGCCTGATTTGGCCCTGAGTTCGGGAGCGAACTCGGTGAGGAGCGCCTGAGTCAGGGCGGACGACATGCTGAAAGATCCGTAGCTGACGCCAATTCCACCTTCGACACCAATCACCTCACTGCGGATCAGGCGCTCTGCCATGTCGTAGTCAATCTTCTCGACCTGACTCGCTTCCCCGTCAGCTCTGACAGCAATCAAGCCATACCTGTCCATACCCTCGGCGGCCCATTGGGCTCGAGTGGGCATCCCACGCAGTGAACAGAGAATGTCCACGTGGTGACTAGCCGCATAGGCCACGGGCAAGTCCGGAATAAAAATCTGATCTCCCCAGAAGACGGACAGCCGTCCGCGGCGACTGGGAGCGTATATGGCGGTCTGCCGAATGGCCGCCTCAAGGACGGTGATCGGCGTCAGTCGCCCCCCAATGTCCAGGGCACCGGGGAGCTTTACCGCGGGTTTGTTGTTGCTTTCGCTCCCGGGCAGCGGGGCGAGCCGCTGTCCTTTTCCGGCGGTGTGATAGAGAGCCACGGCCCGGTGGGTTCCAAGCTCGTCGAGAAGTCCCACGCCGTACAAGGCACGGGCTTTCGCGTCTGCTTTGCTCAATGCATACAGCGTTCCGAGTCCGTTCCCTGCTCCGCCGGGCCAATCTTCTTCGACGGCCAGCACCAGCGCGTCAGGCCCGCAGATCTGACCACGTCCAGCCTCGAGGCGGGCCTGCCAAAAAGCCTCTTGAACGGCACTCCCTGTAACCACCACAACGGCATCCATGCCTCCGCCTTCAGCAGCCAGACTGAGCATGGAATCGATGTTTTTTTCCGTCCAGGGCCGTGTGTCTGTCATGGGCTGGGTGAACACTCCTGTTCCGGTTGTTCCACGAGCCTGGCCATATCATCAGGCAATGGAGCGGCAAACGTCAGTCGTCCGGCCCCGCTTGGGGCATCAAATGAAACTTCACTTGCGTGAAGGGCCTGCCGTTCCAGACGGAGCCGGCGGCGATCCTCCCTGGACAATTCTCCTGCTCGAAACCTCAAGAAGAAGGACTCGTCAACGCCGTAGAGCTTATCACCGACAACGGGGAAGCCCAAGCCATGTAAAGTGGCCCTTATCTGGTGCAGTCGCCCCGTGCGAGGAAGAACGCGGAGGTGCGACATCCCCCCGGAAATGTGGGCCAGGAGATGAAACTCGGTAAACGCACGTTTGGCCTTTGCAGGAACGTCCGTCAACGTGCCCTCCGGAGCAAACCGAATGCGCTTGGCGACCTGACTCTCCGGGTCTGGGAAAAGCCATCCGTCTGCCGCGATCGACTCCGGGAATACCCCCTCAACGAGAACGTCATAGACTTTGCGGACGCTGCCGAGTTCGAACTGCCGCCGACATGCTTTGGCGATTTTCTTCTCTTTTGCCACAAGCATCACCCCGGAGGTCTCACGGTCTAGACGATTCACGAAGTGGATCTCCTCACACCCCGCGTCTTTCAGCAGGGCCCACAGCGTGTGTGCGAAGTAGCGACCGGCTGGGTGACATGGCAGATCCGGCGGCTTATCGATGACCATGAGGGATCCATCGTCGTGAATGGTCCGGTAATTCACATTGACGGGAGGCTCTGCAACCGGCTCAAAACGGTACTCAAGCACATCCCCCCCTCTGAGGATGCCCGACGCGTCGGCCGGAGCACCATTGAGCAGGAGCCGCCCCTGGGCAATCCGCTCCTCCCAGGCCGACTGGTTGTGGTAAGTGAAACGGGCCGTCACGTAATCAACCAGCGCAGTGCCGGCGTCCTCTCCGCGCAGGACGGTTTGGACGATACGTTTCAACATTTCCACCATTCGCAGGTCGCTTGGATCACAGGTAGGCCTGCAGAAGTTCGAGCTTCTCACGCATGAGTTCGGGGGTTACCATGGAGCCCTGGGCCTCGATATGGAATCCTTGGCGCTCATCTGCTTCATACAGCGGAATCGCGTCCTCCACAACCTGGATCTCGTCCCTGACAATCTCCAGGAACGGCTGCAACATAGCGTCATTCCATTCGCGCTTCAGAAGATGCAGGCGGTAGTAATTTCTCACGCTTCTCATGCACACATCAATACAACGGGCCACGGAGAGTTCCTCACGAGCAGCTTCACCTGTTGCACCCTCAAGCGCGGCCGCGTAGACCTTCAGCGCACGACTCCAGAGCTCGGCCAAGCGATCAAGACGCTCTGCGATCTGCTCGGGAGTGAATGGCCCGAAGCTTGACGAAGGATCGTCATTATCATCCCGGGGGTCCATCAGCCAACTGCGCTTGATCCTCTGCCCCGGTGCGTAGGGACATGGATGCATCGGGAGCGCGACGCTGTAGTTGATCGGCGACATGTAGAGGAAAGGGATCGAGAACGGGTAGTAATCGAACGCCTCTCCAAACCCTTCCCAGGCGGCGAGTACGCCGGACAAATCTGCTCCCGGGAACTCGTTAGCAGCGAGCATTTGAAGCGCATCGTGTTCAGATTCGGGACACGTGTCGCTCAGAAAGAAGTTGAATGCCCGGGTATTCAAGGTGAGCATCGTGCCAAAATTCCAGCACCCCATGAAGCCGGCTAGACCGAGCTTCTTGAATTCACTGGTCTTGCCGAGCAATCGGGTGATCAAGGGCAGATTCGACACACTGGCGATTTCGTGGGTTGTCCCGATTTGCAGCTTGGCATAGACCGGCCGCTCCTGCTCCCGAGCCAACTCACGGACGTCGCGGAAGCGTTTCGAAGGACCAACATATGACAGAGAGTACTCATTGATCTCAACCTGCTGTCCATAGGGATCCGTGATCCAGTCGCCGCGCTCGAAGTCTGCCTGAATACTGGTGTGAGGACGCAGCCGGTTGATGATATTGGGCTGGGGATCGTCCTCATAGAGAATCCAGGACCAGTTCCAGGCAACAAGCGGGACCGCAGGATCGACTCTGTCCATGCCGTCACGCATGCAGTTAAGAACATCAACGACCACATCCGCCGCCGTGCGTTCGGCACACCGTGGACAGGCCACCCTCCCTTGCGATGTGCGGCCATGGTGGCTGTAGCAGTGCGACATGAACTCCGATGCGCTGATCGTGATGAGCCCGGCAATCCCCGGAACCGACTCGAGAAGCTGAGCGGAGGAATCGCGGAGATAGTCCCGGACCGGCTCTGAGCTTACACACATGGCCCTCATATGGAAGTGATCGTCACCAACCCCGAAGTCATGATCCCAAACGGTCCCCCCCATCTCCGGGTGCTCATTCCAGAAAGGCGAGTCCGCTCTGAGCCCAAACGGCTCCTGGTTGTAGATGACCAGGCGAACACCGTGTTTTGCTCCTCGTTCGACAACCGTATTGAGGTTCCGGAGTAATCGCGCGGAGTCTTCCCCGAAACTCGGGTAGCGGGGATTGCGGAGTAGCTCCCGATAAATCGTCCGGATCCACACAGCGTTGAATCCCGCATCGGCAATACGGCGCAGCTCGTCGTCCGTATAGACGGTGTCTGCACGCTCAGCATCATGCTCGAAAGCCGCAGCGCTGCTTCGAAAGACGTTCAGCATATCAAGAATGCTCCCCGATGGCAGCCGGAGCCTCTCAGGAAAAGCTGCCGGCTCAGTTCATCTCACGTACGTCAGTACGCCCCGTAGGGATGGCTGTGTCCTCAACAACGCCCCGCACTCCAGCCTGCAGAGCTGCTCGCATACTAGAGGAGCATATGTCGCCAGTCCCTCAATGCAACCATGGTGGCGCCTGAAGACGAATGAACGACGACGTTGTATGGTGAGCCTGAAACTGACAGATGGAGGTCCACGCATGGGTACACTCAGAGCCGCGGCGGCAACAGCCGAATTCCTCGTTCACGATTTGCCTGCAGCAGCCGGCAAGCTTCAGGAAGGTCCCCTGCGCGCGTCTGTGCTCATGCTGGAGGCGGAACAACGCCTTTGTGTCGTTTCCTGTGACACACTTGGGCTCATGGGCGATACGTGTGATCGCATCGCCGCGACGATCCATGCCGCCTGTGGCGTAGCGAGAGACCAAATCACGGTCACAGCGACACACACGCACCATGCCCCCCGAGCAATGCCTGTCTACACAACTCCTCGAAATGACGTGCTCTGTGCGCGCATTACAGCGGCTGCCTGTTCAGCCGCCGCCACAGCCGCTACCGAACTGGATGCTGCTTCGGCATCCGGAGATCCGTGCCGCTGTGAAGTGAGTTTCGCCCTGGGGCAGGAACTGACCGTCGGGGCCAACAGCCGCTGGTTCATGGATGACGGCCAGATCTCGTGGTCTCAACACGACGAAAGCAAGATGGTGCGTCCCAGCGGCCCCCATGATCCTGATATGCCCGTGATCGCCTTCAGGCGACCCTCTGGCGAACTCATCGCGTGCCTCTTCATTCACGGAACCCACAATATCGGCACGCTGGCCTCAGATCCCGCCTCCGTTGTCTCGCCTGGTTTTTTCGGGCTCGCCGCTCAGGAACTCGAACGTCAGCATCGGGCGCCCTTCCTGTTCCTGCCGGGGGCGTTCGGCTCAAGTCACCGCCGCAACAGCCATGTTGCCGGGAGTGAAGCCTTCACGCGCGTCGTTGCTGCAGTTAACGACGCTCTGAGCAGGACACATATCACCGATGGCGCCACCGTCCGCGCCCGCAGATGCCCTTACACGTTCCGCTACCGAAGATTCGACGAGTCGAGCGAAGCTGCAGCCGTCAGCGGCTGGTGTCGACGGTGGTTTGCCGAAAAGGCTGCCGAAGGACTGGAACGGACCTATGAGGAGATACGAGCCACAATGTCACCGCACGCTGGGCTACCGTTCAACTCCGTGCTACAGGTGCTTCAGATCGGAGAGCTGGCCATCGTGGCCGTCCCTGGTGAGCTGTTCGCCGCCTTAGGGCTCAGGATTCGCCATCGGTCACCGTTCCGACACACGTTCATTGCGGGACTTGCCAACGATGAGATCGGGTACATCGCCGACCGGAAAGGCTATCAGGACGGGGGATATCAGACGTGGTTTTGCGGACACAGTCGCCTCGACCCAGGTGAGGGAGAGAGAATGGTTGACGCCGCTCTGAACATGCTTGCTGACCTCCACACGACCTGAAACCCAATTCAACGCAAGACGAAAGGAGCAGCAGATTCAGCTGCATCCATCACCATTGCCCCAGGCAACAGGGGCAATTTGAGCAGGAAAGAACATGTCTATCAGACTTACCAAGGCCGTACCGTGGGCGCCGCACCCGAAAGCGGCAACGAAGGAACGTCGTGACGCAGAGTCGTTCGTATCCGAGACGAACGGGACCCGATCATGCTGCGGGGGCTGGCAGTTCGAGTTTACCGGTGTCGTCCCGGGACATGAATACCGCATTGCAGTCAATGCCACCGTTGAGGCGATCGCCAACCCGGCAGACGCCACCGCGTGCCTGGCCATCTGGGGCAGTGTTGCACCCGACTTCTCCCGCCTGGGAACAGCCTATGTCTGGGACTACATCTGCGCCCCTCCTTCCAGAGGCCCCGAACAGTGCTTCATGGGAACCTTCGTCGCTCCGGATGCCTGTGATACAGTGACCATCCGCACCGCGCTCAGATGGACACACCAGGGGACGGTAAACTGGTCAACTCCAGCGCTCAAAGACCTTGGAACAGCGGCAGTGCGTCCACCGGTCCGTGTTGCCGTTGTGACAGGAACCGAAACGAACGCACGAGCTTCGCGCCCGACGCTTGCGGAAGGGCTGGAATTCTACGGGGAACTTGCCAGGGCGGCATGCCTGGAACATGGGGCGAAACTCATCGCTCTGCCCGAGATCGGCCCGCAGTGGCACATCCCGGAACACGCGTTGGAGAAGGCAACGCCCGTGCCCGGACCGGTAACCGACTTCTTCGCGGACATCGCTAAGACCCACGGCGCCACGATCGTCGTCGGCCTCCACGAACGTGACGGAGATGCCGTGTTCAACAGCGCCGTCGTTATTGACAATGCGGGTGACATAGCCGGAGTCTACCATAAGGTGCATCTTGCATCCTTCGAGGCCTTCTCCGGCGTCCTGCCCGGCAACTCTTTCCCAGTCTGCGAAACCAGCGTCGGGCGTATTGGGTGCAATATCTGCATGGACAGCTCAGCAGCAGAGTCGTCTCGTATGGTGGGGCTCAATGGAGCCGATTTTCTGGTCCTGCCGATCATGGGCGACCACCGGGCCAGCGTCTGGCACAGAGGAAACCCCGTTCTCGACGAGGGGCGGTGGCAGGCAATCATGCGGACCCGAGCGATGGACAACCAGCTGGCGATGGTCGTGGCCCGGAACTGCGCGAAAGCCAGCTGTATCGTCGACCGGAGCGGAGAGATCCTCGCCTACAACGATGGCCAGACCGACATGATTGTAGCGGATATTGAGGTCGACGATGGCTATCGGAAGTGGAACGGGGGGTGCTTCAGACAAGTCAACTGGCGTCAACGTCGGCCGCATCTTTACGATGCCTTCCTTTCCCCGAGCCCAAGCGCACTCCTGAGGCTGAGTGCGGGTTCCGTCGAGGAACTGGACATTGTCTGAGCCCGCCCTATTTTAGAACCCGAAGCATATGGTATCGCGGGTGGGCGACTGCCGTTTTTGGGGTCCCGCGCATCCGGATCGACTCGTCACCATGGGAGAGATGGACTTGGTCTCGTTGCAGAGTCCTTGCCCCTCCCAGCAAAACCGAGTTTGGGAAGCATGTGTACCTATCGAGCTGGACTCTCCGTGGTGCTAGCCCTTGTTGTGGCCGCCATTCCATCGGTCTACGCAAGGCCATCTGTGCCTGAAAACATGGCCAATGGCGCCACGATTCTTGCCGGCATGAAGCTGGCTGATAGTGCGGAAAGTGGGGCAGGTCACGACCTCCTCCGCTTTGCCTTGGCCGTGGACCCGGAGAACCGCCAGGCGCTTCTCCTGCAGGCGAAAGTAGAGCGGGGGCTCAAACTGGATCCTGTCTCACTCGCAGATGGCGGAGCGAAGTACTGCCAGTTCCTCGCCAAGATTGCCGCGAGGACGAAATCCAAAGGACGCAAGCTTCTTCTTTACAAAATCATCGAGATCATTCAGCCGGACAACGAGGACGTTCTCCTGGCTCTCACCAAAGCGGCGAACGCCGGCGTCGACATCAGCCTCGATGCACTTCTCAGTCCGCTGGAAAAGAGCAAGAAGTCAGCGGGGAATGGCGACAGTGCTCCCAAAAAGCGGAAGAAAGAGGCCGACGGAGGGGAAGCCAAGAAGATCCTTGAGCGCGTAAGGCTTGCCCGTGTGTATGTCCGTCCAACGTCGCCCTGGAACACGATCAACGATCTGAATCGGGCCACCTGCCCCGAAGGAGTCGCGATCAAGCTCCGGGCTAGCAAGCTGACCTACCAGACATCAACCACATCCTACAACGGCATACAGATGCCCTACTACTACGGCAACGCCGTCGCCCGGGCCGGAGCCGTACGACAGGAAGACCTGATTCTCAGCGACCGCAGTGCCCATGATGTCCTGCGGGCGTTGTGCTGGATGTGTAACCTCGGCTACACCTATGAAGGGCAAAACGTTGTCATCACCAACCCTGACGATGAGTCAGCGGTTGAGAGCGGGGGCACGTCGGTGGCGGCATCCAGTCTGGTTGCTGAATTCGAAGCGGAGCGAGCCAAGAGCATCCGCAAGTACAGAGGGAAACGGATCGCCATCACCGGACCTTTCTCGGGCATTGGGAAAGAGATGCGGAACAGCTATGTCCACATTGCCGGCGACAAGGTCAAACTCGTGATGGGGAGCGATGCCCCACAGGCAGAAATCACGAAACTGGAAGAAGCCGGGCGCCGCACAATGTCAGATAGCGACTTCTACAGCTATACGCTCTGGTTCGGGACGGTTGGTATTTGCGATGGACTCAGCCGGGGGAAAGTCGTCTTCAAGAACTGCGAAGACGTCTGGTGGTGGCACGTCAGGAAACGGCGCTGACCTAGCCCGCCAAGAACGCACAGTTGCCGTTCCCTCTTTCCCTTCCGTGCGTCGTCCCGCACGCAGCCTCTACCTTCCAGCGCCACTAGACGTCGAAGCCCGCCGCTCGCAGCCGGGGCTCCAAACTCTCCTTGTCCACGGCCTTCAGGTAGGCTTCCCGGGGCTCGATGATGTCGTCCTCAACCAGCCGCAGCAGGGCATCGTTGAGCAACTGCATCCCGAACTTCTGTCCCGTCTGCATGATTGACGGAATCTGATGGAGCTTACCTTCGCGAATCAGGTTTGAGATGGCGGACGTCCCCACGAGAATCTCCATCGCGGCCGCCCGCCCCCCCCCGATCCGCTTGCACAGAACCTGAGCAACGACGCCCTTCAGTGACTCAGACAGCATCGTCCGGATCTGAGCCTGCCTCTGCCCGGGGAACTGATCGATGATGCGATCGACCGTGCTGGCAGCGGTGGTGGTATGAAGCGTCCCGAACACCAGATGCCCGGTCTCTGCTGTCTCAATGGCAATTTCGACCGTCTCCAAATCGCGCATTTCGCCAACGAGCACAATGTCAGGATCCTCCCGCAGAGCGGCTCTAAGAGCACGCCTGAAGCTCATCGTGTGCCGGTGAACTTCACGGTGGTTGACCAGGCAGCTCTTGTTGGGATGAACGAACTCCACGGGGTCCTCGATCGTGATGATGTGGTCCGCTCGGGTTTCGTTGATCAAGTCGATCATGGCGGCCAGCGTGGTCGACTTACCACTGCCTGTGGGACCGGTCACGACCACCAAACCCTTTGTCAGTTCACAGAATTTACGTACGGATTCCGGCAATCCGAGGTCATCGGCCGACAGGATCTTCGCCGGTATCTGTCGAATGACCGCCCCCATCCCGCGTTGGTCCATGAATACGTTAACGCGGAAACGAGCCAGGCCCGAAATCTCGTAAGCAAAGTCGGTGTCAAAGCACTCCCCAAACTCAGCCTTGTTCTCCTCAGGCATAATCTCTTCGATCAAGGCCTGAACCTGTTCCGGCTCGATGACGACCTTCCCTTCCAGGTGAACGATGTCCCCGTCGAGACGGAAAATGGGGTCAACGCCACTGCATAGATGGAAGTCCGAGGCATTCTCCTCAATCATGAATGTGAGGTACTGATCAATAGCTGGCATTGTCGCATCCTAACTGCCGACTCGGAGACACCGGCCTGTGATTCCGAGACGTCACTCGCTGGCGCTCACGGCCTCCACTTTCGGGAAAGAAACCGAGACCACGGCCTGATATGGGATGATCACGAAGTCGTCATCGACGTCCTGCAGCAGCAGCTCGTGGCCCACCGCGCTTTGCTCGACCTTGAGGATTGTTCCCACGATGGTACGGCCTGAGGTAACCTCGATCGCGACTTGAGCGTGGTCTGCAATGAGCTGGTCGAAGCTGAGCTGGACGACATTGCTGATGTTCAGCCCCCAGGCCACAGCCTGACGGTAGAGTTCCGTGGTGATATTGAGCCGCTTGGCTACCACACTGACCAAGTGGCTCAGCAACGTCTGCCCCATCGCCCCGTGCTCCTCGCAGAGCGCCGAGAAGGCATCCCGGGTCAGGGACAGGAGCACGCAGTCTGACTTTGTCGTTGCGGTTGCTGAACGTGGATCGCCGGTCAACAGAGCAAGTTCGCCGAACACCCCTCCCGTACGCAACGTCAGGAGATTCTTCTCTACATCTCCGGCAATTCGCGTCGACACATCGACCAACCCCGAGGCAACGATGTAGACCGCGTCCCCGAGTTCTCCTTCTCGGAATACGGTGTACCCGGCCTTGTGCTCTCTCCGAGCCATACCGGCTGAAACGATGGCCAGTTCCTCGTCGGAGAGTCCGGCGAAGATCTTCAGTTCTTTAAGCAATTGGCTGTCGCCATCCATGCGGGGCCTCCGGCGATAGGGTGTTGACAGAGGTAAAGAGGGCAATGCGCAAACACGTCAGCCCCAATATCACACACAGGGGGTGCCCCCGCAAATGAAAGCCTTCGGTCCCGGCAATGGCTGCGCCCTCTCTGGCTCGAACGTGCCAGAGCTCGCCACAGTGCGTTGCCCAAGCCCAATTGAGGCGTTATCCTCCATGGCCGCAGGAATGAACTCATTTCGACAGCTCGAGACGATGTCTGCCTCAGGAGAGCCCGCGTGACATCCCCACACATTCTGTGCTGTGCTTTGTCAGTGGCCGCCGTGCTGCTCGCCAGAGCCGGTGCCCAGCCCACGGCAGCCCCCGTCCTCGAGGATGGTTTCGAGTCCGATCTGAGTCACTGGATCGTGGACCGCGGGAAGCAGCCGCTGGTCCTGTCTTCAGATCGAGCTTTCGAAGGAAAGAAGTGCGCCTACTCCGGCCCCCCTGGGACAACGAGAGCGGGGAAGCGGGAATTCGGCCTGCACCTTATTGGCCGGGTCGAGCTTCGTTTCTATGACGATATGGCTCCGCGGAAACAACAGATGGCTGGAGTCTCAGCGGAAGGAGGTCTCCTTGGGATCGCCTGCCGGGGCGGGAAAACCTATCAGTACCGGATTAGGCGCAACTACCTCCCAACCGACGTCGCCCGCTCGGAAGGCTGGCACCTCTTTGCCTGGGAAGCCAACGGAAGCGTGACTGAAGCCTTCATCGACGGGACCAAAGTCGCCGAAAACGCCGAACTGCCGCGTTTGGAGCGTGTCTTTGTGGGCAGTTTCTGGGACAATAGTACGGGCTGGTATGACAGCATTCGAGTCTGGCGCAAGGCACCCGACAAGGCACCCCCTTTCACGGAAGCAGAACGCCTCTTCGCCGAAAACGCGCCGGAAGGCCGCGGAATTCGGGTTGTCAACAAACAGGGGGCATCAGAGAAAGCGATCAACCACTGGGACACCCCGGGACACGTCCTGGAGTGGGTCGTTGGCGTGCCGCAGCCAGGTCCCGGCATGCTGCTGGTCAAGTACGCAACCGCCAGTGCGTCCGCCATTCGCCTCTTGGGAGTCGGTGAGAAAGCGGTACGCGTCCGTTTCCCTGGAACAGGTGGCTGGGACAAGTGGGCATTCCAGGGAATCCCGCTGGAAACATCAGAACAGGTTGCCGTCGTTCGCATGAAGGCATCCGAGGGCAGCCTCAATGTGGATTGGCTGGCCGTTGCTCCAGCGCCATGTGAGCCATCCATCTATGGTCGAGCCCTCGACCTGTTTGTCCGCGAACGTCAACGCCTTGGCACCGTCTCCCGGATGCTCTCTCGAGCGGCCCAGGGAAGTGGCGTTCCCATTCCCGCACCCGTCGCAGTGCCTGAATTGCGGGAGAAACTCCCAGGACTCGAAGAACTCCAGCATCTTCCTGAGGCCATTCGACGGGCCGGAGATGCTCTGCGAGAGAGCATTGTAGTGGCAGAGCGCCCCAAGCTTGACAGCATTTTTCGCGTGCCTGAGTGGACGCTCCCCAAGCGTGAAACCGAGCTCTCTCAGGAGTATTTGAACAGGCTGGCAGCGTACCTCAATCTGACAGCACCGAGATTCCGTGACTGGCCGCATGCGCCTGGGTGCCGGTACCACAAACGCGAAGGTTCTCGGGAGTGGGATGTGCGCCAAAACGCAACGGTAGCGCTGGGGTACGCTGCCCTCCTACGTGGTCCCACCTCATCCGAGGCAGGAGGAGTGCCCGTGGCCCAACTGAATGCTGACCTAGCCGGCCTCCTACGCACCATCAGCATCACCCACAAGGTCAACTTCCTCCCCACGCGCGACGGCGTCCCTTGGGGAGACCAGTGGCAGTCGGCGTTCTGGGCCGGGATCGCGGGACAAGCTGCCTGGTTGGTTTGGGCACGACTGCCTGACGATGTGCGCCTGATGATCGCCCGCATGGTAGAACATGAGGCGAACCGCTTCAACGAACGGCGTCCGGACTCGGGCGTGGAACGGGACACCAAAGCAGAGGAAAATGCATGGAATTCCGAAGTCATCGCCCTGGCCGCCTGCATGTTTCCCGGTCACCCGAGCGCAGACAAGTGGCACGAGCGGGCCATCGTCTACATGCTCAACTCTTTCAGTCGCCAGTCGGATCTGACGTCAGATCAAGTGGTAGATGGTCGGCCTCTGAAAGAGCGTCTCACGGCCGTGACAATCCACCCGGACTTCTCCCTGGAGAACCACAATCGAGTGCACCCCGACTATCTAACCACAGGGTCCCTGATGCTCCGTAATGCCCTGCTCTATCGCGCCGCGGGCCGACCCATTCCCGAAAGCACATTCTTCAACGTTCCCGAGACCTATGCTCTAGTGAAGGGAATCACGGCGACCAACGGGTCGTGTTTCTACGTTAATGGGCAGGACTGGTGGCCACACCGACACGATGTTCCATTGCTCATCTCGGGGCTGATGAGCGTCCTCAGGAACGACCCCGAGGCCGCTTTCATCGAACGCGCCACCCTCGCCTTCACCGGCCGAATGCATGCCCGCTTCAAGGACGGAAGCATGTGGGACCGCCGTGAGTACAACTACGCCAATGCCGAAGAGGAGATGATCGCACGGTACGCCGAGCTCTACCTTTTCCATCGTACGTTCGGCGATGGTCCACCCCCAACACCAAAAGCCACCTTCCTCGCTGAACAGAGCGGAGTTCGAGTGTATGATCGAGGAGGCTTTGTTACTCATCGAACACCGACCAAATTCGTTTCTCTTGCCTGGAAGAACGGAGCGATGGGGCTCGTTTTTCCACGGGATGACACATGGTTCACCGCTCCATACGAACGCGGCCTGGTGGGAACGATCACCTGCAGAGGGAAAAATGACAGTCGCCCCGTCCTGATCGCCAGGAAGGTCGTTCCACAGCCGGATAGCTTTGCCGCCGCGGTCCGCCTCTCCCGCTGCGATGGCGCCGTCGAACAGCAACTGGCCGTCGTCTCCTTCCCCGAGGATCGCGTGGTCATCCTGGAGCAACTCGTAGCTCTGGAGCCCATCGTCCTCGACCGGGTTGCCACCGGGGCGTTTGGCATCCTCAACGAAGATGCCCCCGGGATCTCTCCCAACCGACGCGTACTGCATCATGCCGGCGGCAGGACCAGTGTGGACGGCGCATGTGCTGCGAAGCGGACCCACATCCCGATCCCGTCCACCTGGATCAACATCGATGACCGGTTTGGCGTCGTAGCATCGGCGTCAAGACTGGCATATCTTGACCACAATGCCTATCAGAAATCCCGCCTGAGGGAGATACTCCATGCCAACGCCATCTCCGGCCCACAGCAGGTCAGCAAAGGCGATATCTTCAGCCAGTCGACATGGCTGGTCCTTCCGAATGCGACCGCCGAAACAACTCAAGGACAAACCATCGCCTTGCGCATCACCGGCGAGTTACCCGTTGCCTGCCTCTCGGACGGAACCGAAATCACGGCGAACTTCGCAGCAGAAACGAAGGAGGTCGTCGAGGTCGACGGCCAGGTCCATTCGCTTCGCCCTCTCGATGTTCTGATCACGGGACGGTGACCCCGGCCCAAGTATGGCGGAACGCATCGCCAAACAGGATATTCCCCCATGTCGGAGCCCTTGAAGACCGCCCAGTTCCAACGTCCCGACTGCACCAACCGTTACGCGCTGATCGCGTGTGAAGTCCTCTACCGCGAGTGTTGCCATTTAACGGCGACCGGGCGTCACACGATCGATCACTTCTGGCTGAGCCAGGGCCTTCATGACCTGGGACCGGAGAGGATGAGTGCCAGAATCCAGGAACAGATCGACTCCCTGCCCGGCGGCGTACACGATGCCGTCCTTCTCGGCTTCGGCTTGTGCAACAACGGCATCGCCGGGCTCAGAGCCGGAGAGGTCCCGCTGGTGGTGCCAAAAGCTCATGACTGTATCACGCTCTTCCTCGGTTCAAGGTGCCGGTACCGTGAGCTTTTTGATGGAGCTCCAGGCACCTACTACCTCACCACAGGGTGGCTGGAACGCGATGACAGTGTCGCCGAAGACGACGAGGGAGCAACGATACAGGATCAGCTTGGCCTGGGAATGTCCTGGGAAGAGCTCTGCGAGAAATATGGCGAAGAGAACGCAGCGTTTGTTGCCGAAACCATGGGCGACCTGACCCAGAACTACTCACGCTTGGTCTATATCCGGATGCCATTTGAGCAGGACTCACATTTTGAGGACACCGCCCGTGCCGGGGCTCAGGCCAAAGGGTGGGAATTCGCAAGCGTGCCGGGCGATCTTCGCCTCCTCAGCAACCTGCTGGCCGGACATTGGGATGAAGATTTTGTCGTCGCTCAGCCGGGCGAAACGCTCGCCCCATCCTACGATGAGCATGTCGTATGCCCCTGCTCCTGTGGAAACTGACTATCTCCTCTCTGCGTCGCGGTCAGTGCCCACGTCAACTGGGCGTGTCCGCTTCAGCACAACGGGGCCCACGTTCAACTCCCGAAGCCCCGCTAAGCGAAGCAACGCATCCGAAAACGCCCCCACCGGCCCGCAGATTCCTCTTGCTTTGAGAGGCGTCGTTAGCTATAATGTCTATCCGTGTCTTTAAGGTGGCTGGACACGGCGCAGGTTCTATTCTCTCTGCCACCACTAGTTCGACGCGTTGAGCGCCCCGCTGTACCGGAGGTAGAGCAACGCCTATGGAGCAGTGCATGCGACTCCCGAAAAACACTGGATTGAGAGACATTGTTCGATTTACGTTGATCGAGCTGCTTGTGGTCATAGCGATCATCGCTATTCTGGCCGCGATGCTGCTGCCGGCACTGCAACAGGCCAAGGCACGCGCCAACCGAGCCAGTTGTGTCTCGAACCTTAAGCAGTTGACCCTCGGACAGAACATGTACCTTGAAGACTACAACGGATACTTCATCCTCGGCGGAGGCGGCAGCTCCATGGGGAATCCCCGTTGGTGGAAACTGATGAAGGATTATGTCCCGTGGGAGAAGAACGGCGGGTACGGAGCCTATCAGTGCCCTGCCGATAACGATCGTAGGGCACGCAGCTACGCGGGTAACTACAACATTTCTCGCTGGCAGTTCTCGCGCACGATTAATGATATAGCCACATCCTCCGGCACATGCATCATGGTTGATGCATCTCAGTGTAGCACTGGCGTAACCAGCAACCACGACCCTCTGGCTTGGGAAGGAATGAGTACGGGCTCTTCAGACTGGCAGTTCACCCCGCCTTCCGACTGGACCGGCGGCGGAGCCGGCTCGTGGTACCTCAACACGAACGGCAATTACACACGTCGACCGATTGCCCGGCATGACCGTGGCATGAACGTTTCGTTCGTTGACGGTCACGTGGACTGGATGACGGCCAAGGCGTTCCTCGGGCCGCTGCCCAATGGCTGGGCGTACGGATCCGGCGAGAACACATGGGATAACAAGTAGCCCAAAGCCCCCCCTCCTTGACCTACAGAGGCTCCCGAGAAATCGGGGGCCTTTTTTTTTTGTGCGTCAGGACCGGCGACCAACCCACCGGGAATGGAGGGACCAGGGATGACCGCCGCTCACGAAGGGGGCAGCTCGGCCTGTCTCCCGCTACTTCAATGCCGCGTGCCGTGCCCTGGTCAGTCGTTTTCCCAGTACGTGAGCAGCTTGCTGTGACAGCTGATCGGTCCGTCTGCGTAATCACTCCGGTAGGCCAGATACTCCTCCACGGTGCTGCATCCCGCCCAGCAGGCAAACTCGTCGGCCGCCAGCGCGGCTTCAGCGAGACAGGCAAACTCGACATAGTCCTGCGACCGCGCCAGGTCAATAGGAGCCATGGTCTGCGTGTCCCACGCTCTGACATTCATGCAGATCTCGTTCTCAGGCCCAAACCTGAACACTTTCGTGATGTGGGGAAAGGCTGTGATGAAGCCGATGCCCTCAACACCTTTAGCTTCTCCGAGGGCCTCAAGAAATGCCTCCTGCGTCAAGCCGCATGCTGCCCACACCGTACGACTCGGATCCGGGCGGCCGACAATGTCGACAAAATAGACCTTCAACGCCGTCTTCCCGTCCTTCCCTCGGAACAGGTCACGACCGGAGATCTTGGCGTGGTACGTATTGCAGGGCTTGATCGGTTGCATCAAGAATTCCTCCAGAAGGGAGCGACGGTTCGCAGTCGGGGTTCGGTCACAAAGAAGATACGATAGTGACCTTGCACGCAGTATCAAAGGCCCGGGTAGCACGTATTGGCCGACGCATATCGACACGGCCTGCGAAGCTCCTTACCCATGGCCCGGTGCAGATGCTCAGTGTCGGTGAAGAGTTTCGGGGAGTATGGTACCGCTCGGACCTGAACGCCAAATCCAGAAGCCCCCAAATCCTGAACCGCAACCCCATGCCTACCACATCGTCCAGAGTACTCAAGACGCGCCGGCACACCATCCAACTGCCGGTCTTTCTGCCGGTGTACCAGCCCCACAAAGAGACGGCGACGCTACGTGAATGGCAGCGCGACTTCGGGATCGAGGGGTGCATTGTCAATGCCTACTTCCTCTACAAAGACCGAGAGATGCGCCAACGCTTCAAGGACGGTCTCGAGCTCCACGACTACATTGACTTCGATGGCCTGATCATGACAGACTCGGGGGCCTTCCAGGGATTCAATCGGCCACTGCTTCTCGCAAACAAGAAGATCGTGGCGTTCCAGGACGCGATCGGAGCGGATGTCCTTTCTCCCCTCGACCTCGTGACTCCACCCGGTGACAAACGGACCGTCGCCGAACGGAAGCTCAATGCCACACAGAAGCGAATTCGGGAGGCAAAGCGCTACTGCCACCAGGGAATGCTCGCCGGAGTGCAACAGGGCGGGCGCTTCCGGGACCTTCGACGCCGCAGCGTCGAGGAGATTATGGAAATCGGGGTCGACTACTTGGCGATTGGGAGCCTGGTACCGTTCTTCAACCGCAACCACAACCTGCAGTTTGTGGCGGACATCGTGCGAGAAGCCCGGACCATCGCCGGCCCTGAGATGCCAATGCATATCTTCGGAGCGGGCGATCCCGTTGAGCTTCCTTTCTTCGCGGCGCTGGGAGCAGACATCTTCGATTCCTCATCATACGGGCACTATGCCGCTGGCGGTTGGTACATGACGCCCTACGGGGCTGTCAAGGACCACGCCACGCTCCAGTTGAGTGGGTTCAACTGTTCGTGTGCGATATGCGTCAACCGGGAGAGTTCCACCATTCCCGAGGCCCTCCCCGAAGCTGATTTGCGCCTCCACAACCTCTGCACCATTCTGAAGACCTTGGAACGAATCAGAACAGCCCAGGCGACCGGTGAGATTGAAGGCATGCTCACGGACATTCTGGAACGGCACGCAGTCTGTTTCCCCGGAAGCGATCTGCCGGAGTCGTGGGCGACGTGCAACACACCCGACGTCGAGCGAACATAGGCAGAAAGTCCGTCCATGCCGGAACCGGATACATTGGCTACGATACGGGAGGCGCTGGCGCAGGGCGTCAGTGTGAACTACCGCACGTCACCAGATGATGCCCTTCTCCTGGTCGATGAGATCCTGGCTCACTCCCCTGCCCTGCGGGAAGCAGCGAAACAGGAGCCCGATCCCCAGGCAATTCGGCGCTTACGGGTCTACAAGGATGCAGCACGCGAGGCGAAACGTCTCGCCTACAAACGCCTTCGAGTCTACAAGACCGACACAGAACAGCTCAGCGATCTGACTGCCCGCCTCGCAAAGCTCCCTCAGGAAACACCAGTGGAGGAAGTCTGCAGGGCCGCAGAGGAAATCGCGGGGCTTCACGTGAGCACCCGCGAGCGCCTCTCTGCCCTGACTGAGTTCACCGACTACATCACGCGCGTGCTGGGTTCTGCCGAAACGGTCCTGGACGTTGGCTGCGGCCTCTACCCACTGCTCTTCCCCTTCCCCGTGCTGCCTGCGGTCAGACACTATGTCGCCGCCGATTCCGATGAAGCATCCGTCGAAGCCCTGCAGGCCTTCGCCAGACATATGCCCTGTCTGGTGCCGCGGCGATGGAACATTGCTGACGGATGGGGGGGACTCGCGGGGAGTCTTGCACAGCCGAAAGCGGACGTTGCGTTCCTGTTCAAAGTGATTCCGGTGGTGGCGCGCCAGAGGAAGGCATCGCTCTCGGTCCTTGCCCAGACACCGGCGACACGTTGGTTGGTCACCGGATCAACGGTCTCCATGACGAAACGCCGCAGCATCGCCAGACGTGAACGTGGGGCCCTGCACCGGTTCATCGCTGATGCAGGACGCACAGTCCTGGATGAACGCATCATCGGTGAGGAACTGGTCCTGATGGTCTGACTGTTCAATTGAGGAACAGAATCACATGGAACCGATCCGAGTCTCCCGATCCGAGTCTTTGGCTGAGGCAATCAATGCGTTCCTTGATGACGTTGGTGACTGGATCCACGATGCCATTGAAAGCTACGGCGAGGAACCAGCCACCAACTGTCACGATCAAGGGACCTACATGACCTCGTGGGTGCCCTATCTTGCGGCGCGTCCCTCGGCGGACGTTCTGTCCTTCATGGGACGGACTCGTGACCGGATCCGCGATCATTTCGTTGACACGGACGCGTGGCATCATGGGTACTGGCGCCACCAGGAAGCGCACCATGGCACGGAACACTTCGAGCTTTTCCTCGGAGCTCTATGGGACGCCATGCCGGAGGATCCCGAAACGCTGGCACAACTCGTCGACGCAGCCGAACACATCGGCAACTGGTCGGATGCTGTGGAGCCCTGGTTCGACTGGGACACGGGCCTCTTCCGCGGCATGTACTTTGGGGCAGACGGTATCGATGTCTTCCCGGGCAGCACCGTCAATCTGCCGGACCACATCCGCTGCGTGAACATCTGCCTGTTAGCCCATCGCATGACCGACGAACAGCGCTATCTCGACCTGTGCATGCGCCATGCCGGGCTCTGGGTGGATGCTTTCCTTGAACTCCAGGACATTCCGGCCGGGGTTGGAGACCGGGGCCCCGTCATAGAGTTTGGCGACGACGCGAGAGCGAGTTACCGTGCCTTTGCCGGACAGGCGCCTAAAGGAACTGCCCCCGTTGACCGAGCCGAAAATCTGCTTGCCTCGGGGGCACCGAACACATTCCTCTCACTGTGGCAGGCCACCGGTGACGAGCGCTTTCTCAAAGCCGTTCGCATGATGCTGGATGTGCTTGTCGGCGAACTCGCAGATCCGGATGCCGGCTCTGCGGCCGCCCTTCTGCGTTGCTACAGACGGTTGACGAGCGACAACCAGTATGACACTGCGGTCCTCGAAGCCCTCCCACAACGATCGGACGCCCATGCCATCCGCGCTCTGGCCATTGATCCGCACATCAAGCGCAGCGACCGCGAAACCGGGATCGGCAAGCGTGCTGACAAGCCAAACTGGTTTGAAGACGGGAATGCCCGTCGGTTCAACCCGATTACGCTCTCCCTTGCAGCCGAGATCGCGGGCGATGAGGACTTGGCAGCCTGTGGCGTGGATCTCGCTCGGAGCTACTTTGCGCTTGCCAGGAGAGTCTACCCCGACGGGCGGAACCACGGGTGCTCGGCTCAGACAGTCAGCGCGATCGCCCGGGGGCACGGCCGGGAAAACGGGAGCGGCGTGATTACTGCAGTACTGGGACCAGCTCTCGGAGAGGAGCAGTCCAACACAGCCGCTCTGTCGTGAGCTCTCCTACTCGCCCGGCTGCGCATCGAACTCCAACACCCAATCGCCCTCTCTGCTGCTCTCCGACACGAGCGTCAGGCGCACTACAGCCCCATCGTCCTGCACGGAGACATCGATCCCTTCCTCGGCCTTAGCCCCTGCCAACCGGAAGCCGGCCGGCACACGGAACACCAGCACACTCCGGTCTCCCTCAACGAGCTGCGACGTTCCTGAAAGACTGTTCAGCTGATCGTCCCAGGAGAGTTGGCACACAGACACCGCCCCCTGAGTGATGTGACGGTCCGTCGAGAGAAATTGAGGCCTCTCCAGCGCGGGATGGATGGCAAAGAGCTGCGTTCCCCGGGGCTCGATTTCGCATTCGAACTGCTCTTCAAACGTCCCCAGCAACCTGTCGTTCCAGAAGTCGAACACAAGGTAGCTGTCACTCTCAGGCAGCCCCAGTTCCCCAAACGTTACAGTGGCAGCTCGCGTATCATCTCCCGCCCAGTTGAAAACTGACACGACATCCCAGGCACCGAAGGGGCGACTGATCTTGAGGTCCCAAATGGGCTTGAGGCCGAAAATGGGGAACAGGTCGAGCGGACGGACGTCGCAGACCGGCAACGCCTGCTGGATCATCCGCAATCTCTCATCAGGAAGCTCCGCGAGTTTGTCGCCCGCGAACATCAATTGCCCCGGCAGCGCAACCACAGTTGCAGTCACTCGGGCCGCAGACAAGTCATGAGTCGTGCCCACTAACAACGTGTCCGGATCGCCATACCAGACGATGTTGTGAACGAAGAGCTGATTCAGCGTGGCATTGGCCTGGCTCAACACATTGTGCCATTTGGACGGCTGATTTGGCGAGACAATGTCCCCGCCGATTCGGCCTGCATCAGCGTAAGCGACGTCAGGTCCGCTGTAATGCCCCTGGCAGGCCAGAAATATCGCGTCTTCTCCAATGCCTTCACGGAATGCTGCGACACAGTGCGAGAAGGCGTCCGGGGTGGGGTTCTCGCAGGCCTCCTGGACTTCAGGCCGCTCAAAGAAGTGGGCTGAATAGCCGTGGGACCGCCCCGACATGCCGTCGATCTTGAAGAACTCGTACCCCCATTCCTCTGCCATATGGCGATGCATCTCGTGCATGTACTCGAGGACCTCGTCCTGGGTGGGGTCCAAGAGGTAGTTCCCACACCAGTTGGTCATCGGTTTGCCCTCGCTGTCGTGAAGAAACCACTTCCGATGCCTGGTGTAAAATTCTGAGTTGCCGGTCCCGAAAGGGGCGGTCCAGATCCCCGGCTTGAAGCCGAGCTCACGAATTTGGTCAGCCAGCCATCTCATCCCATGCGGAAACTGCTCCGGGTGGCCCTCGAGGCACAGGTTGTGGAACGCCCTCACCGGCAGTGTGTCGGAGTTTGGTTGCCAGGACTCTATCGACCAGATGTCAAGCCCATACGGCTTCAGGTGCTTTTCGGCAAATCTGGCCTCCGCCAGGTTCTCTTCCTCACCCGCCCGGTCAAAGTAGACGTTCCAGGACATCCATCCCGTTGGTGGGGATGGACACCGTTGCTTGTTGAGGGGCCGGTAGTGAGGTACATAGCGGCTGCGGTAGTAGTCCTCTATCAAGACAACCCCGACGGAAGACTGAGCCGGATCGTCAATCCGGGCGGCGAGCTTGACTGGGAAGGCGCGATTCCCCCCGGATGCCCCGCTGCCGCCTGCCACCTGAACAGAGCTCCCATGGAACCGAAGGGCCGTATCTGTCTCGACATCGAAGATCGAGTCATTGAGCAGGCTGTCAACCGGTCCGGAGGCCATCTGCACGACATCGCTCTTCCGGGGTGCCCGAGTGCGGCAGGCAAACGACGCTTCCCCAAGAGACGCCGTCCCCTCGAAGGTGAAGACGCCTCGATAAGCCTGCGCTGCGCGGTGAATAGCAGTGAGGTGCCAACGGTCACCCTCAAGATCGACCACGAGGTACCCCTGAACGTTGTTGCCGGAGTCAACCAGAGCCAGCCTGCCATCCGTATCATCTCGCGGCCCGGTGATCTGCCAGCATTGCTCACCGTCGTCTGCAGAACGGCAGAATCCGAGTACCCCCTCAACGTGGACTCCCGAGGCTCCGTGATCCGCGACCAGGGCCATTCGGCCCCCATCGAACGCCAACTGCCAATCTGAACTCTCCGCGGACCACTGAACCCGATCTCTCATTGCTTTCACTCCCCAAAGGCCAACCACTTTGGCATGATACACTACCGTCTCAATGTACACCGTGTCGCCCAGCCGGGGCCGGGGTCAACATCCAACCCCCTCGTCTGCTCCGACACGCCGGGCGAGCTTTTCTCGGAGGTCCATGCTATAATGCCTGCACTTGACAAAGTCACGCGCATGGAGTCGAACGAATGAAGAGTGCATTTGAGTTGGCGATGGAACGGCTTGGGGGCGAACTGCAGACCTATACCGATCAGCAGAAAGCTGAGTTGGCTGAGGTCGATGGTCTGTACGATTCAAAGGTCGCACAAGCGAAAATGGATGCCGACAGTCGGCTGCAGACAGCTGCGGGGGAGCCGGAAAAAGCGGAACAGATACGCAACGACTTGGTCGTTGAGCTTGCCTCGGTCTCCGAACGGCGTGAAAGGAAGAAGGAAGAGCTTCGCAACAGCTTCAAGAAGAACGGATGAGCAGCTAGCCTTGAGCAAATGAAGTGCACCGAAGTGCGTCGAGAATCTGGGCCGCAACATGTTGCGGACAAAGTGGATAACGAGAGAGATGGACCGTCTCGCCAATTATCCAGGCTAACTCCCAGCTCCCCCAACGACGCGCTGCACTTGCGTTTCAAATGCCCTTCCCGCAACAGACGACACCACTGAGACAAGCGACGGGGTGCTTTCCATCCCCCCCAGAGGCAGGATCTGGCCAACAAAGGCCTTCAGGGCGCACTGTGTCGATATCCGGACCACGGTCCCGCCTCCCACGACCACTCCAACACCATGCCCCGCGCTGTCTGACGTTTCGGCTGGCACAACACTCTCGGCCCGTTCGATCTGGGTCGCATCACTTCCCTTGAACAGCTCCTGTAGCTCCAGAGCCACATTGGCCACGTAGCGCTGTTCGTCAAATCCCAGCCAAGCCTCGACGTTGACGGAACGCAAGCTGCCGAATTTTAGGTTCACGAGGACATTGCCCGGCGTAGCCCACCCGGGCATCTTCTGGTCCTCTGTGGGCCCTCGTCCTCCCCAGCAGATGACAGCGTGGTTCTCGTCATGGCAGTTCTCCAGTGTTCGGGCCAATTCATCGCGGATACTCCCGGGTTTGTTCCGGCTTAGTCTGTCCAGCAACGCGCACATGCTCTTCTCGTCGCCGGTGACACAGAACGCATGCGTGTCGTACTTGGCCAGGAACCACCCCCCTCTCGCCTGGACATAGGAGGCGCCGCTCCTACGCACGACCGCCCCCAGCCCTTCGACCACATCGACCAACGGGTAGTCCCGGCGCGTCTCAAGCACCAACACCGGCCTACCGATTTCCTGAAGCAGAACAACGATTCGCTCCAAGTCGGCGGCCACCCACGTGGAACGGAAGTTGACTGCACCAAAAGGGTCTGCCGCGGCCGCGCGTTCCCCCAAACGTGGCGCGACCTCTTGGAGCTGGCGCAGAATCTCCCCGCAGTGAATCAACATGAATCCCGTGACGCTCTGATCAAAGTACGGGGCCAACTCGGCCAAAGCCCCTGTGAGCTTGGGACGCTCGCGGCGTGCCTTCCAGGCAAGCCCAACGCGCCACCCCACGATGACAAGCAGAACAAAAGCGGACGCGGCAACGCAGCGTCCCAGGAGCAAGGCTCGAGGACGATCCCCGGGCAGACTCCCATCATCATGATGGGCCGCAAGTTGGGTTTCTCGCCGGGCCAGAGCCCCTCGAAGCCGATCAACACGATCACGCAACGCCACAATCTCCGGTGAGTCAAGCCCGGCCATTTCAGCTTTCCGCCCGATCGCAACCATCAGCGCCCGCAATCGGGCTCCCTGTTCCTCCCGGGGAAGTTGCGGCGCTCCCCCATTCCCTACCGAGACAACCCCCAAAAGCTGTCCCATCTCCCGCAACTCATCCGTGACATTGAGGCGATCCGGGGCGACCCCCAGAGCGGCCAAAGCCAACGCTTCCTGGCTGGCAACCATCATCTCGCGGAACTCGCCAATCTCCCGGCGAAGGGCGACCACACCGTCCTTCTTGGAGGACCGCTTAACCAACTCTGAGATCGTGTCTGTGACGGACGGCTCGGAGCGAAAGGTCGTCCGGTATCGGTCGAGGAGTTCAGGAAGGCGAGCCAGAGGGCGTGGGGGCGCACTTGAGGACGTCGGTACGCCATCCTCCCCAGTCATCGCTTCAGGAGTAGAAACCGGCGGAGATTCAGCCCTGGGAGCAGGCTTCGGGGCGGGTTCCGGAATCAAGGGCTCTGCTGCCTCGCTTCCGGCATCGACCTTATCCGTGACCGCGGTTTCGGCCTCCGCGTCCTCATCGGCGCAACGGGCGACAAACGTCTCGCCGCACTCGAAACACCGGAAAGGCTCTCCGATCAAGTGGCCGAAGACCAACTCCTCGACTTCGTACACATTCTCGCAAAATGGGCAGACAATCCGCAGCATGCCATACCTGTTCTCGACCGTGTGACGACGTTCCCCCGCTGCAACGGGGGCCGACCGCCTACTCGCGTCACTCCCCGCAACTCCCTTACCCAATGTGCCTCGCCAAGAGCTGTTTGTCGAGAGACGGCAGAGCTGCTTCCCCGACGGCCCCACATGGAAACTGGGGGCTCGGGAGCTTATAGTTTGGGCTGCTCACACACCCTCTCGCCGAACTTTCTGGCGATGGACAAGGAGTCCTGGTCTTGTTTGTTGATCGTGTAACAATCTACGTAAAAGCGGGAAACGGCGGCGACGGTTGCGTGAGTTTCCGTCGAGAAAAGTATGTCCCCAAGGGTGGGCCTGATGGTGGTGATGGCGGCAAGGGCGGCTCCGTCATCCTGAAGGCTGACCGCGGGGAGCAGAGCCTAGTCAGTTTGCGCTTCAACCAACACTGCACGGCCAAGCACGGCGGACACGGTCGTGGTAAAGGCTGCCATGGAGCTGCTGCCCAGGATTCCATCGTGCGAGTTCCCATCGGGACCTTGGTGTTCTCGGAGGAAAGCGGGGAGCTACTCGGTGACCTGACTGAGGACGAGCAGGAAATGGTGGTCGGTCGAGGCGGACGAGGAGGAGCGGGAAATCCTCGTTTCGCAAACTCACAGCGGCGAACCCCCCGCATCGCAACACCAGGCAAGCCGGGGCAGGAATGTCGCCTGATCCTCGAGCTCAAGACCATTGCAGATGCCGGATTGGTCGGCTACCCAAACGCGGGAAAGTCAACCCTCATAGCAGCTATCTCAGATGCCCGTCCTAAGACCGCCCCCTACCCCTTCACAACCCTTCACCCGGTCGTCGGCGTGGTTGAGTTCCCGGATTTCTTCCGCTACACCATCGCCGATATTCCCGGCCTCATCGATGGGGCTCACGAGAACGTCGGCCTTGGGCACGAGTTTCTACGCCACGTTGAGCGCTGCCACGTTCTTGTCTACATCCTCGACACGGCCGGCGTTGACGGGCGCAACCCGTTGGACGACTACGCCGCCCTCAAGCGCGAATTGGAACTGCATCAGGAAGGCCTTTCCCAACGACCCTCCATCGTGGTGGCCAACAAAGTCGACTTGCCTGACACTGAGGAGAACTTCGCCGAACTGCAGGAGAAGCTGGACGTCCCGGTGTTGCCTGTCAGTGCGCTGAACAGCGACCACACAGACGAACTCTCCCAGACCCTGCGCGAGCTTATTGAGTCAGTCCAGGCCACCAAGAAGTAGTTCCTGCCGAGTGGCCTGACTACATCCTGCCCCAACATCCGCATCCAGCTGCCCATGGGGGGAGACCATTCCCCTGGCGTCTCTGCGGCCATCGACTTTCTGGCTCGCGGAGTGGTCTCAGAGCACCTCAAGACAGTCCCTGTCCGGCAGGTCCGGGAAAGGCGCAGTCGGGATGGTCTGGTACCAGTAGGCAACAGACGCAATGTCGTCCTGCAATGGCAGGTAGCGGTGACCGGAACGCCATCCCAAAGCCTGAATGGTCACCCGCAGGTCCTCCTCAAACCGGACGGGATCGGTGATGTGCCAGCGGTACAGCGAGAAGCGCTGTTGGCTCTGGTACACGCCATCCGGGCGCAACACTTGGTGCATCCCCGCGTAGGGAGTGGTGAACTCCTGGTATTGCTTCGTCTCCCGGTTCTCGAAATTGTAGGAACCGCAGAAATAGTCCTCAGTCCCCGTCCCGCAGATCGTGGGGAACGGGTCGTCACCATCCATGAAGAACTTGATCTCACCTTCGCCCCACCAACCGTTGTTATTGACGGCCCAGGACATGCTCGTGCCCACGTACTGCCCTTTGCCCACGACCCCGTCCAGAATGGTGTAGTCCTGTCTGTAGGGCAACGGATTCGTCCGCCTGAACTGAGCGTGAAAATAGGCCGCGTCATCCGGCACGTCCGTAAGGGTGTAATTGACCTGGTAATACAGGGTCATCGGATCTTCGGCCAGGTTGGTCACAGTCATCCGGCAGCGTCGGCGGAATGGCATCTCCCAATAGCAGTTAAAGGCACTCCCGGGATTCACGCACACGGGAAGGGACGAAACCTGGGCATATTTTCCCCATCCCATGCAGAAAAAATCGCCAATTGGGCACTCGATCGAGGGAAACTCCTGATCATCCCAGTAGACCCGGAGGATGCTGAACCTCCAGTTCCCGGCGGGCGTCAGCCAGATCTGCTGGATCGCTCCAGGTCCCTCAATATCGGCCATCGTGAAGGTCTCCCCCGCAGGGATGCGAACCGATGGTGAGACCTTCCATCCTTGCCCAAGCTCACGCGCACAGTTCGCACCTGTGCCCTCGACGGCCATTCCTCCCTTGCCCTTCTCCCCAGTGAAGTTCTCTGGGCTCATAGAGCGCGTTTTGGCATTCGAGAGGAGCGAGAGATTCCCAAGATTCGATCCGAGACCACTAAACATGTCCATGTGCCTTCCAAGTCAAGGGGTGCCTTCCGAGCGGACGCCGGTGCTTACGACAAGCGCAACCGGCGCAAGCGCCCCGCTCCAACGCGTCCGGTCCCCGCGGCTTGGGTGGACGTGCGTCCAAAGCCCAGCCCCGGCCCCGTCTTACGCGAAGCATACCCCTTTCCGCGGCAGATTACAGATGACACCCGTGCAAAGGTTGACATTTCGGGCGACAGATTGATCTTTGGTCCTACACGATCCACGACTGCTTTATGGAGGCACAGTCCCCGCAATGACCGGAGACAAGGGAAAGAAACGCGGCCCGCTCTTCTGGGGACTGGTTGCAGCTGCCGGTGTTGTCCTTCTCGCCGGGATCTGCGTGATCGGGGTCGCATCCTGGGCCCGAAGCGCAGTACTGAACGCCACCCAGGAACAAGCCGTGGCTGTCCCCGTGGCAGGCCAAGTGGAGAAACGCGAACTGCGTCGGCTCAACGACAAGTACACCTCGTTCCGCAAAGCCCTCGACCAGGGACATGCAGGGACGTTCGAGTTCAGTGATCGTGAGCTTAACGTCCTGGTGGCCAAGCTGCCCGAGCTGAAGGAACTCCGCGGGAAAGCTGCCTTTGCCATCGAGCGCGGCGAGTTCATCGTCGATGCGTGTGTCCCCCTCAACGACCTGCCGGGACTGGAAGGGCGCTATCTCAACGGCCGATTCACGCTCGACATCAGTACCGAAGGGGGCCATCCCGTGATCCGCCCCGTGCAGGTGACTGTCCCCGATGGAGAGGTCCCCCAAGTCATCGTGAAACGGCTGCGCGAGATGAACGTCCTCGACGAGCTCACTGAACGGGATGCCAACGCCCGGACTCTCGTTGACAGGATTTCGGGTCTGAAGATACGCGACGGCAAACTCGTGATTGATACAGCGCCCAAGTAGAGACAAGCGAGGCATGAATGCCGAAGCCCCTGTTCCCCGGGATACGAAACGTCCGCCGCTGCATGCCCAACGCCCTCCTTGGCATGTGTGGCATTTTCCTGCTCCAGGTCATGCTCTCCCCGCCTGCTTCCGCAGGCAAGCCGCCCTCGGATAGTCGGGCCGCTCTGCACTGGTACTCACGTGAGTACAACTGGCTGCAACGCCAACCGTTTGTTCCCCTCAAGCGCGAGGACCTAATCGCGTCTGCGGAGGCAGCCCAGACCTACATGCTTAACCACCAGACGCCTGCAGGTAGTTTCGCCTACCAACTCGACATGGTCCTGAAGACATATTCCGGAGACGACAGTGCCGTGCGGCAAGCGGGTGCCCTGTGGGCGATTGCATCCCTGAGCCGGATGCGACCCAGTGCAGAAGCTTGCCGAGGGGCTATCCTCGGACTCGACTTCTTCTTCCAACTCAGTCGGGCCCTTCCGTCTGGAACGACGGCCCCCGTCTACCCGGGCAGCAAGACGATCAAGACAGGGATGGTGGCACTGAACTGCCTCAGTCTCGTCGACTTCATGCGGTCCAAGCCGTTCCTGCGCGACTCCATAAACTGGGGATTCTATGACAGCTGGTTGACCCAGTATCTGAACTATCTGGAGGGAGTCGAGATGGGGAATGGGTCGTGGTGCTCCGACTACCTGTTCGAGCTGAACGAGAAAGAAATGGCGGCAAGTCCCTACTACGACGGGGAAGCCCTGCTTGCCTACTGCCGTGCAGCCAGATATGCCAACCGCAACGACTTGATCCCCAAGATAGAAGCGTTCGCCCCAAGATTGGCGGAACGCTACACGGTCGGAGCCTGGGAAGACGATCCTGGGTCGGACGCGACCAAAGGGTTCTTCCAATGGGGATGCATGGCCTTTGCGGAGTATGTCGAAGCGGGCTGGAAAGATGCCGATGCCATCGGCGATGCGGCAATGGCCCTGGCCTGGTGGGTCATCCACCAGCATCGCGTCCAGCTCCGCCGGGGAAATACGGCGTACGCTGTGGAGGGACTGCTCGGAGCCTACCGGGTGGCGAAAGCGCGCGGCGACCGAGACGCGATGGCAAAATTGCACCACGCGGCGGAGAGTATCCTGTCTCGCTTGATCACCTGGCAGGCCGGAGGGCCGAAGGCAGATAAGAACCCCTTCCTGGTCAAGACTCCGGTTCCGGTGATTGCCATTGGGGGAATCATGTCGAGCAAGGACTCCGGGATCATTCGCATTGATGTCGTGCAACACCAACTCCATGCGACGCTGATGGCTCTTGAACTCCTGTTCCCCGCTGCAACACCAGCCCCGCGAAAGCCCTGAGCCCGTAGAGCATGGCCGGCAATCGGCTGGAGGCCGAAAAAGGAATGTACGACTACCTCGACCTCTTCATAGGCTTCGCTTCACTCGAGCGTGGCTTGGCGAAAAACTCGGTCAAAGCCTACTTTGGAGACCTCCGTGAATTCGCTGGGGAAATGGAGCATCAAGGCATCAATGACCCCAAAGATGTCACGCGGGAAGACATCCTGGATTTCCTGGAGCAAGGCCTGGCCAACGGATTGGCGACCGCCACCCTCGCCCGACGCCTGGTGGCCATCAAGGTCTTTTTCCGCTACCTGTTGCAGGAACGTGTCCTCGAACGCGATGTGACCGATGTCATGGAGGGGCCGAGACTGTGGCGCGTTCTGCCTGATATGCTGACTGAAGACGAGATAAAGAGGCTCCTGGCCGCGTTCCGTGGCAAAGACCCCCTGGAACAACGTAACCGCTGCATTCTTGAGGTCTTCTACGCATCCGGGCTCCGCGTGAGCGAAGTGGCCGACCTGCGCCTGAGTGGCTTGAAGCTCGAGGATGGATTCGTTCGAGTCATCGGGAAAGGCGACAAGGAGCGCATCGTCCCCGTCGGACGTCCTGCCCAACGCGCCCTTACCGCCTATGTCAATACAGTTCGCCCGGCTCTCGACAAGAGTCAGGAGGCCGTCAACGTCTTTCTGTCGATCAACGGGCGGCCGTTGACCAGGGCCCGAATCTGGACCATCGTTAAAGAAGGCGCCGCACGGGCAGGTATCACCAAGAACGTCTACCCGCACATCCTGCGCCACTCCTTTGCCAGCCACCTTTTGGCCGGCGGAGCCGATCTCCGGGTCATCCAGGAGATGTTGGGGCACGCGGATATCGCAACAACGCAGATCTACACCCACGTTGACCGGGACAGACTGGCTGAAATCCATCGGCAGTTTCATCCCCGAGCGTAAGCACATCAATCGTCACAAGTATGGAGTATCGCGATGGGCAACCAGAGACCGAACATCCTCTTGCTTCACACAGACCAACAGCGGTTCGACACCATCGCCGCCCTGGGGGCCTCACACATGCACACCCCCAACCTGGACCGTCTGGTGAACATGGGATGCTCCTTCAGACGGGCCTACAGCTCCAATCCCGTCTGCATGCCGGCACGCCATGACCTGATCACCGGCGTGAGTGCCAGGCACCATGGTTACTACCACAACTCCCAGGCATTCATCGCCGATCGTCAACTGGCCACGATCCCACGTCTCCTGACTGAATCTGGCTACCAAACGATGGCCGTCGGCAAAATGCACTTCAACCCACCACGAGAACACCATGGTTTCGCTCACATGTTCCTGATGGAGGAACTGCCGGACTGTCGAGAGGATGACGCTTACGTGCAGTACCTTGAGGACGCCGGCTGCCCCGACATACGGTGTCAGCATGGTGTCCGCCCACTGTTCTACCACACCCCGCAGGCTGCACGTGTCCCCGAAGAGCACCACGGCTCAGCCTGGATCGCTCACAAGACGATCGAACTCATGCGGGAAGAGCGGGATCGCCCCTTCTTTATCTTCGCAAGCTGGGTGGGACCGCACCCGCCTTACTACATCCCGCAGACCTACCTGGACCTGTACAGGGACCAGCCGCTTCCATCCATCTGCCCTGCCCCCCCCGGGGCAATGCCGTCAACTTAAGCGGGCAGAATGCCATGGCACCTGTTGCGGCGCAGGCGGTTAGCGCTATATTGGCAGTGTCTCAGGTGGGCGCCGAACAGTGCAAGCCAGCAAGTAAGGAGTGACCGCAA
>JABHEG010000188.1 GCA_018676675.1 Lentisphaerota bacterium
CGCCGGACTGACCCTGCTCGCCGGACTGACCCTGCTCGCCGGACTGACCCTGCTCGCCGGACTGACCCTGCTCGCCGGACTGACCCTGCTCGCCGGACTGACCCTGCTCGCCGGACTGGCCCTGCTCGCCGGACTGACCCTGCTCGCCGGACTGGCCCTGCTCGCCGGATTGGCCCTGCTCGCCGGACTGACCCTGCTCGCCGGATTGGCCCTGCTCGCCGGATTGGCCCTGCTCGCCGGATTGGCCCTGTTCGGGAGCTTGCGCTTCCGTATCACTCCCTTCACCAGGCCCTTCCGGGATATCTCCCTGCGAGGATTCAGCCGCAACGAGCTCAGCATCCACAGCGTTATCGCCAACTTCCTCTCCTCCATCCTCCGCAGCCGTCTCGGCCATCTCCTGAGCACGTGCTAGCATCTCCTCCGCAGCCCTTCCAGGCTCAGGAGGAACGCTCCCACCCAGCGCCTCACGATGGACGATCTGCCACAGCTCTTCCGCCTCCTGCCTGACCCGTTCATCTCCTCTGGACGGCGGCAGAACCACCTGGACCAACCCCGAGTGAATCGCGCTCTCCTCTGCATCGTCCTGAACGACAGAGATGCGGAGCCCGATCACCCGTCCCTGACGCCCTCGCAGCTCCGTAGGTCCCAGAGTATGGACGAGTTTGAAGACGCCGTCCGCTCCTCCTTGGTCCACGGACAACGGGGCAGAACGGTCGAGCCCCACGTAGTCCGTCCAGTGAACCGATCCCCGCAGAAGCCCCCCGGGATCAATGGCAGTTGCTCGAACCGCTATCCGCTCCAGGGCCAGCCTCTCGCCATCTCGAGGCTCGGTCAAATCGACAGCGGCTTCCGGGTCAGCCACAACGCTGATATCGTAACTCGCCCCTTCTTGGATTGACCCATCGGGCATCAACCAAAAGAGCTGGAACCGATCGTGATCCCGCAAAGCAACACTGCCGGTGTAGACTTGGCCTCTCCCATGCAGAGCGAGAGGAACATCACCGTGGACGGCTCCCCCCAGACCGACCTCCTGGAGCGGACCGGGGGCACGGCGTAAGCGGAATGTGACCTCAGTGCCAGCCAGGAGTTGCACCGGAAACGCCTCTGCCCCGAAACGCCCACGGGGGCGACCACTCGGGCTAACCGCATCCACGCCTGCAAGGGTCAACATATCCAGAGGATAGACACGAAACGCGATCGACTCGCCACTCAGACGCTCGGCGAGAAGAACGACCGTGAAATCGCCATCCTGTGGCGGGATGTCTCCGGTGAATTCGCGCTTCGTCTCACCGGTGAGGGAGACCTCGAACGGGGCCAACCGATGCGGAACGACACGTAGCCGAACAGCGCCCTCTACGTCGCGCTGAAAGACAAGCCGAACCCGTGTGGAAACACCTTCGCTGACCCATCCGCCATAGGGTTCAAACTCAGTGACTTGAAGGGGCGCGACCGACGCGAACGGAACGAAGGCGTCGATGTAGTCCCGGGTCGTGTTGAACGAGCAGGATGGAAGAAGCCAGAGGGGAGTAACCGCGACAACACCCAGCACACTCATCACCGCAAGTGCATGCAAGGGCCCCGTCAACAGCCGTGGACGCCAACGGTCCGGCAGCCCTTCAGCAAGTCGTTTCTCGAGCAGGAAACGGACGGTGGCTCCCCCCGCCCCAACGAACCGGGGCGAAAACCACGCATCCAGATCTTTCCGTTCGGCAGGGAACTCCGCGATCAGGCTGGCTCTCAGCAGCTTCAAACACCGTTCAGCCCGGGAAGCCCACGCAAACCAGGCAAGGTCAATGGCCGTAATCACAAGAAAGGTGAGCCAGACAAAAGACGCCCGGACAACGCTGCCGCCGCCGGCGCGCCGCAGAACATAGTGTCCCCAACAGGCCCCCCAAAGCCCGAGTCCCCATGCACCAAAAGCAAGAACCACGTAGTACCCACGTAACCGACGGAACGCCCCGGCAACATGGGTCCTAACGCCATTGCGTGCATCGGCGACTGGCACACCCGTGCTCCTCAATGGAAAGTGGTGCGAGAGGGGGGACTCGAACCCCCACACCTTTCGGTACCAGATCCTAAATCTGACGCGTCTGCCAATTCCGCCACTCTCGCAGACAAGGGCCTCCCGGGAAGCCCGCAGCCACATACTATGCCACGGCTTACAGGGGTTGACTACTCACCATCGGGGGAGGGAACAGGGCTAGCCCTGCCTAACCAGATCAGCGATCATATCCACCACCGCCTCACGGTCAATGAGCTCACGGTCACGGCTGTCACGCCGCTTGAATTCGACCTGCCCGGCCGCCACCGTCTTGGGCGAAACGATCAGACGCAAAGGGATGCCAATCAGGTCGGCATCGTTGAAGGCGAACCCAGCCTTCTCGCCGCGATCATCGTAGAGGACCTCTATTCCGCGCGCTTGGAGCTCCCGATAGAGCCCGTCAGCAGTCTCTGCAACCCCCTCTTTCTTCGGGTTCAAGGAGCAGATATGGACATGATAGGGGGCAATGGACATAGGCCAGACGGGCCCGTAATCATCGTGAGACTGCTCCACAACCGCAGCCATCGTTCGCCCAACACCGATTCCGTAACACCCCATGACCATTGACTGAGACTTCCCATTCTTGTCCAGGTAATTGCATCCCATGGCGCCGGAGTACTTGGTCCCAAGCTGGAAGATATTGCCTACCTCGATGCCCCGACACATGTCGAGCGGTTCCCCCGTGACGGGGCATGGGTCGCCGGCGCGCACTGTGGCGATGTCCACGACCTCGCCACACGCCGCATCACGTGCAAAGTTGAAGTTCTTGAAGTGGTAGTCCGCTTCGTTGGCCCCAACAACCAAGTTGCTCGATTCGGCCGCCGATGGATCGACAACCACACGGACCTTCTCCGCGTCAATGTCCAGAATCGACGCATAGCCGGGCTCAGCCCCAATCGCGCGAATCTCCTCATCATTGGCAAAGACAAGTTCAGAAACGCCAAGAAAATTTCGGAGCTTTGTTTCGTTGACCTCGATGTCTCCACGGATCATCACGAAGACCAGATTCCCGTCCGGGGCAGTATAGAAAACCGCTTTCCCGGTCTGGTCTGGGGCCAGGTCAAGAAATCCGGCGACCTCCTCGATGGTTGTCTGACCAGGTGTATGGACCTTCTCAAGCGGCAGGGGAGCGTCCTGACAACACGCAACCTTTGAGACAGCAATCTCGCGATTGGCTTTGTACTCCCGGTTCGGGGACATAAAGATCGTGTCTTCCCCGCAGTCGGCGACGGCCATGAACTCATGCGAGACGGCGCCTCCCATCATGCCGGTGTCCGACTCGATCGAAACACAATTGCCCAATCCGACCCGCTCGAAGATCCGCACATATGCCTCATGGGCCCGGTCATAGTAGGCCTCCAGGCACTCCTGGTCGACGTGAAACGAGTATGCATCTTTCATCGTGAACTCACGAACTCGGATCAATCCCGCGCGTGGCCGCGCTTCGTCACGGTATTTCGTCTGGATCTGGTACAGCATGCATGGGAGTTGCTTGTAGGATGTCACCTCGGTTCGGGTGAGGTGGACGACCGCCTCCTCATGGGTCATCCCAAGCAACATAGGCTTGCCATTGCGATCCTGGAATCGCAGCAACTCCGGGCCAACCGATCCGGCTCGGCCGCTCTCCTCCCAGAGTTCTTCCGGGAGAACTACGGGCATCAGGACCTCCTGCCCGTCAATTCGGTCCATTTCCTCCCGAATGATCGCCTCGATCTTCCGGGTAATGCGCTTCCCCAAAGGAAGCAGCGAGTAGATTCCCGTGGACACCGGTCGACAGTAGCCACCGCGAATCAGGAAAATGTGGCTGGCCGTCTGGGCATCTCTGGGCGCGTCTTTCAGACGCTGTCCAACTAACTGAGAAAGTCTCATCTGGTGCTTCCCAATCTCCGGGGTACATCTCAACACGTGGTCAGGGGATCACCCGACCAAGCAGGGAATACGCAACATAGCCATGGGCAGGGCACGATTCAATCGGGACGCTGCTTGAGCACAGCGGATCAGGCCTGCCCTCAGACGGCCCCGCCACCCACAACAACTCGCCCTTCCTAGACAAGAGTGGGCCCCGCATCTAAGCGGGGCCCACAGAAAAGAGCGTCTCGACACTCGAATCCGAACAGGAAAAGCGCGCCGACGCTCAGCCTCGTTCAGCCTGACGCTTGCGTTTGTTCTCGATCACTTCTTCCGCAATCGCGAACGGCATTGCTTCGTAATGCTCGAAATGCATGGTGAAGTTGGCTCGGCCCTGGGTCATGTTCCGCAGTTCAGTCGAGTAACCGAACAGGTTGGCCAACGGGCAGAGCGCCTTGACGATCTGCGCGTTGCCCTGGATATCCATACCGAGAATCCTGCCGCGCTTCGAACAGATATTCCCCGCCACGCTTCCCGAATGCTCCTCCGGCGTGGTGACACTGAGACGCATGACAGGCTCCAGAAGCTCCGGATTTCCCTTCATGAATCCCCGTTTGAACGCCATCGACGCACAGGTGCGAAATGCCATCTCCGAACTGTCAACATCGTGGTGAGAGCCATCGACCAGTGTGACGCGAACGTCGACAACCGGGTACCCGGCCCAAACGCCCTCTTTCATTGTGCCAATGATCCCCTTCTCGATGGAGGGGATGTACTCACGTGGGATGTTCCCACCCTTGACCTCGTTCTCAAACTCAAAACCTTGTCCGGGATCAAGGGGCTCAATCTTGAAGATGACATGCGCGTATTGCCCATGCCCACCTGTCTGCTTCCGGAAACGTTCGTTCACATCGATCGTGGTTGTCAACGTCTCGCGGTAGGCGACCTGCGGCTTGCCTGACTCGACGACAACGCCAAACTCCCTCGCCAGGCGGTCCAGGATGATTTCCAGATGAAGCTCCCCCATTCCCGAAATGATCGTGTCGTCGGTCTCAGGGTCAGAACTGACGACAAACGTGGGGTCCTCCTCGGCCAATTTCGCGAGGGCGATTTGCAGTTTGTCACGCGCCTTCCGGTCTTCGGGATGGGCGGACACACTGATCACGGGAGACGGGAACTCAATGGCCTCAAGGACAATCGGGTTGTCTTCACAGCAGATGGTGTCGCCGGTGACCGTGTCGGACAGTCCAACGACCGCGCCAATCTCACCGGTATACAGGGCGTCAACCATCTCCTGCCGGTTGGCGTGCATCTTGAACAACCGGCCCACTCGTTGGCGCTTGCCCTGACTCGAGTTCAGCACGTAACTCCCCGCATTGAGCGCGCCTGAATACACCCGCACATAGATGAGTTTCCCAACATGCTTGTCGCTGACAACCTTGAACGCAAGTGCCGCAAAACGCCCCTCGTCTTTGGGGGTGCGCTCAATCGGCTGGCCCTCGAGGCAAGCGCCGATGATCGGAGGAACATCCACGGGGCTGGGGAGGTAATCAATCACGGCGTCCAACAGACGCTGAACCCCTTTGTTCTTGAAGGCACTGCCGCACAGCACAGGACAAATCAGGTGTTCATGCGTAGCGCGTCGAATCACACTTCGCACCTCGTCAGGCGTAACTTCCTCGTCAGCACAGAACTTCTCAAGCAAGTGCTCATCGACCTCGGCCGTCTTTTCCAGAAGGTTGCGCCTCCACTCGTCAGCGACGACTTCCTGCTCTGCAGTGAGCGCCTCTTCCCGGAAGCTCGCCCCCTGATCGTCGTTGTCATAGTAGACGGCAACATTCTTCACCAGATCGATGATGCCGTCGAACTCAGCACCTCCACCGATGGGCAAAGTCAACGGAACCGCGTTGGCCCCAAGATGCTTCTGGATCTGCTCAATAACACCGTAGAAGTCCGCCCCCTCACGATCCATCTTGTTCACAAAACCGATTCGGGGAACCGAGTACTTTTCGGCCTGGCGCCAAACCGTCTCTGACTGAGGCTCCACTCCCCCAACCGCGCAGAACAACCCGACCACTCCGTCCAGAACGCGCAGACTGCGTTCGACCTCGACCGTGAAATCCACATGACCGGGGGTGTCGATCACGTTGATCTGATGGTCCCTCCAGGAACACGTTGTCGCAGCACTGGTGATCGTGATGCCACGCTCCTGCTCCTGAGCCATCCAGTCCATCGTTGCCTGGCCATCATGCACTTCACCAAGCTTGTGTGACCGTCCGGTGTAGAAGAGAATTCGCTCAGTGACCGTCGTCTTGCCGGCATCAATGTGCGCCATGATGCCGATATTTCGTACTCGATTCAGGGGGAACTCGCGTGGCATTGGGGTCCTCATTACCTTACTGGAAGAAGCGTCAGAACATGACAGAACCGGATAATATAGCACGGTTCTCTGTCGTTTTCCTGCTCAAAGGAGTTGGCAACACAGCACCTCAGTCAGGCTGGCAGACGACACCGGAGGGCTCGCCGGAGCTCAAGACAAGGTTCGCGCGGCGAATGGGATTGCAGATCGGGGAGGATGTTCTCGGGGCGCCGCGTGCTTGGCTGCAGGCCGCCTTCAGCAACGAGAGGGCAACCGGCTATGTCAGCCCTCACGGGTACGCAGTCACGGGCGTTCTGTCCTTGCGTCTCTCTTCGCTCATGTCATATTGTCGCTGAAGGGTTGGGAGACGTTTTGCCTGTAAGGCGCCACGAAACAACGCGTGACGCCATCGCGAGGCTGTCGGTGCCCCCCCCGGGGCAATGCCGTCAACTTAAGCGGGCAGAATGCCATGGCACCTGTTGCGGCGCAGGCGGTTAGCGCTATATTGGCAGTGTCTCAGGTGGGCGCCGAACAGTGCAAGCCAGCAAGTAAGGAGTGACCGCAA
>JABHEG010000133.1 GCA_018676675.1 Lentisphaerota bacterium
GGAAGCCGTCCCTTTTCCTCCTCAGGACAATCTCAACGTCAACGTCTCACGAACGACACGGCCGGAAACATAGCCCATCACCGTGAACGCTGACACGCCGACCTGAGATTCTCCCGGAGGAGTGGAGGAAGGGACACCCAGGAGATCAGCCGCCTCGGTCGGGCAATCCAGTGTGCCCAGTGTGTTGCCGATGTCAAAGAGGATGCCGGCATGCGGCGAGTCGGCGTCCCGGACGATGTCGCGCAGCTCTTCGACCGTGAAGTCGAGGTGGTTTTCGATACCGAGCTTGAGGTCCAGTGCTGCGGCTGTTTCGAGCAGCTCTGCGTAGCGCGCACGGCATCTTGCCAGGTAGTCGTCCCAGTCGCTCAGTGTCGAGATCGTGTTTGGGCGAGTGAGAATGCCGAACGTGCACCCGACGACGCTGGAACCGATGGCTCGGGCACGGTGCATGGCGGCTTCGATGCCTTGATTCCAAGCCACTCCGCCCAGGAGTTCGAGGGCCACATCCAGATCCGCGGCTCTCCGTTGCACGTCTTTCAGTTCCTCGTCGCTCAACGAGCGGAACATAAAGTCGGGCAGCTGGGCCGTGTCTCCGCCTGCTTCGCGGATCTTGTCGAGGAGCGTCAAGACATCGAACCTGTCTCCCGGTCGATCCTGATAGCCGAAGATTCCCAGAGAATACTCGAAGCTGTAGGACACAATACCAACGCGATGCATGCTCGACTCCCTCTTGTCATGGGCCGCCTGCTTCTGGAACTGGCGCGGGGACCGACAGCCCTGCGGACGAGTTGTTTACCTTTCGAATGGTCCTGCCTACTGAAGCACAACTCCCACGGTCTGCAATCGCCGGGCCGGGGTACGGGCAATCAGTCTCGCGGCGCTTTGCGGTTTCTCCTCCTGGTTGGGCTCTTGATCCATGCCCATAAGAACGCAAAAACGGATCAAGAGCCGGATCAAGAGTGCGATCAGGATTGGGCTCCCCCCGTAACTGAGGGGTCACCTTTCTTTGCTTCCCTGGCTTGACAACCCTTCTGACACGACTGACATTCTTGCTCCAGTTTCAACATGCGCTTCTTTAGGAAGCCAGGGGAATCCGGTGAGAGTCCGGAACGGTCGCGCCACTGTAAGCGGGCACGAACCCCGAACAGCCACTGCGGGAAACCGTGGGAAGGCTCGGGTAGTAGGAGATGACCCGCAAGTCAGGACACCCTGCCATACGACGTCTTCGCGCAAGGGACAGTCGGACCAGACGCCGCCACGGCCACGCCGGGGCATCGATGCGGACTCGGCCATTTCTTCGCGAGAGAAGGAGTGGCCGGTTTTTTTTGTCCTGAGCAGATGCTCATCCGGCCGGAGTACACAGAGCTGACACGGTAGAAAATGGCAAGGACGAGGCAATGAACATTCGCAGAGCAGGACTTCTGGTGACCGCACTCTTAACGGGCTTGGCTTCTGCTGCCGCTCACGCCGATGAGGACCCGCAACAGCTGCGCGATATGGTTGTGACGGCAACTCGCAGCCAAGTGGCCGCGCGAGATATCTCCGCCAACGTGACGGTGATCAGCTCCGAGGATATCGCCAAAGGCAATTACAGCGATGTTGTCAGCGTCCTCAAACGAGTCGCCGGTCTCCACTTCCGCAGCTTCTCCGGCAACCAGGAAGCCGCCATCGACATCCGTGGTTTCGGGGTCAGAAGTCATACTCGTGTACTCGTTCTCCGTGATGGACGCAAGCTGAACCGTCCCGACCAACGCAGCATCAACTGGAGTCAAATTCCGCTGGCGAATGTGGAACGCATCGAGATCATCCACGGCCCGAGCGGCGCCGTCTACGGTGACCACGCTGTTGGTGGAGTGATCAACATCATCACCAAGAAGGGGGCTGAGGATCCGACCGGTGAAGTGGTTGTTGAGGGTGGAAGCAACGACATGAATCGCCAGGCACTGAGCACTGTCGGTAGCCTTGGGGACGTTGACTATGCCCTGTCTTTGGAGCGTGCAGAGACTGCGGGTTGGCGGGATCGAACCGGCACTCGCACGGAGGGCGCTGACTTGTCTCTCGGCTATGACCTAAGCGACGATCTTCGTTTGGATGTCAGCATGAGCTTCCTGCAGACTGATTACGAAATGCCCGGCTCGCTGAACAAGGCCCAGTATGAGGCCGATCCCAGAGCCGCCAACAATCTTGCCGATGAGGCCGTTGCCGACTACTTCTCTGTCTATCCGACCCTTACGGCCAGGTTGTCTGAAGATGTCGAGTTCATTCTTGATCTGGGGTATTCCAGCAAAGAGATTGAGACCGACCAACCTTCCTTCTTTACCCCAAGCTACAGCGACTTGCGTATTGAGACGCTGTCCACTTCTCCTCGTCTCATCATCACGAAACCGGTCCGTGAGCTTGCCAACCGCCTTACGCTTGGGGTGGATGTGATTCTCGACGCTGTCGATATCGAGCGCTATGCCGACGCTCCTCGCGCTGTCTACACCGGTGGAGCTGATGTCAGCAAGGATACTCTCGCCATGTACGTGAACGATGCTCTGCACTTGAGCGATGCGCTGACCCTTTCCGCAGGCGTTCGCCTTGTCAAGAGCACGCATTCTGTTGAGCAGGAGAACGCGGCGGGCGCTGTGACAGCGGACGATGATGACAGCCATCGCGAAGAGGCCTACCAGTTCGGGCTTACCTGGAACGCCACCGAGGAGACTAAGCTCTTTGCCAGGTATGAGCGTTTCTATCGCCTCCCTACCACCGATGAGCAGATCGCCTACAGTGGATTTGGGGTCCCGGGGTTCAACAAGGACCTGGTGCCCGAGACCGGCGACAGCTACGAGTTCGGGGTCGAGCAGCAGATCTCCGGCGATGTCACTCTTACCGCAACTGTGTTTCGTATGGAGATGCAGGACGAGATCACCGATGACTTCTTGAGCGTGTCCTTCAACTCAAACCTGGACGAGACTGTCCACCAAGGCGTCGAGCTTTCTCTCCGGGCCAATCCCTCCTCTTCTGTGTCTCTCTACGCCAACTACACGCTACAGGATGTGGAGTTTTCGGATGGGCCGAACGACGGCAATGAGATTCCTCTCGTCCCCAAACACAAGCTTGGTGGTGGGATCGAGTTTCGCCTGCTCGAAGACCTTCGAATGAACCTGGCCGCCAACTACACGTCCAGAATGAACGAAGGTGGAGATATCGCGAACGGCCTGCCGCGCATGGATGACTACGTGGTGGTTGATCTTGGCCTGGCGTATGGGCTTGAGGTCGGCAAGACGACATGGGAGATATTTGGTGCGATCGACAACCTCTTCGAGGAAGACTACGCCGCCCTTGCCTTCAACTACGGCTTCGGCAGCAGCTACTACCCGGCCCCCGGTCGTACGTACAAGGTTGGCATGAAGGCGTCTTTCTGACGGGCGTCTCATTGAGCTGATACTAAACGTCCGGGTTCTGAGTACAGCCCCCTCCGTGAACACGGTGGGGGCTGTGTTGTGTGTGGGACCAGGCCGCAGTGGGGACGGGAGTTCACCGTCTTGAGCTCACGGGGTTGTTCAGTCGAACGCCCGCCTTCGCGGCCCGAGAGTACGTCGTACGCCTCCCGGCGGCAACCGCGAAGATGGCGATTGGGGGCCACCCGCCGTACAGGCCAGAGACCCCGGGGAGGGGCGTCTCGCTTTGCCGTTCCGCTGAGCTCTGCGGGGGGACTGGTAAGGGAGCGTGGGACAGCGTATGCTTTCCCGATCAACATGGACGGGGAAATGACGCAAGAAGACCGACCACAGCCTGCCGCGGACGAGCATGCCGCAGCGTCCCAGCATTCGACGAAGAAGGGCTCGCGCCTATCTCGGCGGCTGGGGGTGGTTCTTCTGGGGCTGTTTGCGGCCAGTCTCGCGGCGATCTGGGGGCTTGGTTCACACTATCTGCATCAGTTGAACCCGTTGGCCCGGCAGGAAGCCCTGGACACACTAACGGCGGTCACTGACCTGAAGGCCAGCCAGATCGACCGTTGGTTGATGGAGCGTCGGGCGGATGCGGCCTTGGTACACCACACTCCCTACGTGGCGCGTCGGGCTATCGACACGCTGACCCGCCTCAAGTCGGCAACGACTCGGAGGATGTTCACCGGCTGGCTGGATCCCTTCATGGCTGGTGAACCCTACACTCGTGCGTTGCTGCTGGATTCTCAGCTGCACATGCGGCTTGTGCATCCTGAGGACGCTTCTGCCCAGTTGTGCGAGCGGACCCGTCATTTGGCGGGCAAAGCCGTGGAGCGGCGCTATGCCGTCCTTTCGGATCTGCACCGACCGCCGGACGGTGGGGCGATTCACATGGATCTCCTGATTCCCTTCGTGACGCGGCGCGAGGGGAAGAAGTACCGTGTCCCGCCGGCCGGAGCCCCGCCGTCGACGGAACAGCGAACGGACGCCATGCTTATCTTCCAGGTCAACGCAGCGGATTTTCTCTTCCCGCTCCTGCGCTCCTGGCCTACTCCCAGCGCGTCTGCCGAGACGTTCCTGGTGCAGCGTGATGGGGGGGATTGCCTTTACTTGAGCGATGTCCGCCATCGAGCCGGCGCGGCGATGGCTCTCCGTGTGCCCCTCACGTCGACGGACAGGGCGGCCGTGAAGATCGCGTTGGGGCAGGAGGGCATCTCGGATGGCTTGGACTACCGCGGCGTGCCTGTTTTGGTCGCAGCCCGACCGATTCCGGGAACGACATGGTTCCTGGTCGCCAAGATTGATTTGGACGAAGTGTATGCCCCGTTGCTCCGGCAAGCCCGGTACGTCTGGATCGGGATGGGACTGCTTGCGGTGGTCGCCTTTCTGGGGGTGGCCTTGGTCTGGCGTCGCCGTGAAGCGGAGTCGCTGCGGGACATGCTCGCCGGCGAGCGGGAGCGGCTCGTCCTGGCCGAGAGGATTCGGCAGTTGATGAAGGGCGCCCACGAGGTCATCCTCCTGACGGATCAGGATCTGCGGATTGTAGAGGCCAATGATCGGGCGGTGGAGAGCTATGGAGTCCCCCTGGAGGAGTTGCTGCGCATGCGGCTGCCCGATCTGAGTGCCCCGGCGGAGGAGGAGACGCTGTCCTTCGCCCTGAAGCAGGCTGAAGTTGAGGATGGGGCGGTTTTTCGGAGCGCCCACCAACGACAGGATGGGACCACGTTCCCGATTGACGGCAGTCTGCGGCTTGTTGAGGTGGACGGGGCTCAATACCACCTCGCGATCTTCCGTGATGTTACCGAACGCGAGGAATTGCAGGCCCAATTGCTGCAGGCCCAGAAGCTGGAATCCATTGGGACACTGGCCGGGGGCGTTGCCCACGAGATCAACAATCCCATTAACGGGATCATGAACTATGCTCAACTGATCCAGGACAGCCTTGAGGGCAGTAACCAGCGGGTCCACGGGTTCGCTCACGAAATAGGGCAGGAAGCCGAACGGGTTGCCGATCTTGTGCGGAACCTGCTGCGGTTCTCCCGGCCCGAAGGGACGGGGAAGCGGGACGCGCGGCTCTGTAACATCGTGGCAGCCACCCTTTCTTTGACCCGAACCATCATGCGGCATGACCGTATAGCGCTCGATCTGGATGTCCCTGAAGAGTTGCCGCAGATCCACTGCCGTGGGCAGCAGATCCAGCAGGTCATACTGAATCTACTCACGAATGCCAGGGATGCTCTGAACGAACGATATCCGGGGCATGATGATGACAAGCGAATCCAGGTGACAGGCTGCGAGATTGTGATATCAGGGAGGCGGTGGCTGAGGTTGACGGTGGAAGACCATGGAGCGGGCATTGGTGCGGCGGTCCAGGAGCGTATCTTCGACCCGTTCTTCACGACCAAGCGTCCGGATCGCGGGACCGGCTTGGGGCTGTCCATCAGCTACGGCATCGTTCAGGACCACGGTGGAATGATGTCGGTGGAGAGCCGGGAGGGTGAGTACACTCGGTTCCATGTCGATCTGCCGGTCGACGAAGGGGGCGATGAGTAGGCCGATGGGCTGATCGTGCACGTTCGCCAAGTACGTCGTTCCCGGCAGTGAGACGAACGTGACGATCAAGAGGAGGTACGGGGCGACAACTCAGGAGCGCCTCGATCAACTGATCAGGTGGGGGTGTGCCCCGATCGTGTTCAATGACGGGCTGGGACTCGAGGTGAAACGTGAACTCCTGGCGAGACGCCTCGGGGAGTAGTGAGGCGGGGAAGACCGCTCCCGTAAGTCGCGCATGCGTAAGTCGCGGCTCTGACGAACAGTCGGAGAATGCGCATGAGCTGGTGCTGCTGGCGCCGGTGCGCCAGGTGTGTCAGAGCGAGTAACTTGGCCTGGTGGCGAATCCATCGGAGTGTGGCAGCTCCTCACACGTTGGAGACGGTCTCGTCAAGGACGCTCTGACCAATGTGGGAGCGGGTGCCATCCCGCGATTGTCCTTGGCTCAGATGCGCTGAAGAGTCACACGACCCCTGGCCTTCGCCAGCTGTTCTGTCACTCACATCCGAGGTCGTAACTTGCCTACGCTCCGTGAGCTACGGCCGGCCACGGGAAGCCGCATCCCCAACGGTGTGTCGCGCCCTGGCCGGAGCAATCTCGTGAGCGTCGTCCGTGACGATGTCGACACGGAAGTGAGTGGCCCCGCTGGGCGGAGTATTGAGCGTGATCCCGGTTCTGCTTCCCGGAGTCGTTACCGTCAGGGCGTCTCCTCGCGCGCTCCACTGCGTTTCCGGGAGGGTCTCGTCTGCGGTGAACGGGTACAGCAGGATGCAGAAACGGGGCTCCACTGTATCCGTGCCGATGATCAGGCGCTTGCCCGGGATGTCCTCTCCGGTCCGTTTGTCGGTGGCGGCGACGTACTCGTCGAGCGTCGCAGAGAACTCGTCCCCCGCGGCCCTCAGCGCGCGGACGAGGAGCCGCCGATCGCCGTGTTGCTCCGCGAGAATGACATCCCGACCACCCCCTGCTTGCAGAACAAGATCGGTTGCGAGGGCCATATACCATTCATAGCGGTGTTCGACATCGTCTTTGCGAATATCGTCGGCGACAACCAGGAATGGGTAGCATCCGCGAACCAGAAGGGCTGATCTGCAGGCCTTCCGCACCGGGTTGTAGGGGCGTTTCCACAGGTAGTTCCCTTCGCCGTACCCGGTCATGCTTCCGTAGAGTTGTGTGGGCAGCCAGTCCGTCGGATCGGGCCAGCCCAGGTCCCGCGGGTCCGCCGTTTCGTGTTCCCATGGGGGCGGGAACGTCTTCGACTTGCCAGGCCACGGTGGACTCCATTGCCAGTCATAGGCGTATTTCAGGTCCGCGGACGTCTGCGTATGTGTACCGTTGTGCATCCACTGAAGGAAACGCACGCTTGGGGCCTTCCACGCTTGAGCTCTGCCGTCGATGTGCACGAGACTGAAATCCGTGCTCTCCCGGAAATGGTGGAAGATCCCGTTCCTGGCCCAGTTACGCCCGAGAGCATCAAGGTGGAAGGTCCCGCGGCTCACGGTGTCATGCCCGATTAGGAAGGCGTCCGGTCGGGCGTCTACGTGAGTGTAGAGAGCCCCGGGAGTCCAGTCGGAACGCATGATCGCTTTCCCGCGGCGAGGGTAGAACCGGGTCAGCGGAAGTCCGGCCTGAGCCAGCGTGTTGGGCTCTGAGGGATCGCCTTGCCAGTCCATCCCGAAGAGAGCGAAATCGAGCCATCCCTGCCACTTGATTGCTCGTTTGTAGGTGTCGCCAACTCGCCAGCGCCAGATGTAGTTGGCGGCTGAGTTCTCCGGGAACATGTACTTGATGATGATCTGGGACGTGGGATAGGGGAGTTCCGGGCCACCCGACGCACCACCGACGAACAGACTGTTTGCGGTGGGTTGAATCTCCTGCGCAACGTATTCGATGAAGCGTTTGAACTTGGGTTGGGCGAAGGCGTTGTAGCCGCGACGTGACAGCGCCATCAGAGCCCGCATTCCTGCACGCAGTCCCAGATTGGGGCCGTAGAGATCCTCGTGGCAGGCACCATCCGGGGTGAAGCCGACTTCCCAGTAGTCAACCATCACCTGACGAATCGCATCATAGGTGGCTTGGTCGAAGCCTGGTTCTCCCTCTATCGCGGAGAGCAGGACGAGCAGGTCGCCATGGTAGCCATAGTGGTTGCTGGCCGCAAAGCCGCGCGGCTTTCCCATCCCATAGGAGCGTCTGCCTGCTGTACTCACAGCAATCGCCTCGCGGACCGTCTCACGCTGCTCGGGTGTCATGTCATTGAACAGCAGGTCGTAGCCCACCGCGAAACCGGCCGCTCCGATCGTCCAGGACACGGACACATCGAAGCTGTCCGACTTCCAGATATTGAACGTCTGGTTGAGTTCACGTCCGGTCCGCCCTTTGACCGTTCCATGGAGCATCTGACGTGAGCCGAGGAGAATGCGGGAGTGGTTCGTCCAGACCTTGGCCATGAGGGCTCTGAGCTCTGCGTCGTTGCGCAGGATGGCATCCAGGCTCAGGCAGCCCCAACGGATGTTGCGTCCCTCGTCGGATCGCAGGTAAGCGGCGCATTGCTCCTCGGTCGGCGTATGCAGATCGAGATCGGCGAAGGCACGCAGGTCCTTCTCCAGGTTTCGGCGGATGCCTTTGATCGTCTTCTGCATGACCTGTCCCATGCGCGTGTCGTGGTAGCGTTCCCGGTGCTTCGGCAGGTCTTCTGCATTGAGGTACACGCGAGGGTGTATGCCGACGGGGGGAAGCGGGCTCTGCATGCGCGCACCATTCGGATGCAGTCGAGCGGGCTCAGCAGCGGCGAGAGACAGCGGCATGATCGGCAGACAGGTCATGAGCATGGTACAGACTCTCCGATCGAGCGCGCGCGAGAGGCGTCTCCGGCGTGTGCCGTCCACGGCCATTGCACCGTCACTTTGTTGCCGCGTCCACGTCATCGCTGCTCTCGTCCGTTCCGGGGAAATCCTTGAGGAGGTCGTCCAACCCCTCGAAGGGGGAGAAGGTCGACGGGGCCGGCTCATCGTCCTCGGGCCGTGCCCCTCCGTGGTAGTCCACCAGCTTGTGTTTCTCATGCTCGTGGTCGTGACAGTAGAGGCACAGCAGCTCCCAGTTGCTGCCGTCGGGAGCGTTGTTCGTGTGATCACAGTCTTTGTGATGGACGGTCAGCTCTTTGAGGCGCTTGCCGGAGAACTCCCGGGCGCAGCTTGCGCACACGTGCGGGAACATCCTCAATGCTCGTTGCCGGTAGGATTGCTGTTCCTGTGCTGCCTTGTTGCGACGCTGTCTCAGGATCTCGGCATTCGCCGCGGCGCTCAGTGGTGTCTGCTTGGCTGCCATGTCGCCATATCTTCCTTGCTCGTAGTTGATGTTGCTGCCAGTCTGACGAAAGAACGGGAGATGGTTTGACTGTAATACCGTTCCGGATGACCTGCGAGCGTGTGCACAAGGTCGTTCTGAAGTCGTTTGTCCTATGATCTCGCTTGACACTGGCAAGTTCGCCCGGGGCGTGCTATTGCAGGTGCGTTCCCGGAGAGTCTTCCGCCATCCAGGAGAACCGATCGTGTATACGAGAATCTGTGGTTGCTGGTCGCTACTGTCACTCTCATTGGGGTGCGCGTGGAGCTTCCCGGTGGATACCTCCGAGCAACCGGACACACATCCGCCGCTGTCCCCGCCCGATGGAGAGGTCGCCATCACCAATCCGCCGTCTCTGATCTGGCGCGCGGACAGCCAGGCCGTTGCGTACACGGTCGAGTTCTGCCGGGTCGAGACCTTCGGGCGCGATGTCATCCGCGTCGATGGTGTCGACATGCCGTTTTACAACCATTCGGCCCCGCTCGCGAATGGCACCTGGCACTGGCGCTACTTCGTTCTTGACAGGGATGGGCATCGCTCCGAACCAGGACCGGTGCGCAGCTTCGTTGTCACTCCAGAGTCGGTTTTGTTGCCGGTTCCACCTACGCCACAAATCCTGGCCAGCATGCCGGCACATCCTCGTATCTATGTGACGCCGGATGCGCTGGAGGAGTTCCGCGCCCGTCGGACCGGGGCCGCCAGAGAGGCCTGGCGACACCTTCGTCACCGGGCGGATGGATACCTGCGTGCGGCCGAACGCAAGCTTGATTTGCAGCCGATGCCCGAGAATCCCGGGAGCGCTCGTAAGCAGGTCTTCTACGTGAAGGACGGAACGCCGTTTGTACCCAAAGGCTACCGAAGCCGCGAACTCAACGCTGACGCCGGCAGGGCCAACGTCCTTTCCTTCGCATACCTGATCAGCGGCGATACCACGTACGCGGAAGCGGCGAAAAAGTGGCTGCTCTTTGTCGCACCGTTTCGTATGGACTATCACTTGGAGGACAGAGGTCAGCATGACACGGTGGTATACAACTACGAGTACGGTTTGAAGGGCGTGGCCCTGGCGTTCGACCGCCTCTACGAGCATCTCAGTGAGTCCGAGCGCCGTCAGGTGCTCGACCACATCGATTACCATGGTGACAACGCCTATCGATGGTGCCGAACCCGTCTCAAGCTGCATCTCAACTACCAGAATTCGCACGGGCAGCAGTGTATGCACGCGCTGCTGACAACGGCTCTGGCCGTGGCCACCGACTCGCTTCGTGCGGCTGAGTGGTGTGATTGGCTGATTCGCCAATATGTCAATCGCATTGCCTGGGGCGGGAATGACGGTGGGTACTCGGAAGGGCAGACCTACGGGCACAAGTTCCAGTTCATCCTGGACGGCCTCCTCGCTTTGGACTCCGCCACTGGAATTGACGTGTTCAAGAAGGCACGGATGCGCAACTCTGGGGACTTCTGGCTCTACTGCATGAGCCTGAACTATTGGTGGAATCACTGGGGCGACGTGTACTCCCTGCTCTACCCCATGGTCGGGAATAGTGCGGACGGCTACATCGCCGGCCTGCTGGCGCACAAGACCGGGAACCGAGCCCTGAAATGGTATAGCGATACCGTGGTCTGTAACCCGGCACATATGCCCTTCCGGTACACCTCGAGCACAGACCTGAAGCCCAAACCCCCGATCGACATTGCCCAAGCCCGGCTCTTCCCGGAAGTCGGTCAGATCGCGGCCTACGACCGGTTCTACGACCATCGGTCCAGCCGCATCTTCTTTCGATCGAGTCCCTGGGGAAGTCACAGCCATGCACATGCAGACCAGAATGGATTCGTCCTGCACGCAGGGGGTGAAATCATGGCCTGTGATGCGGGGTATTACACCTACTGCGGAGACACCTACCACCGCCAGTGGAGTGTGAGCACGAAAGCGCACAACTCGATTCTGGTCAATGGCGAAGGGCAACCCAAGAGCATCGACTCCAAAGGCGAGGTGACCGCGTTCTTCAACACGCCGACGCACTGTCTGTTCACCGGTTCAGCGGCCGCAGCTTACCCGGAACAGCTCGGGGCCTTCGACCGCACCGTGCTGTTCATCCGGCCGGGCGTGTTCGTCGTGCACGACGAACTTGTTGCGCAGGAGCCATCCGTGTTCAGTTGGGTCCTCAACGCGTTCCAGGAGGTCCAGGTGGATGAGTCGAAGGCAACCCTCGTGGTCAGACAGCAGGAGGAACGGCTTCGCGTGCAGCACCTGGCACCGCAGAACCTGACTTACAGCCAGAGCAATGATCGACCGTTTCCCCTGAAGACTAAGCGATTCTGTCGGGTGACCGAAGCGTTCCCGCAACACCATCATGTTCGGGTCACCACGACCGAGAAACGCAAGAATGAGCGGATCTTGGCCGTGATGGACGCTTTCCAGGAGCAGAGCGGTCCCGTCCTCTCTGACCTGGAGCGGCTTGAGACAGACGACATCTTGGGCGTTCGATTCAGAGCTGCGGACGGGATTGAGACCGTTCTGTTCCGATCGCAGGCTGCGGAGAAGAGTTCCCCTGTGTCTCTGGCGGGCATCGAGAGCGACGCGCGTGTCACGAGCATCCGCTGTCGAGACGACGGGCACACAGACCAGTGGTTCCTCCAGGCCGGTTCGCGTCTGATTGTGGACGGAGGCGCCCTGTTCAGCGCCGATTCTGCCTGTGATGCGGCCCTCGTCCCGGGGCCCGGTGGAGGCCAGATCTGGATCACAAACGGGGTCGCGGTCAAGGCCCGTTTCCGGCTGGCCCAACGCCCCTCGACGTTGTTCATCGCCCCGCCCAACTGCCCCGACCAGGCGAAGCCACTGTCCTTTGTGTGGAACGATGGCTTCCTTGAAGTCGCGCTGTCCGAGGCGGGGGAGCATGTGTGCTGGATCGATCCGGTCATGGACCTGACCCGTCCCCCAAAACCGCTGGAATTGACTGTGACCGATGGCGTCGGGAGCTATGTCCTCGAGCTTGAAACAGCCGTGGCAGACAATGGCGAGCTGATTGCTTTCGCTGAACTGGACCCGCGCGAACCTGGCCTCTACACGATCAGCGCCGGCGAGGCCGAACTGCTCATCCAGAACCGTTGGGACCCGGTCCTGAACGCGAGGGGAAAGTCCAGTGTTGCCGGGCTGTTCCGGGAAGCCACAGAAGTGCTCATTCGCTATGCTCCAACGTCGAGCGTTGAAGCACGAGCTGAGCTGAAAGAGAGTCTGCGTGGCCGGATTGTGAACCTGCTCAGGAACGGGGACTTCGAGCGTGGTGTTCCCTCCTGGCCCCCCCGGGGGTGGACGATCAGCCACCCTCGCACCGGCGACTTGGGGTGGCCGGGCTGGAGCCAGGAGAGTCCTGCGGAGGGCGCATCCTGTCTGCGGTTCTTCCGGCCGAAGGACCGGATCTCAGCGCGTAGCCAGCCGATGCGTTTACGCAAGGAAGCCAAGTACATCCTGCGTTTCAAGGCTCGTGGCACGGCGACCCACGCCAAGGTCGCTGTTTCCGGCCAGCTTGGCACCAGCGCCAAGGTTGAGGTCGCGCCCAGTGAGGCATGGCGTGAGTACCAGACCGAACTGAACGGGCACCCGGGCTACTGCATAGTCTCAGTCGACTTCAAAGCCGGGGGCGACCCGGACCAAATCCTCTGGGTAGACGACATGGAGTTCGGATACATCGTGCCGTGATCGCGGAGGGGCAAGGCCCGGCAGTCACCCCCGCGGGTGTAACTTGGCCCGGCTGTGAATGGCCAAGCCAATGTGGGAGGCGGTGCCACCCGCCGATCTTCTCTTCTGTTTCTGTCGGGGCGTGGCAGCCCCTCCCACATTGTGAACAGCCTGACGCTTCAGACGAGTTCGGTCCTTGCTCGCTCGACGACGGCTCGCATCTTCGCGAGCTGTTCGTCGCGACCGGTTGGCTTCTGGTAGCCGGAAATGAGGCTTTCCACCTTGTCCTGGAGCCGGTCGAGAACGCCCTGTTCCCACTCCGGCCCATTGTAGCCTGAACGATCGATGGTCGGCGTTAGCCATGTGTCGTCGCGGAAGTGGTTGAGGGTGTGGTCCTGATTCATGTAGCTCGTGCCGATGCCGAAGCCGACATCAACGATCGTGCTCAGCGCCAGCGTTTCTTCAGTGACCTCGATCTGTTTGCTGTACAGCTGTATGCCCATCCCGAGCTCGCGCTCGAGGAGGATCTGCACCGGGCTCAGCGTCTTGCCGTCTTCGACCATGCCGCTCCCAACTCCGGGGTTGACACCGGTGAATGCGGCGACGGTCATCGCTTTGTAGGCCTTTTCCCAGGCCGCGAAGTAGCCGGGCACTTTGGCGCTGCAGTAATCGGCGCCACCGGGGCTGATGTGCACCCCCGTCCACTTGCCCATAAACTCAGCTGTAGCCAGGGCGTTACGCATGCCGTCCAGAGCGAAGTATGTGGCTGTTCCGGTCGCCATGTCCATTGACCCGCCCCACATGCTGCCGTAGAGGGGCACCCGTGGGTTAAGCGCTCGTCCGCAGATCCAAGTGGCGAGTTGCTCGGCGGCAGAGATGGCTATGAATCCCGCTGACGTGATTGGCGTACTGACTCCACCAACCGGCATCTGGGTGAAGCCAACGCTCGCCCCCTCTCGGGCCCGGCGCAGGAACTTGTCCGCGACATCCTTGTCCAGCCGCAGTGGATGAGCGAAGCACGACGCACCCCAGTTGAACCAATTGTCGAACCCGAGGATGTTGCCCATCTCGATCAGGTAGTCAACCTGTTTGACGTGCCAGGCGAACGGCTTGCCCGGCTTGTGTGCGTACTCCGCAAGGACCAGTCCGGCCTCGAGGGGTTCGAGCATGGGGGGTACATCCCGCAGCAGAAGGCAGTGCCCTGAAGCACCCCCCGACAGCGCATCTCCGAACTTCGTCATCTCGATCAGGTCGTCACGTGTTCCCGGGCGCTTTTCTCGCTTCCGCTGGTCGTGGATGAACTGGGCCACCTGACAGCCCATTCCCGGCAACCCGAAGTTGGGGAATTGCTTTGGCCCATTGCCTCTGCCGTCGCCGTGTTCGGCCTTGAGGGCGGTCACGAACGCTGCGGTCAGCACCTTGGGGAACATGGCCGTCTCGTTTTCCCGGTCCACGGTCGCTCCCCACTCTTCGAGCGCATCCAGCATCTCCCCGTTCTGGCACAGGATCCCGACTTGCTCCAACACATCCAGTGCTGCGTCTCCAAGAGCGAACAGATCACTGTCTCTAAGCAGCTCAAACCTTGGCATCGTTCTCTCCTTCTGAGGAATCCGTCAGGTTCATGTCTTGGTTTACCAACGTAGTTCATTCTGTTTCGTCGACCTCTTCAATTAACAGATTGTCGAGATAGACGACACCGGGCCCTCCGGTGAAGGCACCCGTCTTTATCAACAAGAGATCCGGCACGAAGTCCTTGGGGGTCAGGATGCGCTCCACGTGTTGCCACTGGTCATGGGGGCCTTTGCTCCGCACCGCCAGTTCCCAAACGCGGCCATTGCTCCATTTTGCGTGTGTGCCCTGCGTCTTCCAACCATAGCCGCCATACTGAAACCAGCCTTGTTTAGGAATGAAACAGTCATAGCTGACACGGTACCGCTTACTGACATCAATGGGGATGCTCGGGACACCACTAAAATGCGTCTTCTTTGTTCGTACGTCGACCCTCAGGCAACGACCGTCCCGATCCGGCTCATTCCCCTCGATCGAGTTGCAGTCCACAAGGGTGAGAGCGCCTCCTCCTTTGAACGCAGACTGTTTCTCATCGTCAAACGTCTCATGCAGGAGCACGTTGGGCTTGTATTCTGTGAGCTTGTCCGGGTCCCGCGAAAGCGTTTCTCCTCCAGCTGTCAGTTTTCCCGGAGCTCCCAGGTGCAGCGATGTGGTCGCCGCTCTCTGCCTGATCAAGCCCGCCGTCCCGTGGAACAATTGGTCGCTTTTCTCAGTCGCGAAAGGGCGGCGCCCGAGGAAGACCACATCTGTTCCATGGGCATGGGTGACGGTCACCTGCCTGCCGTCCTCGCTGAACTGAACCGTCGGCGGCGTGTCTGTCTTCATCCTCGGGTAGATCACCGCTGTGATCGTGTGTCCTCTGCGCCAGGACACCTTCAGCCCTTCCTGGGTGACGGAGAGCCGTCGGTACCTGCCCTCTCTATTGATGCCGTAGCACTCACGTGTTCGCTGTTCGGATGTCGCAATGGCGGCGATTCCTCCCAGGAAGATGTCGGTGTCAACGTCGTCCTTACCAGACAGCAGGGCGTGTCCGTCTTCGACAAGCAGGTCTGAACCGGTCAGCCAGAGCCGCCAGGTGGCGGGGGCGGGAATGGCTAGGCTGTCATGAATCACGAAGTAGGCCGGCCCCCGCAGGTCTGATTCCTTTACAAAGGCGATCTGTCGACGCCAGGTGGACTTGTTGGCGACGACATAGTCCAAGTTGGGCGAGGTCGAGAATCCATCAACGGTCATGATCTGCCTGTCCGGAGCGATGGGGCTGACCAGCATGCTGTGATCGTCTCCGGGCATGTACCCCTGGTAGCCGAAATCGTCCGCGATGACCCGACCTTTGCCCCAGATTGTGATGCTGCCTGAGTCCTTGTCGTAGTGGGCGTGGTTTGAGCCGGTGATCATGTGCAGCATGGTCTCTCTTGCGTCAGGGAACCCATGTCTGAGGACGAGTCCGGTCTTGGGAAACCGTGCGCTCTTCCATTCCGGGGCTTTGGGGGAGATAGAGCGATCTGTCATGATGGTGCGGTAGCCTAGGAAGCCGGGGAAGGCTCCTCCTATGCCCGGGGTGGGCCAGGACTTGTGCTGGAGGTGCATCCATTGCATCTCGGCAGCGAATGCCGGATCCCTGTCCCTGTAGAGGAAAGCCAGCAGGCCGAATTCCCCTGTGGGTTCCTGGACGTACGTGTTGCCCAAAGGAGGCAGATGCCGGTAGCCCTGGAAGCGCGAGTCAGGCGGGGTGGATATCTGACTGAACCAGTTCGCGACAACCTTGATTCTGGGGTTGCTGAGATAGTCGCCCAGACCGGCATTCTGAGCCATGACAAAGGAGCTGAGGATAGGGTCGAACGAGACCATCGCGTAGTGTGGCGCCTCTAGCCAGCCGCCATTGTCATCCGACCAGGCGTTCAGTTGCCTTTCCAGTTCCTTCAGACCACGGGTCGTCCAAGTCTTGGCCATAGGGTGCGTGTTCAGCAGGCACCCGATCGAGGTCATGTATCCGTGGACGCTGGTGGTCATATTGGGATTGGCCGCATAGCCTCGTGCGGGAGACCAGTAGTCCGGGCGCGTGATGGTGTACCCCAGGAAAGCCGCCTGAGCCAGGATGCGTTGGCGTTCCTCATCTGTGCAGTGGCCGCCCCAGAGAACGGCGTCGCCAAGCAACATGGCGGTGGTCAGCGAGCGGTGGTGATGGGGGGCGCAACCGAATGGCACGTCCGGCTGGTGCGTGTAGTAGTTCACACAGCGCTGCAGCGTTCTCAGCAAGGAGTCGGTGATATAACGGCCCAGTCTGGCATCGCCTGTGGCGAAGTAGGCAGCGATTGCTTTCTCGATCCGGTCATGCGCAAGGACTTGTTTGACTCTCACGATCCGCGGGATCGCGCTGAGATGGGTGTCGACTCCCGCAGTTGCTTCCTGGTAGCGCGCTACGTCTTCGGGGGTGAAGAGCACGTGTGGGTATTCGGGCTCTGCATCCGGCCATTCGCAGACGTAGTCTTTCACCAGATCCAGGGGGACATGTCCGTGTTTGATCAGGTATCGGTACGGGAGCAATGAGTAGAACTGGTGTTTACCGTTCGCGAACTCATTGAGGACGCGTTTCTGCGGCAGGCAGCAGATCATCCAACGGCGCTTCCCGGGGGTCAAGCGGGCTGCCATCCGTATTGCTCCCCGCGTGCTTGTGACCTGGAAACGTGGCCGCTGTCGCTGCCCGCGCTTCATCGCAGGATCCACCCAGTCTCCGGCGTGTCCAGCGGCGACGGACAGCAGGTCGACGTCGTTGTAGAGGCTGAAGCAGTTGCCCTGCCGTTCCTTTTCCCACCACCGTAACCATGGCTCCAGCGTATGGACTTCGCCTTCCTCGATGGTCCACGTTTTGTTTCTTCCCACGCGGCCCTTTCCGGTGCGGTAGAGCAGTGAGTGAGGGGCGAAACCGTCGCCCAGATCGAGAGAGAAGGAAGCCTTGGATTTCCCTTTGATCGCTCCCTCCTCATCCACCAGGATGACGGGTTCGTCAGCCTGCAGGCGGAAGCGTACTCTCCACGTTGAGCCATCCCCCCACATCACGGTACTGCGCACGTCAGCGAAGACAGGCCCGTGCGAAAGGACCTTGGCCTCATACTCCAGGGGGCCATCGGGGATTGCCAGTGATGAACCACCGACCCACGCGCCTGACGTCAGGCGGATCCGGGCGATGGGGCCTTCATCGCTCGCAAGTTGTTTCCTTATCCGGATGCCGATGTGTTGGTTAGTCAGGATGATCTCATCGTCCGACTCGCGAACCAGAGGGGGGGATGGTTCGGCTTTGGGCGGCGCGGCTGTCAGTGTCCATGTTTCCGCCGTGAACGGTTTCACCGAAGCCTGGAACCACAGTGTCGCGCTTTTCAGCGAACCATCATCGTGAAGCGTCACCGCTTCCAGCTGAGCAGGGACCGGTTCGTCTCGCACCCCGAGCAAGGACAGGGCGCCCTGGGGGAACGCCCCCTGTTCGAACTGAAAGGCGTAGTGAACCGTCTCATTCTGCCAGTGCCGATTCAGGTAGTCTCTGATGCAGATCGTGGTCCCCTCACGGACGGGCGGCGCTGCCAACAGGGCCTGGCAGCACGACAAGATGGCAAGCAATCTCCAATAGCGGTGCATGGTCACTCCACTGTTTCGTTTCCGCAGAGGCCTAATGTCATTGACTTGGGGCGTTCGGTGTATGTAGTTCCGCGTTCATGCGGCCCGGACAGACCGTCTAAAGACGGAACTACGTACGGGGCACTCGTCCGCTCGCGTTGACACCAGCCGCGGCTTTGCTGAACGGGCTTCTTCGTCAGAGCCCTGACCAGCGGGAGGGGACCGCTTACGGTGTGCGCGGCTCTGTCAGAACTCGCCCTCCTCCAGCACAAAGATGCGGGGTTGCTGGTCGGCGGGAAGAGTCAGGGTGCGCCCCGTCCGTCCGGCAAAGTCGTTCAACACGATATCACGTGGGGAGTTCCCGTACACCACGCCCGGATCGTACGTGATCATCACGTGCAGGTTGCCTGACGTCACGCGCCGGACAATGGGGAGATTCTCTTTGAACTGCCGCCGCGCCGGCACGTCAATTTGCACGTCACCATGGCGGAGGATGTACTCAAACGGCTTTATCAGAGCCATCCCCTCGATCATGGCGGCGACGGGTTCGGACTTAATCCGCAGGAGAGGCCTAAGCTCTGACGCGGGCATCTGGTACGTCGGGAACTCCTCCGCGACACCGTGGTTCTTGGCCCGATGACGGATCTTCTGGAACCGCACGGTTTCGGCTGCTTCATCAAGCTCAAGAACATGCAGTACGTCGTAGCGTTTGAAGGTGTCCTTCTCTGTTTCTTCAGCGGTTCCCTCCGCGGCCAGCCGGAATCCCTTTGCCAGCATCACGTCAGCTCCACTGGAGAAGTAGTCCTTGTCCTTCTTCTTGCCGCTCAGCAGTGCCGGGGGCACATGATGACTCCCCGTCCCGGACCAATTCCACGTGTCGAATCCATCGATGCCGGTGAAAAACGCCATGGCGATCATGGCCCGCTTCTCCTCGTTGGCCAGCGGCTGTCCGCGCCACCAGCGCCAGCCGCCCCCACCCCCGTGGAGGAGCGTCCAGTAGTATGGGCGCAGAGGCCTCTTGACCGGCATGGAGTTGATGATCTCCATGTTTGAGTCGATGTTGGCGAGCGTGTAGGCCACATTTTGGGGAGACCAGTAGAAGCAGTAGACGGAGCTGTGTACGATGTCCACGGTATCGTAGATCTGTCTGCCGAACGCGTTCCAGGCTACATCGGTGCCCGGTTCCACTTCCGGCTTCTCCAGGCCGCCCCAGGTTCGTCCGTAAGGCTGCCAACCGTAGATGCTGATCGGTCCCCAGCCTTCCTTCCGGGCCGCTTCGACGGCTGAGGTGTAGGTCCGGGCATAGCCGTCGAAGTAACGCTTCTCGAATGCCGTTCGCTCGGCCTCGGTTCCCTGCGCCGGGTACCACGGCTGTTTCCTCAACTTGTTCCGGGGGAGAAGAGGGTGCTCCATATCGATCATGAGCAGATCGGCCGCTTCTTTCAGCTTGGCTGGTGGCTTTGCTCGACGGAAGATCCCGGCTTCGGTGTGCATGCTCACCAAGTCCATCTCGGCGAGCAGATCGTAGCGACCGTCCTGCAGATTGTGTTTCGGGAGCCACTTGTGCCAGTTGATGAAACCGCCCCAGGTCAGCCACTTGGTTCCGGTCGGGAGATGGGTACCCTCGTCAGTCGTTCGCACATAGGGATAGATGATGTTGAAGCCGCGCGTTGCTGCGTAATCGGCCATGGCATAGTTGTGCCAGCCGCCGTAGTTGAACTCGCAGTTGAAGTACTTCAGGCGGAACGGCCGGATGTCCTTCGCAACGTAGGTTGCCGTGCCGGGAGCGAAGGTGTCGGTCATGTTCGCCTTGTAGGGCTTGGCCAGGGGGGCCAGTTCGGGTGGGGCGTCATCGAGAATGACCCCCCGGAGCTGGTCGACGGTAAGCGACTGGTTCTTGGTGAGAGTCAGGCTGGTGGCAGGCAGACGGACGGTGCGGAAGGTAGGCACTCTCCGTCGCAGAGCCGCAACTTCAGCCTTGGCCGGTCCAGGCGCCGGCTGCGTGTGACTGAGGAGCGGGAGCGCGCTCACCAGCGTCGTGAGAAGGACCAGATGCCTGTGTCGGCGTGTCGGCGCATGTCTGGACAATGCCATTACCGCGGCTCCTCAATCAGACGGTTGAGCGTTTCCGTATCCAGGGGCTCCTGGTGTGAGTAGATGCGGTACCGGACGGTGTGAGTTTGCCCTTTGGCCATTCGCGTGGGCACGGGCAGGTTCCACGCACCCGTGGCTGCGGCAACCTTACGGTAGCGGATGGGCTGGGTCTGGGTGAAGGTTTGTTCCTTGTCGAAGAGGATGACCGAACCTGCTCCGCTGTCGGCAGCGATGGCAAAGCCTTGAGCTGTCACCTTGGGGAGCTCCGCGTTCTCGCCCGAGAGCAGCGGGTCCGGACGCTTCCCCCGAGGCCACTTGCTTGGCGTGGTGATGGGGCTCGGGATTGCGAACTCCGCAAATCGGCGTGGGGTACCGGTCAGAGCTCTGATTCGCCGCTTCTCCGCGAAGTAGGGGATGCACTCGTAGAGCTCGACGGCATTGACGTCATCGGTTGCGGTCAGGACGAGGCTCATGCGAATGGTCTCATCCTGGAAAGAGATTGTGCGCTCAACCGTCAGGGGAAGGCTTGGCATGTCCTCACGTTTACGGTAGGTCCGGGTCGCTTCGTCAAAAGACGTTTCCGGTTGGGCATAGGCACTGCACACGATCGTAGGATCGACATGGCCGTCCTCCCACTTGGGGAACAGTGGCTCGCGGACGCGTCCCCAGACCACGTTCGAGAACATGACATTGTGGTTCTGGCAGAGCAGGGTTGGCCCGCAGTCCTTCACCCAGACCGCGGAGATGGCCCCCGCCTTGGTCGGTTTGTACTGCAGGCCGCCGTAATGCATGCCGGTGTGTCCAGCCAGTTCCGCACTGCCATTTTTCACGACGGCGGCACCCCAGCTGCCCCAGTCCGGCCGCGAGGGACCGGCGTAGACGATGCTGTAATAGGCAGGTGTCTTGATGAAATAGAACCGGTTGTCGATGTTCCGCAGGAAGGTCTCTTCCTCCAGACATGGCCATGGTGCGTCGTCACGTTCTTCTCCCACCCACAGTGGACCATAGCGGATGTGCGGGCGTAGCTTGCCCAGCGGGGACTTGTGGGTGTAGTAGCGGGTACGGAAGTTGCTGTCGCTCGGGCTGCAGGTCTCGGTGAAGGCTGTGGCCGTATGGACGCCCCATTTCGGGAGGGTGAGGTGCGTCTTGAGCACATAGTATTCATCCAGCCAGCGTCGGATGGAGTCGCTCCGAAGGGCTTCCCAGATCTTGGCCATGTGCAGCGTGCTCTCGAGGCAGTATTCATTGTCGTGCCCGAGGCCGTCCGAGGCGATTCCGCCGCCGATGAGTCCGCAGTCCGCTGCGTGCGGGTAGCCGATTGCGCTCTTGAGGCTGTAGGGGGTGGGATCGGGTGCGACGCGCCCCAGGTTTCCCGGCGTAGTGAAGCGTTCCACCTGCCGGCGGAGCACATCCTCAACTTGGCGTTCCTGCGTTGCCTCCCACACCTGCTTCATGTGCTTGAGCCCTGCCGCCCACTGGTTGCTGCATTCGCCTTGGTGCATGAGCGTGCGGCTCGTTGTCCACTGAAGGAACGACTGCCTCCAGGCCTGGAAGACCTCTGCCGGTAACGCCCAGGTCACGGCGTCACGGATGGGGCGCAGGGAGAGCACGTGCATCGCGTCATGCATCGGATACCAGGCAGACCGGAACGGGACTCCCCAGAACCTGTCCTCCTCAATCGTGAACGTCTTTGGTCCTTCCTGATGTCCATACCAGAAATAGGGCGAGAGAGTCTGCAGATTGGTCATCGCCCGGCAGAGGAGCACGCGGCGCACGAGAGCGGGATGCCCGAGATAGGGGTTGTTCAGGTCGTCCAGACCGGCCGCCGCTGCGACCACGTCGACCATCCGTCGCCAGTGACTGAACCTGGTGGCGAGTGCCGGGTCATCCGGAGCGTGGAATGCGCCATAGGTGGAACTGGCGGGGTCAAGGTCCTGGCAGGCCAGGATCCCGGGAATGTCATGCAGGGAGAGCCCTGTTTTGCCTTTGCCACTGAGAAGCGGATTGGCTTCCGGCAGGACCACATCCGCGGCCAGATCCTGCAGTTTCAGGCTGTCCGCCCACTCAAGCAGGACGCGTTGGTGATGGTGAAAGGTCGGGCGTCCTCTGGCGTCGACGTTCAGGCCGCCGTGGATCAGGCGTGCGGTCTCCGCATCCGGACACAACACGAACGGGACGCCTGCAATGTGAAGACAAGCGCCCGTGGTGTGACCCTCGATACGCAACCGGAGGACAGAGTCCCGGGGGGCATCTCTCAATACCGTGAAGTTGAGGAATGACCGGGGCACCGTTTCTGCCAACGTCTTTCCGTCGCTGTCCTGAACGGTGACTCGCCAGTTGAAGGGCAGGATCTCCTCAGACAGCGAGATGCCGATTTCGTCCGTGGTTGCGGGAGCGTAGAGGAAGCAGTCTTGAAGGCGGTTGCCGTGCACATAAAGAGGGCCGGGACCTGGATGAACCCCTGCCGGGATGGCGCGGTCGGGAGTGAGGGAGACCCAATGATCCCAACTGGCCTGAATCATGACTCGATAGAGGCCTTTTCCGGCCGGAGGGACGCGCACGTTTACATCTCGTGCCTCAAGCTCTTCCGGGTGTTCCAGGTAACGGGAGCGCACCTTGCCCGGCGGGTAGCCGTTCGCGGAGTTATGGCGGTGCCATTCCCGGTAGCGGCAGTCCTGGTACATATCACTCAGACCATCCCGGTATTGATCGTTGTCGGGGCGTTCCGGGGTGTCATCGATTACTCGGTTGACCAAGGTGTTTCCCGCCGGCCCGGTGACCCAGAACATGACCGGGCGGTCGCCTTGCTGGTAGATGTTCATGTCTCGCAGTGTGAGCCGCAAAGCGAATCCCGTTCCTTCCGGGTCCTGGAGGTGGAATACAACGCTTTCACGCGGACGCCAGAGAACGTATTCCCCCAGATAGCTGGATGACACCTTGCCATCCGGCAGGGCGGCCAGGGCGGGAATGGCGCACACGAGCGGCAGCGCGAACGATATCAGGCGACTGTATAACGGAAGCATGGCAGGTTGTCCCATCTGCGTATTGCGGCGACGCCGGGATGCCGTCCGCCCAAGCGTCGGTTCGTCCGGAGAAGGCGCGACTTCGCCAGCTGTTGACTGGACCGGAAGATAGCACTGGGAAGAGGGGACTGCCTCCCACAGGCCCCCCGGTGGCGGCCGTTCTGGGATCTGCTTCTCATGTCCGTCCGAGCCCTGATCCGCCGTCGCACTGAAGGCTTTGGCGGGACAAGCCAACGGGAGGCGGAGTCCCATGGCAGGAGAAGACCGCTTGCGCTGTGCGCGGCTCTGTCGGAGGGAGGGCCCCGCTTACGTTGTGCGTACCCCGGTTCCGTCAGAGCCCTGACCAACGGGAGGGGGAGTCCCCTTAATGTGGGAGCGGGTGCCACCCCGCGATAGTCTCTTCTCACAGGAACGCCGACGCACAGGTTGGAGGGACGATGTGTTCGGCGTCCGCTCCCGTTCGTCGCGGCTCGGCCGGGCAGGGGAAGGCCGCTACTTCGTCGCCGAGAGAATTCCCGTCGGGAGAAAAGCGTGGCGAAACTCTGGACCGGGCTTGAGATGCGTTTCCGGGTTGCCTGGGGTCAGTTCGGTACTTTGACACTTGGCGTTGCTGATCTTGGGCAGGAGGCTGATCCCTGGCTGGCCAACTGTCAGAAGCCCTGGTCCTGACCCCGTCCAGGGCGTTCCCTTGGCTGGCAGCTCTCACCAAATCGCGGCTGTGCAATGGCTCAGGATCCTGCGGTCACGCGTGACTAACCGGCTTTGGTCGACCAGCACCTGGGCCACGATGATACGGTTGAGAGGATCACGTGAATGCTCAGGCTGTCCTTCCCGGCACGGCGGGACGATAGCTCCAGGACTGCCACTTCAGCAGATCCCACAGGGGCGTCATGTCCCAGTCCGCGGGCATATTGGTCGAGCCAAAGCGCCGGTCTTGGATGATGTGTGTGTCAACCACTCCGGGCAAGGGCGGCACCGCGTCGATACTGACGTTTCCAGGCAGTTTCCCTGTGTTCTCCCACTCGAGTACAAACGCGGCGAGCAGGTGCAGCAGTTCGCTGGGACCGACATCAACGCGGCTTGCCCGCAGCTTGCCCGGGATGCGGCGATCATCCATCATGAACGTGTGAGCGGCCAGACAGCCGGCGATGAGGCTTCGTCGGTCGATCGCGACTCCGCGTGGGTTGGAGAGTGGGGCTTCCACCGGTCCCAGGGGGCGCTGCACGGGGATCTGTTCGGGCCACGTGCTCTGTTCCCACAGGTAATTGACGGCGAATACGAGCATGCCGAGGATGTCTGCCGGTGAGAAGCTCGTCCCGTAGGCGGTCACAGCGTCCAGGTTCGTCGACACTTTCCTTGCCAAGTCGACCAGCTGTGGCCAGGTGATCCATGGGGTAGATGCTTCCTCATCGCGGTCGCAGAGCTCTGTGTAGGTTGTGAGGTTCACGTCCTTTCGCGTCTTGATCCAGCGCATGAGCTTGCGGACGTACTCGAGTGCCGCGGCACGGTCCTCCGGGGAGCGTGGATTGGCTGGGGCGCTGATCCGCGGCCTCGGGTAAGGACCGGCCGTTCCATGCCGGAAGAGCGTGGCGTAGTCATAGAGCCCACCCCATTCCGAGGTGACCCAGCAGACGGGATGCCCCGCAAAACTCACGAAATCCTGGTTGGCGATCCGCTGCTCAAATGCTTCCTGGGTCTGTTTGAGATCCGTTTCCGGGTCAGCCGCCGGCTTGGGGGTCGGCCGGTTCATTGGGTCGACTTCCGTCGCCCAATCGCCCTGGAAGGAGACGGTGCAGTTTGACCGCGGCCAGCTCAGCCAGTTCATGAACCAGCCGCGGGGGCCGCCGGCCCAGCAACGCACGCCGGCAAGCTTAAGCGCGTATTGCTGGGGTAGTGACTGCTGAGCTTGGTGACAACACCACGCGACCGGGAACTGGCCCGTGATTTCGGCGACATCATGGAGTCCCTTGCTCTCCACGCTCAAGGCAAGACTTACCGCTTCGTCAAACGGCAACCGAGCTCCGTAGCGCGTTGCCGGCTCCGGAAAATCGCCCCAGTAGTTCCCGTGGTAGCAGATTTCGTGCGCTGCCATCGCCTCGATCACGTCTCTCCTGCCGCGTTGCCGCATGACCCGGGCCTTCTCCGCAGCCACGAACAGCGAAAGCGGAATCTCGGCCTCCGCGAAGATCCTGCAGAGCTCCAGGAGTGCGTCGTCCGATTCCGGGTTGTACACGTCCTCAACGTCAAGGGCAAACACGACATCGGTCATGGTCTCTGTTCTCCTCAGGGCGCTCTTGCGTTTCCGGGTGGGCACGGGCTCAACTCTACGAGTAAAGGTCTTCCAGCTTCCTGCTGATCGCGTCGTAACGGGCTTGGGAGTTTTCCGGTGTGCAGCCCATACGAACGACCAGGCGGATGCCTGGGCCGGCCAGTCGGTCAAGGGTATCGAGAACGCGCTTCAGGTCGCTGCCGCACCGTGCGCTGACGATGATGCCGCTGTCCAGCATTGCTTCGCGGACGTCCTCCGGAGCATTGGGGTTCGGATCCGATCCCAGACCCACGGCGCAGTCAATCATCATGACGTTCTCCATCTTCCGGGTGATTGCCATGGAATGAGTCCAGCACCCGCATGAATGGATGGCGACGCCACCGAACGCGGCTCCCACTGCGTTGGTGTAGGGCAGCAGAAAATGCTCGTTTACGTATGGGGACGCGACCATGATGTTGTCTTCCGAGATCGATATCCCGGGGCCACCGGTGTGGCTGCAGGCCATGATGTGGCCGGGCCGGGACAAGAGGGTCGGCCCGATCAGATCGGCTTGCAGCCGGGAGAACTCGATGATCAGCTCGTTGATGATGCTGAGGAATGCGTGCAGCGCTTCGGGGGCCTCGTAGCTCGCGACGAAAACTTCGCATGCGTCGAGAACCATGGTAGCCGTGTCGTGGGCAGATTGCGTGTCGGTCAGGACAAGGGGCAGACGGTCCTCTGTCTTCTCCCGGAAGTGTGCAATGGCATCGAGGACCATGTTGAGAACCCTGGCCTTGCGGATGTCCGGCTTCTCAAGGTCTTTGACCTCGTCTAGAGAGTGGTATTTGTAGTGACAGGCCGGGCTCTCACCGTCTCGCCAGAAGTACTCACAGCCAAAGGCCTCCGCGTAGGCCCCCGTCCCAAACCATGGTTCAAGGTAGGGCAGCCCATCTGTGGCAATATCGAGGCCCTGTTCGAAGTCGTAGAGGTTGGCTGCGAAAGAGTCTTCGATGCTGTTGCAGTTGCCGTACATGGTCGTGGGGCTCGGGAGGCAGACCAGGTACGGTACGTCGCCGCGCATGAAGGCTTCAATCTTGGGCAGACGTTCAGCCTTGAGTTCGTCGTAGCGGTCGGCAAGGGCGCTGATGTCGGGCATTGACGGGGACTCCGTGTTGATGTCTGTCGGCCGAACGACAGGTTGCGCGATGCAGCCATACGATGCCGCGGTCGGGCTGCCAGGTCAATGCCTGGTACTTGGGCACTCGTCGGTGTCAGGGGGATTGCGGCGGGGCCTGCCCATTGAGCCGGAGCAGAGAAGTGCCTTTCCCCCCCAGGACTCAAGCCTACGGGGCGTCGGGCTGAAAGAACAGGACGTACTCACGGGCGACCCGATATCAGTTGCCGTTCCACGTTACGGGAAGGTCAACCAAATGGGGCCACGTCAGCTTCCTCCATCCTGAGCGCGAGGGCTGTCCACTCCCAACGCCTTTTCCACCTTCTCATACAACGCCGAAAGGCGGAACGGCTTCTTCAGGAAGTCGATGGCACCCTCGTCCAGGACAGCCTGGATTCGGCTGTCCAGGCCAAAGCCGGACAGTAACAGGACCTTGGCATCCGGGTTGATCGCACGTATTGCTCTGAATGCATCATGCCCGTCCATCTTGGGCATCATCAGGTCGAGGATCACCAGGTCCACATCGGCCCAGGACGTTGTGTAGCACTCCACGGCTTCTGCACCATCTTCGCAGAGGACGACTTCATAGCCTTTGTTGCGTAGCGCTTCGGACGACGGCAGGCGAATACACTTCTCGTCGTCGGCAAACAGGATATGGGTCGTGGTGCGCATGGAGGAAGCAGCCGGGCGTTTGGGGGGAACGGTGGTCTCAGGCAGCTCCTCGGCAGGAGCAAGAGGGAGATAAACCCGGAACACACTGCCGCATCCTGGAGCGCTCTCGACTTCAAGCGTTCCTCCGTGGCTGCCTACTGTCCCATAGACCGCCGCCAACCCCAAGTCGCCTGTTCCTGATCCCTTAGCTGCGAAGAAGGGCTCGAAGATGTGGTTCTGCGTTTCCTGGTCCATTCCAGAGCCGTTGTCATGGACGCTGAGGAGCAGGAACTCCCCGGGCACTGTGTCGTGAGGGTGGACTCGACAGAACTCCTCATCCAGAGCGACCACTGCGGTGGAAATCTCGAGCGTTCCCCCTTCGAGGATGGCATCGCGAGCGTTGATCGTGAGGTTGAGGATTGCGCTCTGAAGCAAGGACTCGTCACCCATGGTCACGGAGGGATTGGCCTTCAAGTGTTGCTCGATCACGATCCGCCTGTCGACAGTACGGTTGAGTAGAAGGACAACGTCGGCCACGAGCGCGTGAACGTCTACGCGTGTGATGCGGTACTTGCCTTGCCTGGAAAAAGCCAGCAACTGGGCGACGAGGTCTGCGGAGTGCTGGGCAGCCTGAAGTATCATGTCGGCGTGATGGGCCGTTTGCTGGTCTTCCCCGTGCTGCTGCAGCAACTCCGCATGGCTCATGATTCCTGCTAGCTGGTTGTTGAAATCGTGCGCTATGCCTCCGGCGAGTTGCCCGATCGCTTCCAGTTTGCGCGTCTCCCGGAGTCTGTCTTCGAGTGCCGCTCTCTCTCTCTCTCTCCCCGCTTGCGGTCGGAGATGTCAATAAAACTGGCGATCAGGCATTTGCGTCCTTCCAGTTCAGTGAGGGTTGTCGTCTTGAGCACGTCCACCTTGGTCCCTCGGCCGGTAACAAAGGTCGTTTCCAAGCCGCCTGCCTGCTCCTCATCGTCAGTGAGCGGACACAGGCACTGTTCTTCCGGGCATAGGACCCCGCGGCAGCGACGCCCCACGGCCTCTCCCGGCTCGACCCCGATCATTGCTGCTCCCGCTGGGTTGATCTGGACGATCGCATGGGTCTCCGCGTCGATGATGGCCAGGCCGCTTTGCACGGAGTTCATAATGCGCTCCATCCGGCTTTTTGCCCGTCGCAGTGCGTCTTCTGTGTGTTCCTGAAGAAGGGCTGCTTTGGCCAGTCGCCATGCTCCGAGAAGCACAGGGGCGCAGAGGAGTATCAGGGCGATGCCCGCGTATCGGGACTGACGCCTGTGCTCGGCGTACAGAATGTCACGGGGCGTGAACACGACCACTTCCCAGGCGAACTCTTCCGGGCCCAGACGGGCGAGGCTGGGAGAAAATGCCTTCCCGGACCCGGTACTGGAAATCTGTCCATCGAGCAGAGGCCGGACCGTTTCGGACGTGAACATGCCTAACGGCGTTTCGAACTGACAGACACTGCTTACCTTGATCCGCTCCCACTCTTCCGGGTAGCGGTTGGCAAACGTCCGCTCTCCTCGATCCGGGTACATGAACGCCCACTCGTCCTCGGCGTTTTCTCCTGCCAACCAGTACCCGTTCGGGTTGAGCAACATCCCAACTCCTCGGCTCAGCGTGGTGGCCTGACCGGAGAAGCGACCGAGCATCCTTCTTCCCAGGTAGTTCAGCAACACGATTCCACGCTTCCTGCCTTGAGCGTCGGACACGGGGGTCGCAAAGCGGAGCATGGGCTTGAGGGGGTGCTCTATCTGACCATGTTCGATGTTCAGGTCGAGAGGGGAAACGAAGACCTCTCCCGGGGCAAGAGCGAAGGCATCATCGAAATAGTAACGCCCCTTCTTGTTCTGGAGGCGTTCCTGCGGCACGACGGCAGGGCGACCATCGTTGTAGTTTATCCTGAGGATCTCCATTCCGCTCTCATCAAGCACGCGTATCTGGTCGTATAGCTTTCGGTGGCTTGAGAAAAGCAGGCACTCTTGAGTCAGCTCAGCAATGGCCTCCGGATTTGTCCTGCCATCTCTTCTCCACACATCAGTGAGTTCCCCTTGGCTGGCCAGGATCCGCAGATCGGAAGTCACTTGCTCAATGTCGCTGCCGATACTTGATGCCAGCACGCCGACGGCGTGTCGTTCGGTCTCTCGTAAGGCATCAGTCTTGGCGCTTCCACCTGCTGCGAGAACAGCCCATGCCACGGCGACCGCCAACCCCATGACGGGAAGGAAGACGATCGCTGTGCGTCTGGCAAGCTCGCGGGGGCTTGCCGCATTGGCTTGCTGACTGCCGAACTGACTGGTGTCCCCTGAATGATCCACCCGGTTCATCGGCTCGCCTCTTCTCTGCAGCCACACTCGTGTGCCGCCACGGCCATCAGTACCTTCTGGACTCAGTGCTGCGCTGCAAGCTACTGGCGCTGCGAGTACTTCGGCCAGTCGCTGGCTTCCCTTCACTGGACTCTACTTGGTCTATCTGGCTTCCACAAGACTGGGCGGCGGTTTCCTGCGTTGACCGGGACAGTCGATCTCGTACGCTCTCAGATGGCGACCACTGAGCGGGAATGCCTGTGTTTCTACCTCGCGTCGAGAGCAGTGGCCGTTCATTGCGGCGGCCCGTCCCCGTTCTCACGCAGGTGCTGGCCCTCAAAAGCTCAGAAGTCGTTTCTCACCTGGACGGGGAGCCCGGATCGTGAGGATTCGATGGCCGCGATGCAGGTCGCCACGGTCCGGGCTCCTTCACGAGCATCCGGAATGGGCGGAGTGTCGTCCCGGATGGCCTTGGCCAGGGCATCGACTTCGGCGCCCTTGTCATGGCTGGAAACCCCAACGGGAATGTCGCACCACTTGTGCTGTCCCTCCAGTGCTTCCGAGGCCACCTGAATCTGTGGAGACAGGTTGTCGCAGACAATGGTCCCGAGGGAGCCGTAGAAGACTGAACGCATGGTATACGGGCGCTTGCAGCCGATGGAACAGAAGACTTTGCCCATGACGTCGTTCTGCTCGAACTTGAGCACGGCGATGGTGGTGTCCTCGACCGGCCAGTCCGTCAGCATCTTGCGATTGCTGTAACCGAACACCTCCTGCACGTTGCCGGCGATCCAGCGTAGAAGGTCTACGGCATGGCAGCCACCTCCAACGATGCCGTGGCGTTCCGGCGTCTTGCGCCATTCACCCACGCCGGGGATGCGTGCGTAGTCGTGCGCATACTCCGATTCCACGAAGAACAGGTCACCGATTGTTCCTTCATCGATGAGCTCTTTGGCTTTGACGAATCCCGGGGCGAACCGGCAGACCTGCCCGACCATGAGCTTCCGACCGGTCTCCTCGGCAGTACGGATCATGTCTGCACACTCGTCAACTGACAGCGCCATCGGCTTTTCACAGAGCACGTGCTTACCGGCTCGAAGTGCGCTTGTCGTCATCTCAGCATGGAGTTGATCGGGACTGGCCACGAACACGATGTCGACGTCTGGACGGGTCACCACCTCGCGCCAGTCCGTTGTGGCGTACGCATCGGGGTACTTTTCTGTGTATTCCTGCACCTTCTCTTCCCGAAGATCACAGATTGCCCGAGTCTCCACAGACGTCGAGTCCTTCCAGAAATCGGGGCGTCCTGCCTGAAGTCCGATCGTGCCAATGCCCAGTCTTGCCGCCATTGTTGTGCTCCTCTCTGTTTCGCATCAGGTGTAACCAGGTCGAACGCTATTGACAGTTCGCCCTGCACGAGGACGCTGCCAGGCTGTCGGCTGAGTGTTCCGAGTACGATCGTGCGTCTGCCACTCCACTACCTGTGTCGGGGGAACTCTCCGAGATTCTCGCTGCCGCAGATTTGGTGCAGCAGCGTCATGCAGTGACAGAGCTCGTCAAAGCCGACATCGGTCTGAAGGGCGTGGTCGAACATGGGGAGGAAACCGCGTTTCGCCAGCATTTCCGGTATCTTCGGGAACAACTCCGACTCAATCCGGGCTCCGTTCCCGGTGTTGCAGACTTCCTTCTCGACACCACCGGCAAAGATGAATTCGGGTTGACGCTCACGGTAACGCAGGAGGTCGTTGCCACAGACCTGCTCCATTGGCCAGCATCCGTTGAACCCGACCTCTTCCAGCAGAAGGCAGTATTCATCGACCTTGCCGTCGCAGTCCACGATCAGGAGCTCCGCCCCGCAGTCCTTCGCGACCTCAACCACACGTCGGTAATGGGGCACGCATAGGTCGCGGAACGTGGCCGGACTGATCAGCATTCCATGGTTGTAGGCGAAATCCTCCCACATCGACACCACTTCGGGGCGGTAACGCTCAATGACCGGAACTGTGAACTCCTCGAACAGCCACGTCTGCCACTCGATCATCTCGCGAATCAGAGCCGTCTCATCGTAGATCCCCAGCAGTGCTCGCTCCGGTCCCATCCAACTCCTGACGTTGCCCCAAGTCGATCCGGCCGCAACGCGGGCTGGACGGGTGCGGTTGTCGAGCAGGGCCGCCTGGGCCTCAATGTCATGGTTACTCCGTGGTGTCGACAGCTCTCGGAACGTCTCCCATGACGGTCTGTCCCGGACATCGAACTCGATGAACTCAGGCATGCTGTAGGTGATGGCGTTGTCCAGCACCTGCTTGGTCAGTGCACCTGTCTCACGCCGGACATACTCGAACTCGCCCTCGATCCAGCTCTCTGACGCGATGCCCGGGGCTTCACGGCCGATGCCAGCGACGTTCTCGAACCCACATTGCCCCCAATAGGTGAGCCATGTCTCGAAGCTGTTCACCTCTTCAGGCAGGCCTTCCTGGTGCAGCTTTGGCAGACCGCCTTGATGCACGTACCCGAGCCCAGGGGCGTTGATCAGCGGCCAATAGTCAGGCTGGTCGAAGCGGACCACGGTGAGGAACCGTTCCAGTTCAGTCATTGGTCTTGCTCCCGGTGTCAGATACTGACGGCGAAGGAAGAGGATCTTTGCCAACGCCTCAGATAAGTCTGTTCCCAGACAGAGAGAGGCGTCACGACGCTACAGAGAGTAGTACGGCGTAGTGAAGCGTTCAAGGTTCAGTACGTCGAAGCCGCAATGCCTCAGTTACGCGGGGGGAGAACTCCAAGATGGCTCGACGGAGTCTCTCCCTCCAGGAATCCTCTGGGTCATCTGTGTTCGATGGAGGGAGAGACTCCGTCGAGCCGCCTCACGTAACTGAGGAGTCACTTGAAGCCGCTCCACCCTTTATCTATCAATGCCGGGCTACACGAATATGTTGCGATGGCACGGACATAGTCTCCGGCTCTGTCCAGAGCCCGGCAGTCACACGAGAGTTGCACCAACAGAGCCAGTCGTAGGTGAGACGAGCGATGAGCACAACCCCGCGTGAACGGATCAAGACGGTGCTTGCACACCGCAGGCCCGACCGTCTGCCGCGCTACGAAATCCTCTTCCCAGCCTTCTGCGAATCCTGGCGCACCTGGCGCGGTGCTTCAGACGACGCGGACCTCTATGCCCACTACTCAAAGATCGACATCGGCACGATCCTTGCCTCTCAGGGTGGCCCATTTGTCGATCTGGCCGACACTCGTCAGGACGGCAAGACCAAGTTCGTGCGCGATACCTGGGGCCGCCTGACCCGACATGAAGAAGGTGCCAAGCTCTTCGAGGTCGTCGAAACCCCGATCGCCCGGAAGACGGACCTCGATCGACTTGACTTCGGCAACCCGAAGACAACCCCGCGACCCGACTTGGAGCACCTCGCATCGGTGACGCCGCAGGTCGCCGAACGGTTCGCACCCGTCAGCGGGGTCATGGGGTTGTTCATGCCGTCGCATTACCTTCGGGGCGAGATCACGTTCCTCATGGACCTGCTCGATGACGAGCCCTTCTGCCAAGCTCTGATTGGCCGCGTGGCCGAGTTCATCACGGCCTTGGGTGAGTGTGTCCTGGACCGCACCGACACGTGGGACACAGCGCTGTGGGTCTATGACGACTTCGGCTCAAACCATGGGCCGCTCATGTCGCCAGACGTATTCGAACGCTGTTTCTTCCCCGCCTACAAGAAAATGATCGACACCTGGAAGTCCAAGGGGCTGACCAATGTGATTTTGCACCACGATGCCAACTGCTGGGCCGTTCTCGACATGCTGGTGGACGCAGGATTCACCGGCATTCAGGGCATCTACCCGGGAGCGGGAATGAGCATTCCGGACGTCAAGGCGAAATATGGTGACAGACTCGCGCTGGTTGGGGGCATCTGCAACATCAGCGTGTTGGCCCCCGGGCCGAAGCGGAAGATTGCGAATGCCGTTGCGGAGATCGCAGAAGTGGCGCGGGATGGAGGTGTCGTGATCGGGGCCCACTCTATCGAGGAAGATGTCCCCCCCGAACACTACGATTACTACTCAACGTTGCTCGCCGAACTCGACCAAACGTGGTGAATCCGGATTGGGGCTGCTCCTGACATCACCTCGGTTTGCTGAGTCAGTCTCCCTGCTCCTCCAATCTCTTCACCTTCTTCATCGCGTGCGTCCTTTCAGAACGAGATACGCTGCGTGAGAATGGCCTTGTGCTGTTGTCCATCGGGGTCGTTGTGCTGGAAGTCGGAGTAGGCGATCAGAAACGAGTCATCATCAAGCGCCAGCAGGCTGGTGTACCCACAGGTGTGTTGGCTGACCGCCGCATGGTCGCCGGCGATCAGCGTTTCGTGGTGATCCCAGCTTTTTCCGGCTCCATTGGCGTCGAAGGCCAGGTGCACACCTGGTCGTCCGTAGCTGACCACGAGCACTCCGTTGCCGAGGAGGAGTACTCCAGGGAAGACGCCGAAGTCGAAGAGGTCCTGGATTGGCTCCCAGGTGTTTCCGCCATCTTCGGACCACGTAATGCACATCGGCTTCTGCGTTTGGTCGGTACGACGAACGACACACACCAGATTCCCGTCGGCTGTGGCAGACAGAGCGGGTTCGCCCATCAGGTCGCGGTCGCTCAAATCAGCTGCCAGCGTACTCCGCCGTTGGAACGACTGCCCGTTGTCTGTGGAGACCATCAGGCTGGTTGATCCATGGCCGATGATCTGGCCATTGTCCTGCACGTACCGCGCCCGGTAATCGGGGTAGAGGAGCTCGCCGTGCCATCTGAGAAGCGGGTGTTCGAAGTAGGTCCGCGGCAACACCCGGCTATCCGCACGGCGCCAGGGCAGGAGCTTCCTGATGTCATACTCGACGATCGTGTCCTGCCACGTACCCGAACCCGGGGCCCAACGCTTCCCGGGAATGTGTCGGAAGTAGTCCTGGACAGGCTTTGGCATATCCGAGCAGCGGTAATGGAAGAGCGTACCGTACACACAGGCTTCGGCAACCGGCTCCGGGAGCTCGACGCCCATTGCGTCGATGTTGAGGTACTCGCAGGCCGGCATGACCAGGAACTCGCCATCGTAGACTTCGGAGATGGAGAAGTGCGGCCGGACCGGCCTCAATTCCTCGCTCAGAAAGCTCCAGCTTTGCCCCTCGTCGTCCGATACGTAACCCGGGGCCGGGTGTCCGTGTGTCTCGGAGGCGTCTGCGGCATCGGCGTACATCAGGAGGATTCGTCCATCGGGCATACGGGACAGGGCGGGGAACTGGTGGAAGCCCCAGCGCTGCTCGCCCGGGGCAGACAGTGCGACCAGAACGGGATCATCGATCGATACATCGAGTGGAGGCATGGTCTTCCCTTTCAGGTTGTCACTTCCGTGCGTTTTCTTCTTCCCATTTCTTGAGCAGGCTCTTGTGCAAAGCGGGAACTCGATTTCCCGGTTCCATCGGCCAGATTTCCTCTTCCTGCAGGTCGTAGTGGTAGCCGCGCAGCAGGATCTGCTTGACGAGATCGCGGAAATCTTCGCCTTCCTCAAGCTTCTCCGGAGGAACTCCCGGGCGGGGAGGATGGCCGAGTCGGAAGGGGGCTTCGATCGTGAACGGCGGGATTTCCTGCCGGCGCTCCACCGCGCGCTTCGCTCCTGCCTTGATCATCTCACATGCTCGGGCTGGGGTCCAGGATTTCGCATTGTAGGGGGACAGCGCCTCTTTAACAGCAACCGTCTCGATCTCCGGAACGAGCTCCTTGACCTGGTTGCAGCAGGTCACGTCGCCGGTCACGAGCACGGCCGGGATGCCGTAGTAACCGGCCAGAGCCATGGCCATCCCTGCTTCGCCGAAGTAGTGCCCGTTGCAGTACCAGGCGCTGTGTGCCAGCACGCCGTTGGAGTTTGCCATGGCGTGTTGCGCGACGCAAAACATGAGATCGACCGTTTCATCGAGGCATGGTGTCCAGAAGGGTTGGCGGGTCAGGGGGCCATGGATGATCTGGGCCGCCGGATTCAGATCCTCAAAGATGATGCTGTAGCCGCTGCCGTGCGAGTCGTTCACCAGGATCTCGTCGATCCCTCCGGCCTCGATCGCTCCTTCGATCGCAGCATTGACTTCCGCAGTGAGTAGCTTGTGAAGTCGCAGACGCTGGAAGTAATTTGCCACGCTCGTGTCTTTGCGGTCCTCGAAGTGGACCATGCCGGCAACGCCCTCGATGTCTGTGTGGATGTAGAGCTTCATGCGGATCTCCTGGGAATGCTCGATCTACTCTTGGGCGAATACCCAGATTGCGACGTCTTCCGGTGTCAGAGTCACCTCTGATGGGGTTGCCTGCCCACCCTCGAGGGTGTCCGCGGTGGCGTTCCACGTCACGACGGTCAAGCGGCCATCGGGACCAATGTACCCGGGCCAACGTTACGCGAAATGTAACTCTCCAAGAGCTGGGGTGCCTGAGTAACTCGGGCCTTCAGCGCAGCATGAGCCTTGAGATTCCCCGGTGTGAGTGCCTGTCGCAGTCCCCACGCCTCCGCTGGTCCGAGGGGGGGGGGCATCGCTTCCGGTATCAACAGCTGGGATTACTCCCGGTAGTCACGGCTCTGCCTGAACCGAGCCGCGCACATCGTGAGCGGTTTCCCTGCCTGAACCGAGCCGCGCACACCGTAAGCGGTCTTCGCCTCTCGTTGGTCAGGGCTCTGATGGAAGGGGACCGCTCCCGGTAGTCGCGGCTCTGCCGGACGGCAAGACCCCTCCCGTTGGTCAGGGCTCTGCCGGACAGGAAACCCCCTCCCGTTGGTCAGGGCTCCGAAAGAGGCGGACCGCTCCTGTTAGTCACGGCTCTGAAGGTGGGGGCATCTCCAAGCTCTTGTGCATCTGCGGACGGTGGTCCATAGTCCATCGTCTCAGCCGATCGTCAGGAGGATTGCCCAATGCTCTGGAGGATGTGCGAATGAACACGCGAAGTGTGTGGATGGCTCTGGTGGTGGCGGGTGGCTTCCAGTCATGCGTGACCCCGCCTAAAACGACCGCGCCCGGGCCGGACGGCGCCACGTTCCATGTTGCCCCGCAGGGCGACGACACGAACCCGGGCACACAAGCGGCCCCGTTCGCGACAATTGAGCGGGCCCGCGACGCCATTCGCGAACTCCGCAAGGACAACGGGCTCCCGGCCGGAGGCGTCTCGGTTGTGCTCACGCCGGGGATCTACGAGCTGTCCGCTCCAGCGGTGTTCACGCCGGAGGACTCCGGCACGGAAGAGTGCCCGATCGAGTACCGCGCTCGCGAGAAGGGCACGGCGCGTATCGTGGCGGGCAAGACGGTCGAGGGCTGGGAACTGGTCACGGATTCCGCCGAGCTCGCCCAACTGGCCCCGGCAGCCCACGGGAAGGTCTACGCCGCGGACCTGCGAGCGCAGGGCATCACCGATTACCAAGGCGTGAACGATCTGAGAGCCTATCACTCCGATCCCGGATTCGAGCTGTTCTTCGACGACAAGCCGATGACGCTCGCACGTTACCCGAACGAGGGGGTGATCAACATCACTGAAGTTCTGGACGAGAACGGGATTGCGGAGTCCGGTGAGATCAACACGGCGGAGGGACGGTTCACCTGCGACGATCCGCATGCGATGCAGTGGGTTGGCGTGAAGGGAGCCTGGCTGAACGGGTTCTGGGTACGCGACTGGCGCAACGACCGCATCCCGCTGGGCAAGGTAGACCCGGCGACGAACTCGCTGGGCTTCGAGCCCAAACCCGGGCGCAAGTACGGCGTTCGCCGGAACATGTGGTTCTATGCCGAAGACCTGTTGCAGGAGCTGGACTCGCCCGGCGAATGGTACCTGGACCGGCAGCGCGGCGTGCTGTACTTCTGGCCGCCTTCTCCGCTCACGGGGGCCACGGCGACCGTCTCGATCGCCCGCAACCCGATCCAGCTGCAGCATGTATCGCACGTCACCTTCCGAGGGCTTCTCGTGGAGGCGGGGCGCGGGGATGCGTTCACGGTTGAGGGGGGGATGAACGTCCGCATCGTGGCGTGCACGATCCGGAACATGGGCAAGTGGGCCGCTCGGGTCACGGGTGGCATCCGGCACGGGGTGGTCGGCTGCGACATCTATGCGACCGGGCAGGGCGGCATCCACCTCGAGGGCGGCGACCGCAAGACACTGACCCCGGCTGGGCATTACGCCGAGAACAATCACATCCATCACACTGCGCGCTGGCAACCGGTCTACCAGCAGGGGATCACCCTCTACGGCGTCGGGAACAGCGCCACTCACAACCTGATCGACAACGTGCCCCACATCGCTATCGGCTTCTCGTACAACGACATGACCATCGAGTACAACGAGATTCACAGCTCGGTTTACATGTCGAACGACGCCGGAGCCATCTACACATCGCCTCCTAACGAGACGTGGTCCATGCGCGGTCACTCGATCCGCTACAACTACCTGCACCACATCTACGGCTTCAGAAACAAAGGCTGTTACTGCGTGTACCTGGATGACTGTTTTTCCTCTGCGGATATCTCCGGCAATATCTTCTACGACGTGGTCAACGGCATCCTCATCGGCGGCGGCCGCGACTGTCGGATGACCAACAACATGTTCGTCGGCTGCCGAAAACGGGCGTTCTCGGTGGATGCACGCGGCCTGGGCTGGGCCAAGGGGGTCGGTGTGTTCGCTACCAAGGAACTCCACGAGCTGAAGCACACTGAACCGCCGTGGTCCATCAAGTATCCGGAGCTGGTTGGCATCCTCGACGATGAACCTCTGGCTCCCAAGGGCAACACACTGACTCGGAACCTGTGTTGGGCTGGCGCCTGGGGGGTGGCTCACCCCCGCGCAAAGCGAGACGGTGCCTTCGAAAACAACCTGCTTGAGACGGATCCGCTTTTTGCGGATGCGCTCCCCGGGCAGTTTGAGTTGCGCAGCGAGTCCCCTGCGTTCGGGATCGGTTTCGAGCAGATTCCATTCGGGAAGATCGGGCTTTATGCCAGTCCGGACCGTGCGTCCTGGCCGGTTGAGTCTCCTCTGCGCCCGATCCCACCGAAGGAAGCAAAGGTGGTGCCGCCGTGCAATCCCACGCCTATTCCGGTGGCGGCCGTCCGGCGGCGGGAGAGCCCCATTGCGATCGACGGTAAGCTCTCAGCAGCGGAGTGGTTCGGCCTCGACCCGGCGCAAGGCCTGAAGCTCGAACAAGGTGTGCATGGCGAGAAGGTGACCTATCCCAGCACGGCCTGGCTTGCCTGGGACGACGACGCGCTCTACGTCGCCTTTGACAACACGGTCAGCACCAAGACGCCGATGAAACGCGGCGACCGCTGGGGCTCGAACGACGCCGTCGAGGTCTCGATTTGCGATCCGGCTTTGGGGAGCAAAGCCATGGTTCTCGTCGTGCGGGGGTTCACCAACGGCACCGTGACGGCCAGTGACGAAGCCGGGGCAGATGAAGCCGTGGTCAAGAAGCTCCAGGCGGGAGTCCAATACGCCGCGGCGATTGTCGCGCCGGACCGCTGGACCGCGGAAATGCGTATCCCCTTCGCTGCTCTCGGTATCGCGCCGACACCTGACACGCGTTTCCCCACCAGCCTGGCCGTGCGGAAACAGGGCCGGGAAGCCTGGATCCTGTGGCACGGTCCCGACAACTCGACTTGGTACGTCGAGAAAGCCGGCCGAATCCACTTCGCGCGGTGAGGGGATGGGACGTGTTTCAGGGCTTGCCGTCAGCGACTTTCACCCAGCGGATTCCCTGCTTCATGTAGGTGCCGCCGCGCTCGGTTGAGGCGCTGTGGTGACCGCCACGGGCGCTCCAGTGTTTGACGGGGCTCCCTTTGACGAACCACCAGTGAGCCCATGCCTGCCTCTTGCGGTTACGCATGGACTCAGTGATGAAACCATCGGCGTCGAAGACCTCTGTGGTGATGTGTTCGCCACGGGCTGTGTGGTATTCGCGCCGGGCCAATTGCCCCCCCGTGTAGGCGAGGCGGCGGATTGCATTGCCATCCTCGTCCAAATCATGACGCTTGACGAGCGTTTCTCCTACGTACCATTCCCGATGGATGACGCCGTCGACGCGATGCACAATCTCGCGGATGCTCCGGTCAGCGGTCCAGCGATCTTCAGTCCAGGAAAAGTCGTCCGTTGCCGCCTCCAAGACGTTGAGCGTCGGTGTGTCTTTCACCTGGAGGGCGTTGGAGGGGGCACTGGTCAGGCCGGAGTGTTCGGTAGCGATGGCGGTGTAGTTGCCTGGGGCGGGCAGGGGGATGTTGGTGCCGGGAGCGGTGAGAGCTTCGGAGATGGGGGTGCCATTCCGAAGGATGCGGTAGCCGCGGGTCTCGAAGTGAAGCTCCCCGGGGATCAGCTCAATGCCTGTGTCCGTTGGGCGCAACCAAGGCGCGTCCGGCTTACGGGCGATGGCGACGTAGACATCGGTGCGGCGTTGCCAGAGGAGGGGCGAGTCGCGATCAGGGTAATCGTCTCGAGAGAACCGCGACGGCAGGGGCATCGTTTGCCGGAGGTCCTCCGGAATCAGCCTGCCTTCGAAGGAGGTGACCGTCCAACCGGCTCTGATGTCGGCGGGGAACTCACTCAACTGTTCGCGCACCTTGTCTGCTGCTTCTTGGAGCTTGCGCGGTGTCGTGCCGTACATGCCTCGCGTCAGGCCTTCGAAGGTTGTCTCGGTTTTGCGCTCATAACCGATGACCTCGGATCGGATGCTCAGGCGTCCTTTCGCGGGGAAGCCCTCGGTGGACTGGACGTGGATGCCGGGGCCGGTCTTGGCCGACGCTTGCTTGCTGGTGTGGGTGATCGGACCATCTTTTAGATCATAGGTACTGACGAAGCAGATCTTGGTGCCGTCTGGGCTGCCCTTGGCGTCGTTGTCGAACAGGGCGCTGTCACCCGAGTACTGGTAGTGCGGGGAATCGTGGATGAAGGAGAGCGCTTCCGGGACCACGACCCAGCCACCACCGGAGCGCAGGTCGGCGACCACCACCTCTCTCGTTGCCCCGCTGCCTACCAGGTAGCGGTCGGTCTTGGCACCCCGACAGATGTCGCCGCAGGTCATGACCGAGAGGACGTGTTTGTTGCTCGGGAACGGCTCATTCCAGCGCCGCCCCGCCATGGGCTGGTTCCCGAACAGGTACCATCCACCACCACCTGACCAGGATTGGTGGCACTGTTGGAGGCAGGGGCTGGCCACCCCAATGTTGCGGCCGTCAGCGTCGAAGAGAATCCGCGTGGGTTTGAAGGGGCGGAAGTAGTTCGAGACGCGAGTGAAGATTCTGGGGTGTTCGGGATTTCCATCGAGTTGGCCACCGACGGGCAGCGGTTCGGGTGCGCCGCCATCGGTCGGGACACGGGCGCCGGGCACTCCCCGCCCGTCCGGCATGATGACGCTACTGGCGTAGACCCACCGGTCACTGGAATCGGTCGACCCAAGCGAACGCGAGTAGCCTTGAAGGCGGTGTATTTGGCCGGTGTCTGCGTCCCAGCGGATGATATGCCACCTGTCGCTGGGGCTTTTGGCGTATCCCTCCGGCTTCTGAACGCAGAACAACCAGTTGCTGTGGTGGGCCCAGCGTGGGGTACCCGCATCGGGGATCTCGGTGGTCTTCCCTGTTTGCAGATCAAAGACACGGACCGCTGCTTCATCGTCGTTGGTATGGTGGTAGGCGAGCCCGCGTGTCGTGCACACGTAGCGTCCGTCGGGGCTCCAGCAGTTGCGAATGTGGTAGTTGGCCCAATCACGTCGGCTCGGGTTGTTGGTGAGCCGCCACATCTCTGCCTGCGTCTCCTGCGGCAGCACGAAGCGCTCGAAGGGTTCCGCGTTGCTGCGCGGGAGGGGCATCAGCACGACGAAGGTGAGGAGAGCAAATGGGGCGAAAGTGTGTTGCATGCTATTTGCCTCCTTTCAGGACCGGGACCAGAGCCAGGTAGTCCAAGGCCAGACCGTCCCCGAGATTCGTCATGCGCAGGGCGTGCTTGCCCGGCGTCAACACCACGGGTGGACCGAGGAGGCGGGTGCGCCACTCCCGTGCTCGGCGCCCGTAACCGCCTGTCTTGGGGAACGCGATGCTCGCGAAGGGATCGCCGGGAGATGCGCCATCGATGGTCAACTCACGCCGGGTCTCGGAGCCGCCGGTGGCGTAGCGGGCGTAGAGTTGGTAGGCCCCCGCGTTTTCGACGTCCAACTGCCACTCGAGCCAATGTTCGAGGTCGTGGTGCCACTTGGTGATCATCTTGCCGACGTTTGCGCCGCGGTCAGTGACGGCCACGCGTCCTCCGTCTTGCCCACTGAAGTCCTCCGCCTGGACGATGACGATACCGGGCAGTTCCGCGGCGTGCAGGGGCGGCGGCGTGATCTCGGCCTCGGCTCCAGCCGTCGTCCCTTCCCGGTCCTGGGCCGAGACTTTCAGTGACCAGGTCTGAAAGTGGCACGCTTTCCGGTTGAGTTCGGGGCCTTCATGCGTCTCTCCGTCCGGCAGATGCCAGACAATGCGATCGACATCTCCGTCTGGGTCAGTGACGATCGCCTTCAAGACCAACGGCGCCCCAGGCTCGAGGACGGTGTTGCCTTCGATACGGATGTCGGGTCGTGAGGGTTCGAACAGATCCCACGGCAGAAACGCCAGCCACGTGGCTTTCTCATCATCGCCGATGACAACAGGGCCGGGTGCTCTCAGGTCGAGCCGAGAACGAGCCGGATAGAGGAACACGGCGGCTGGTGGCGAGGCCACGTTCAGCGTGACAGGCCTAACAACGCGCACCATGAACGGATGGAACGCCGACCACAGGCGCCAGGGGACGGCTGGCCCGTCAACTTCCAGATCATAGTAGCCGACCTTGGGCCGGTTGACGCGCCAGTGTCCGGCGGCGGCGGGGGAGACGACTGTGCCTCCCGGACCGGTCAGCTTCGCGTCCTCGACTGACAGCTGATTCTTGTCCGCATCCAGAATCCACAGGTCTAAGGGCGGTCCCAACTGGAGGTCCTTCACTGCGCCGCCCTGTCCCTCGTCCGGGAGCGGATCAGATCGCAGACGGAAATGGAGTGCCTGCTCTCCGGGAAACAGCACGGTCATGCCCTGGGCGAAACGCTCGTCGTTGCCGGATAGAGGGGGCGCCGCGCGGATGTGCCCCATGGCTAGAAGCAGACCTAGCAGTGTGAGCGAGTTCCAGCGGTTCATGGGTGCGTCTCCTGGCGTCTCCGGGTCGGGGTTCGGGCTTTGGACGGTGCTACTTTGGTTGGTCCTACCACGCGAAGCAAGGAGAGCCGGTGGATCCCGTGACGCCTTCGTCCGGAGAGTGGGATCCGCAGTTTTCTGTATGGTGTTCCATGGCTACTGTTCGGAAAGCGTTCCCGGGCGTACCTCAGCGACAGGCCACTTTCTCCAGGGATTTTGGCAGTATGTTGCCATGTGGAACACCGAGGAATGCATCGACTCGTCTATCCGTCTTACGGGAAGCCAAGCGTATGGCCACGTCCAGACCGAATATTGTCTACATCCATTCCCACGATTCCGGGCGGTGTGTGAGCCCCTACGGCTACGCCATGCCCACGCCGCACATCCAGTGTTTTGCGGAACAGGGGGTGACCTTCCGCAACGCGTTCTGCGCGGCTCCGAGCTGTTCGCCTAGCCGAGCGGCGCTGTTGACCGGGATGTACCCGCACTCGAACGGGATGAATGGCCTGGTGCACCGCGGCGCGTTCGCGCTGAACGACTATTCGCAACACCTCCTTCATACACTGCGCGACATCGGCTACCATACGGTGCTCGGAGGGCTCCAGCATATTGCCCAGGACACCGCCGACATTGGCTTCGACTGTGTCCTCGGTCCCACCCAACACGGTCAGGCCTGTGTCGAAGCGGTTGTGCCCCGGACAGAGCAGTTTCTGGACAGCCGACCAGGGGAACCGTTTTTCCTTGATATCGGCTTCTTTGAGACGCACAAGATCGGGCCGGGGGGGAAGTGTTACCCTTGCGGGGACGACAACGTGGACTCGCGCTACGTCCTGCCCCCGTCCTGTCTGCCTGACACCCCTGAAACGCGCTTTGCGACTGCGCAGCATCGGGAAGCCGTGCGTGTGTTGGACCAGGGGATCGGTGCCCTCCTGACCGCATTGGACAGGAATGGGTTCACCGAGAACACATTGGTGCTGGTCACAACCGACCACGGGCTGCCCATGCCCCGCATGAAGCGCACGCTTTCTGACCATGGCCTCGGCGTGATGATGATGATGCGCGGCCCGGGGGGCTTCGCAGGAGGCCGTGTCATTGATGGACTCGTTTCGCAGATCGATGTCTTCCCGACGTTGTGTGAACTGCTTGAGATTCCCGCGCCCGACTGGCTTCAGGGAGTATCGTTCTTGCCGTTGGTTGCAGGCACGGCCGAGAGAACGCGTGACTACGTCTTTGCCGAGTTGACCTACCACACGGACTACGTGCCGAAACGCGCTGTTCGCGGTGAGCGCTACAAGTACGTGCGGCTCTATGACTCTGATTCCCCGAAGCAGGACAGCGATGGTGGCCCGGCCTTTGAGCTCTGGCGTCCGCACGGATGGCCGGAATGCGTCAACCAACCTGAACAGCTCTACGATCTGCTCTTCGATCCTGCGGAGGCCAACAACCTAATCGACCACCCGGACTATCAGGACGTCGGCGCGGAGCTGGGAGCTGTCCTCGATGCGCATTTGACCCGGACGCGAGACCCGATTGTGCACGGCCCGATTCCCCCTCGTAAGCTCGAAGACCTCGGCTATGTCCCGGACAGTATCAAGAACATGTGACCGCTCTGTCACGTTGATTCTCAGGGCGCACCAATTGCCTCGGGAGGCTCACTGCGAGCTCGGGACAGGGAAGCGGTAGCGGACAGTGCGCGAGATGCGCAGGTCGTCGATCACCATGCCGGGGGCTCCGAGGCGGAGCTCGGGGCCAAAGCTGTCCGGTACGTTCCTGGTGGGGGCGCTGTGTAGCAGGCGGCCGTCCACCCATAGCTGAACGAGCTCATTGTCCCAGCAGGCTGCGACATGGCGCCACACGTTTGGTTCCCACGTGCGCGCGTAACCATCTGCCCAGACGCGAACGCCGACACCCCAGTGGCGCTGGATGCTGAAGGAGATGTGTCCGTACTGGTCCCGGACCAGTGACAGTCCGCGCATGCCGGGGACACTCACGAACGGTCGGGAGACACGCTCTCCTCCCGGAACCAGAAGCTTGACCCAGAGCTCGATCGTCCCGGCGTGGGAGTCGAGGAAATCTTCTGCGGAGGTCGCAACATAGGCGTCCGCGCCTTGGCGCAGGGCGGCGCCGAAGCGTCCGTCTTCCGTCCGTTCGACGTCCCCCTTGATGAAGTACTGGAAGGGGTCCAGATCGGTTTCAAAGTCGAGAAGAAGCAATGTGTCAGCGTCGGCAGTGAGCTTGCTCGACGGCGGCAAGTTGAGCCCTGGCAGCCTTGGGTGTCCGAAGAGAACGTTGTCCAGGAACAGTTCACCGTCGGCGGAGAATTGAAGTCGAAAGGCCGTGGCTGTTGGCGAGGGCACGATGGTGAAACGGTGGGTCTCCCACTCAGCAACTGCATTTACGCCCTTGTCCAACAGGGTGGTCCATTTGGAGGCCTCATTTGCTGACACTTGAGCGCGTAGCTTCCCCGTTCCACGTGTTTCGAAGGTCAGCGTCCAGGGCGTCGTGTCCTTGATGGGGAAGCCGTCGTAATGGAGACGTGGCGGGGTGCCTTTTCTCACCAACCTCAGGCAGTGTCCGTCGGGTTGACGCGGCACGACCTCGACGTAGCTGTCGCCGCTCGTACGGATCGTCCACGTACGCGGAATGAGCCGCCCTGAGGCACCCGGTTCGGTAAGCTCAAAGCCACCGTTCGGCAGGGCATTCACCGGGGCTGGCTCTGCCGCCCCACACACGGCAAAGCACCCGGCCAGGGCCATCGCCGTCAGCGTGAAGAAGTGCTTTCCGAGACCACTCACTCCTGTTCCCCCCACAGTCCCATCCTTTTCTGGCTGGCGATGAAGCCGAGGTTTTCCAGGTACATGCGCTGCCGGTCGTTCCCGGCAAAGTTCCCTACTTTGGCCAGGCCGTCGCCGATGAGCTTGGCGTTGACCAGATCCCGGCTGCTGTAGGTGCTCGTGCCGAGATACACGTAGGCGAGGTGCCGGCCTTGATCGTCTTCGGTGACCGCATCGGCCAGCAGGCTGACCGTCTTGCCGTGTACCAGGGCTCGGTGTGCGGCCAGCGCTCGTTCTCGGAACGCGTGGCTGTCCGGGATGCCGGTTGAGCCAATGTAGTAGATATCTTCGACCTTCGTGCCCAGCCGGATTCTGAGACCGTGTGTGCCGATGATGTCGACAACCGTACCGCGCGTGGGCCGTGACACGGCGCCGCTGATCCCGGCAAGGACAGGGACGGCCCCGTACGTGCTCTCCGCAGGCGTCTCGAAGTCGATCGTCGTGATCTCCTTCTCCGGGTGGGGATTGCTCCATTCGCACCCCGGCAGGATCACGCCCTCATGCATGGGGTTATCCCCCTGCCAGGCGATGAAGAGACCGTGCCGCTCCATGGCCTCCGCATAGCGCGTTGGCTCGGCCCACCAATCGATGACATGCTGCCCGGACTTGACCTCGAACAGGGCTTCCGTGTTGTCGGCGTAATGGATGCGGTACTGGAATGGGACCGGAGCTCCCCAGGCCATGGTGTGGAGGAAGAACAACACATCCGCTTTGCGGCCGACCGTGATCCCAGTGACCTTCTTCGGGCAATCCGTGTTGTTCGCCCTGCGGCTGTACAGCGTGATCGCGCCCTTTGGGGCAGGGAGGTGGAACGGGATGCCGGCAAACGTGCGTTTGCCCGTTGGCAGGTTGCGCATGTCGTTTTCGCCCTGGTTCGTCCAGCCGAGGAGTCCACTCTCTTTGTCATCTCGGTAGCCCCGGTTCGCGTGGGGGGCCAGGTCGATGGTGAAGAACTCGTAGCGTTTCAGGCGTTCCTTGCGTGCTCGGGTCGCATTCCCGTCCCCGGCGAGGGTGCACCCGAGGTTGGTCAACAGCAGCGCCCGCAGTCGTGTGACCGTGATCGCCAAAGCGGAAGGCACGTCGTCGAGGCGCAGCGTGCTCAGCACGACGCGACCTTTGCCGACCCCGATCTCCAGCAGGCCACCTGGTCGAGTCAGGCGTTCCGCGTTCGGTACGTCGGTCTCAATGAGCCAGTCAACGATGCGCTCCTTCGCGGGGACGTTGTAAGCAGACCACCACCCGCCTTCGTGTTGTAGATCTCGCTTGTGTTTGCCCGTGGACCAGTAGAGCTCGTGATTCGAGATGCCGGCGAGGAGGCCCACGTTGGTGCGGCGCAGACACATGAACTGGACCTCGCGCGGCTCCTTCTCCATCGGGTGGAACCGGAGAGCTCCTCCGGCGAGTTCGGCTAGGGACGTTGTCTCAGGTGTTGGCCGGTGCACGAAGACGGTCCCACCAGCTTCAGCAAACGCGCGGAGTTCGCGAACGCGGTCGGGCCCAAGCGCCGCGGCATCCACAATGCTCACGGCCGCGTCCTGCAGCGTATCTGTGGTCGAGAGCTTGAGGGGGGACAGCACGCGTTGCAGGCTACTCTCTGCATCGGCGAAGACAACCGCCTTCCCCGGCGTTCGGTACAGGTTGGGTTGGGCAACGTAGTTGAGAAGGTTCTGAAGCAGGCGAAAGGCCTGCGGGGCGGTCTGAGCTTTGCGGACCACCGGCATCTGGCACAACACGATGGTGCCGCTGCCGTCGTAGAGCTCCAACAGCGGGGTCTCGACCGGGCCGTCTACGGTACCCACATCGACCAGGGGTAGCCAATTCCCACGGATCGGCTTCCGGTAGTTCCCTGCCGCCACATCCATGCCATCAGCCCACCAGCGCAGGTCGTCATCGCCGAGTCCGTGCATGGCCGGGTGGTCACCGGCTCGCGCAAAGGCGATGGTGCTCAGTTCACGTTTGCTCCGGGTGAGTTTGACTGGGACAAAGTCGGGCGCTTCCCGCTGGGCGAGCACCAGCACGCGTCCGCCTCGCCGGACGAAGGCCGCCACCTTCTCTCGCCAGCCATCCTCCGGAGCATGACTCAGGGCGTCCACGGCGATGAGCAGAGCCCCAGTGTCGGGCGCATCAAGGCGGTGTGCAAGGGTGAAAGGCACCCCGAGAGCTGTGAGCGCTTCTGCACTCTCCCCGGCGGGGTCGAACACGGTCAGTGCGAGCTCCGCAGGCGGAACCAGACGTGGCGACGGATGGACCGCCCAGCGACGAGTGGCGGAGGCGACAGGGTTGCCGCCCTCGAGCAGCGTGACTGCGAAGGGCACCCCCACCGGCTCGGAAACGACAGGCAGCTTGATCCGCAGCGTCTGGCGTCTGAGTTCGGCCGGTTTGAACCTCAGAGTTCTCCGGCCCAGACGCTTTCCGGCAAGGCTCCACTCCAGCGTGAGCCTTGCCCTTCTCGGCAGGTCATGGTGCAGGTTGACGTGTCGGACAACCGTGCGCCCGCTGAAGAACTGCGCGTCCTCTTCCTTGAGGACGATCGCCTGCGGCGGGATATCAGTCCTCAGATCCCCGTAGGTGTCGGTGAGCGCGAACTCCGCATCGCGCAGCCCGTTGCCGAGGAAGCGTACAGCATCGCCCCAGCCCTGGCGCCAGAACGCGCCGCCCTGGAATGGACGATCGCCGAGGAGAATGGAGCACCCCCAGGGCCGATTGATATTGGCCGGCCAGTACGCTTCCCCGACGGTCAGCGGCTTCTCGCCCATAGTCACATCACCCATTGAATACTTGAACACGGTCTTGCCGTCGAGAGGGGGCCACCACGCCTGGTTCGGCATGGCTGGGCTCCGTGCCAGCTCAAGGGGGTAGTGAAGAGCGTGGTAGTTCCACTTGCCCATAAGGTCGCCGTCCGCTTCCCATTCCACCGGCCGCTTCATCGGGTCGGTCTGCGTCATCTCCTCGCAGACGCGCACTTGCCAGCGGTTGGCCATCGTGCGCACGGCCTCGCCCTGGTACGCCCATCCCCACATGTTCTCGTTGCCTGCACTCCAGAAAAGCACGGACGCGTGGTTCTTGTAGGCGTTGACCATCGCACACTCCGACTCAATGGCCGTCTCCCACCACGTCTTGCTGAAGCTGAACTTCTGCTGGCAGACGTGGCCGTTCTCGATTTTGAGCACCAGTCCGGTCTCATCTGCCATCTCACACACCTCGCGGGCCCCCACATGGTTGTGTGTCCGCGAGACCTGCGTGGCATAGCGGTTCATGCACAGCGTTTGCCAGTTCCAGATCGATTCAAAGCGTTTCGCAGGCTCCCAGTCCTTGCGTCGGCTGATGCCCGTGGCGCCGCGTCCCCACTGGCTGCGGAACTTCCAACGAACGCCGTTCAGCAGGAAAGACGTCCCGTCGACCACGATGTCCCGAAAGCCGAAGCGCTGGATGTGACGTTCAGGGCGGCCGTCGATGGTCGTTTCAAGGACGTAGAGATGAGCGTTCCCCGGCCACCACAGCGTCGGGTTTCGCCAGCGCTTTGAGCATGCGAACTCCGCAACGCCGTTGGCGGGGATGCTCACACGCCTTGGGGCGAGTTCAAGTGCTTCCCTGCCACCATCCAAGACGCGTGGGCGCACTATGGCCTCCACAGGTGCAGGGCTGGAGTTGCGGAGTCTGTAGCGCAACTCAAGGCGCTTCCCCTTCACCTGGGTGACCACGTCTACGTCTTCGACGCGTACGGTTGGCCGTGTCTCGAGCCAAACAGGTCCCCGGATGCCCAGATTCGCTCGCATCGTGTACCCCGCCGGGCTGTCCATGTGGTCCTTGAAGATGATTTTCTCCCCCGCGGCCAGGCGCTCCTGGTTCTTGGATGAGTAAGCAATCCAGTCGCGCACGGCGACCTCAAGCGTGTTTGGGGCGTCCAGCCAGAGCGCATCGGTGACATCCAGTTCGAACGGTTCCGAACCGTATACGCGGAACCCAACCTGCTTGCCGTTGAGGACCACGCGCGTTTCGCAGAGCGTGTGGTCAAAGAACAAGACGTACCGTTCCCCACGCAGGAACTCCGGTGCTTCGAACGTCTTGCGGAACCAGGCGCAGTGTCCTTTCTTGTTCGAGAGCTCTTTGGGGACGTCCGTCGGCGCCCAGGTTGCGTCGGCGGGGGGTGTTTCGCCGGTGTCCGGGCCGGGGAACTGGTGTATCTGCCACTGGCCATTGAGCCCGAGGCGACGCCGCGGGCCGTTGCGGACATCGCGCACGCGGAACCGTGCAAGGCGGATCGCTTCGCAGTCGTCCGATGCGGATAGCTGAACCGTCAACACGTCCCGTGCGGTCTGACTCCCGGCGAACTCGAACGGGACAGACAGCTCTCCAAGCGCAGGTACGGCTACAGTTCGGGCAACGTTCAGCAGCGCGCGTCGTTCATAGTCGCGTGCCTCCGCGGTGACATGAACGTCACGTGTTGCCACGCCCGGGTTGTAGAGTGTCAGGGCTTCACGCACAAGGGTAGCCGTGTCGGCTTGCTCAGACCACGCGGCCCGGATCCAGTCCTTCTGCGGGGGAACGGTCGGCCTTTGCGGCAGGTCGATGGTGAGGCCCGCCGGCGCTTCGCCGGGCGTATAAAGCTGCAGCTCCCCGAGCACGACCCACTGGCGGAATGTGGCGTAGACGGCGCGGAGAGTGTCGCCCGGGGCCAGCGTGACGTCTGCCCGACTTCGCAGCTCGCCCCAGTAATGCCCGTTGGGGCCGCGTTCAGGTTCCGTGTAGCTGCCCCAGGGGACGGGTGTGTCGTTGACGAAGAGCTTCACGGATCCGGTCGTGAACTCGTTAAGCATGTACGTACTGGGAATCACACCCCACGTTCTCAAACCGACTCGGAACGTCCCCGCATCCAGTCCGGTCCAGCGCAGTTGGTCGTACTTCGAGCGGTTTCCCCGTACGCGAATGCCATCGTACCCCTTGCCGAACGCGTCGTGCACGATTTCGGGCTCAGTGATTTCGCCATTGCGGATCAGGATTGGTTCCGCTGCCTGAAGCCCAAGCCCCACGAATGCGATGAGATTGAGGAGTCGCATGGTCAGTGTTCCTCTTTGGTCCGCGGGCTGTGCTTGCCCCTGTTCCGTGCCCTTCGCTCTCGATCCGTGCCGTACATTACACGTGTTCCTGTGGATCACCCGTAGGAAAGGAGAGGTGTCTGCCGGCCATATCTGGGCGATGCGCTTGCTGCGGACCTGCCGGACAGCCCGACGCTCAGGACCGGCAGTCTCGGCGTGGACTGAGTTGTGCCTGGATCGCGAAGGTGCGGATTCGGGAGGCGGCATTTGTTTCCCAGGTGCAGGGCGCTATCTTGCCGATCATCCAAGGTGAGGGGGACGGAGTCTCCCTTCAGGTCACCCCCCCAGTCGGGCATGTCAAAGGAACTCAACAGATGATCAGACGCATTCTCTCATCGGTGTCTATGGCAACCCTCGTCGCTTTGCTTGTGGGGTGCGCTGCAAAGGACCCGGGGAAAGAGACGGCCAGGTATGAGAAGGCCCTCGCACAGGCCAATTCCGCGGTGGCCGTCAATCAGCCATTTTCGGCACCATTGAAGGCGGTGATCGCGAAGGCCCAGGCTGCGAAGGAGAAGGCCCAGGCGATCACAGATGCTAAAGAAAAGGCGGGGGCCATCCGCGATGCCTCACAGATGCTCTCAGGTGGACTCTTCGCCCAGATCGAGGCACTGAAGAAGGACATTCAGGCGGTGAAGAGCCTCTCGGTCAAGCTCACGAGCGTGGGGACGGATCTGACCGATCTGGCGACGTCCGGGCAAATGGGGCAGCTGGCAGCGGAGGCCATCGCTGCGGCTGAGGCCGTGCTGCAGACGGGCGCAGCCACGCCCGACGCCGCCGCCGCCCTGCTGAAGGACGCCGCGACACGGATCAGGGCTACGAAGAGCCAACTGGAAAAGCTCATCAACGCGACGAAGGCGAAGCAACCGGGCGTAACCGGGGGCGCCCGGCAGACCGTTCCCCCCAAGGTCCCGACCTCGACCGGCACAGCCGTCGCCCCGCGCTTGCCACCCAAGCCCCCTGCCGCTGCTGCCGAATGGAAATGCGCCTACTGCGGCGGCAAGAGCAAGTCGACTGTCACCAAGTGTGCCGGCTGCGGCGCTGCCAAGAAGTAGAGCCAGCGGCGGCGGTCGGGAGTTTCCGGCCGCCATCACTAGCGAAGAATGCCACTGAGATAGGGGCTTTCGGACGCCGTGTATCAGTGCCGGAGGAACGCAATTCCGGCAAGGCCTACGTTGCTAACTACGAACGAGTTTCGTCACCAAAGAGACAGCGTTTGTAGTGAGGTACGTAGTGAAACGGTGTGCCCTTTCGGGCGGTCGTGGGCAAGGGGAACGCCGCGATGCCGCCCCGCTTCGTAGCTGACCACAGACACTGAGGGAACGGGTCAGGAGAATCAGCCCGCCTTGGCAGCGGCGTAGGCGGCCTCCGTCACGTCGGTGTCTTGCCTGCTAACAGCCCATCCCCTGCTCATCCTCCTATTCTGTGCTTCCCGACGTCCCGCGGGATTTAGCTTGTCAGCTACGACCCGGAGCGGAAGGGGATAATGGTCTTACCTTGATGCCCTCAGCGTCGCACCGAAGTCGGTAGAGCATCTGGACGAATGCGTGCTCGTTTGAGTCATCAAACGTTTCCAGACGGCGTTTCCCGAATCGTTTGTCGAGGGTGGCGAAGCCGCGGATGATCGGGTTACTGGACTTGATGGCGTTCTCGATGGACAGGTTGAGCAAGTCAAAGAGCGCTTTGTTCACATCCCACATGGCGAACACCCCGTCTCCATGGACGTTGTCCTTTGCCTCATCCCAGGCATCCGCATAGCCGGCGCGCTGCTCAGGATCGGTGAAATCTGAACACCCGGCCTCGGCGCGAAGGCGCTCCGCTTCGCGCCAATGGGCGACCATGTAGGACAGGGATCCCATACTCCACGCCTGCACGCCATCCACGGTTATCCACGCTTCACCTTCTGAATCATGGCTGCCGCGGTATCGCGTGTTCCATACTTTGACGCGTCCCTTCAGTGAGGCAGCGAAGCTCGATTCAACCCGCTTCTTTAGTTGGCTCCATCTCATCCGGACTGCTTCTTCCTTTCAGCCGTCGGTTCGTGTTCGGTGGGATGACGGATGTCGGTCGGCATGCTTCCGGTTTGGTCGCTCTGCCATCCCTGCCGGTAACTCAGGAACACGCCTCACCGTTCGAGCTTCCGGATGGATGTCTCGAAGAACACCCGTTCCTCCTCGAAGCCGTTTGTCCTGCAGAACTCCGCGAGCCGTCTGTATCGTGTGACGGGGTCCGTTCGGGTAGCCCAGCACACTTTGGCAGTACACTCGGGGCAGAGGTACACGGGCTGTCGATCGGATTCTTCTCGGTGGTTGCTCCCGCACATGCAGCATTCGTAAGCTGTGCAGTGGTACATGGAGAACATGTGGCTGGTCTCGTGCACGGCGGTCTTGATTGTGCGCATGAGGCACAGATTGTAGCTTTCTTTGCTCCTTTCCGGATCACCGTTTCGGTAGATGGACCAGACTCCGACGCGTTCACGGATGGAAGCCTGGCCAAACACGAAGTTCCACCCTTTGCCCGGCCAGAGATCTGACGCGGTTAGAGCGAGCATGGCCGCAGCGTCCTTTGGTAGCCTTGGTTTGAGGACCCTGTCGAGGACATAGGTAGTCAGTATTTGCTTGTCTCCCCATGTCGGGTGGACACGCCGGGCGGCAGGGGGGATAGCCGAGAGGGGGATGGGGGCGTTCGTCTTCACCTTCAGGCTGAAGTAGTGCTCCATGTACTCGGCCGTCAGGTTCACTATTCTCCGCTGAGTTTTCGAGAACGTCCCGATCGGTTGGATGTAGAGGGTCGTGCGTTTCCCCCGTGGCGTGATCGGCCGGCTTTTCACGTACTGTTTGAACGTCTGCCCAGGCTCATCGTGATGCGCTAACCAGTCGCCCGGGCCTGGCTTGCTGATCTTCTGATGTAACGGGCGTAACGTCTCAACGGCACGCTTGAGCCGCACGGCTCTGCTCATCCCCTTCTGAGGCGACTCGGCCATGGTGGCACCGCCGGCCACAAGTAATGTCATTGCTGCCGCGAACCGTCTCATATATCGACCTTGGTGTACGCCCGGGATTCAGGGGGTGTCGGAACGCCCTGTCAGTCTGTGCGGAACGCCGTCACCTCGTTCCATCCCGCATCTGTGTCTCTGCAACTTTGGGGCGACACCTTTACTGTCCGCCCCCTTGGCCTACAGTTCCGCTAACATGCTCTCACGTCCGCGGAAGACCAATTCCGTCATGAGGAGGATTCTGTCCATGGCTGAGACACTGCGCGTGGCGTTGGCGGGAGCCGGCAAGGCCGGGAGCCTGTTGGCGCGAGCATTCCATCATCACCCTCGGGCCGCTGTCACCCGGATCTGTTCAGGCAGCGATGCCAGTGCACGGGTGTTGGCTGGGGAGCTTGGGGTGCATGATTTTGGGAGCATGTACAGCGACGTTGCGGCGGACCCTGCTGTCGATGCGGTTGTTGTGGCTTCCCCAAACGCCTTTCACTGCGAGCAGACCGTGTCCGCACTTCGGGCCGGAAAGCATGTGTACTGCGAGAAGCCGATGGCAAATTCGGTTGCCGAAGCCGAGACGATGCTTGCGGCGGCGAGCGAGTCGGGACGCACGCTGATGCTCGGGTTCACGGAGCGCTTCAACCAACCTGTCCTCGAGGCAAAGTCGAGGATCGAACAGGGCGAAATCGGCCAACCGGTTATGCTCCTGGCCCGAAGGTGTCACCCGAAGTTCATTGTGCGTGGGCGGAGTTGGCTCAATGATCGGGAGACGGGGGGGGTAATCAACTATGTAGGGACTCACAATCTGGATCTGGTGTGCTGGTTGCTGGATAGCCAGCCTGAGCGAATATACGCAGAGACGGGTCGGTTGGTGCTTCCTCCTGAGCAGGAATTCACAGATTCGGCGGTTATGACACTCCGGTTCCGCAACGGAGCCATCGCGACACTCTACGAGAGCTTCGGTTATCCGGATCCGTACCCCGCGGGTTGTGACCGCAGTCTGGAAATTCTGGGGACAAAAGGGGCTATGACCATCGACCTGATGCGGCAGCCGCTGAGTGTGTTCAGCCCGACCGGGACCTCGGTTGGCGATGCTGTGACATGGCCTTGGTCAGCCGGGCCGCCCGAGGGGGCTGTAGCTGCGATTGTCGACCACTTCGTCGAGGCCGTTCTCGACTCGAAGCCGGTCCTGACCTCAGGGGCTGCGGGGATGCAGGCCATGGTACTGGCCACCGCTGCCAGCCGCGCCGGTGCCACGGGTGAGGTGCAAGTCCTTGGGGGAAGGAGAGGCCCGTGAAGTCAAACGTTGAGACAGCCACCTCTTGGCGTCCGTGCGGAGAGCGCACGGTCCTCGGTGACATTGTGTTCGACAGCACAGTGCATTGCGGGGCGGGGCACAGCTTCGAGCAGATCGGTCAAGACCACTACCGATTCCGAGGGCGCGCAGGGTTGGCTCCGTACTCCTGGCGATTCCACCTCTCCATTGAGTCGCCGGGAGATGGGCGGGAGATCACACTGGAAGTGGCAGATTTCAATCACTTTGGGCAGGAACTGTGGCAGGAGGCTGCCACTGTCGTCTCGGGTGATGGTGAACAGTGGACGGACCTGGGAACCGAGAGCATTCGCGTTGTGCCCTGGACGCCAACGGGAGTCCCTGCCTGTGACGAGAGCATCGATGACGGCTGGCATCCGCCCTATGGAGTGCAGTACCGATTGCGGCTGGATGGGCCCCGGCTCTGGTTGGCATCTCCCGCGCCATATACCCTCGAGCGCTGCAGGCGACGCCTCCGAGCTCTTGCCGATCGCTGTGAGTTTTTCACAGTGGCTGAGCTTGGGCCGAGCCATTATTCGGGCGACCACGGTTTTCCGCTGCAAGTCGTAAAGGTCGCGAAACCCGGGGACGATGGCAGTCGCCTGCGAGTTGTCGTCATCGCCGGCGAGCACCCGGCAGAGTCCGCAGGGATGTACGCTTGCGAGGGGCTCTTGGAGGAACTGCTGCGAACCCATGACCTCCTGGCTGATTTTTCTTTCTGGGTTGTCCCGATGGTGAATGTTGACGGGGCGGTCTATGGGCGGACCTACCACAATGTGGATCCGTGTGATCCCGGCAGCCCCGGCGTGAACCTGAATCGAGACTGGGGGGGCCATACTCAGCCCGAAAACCAGGTCCTCTGGCAGTTGCTCCAGGATGTCAGGCCCCACTGCTTCCTGAATCTGCACAATGGTCGGCACCGGCGGGAGTTCGAGGTGTACTCGTTGCCGCATCCGAACTTGGCGGTCTTCATGAGGCACCTTCGGGCCCATCTGCCGTTGCCGCTTCAACACTGGCAGCCGGCCCAGTCAGAGGGCATGGGATGCCGCGAGGTCAGGAAGGCGGAGCTGGCCGAAATGGCCTTGTGCTTTGAGACACTGGTGCTCCGTAAGGTCCCGGGATGCACGACATTCCCCGAAAGCTACCGAAGGGTCGGCATGTGTGTGCTCAGAGGCATCGTGGGAGCTCTACGCGATGTATACCGGCGCCCTCACATGAAGCCCGCTGTGCCAAGCACAAGCACACAGTCGCTACGACTTCGGAGCAGTGACTTCGTTGCGCAGTTGCCTCCTTTCTACTACGTGGACGACTTCGCCGAATTCCGTGACCACATCCGGCGCAATCTTGAGGTGAACGGCTTGCCGCTCGAGGCCGGCTTCTTTGACGTCTTGCTGGAAGCAACCAAAGACATCGAGACACTGACAGTCTCGAGGGATGGTTGCTCGCCGGAAACGCTGAAGATGGTCGACGGCTGGTTCAGATTGCGGAGTATGCATGTCCCCGCACACAAACTGTCGTTTGAGTTCGACGGGGAAGGGGAGGAGATCCCCTTCGGTGATGTGCTGATTGCTCCCGAGGGAATGCCGGCAGCGGACGTCCTCGCCGGGGCTCGGGACTTCCGGAACTATGTCCGTGATACACGGGTGACCGAACGGGAACACCTCCGCGATTGGGGACCGTTCCGGGACCGGCTGATGGCGGGCACATTCGACGTTCCAGACTTGGAGCACATGGCGGAAGGACTCGTTCAGTGGGCGGCTTCGCGGCAGGTCCTCGACTCCGGTCACCCCTATGCTGGAGCGGTTTACTCGGAGGAGGACAAGTACGATGCCCGTGATGCAGCTGCTGCGACTGCAGCATTCGCCGATGCGTGGGCACGTACCGGGGACGAGACGTGGCGTGAGCGTGCCATGATGGCGCGACGCTACGTTTGCCGGAACCAGGTCCGCGAGCCAGGCAATCTGCCGAGGCACGGGGGCTTCGTCCACATGGTCCACGGGATCTGGGGAGTCGATTTTCGTCGTCTCACTTCTCCATATCCGGGGATTGACGGGGTCGACACCAGCGTGGTCATTCATCTTCTGTGTCGAGCTGTGGACGCTGGTTTGCCGTTCACAGAGCCTGACCGCCAAGTGATCAGGGAGGCCGTTCAGTGGATTGCGAGCAATGAAGCGATGCCCGGCGTCTTCCTGCACCATGAGGGGGCCCGGCACGACTGCCAGAACATGAATGCTCTGGCGCTGTCCGCATTGGTCCGGGGGTATTCGACGCTGTCTGAAGCCGGTGACAGCCCCCCACGTGCCTGGCTCGACGCCGCGGAGCGAGGGATTGACCACTATCTCGATGGTCAGGAGGCAATTGGTGTTTGGCCCTACATTTTCGGGCACACCGGGGCGCGGGGCCAAGCCTACGATTCGGCCAATATCCCTGACCACGGGATTGGTCTCTACCATTTGACGCGAGTGCTGGACCGAGCTCCGTTGGCGGGGCACGACAGGCTGCGAAATGCACTCAGACGCGCCGCGCGTTGGTACCTGTGCACAGCCCGGCTGGATGGCGACACGATTGACTTGGACTATGACAGACGTCCCGAGCTCGGGAACGATATCTGCTTTGCGGGATTCACATGGTGCCGCTTCACGGCCGCGGCAACGCTTGTCCGCGTGGCACGTTGGTGCGATGATGGGGGGCCTTGGGCCGAGCTGGCCCTGTGCCTGATGGAACACGTCCGGCGGAAGCGTTGGCGAGCAGACGATCCCTCTAAGGCCCCGGTGGTGGCCCATGCCCGACCCGAGGCGAAGCTTGCCACCTGGTGCCAGACGGCAGAGTGGGATGCCGTGATGCTCAGGGAGATGATCGAGGACCTCGACGCGATCACGTCACGTTGATATTCCCGGACAGGGGGAGCGAGCTTGGGAGCATTCCTTCCTGCCTACTCAGGGCTACGTGGATTCAGACACGAACTCAAACCTCGGGACCGCTTCCCCATCTACTTCAACCAGCTCGAGGAACATCTCTTTTGGCCGGACCCACATGCTGCGGTCACCGTACAGGCATTGGTAGACAACAACTTTTTCCTCGGTTTCGGAGTGAGTCGCTTCACAGATGACTCTGTAGGTCTTGTCCTTGTAGTGCCTGTAGATTCCGGGTCTCACTGTGCTCATCGCGTTCCTTCAACTTGGAGGTCGTCTCTTCCGACCTGAAGACACGGGACTCGCGGGGGCCGTCAAGCGCCTCGAGATGTTGCTTCCGAACTCGATTTGTTCTTCCCGGTGTATCCACTTCTCGGAGAATCTGTTATAGGGCGGAAGAAGCGCCGATACGGGTGTGCGACCCGGCTAACGGCTAAGGAAGTCGGCCAGCTTCTGGTCATCCACCTTGACCTGTTCCGCAAACCACTTCGTCAGCCAGTGGAGGAGGCGTTGCGCTTCCTCCACCGTCACGTTGCTGGAAGCGGTCTTTTCCTGGTACCCGTCGATCCACTCCCTGAACTTCTGGTGTTTCGCTTCATGCTCCTCATAGTCCGGATAGTTGTGGGAGCGCATCAGGAACTCCTCTGCATCGAAGTGCTCCAATGCGTAGGCGACCACTGCTTCGGTCTGTGCCCCGAGGGAGTTGGTGTCAAAATCAGCGCTGTAGAACCAGTCGGAGAGGTCGTTCACGAGTTCCACATACTGGGCATGTTGTCTGTCAATCAGTTTGATGGCCGTGAAGGGCAGGGAGAATTGGCTTGTCATTTGCGTACTCCGCATTGCGCTGCCGCGAAGGCATGGTGAGTACCTCGGCGCAGCGCGGCCAAGGCCCCCTCCTATCGGTTGCTGTCCAGAAGGTATGGCGCTCGACTGAGTTCGTCAAGGCGTGCTTCAGGCGGACTGTAACCCCTCGGTTACATGAGGCGGCTCGACGGAGTCTCTCCCTCCACCGGACACAGATGGCCCAGAGAATCCCTGGAGGGAGAGACTCCGTCGAGCCATCTTGGAGTTCTCCCCCTACGTAACTGAGGCATTGCGGCGGACTCGGCTACGCGGCATCCTCCCTGCTCGGGCACCCCGGTCACGCGCGCGCTCAACCTCATGTTCCGCGACCCGCGATAGCTGTTGGTCTGAGCTGTGGTCAGGTGTCTCATGCCAAAGCGATCTCCGTCTGGTCGCCGGCGATGTCCATCCACGATCGGAGTTGATCGTGGAGAGAATTCTTGGTTTGGGTGTGCTCCGGGGCCTCGATTAGGTTCGTCAGCTGGGCCGGATCGTGGACCATGTCGTAGAGGAGCGCTTCGGTGTAGCGGGCCTCGGGCGACGCGTCCAACGCCTTCCCGACGCAGTAGGTCCACGCGCTTGTCCGGATGGCTCGTTCGACCCGTTTGCGCGTGGGGTCTCGGATCTCGATATAGGCACTTTCTGTTCGGGATGCACAGCGCAGGTCCGTGCCGCGCATCTGTGGGGGTACGGGAGTTTGCGTGGTCGCCAGAAGGGTGGGCGGCACATCAATGAGACTCACCGGGGTCTCGACGATGTGTCCGGCCGCGAAGCCAGGGCCGCGGGCGATCAGGGGGACACGCACGGAACTGTCGTGGCACGTGCATTTGTCATTGCCTCCGCGGGTGTGGAAATGTGAGCCGTGATCGGAGCCGTAGACGACGAGAGTGTTCTCAGCGACTCCCTGGACGGTGAGTTCGTTCAGGACGCGTCCGACATTGGCATCCACGCGGTGGCAGCAGCTCAGGTATTCGGGGAATTGCATCCAGCCATTGTCGTCGAGTTTCCGGAGATCCTCGGGAACGGCGTGCTCGCGGAACTTCGAGGCTGTGCCCAAGGGGCAGTCGTAGCGCAGGTAATCATGCACGATGCCGTCTCGATTCGGGGGCTCCGGCCCTTGGTAGCCCTTGTGATATGGCTGTGGGTGTGGCTCCACATAGGACAGGAACAGGTAGAAGGGCTGGTCAGCGGGGCGTGTCCGCAGGTAGTCCAGCGCGTAGTTGGTGTAGACGTCCGTGCGGTAGCCTTCGAACGGGATGGTCCGGCCATCTCGGTCGTAGACGATCCCGGCATAGCCGTTTGAGACGTACTCCGACAGGTCGGCCCCAACCCAGTAGCCACTGAAGCCGCCTCGACGGGCAGGGGGAGGCGGGGCGGTCGGATCCCCCGCGAGGTGCCATTTGCCGACGTAACCCAAGTCATATCCCTCCGCCGCGAGACACGTGGCCACGGTGGTGCAGTCTTCCGGCAGTGGCACGCCGTTGCGTGAGTTCCCGGTCTCCGAGGCGAACCTCCCGGTTTGCAGGCAGGCTCGGGCGGGGCCACAGACCGGCTGCGGCGTGATGGCTGTGGTGAACACCGTGCCTTCTTCCGCCATGGTGTCCAGGATGGGGGTCACGCTCGGAGCCCGTCCATAGCAGCCCAGTGTGTCCCAGCGCTGCTGGTCCGAGAGGATGAAGACGATGTTGGGGCGAGTTGCCATGTGGTCTGCTCCCGGCGGAAGAAGACGGCGGGTGCTCAGTTGCCGTTCAGAACAAAGAGGAACGTGTCCTGCTTCCGGTCGAAAGGTCCTTCGGGCAACCCTTCACCCACAATGAAGCCACCCCAGTCTGCCGCCTTCTCGCCCCAGTGCGCAATTTTCACCTTCCTGATCGCCGCGCACCTTGGATCCTCGATTCCTGTTCCTTCGAACTCGAGCCGGGGGCTCCCGATGCTCATCACGTCACCGGTCTGCGAGAAGCGGAAGGCTAGCCGGTTGACTGTGCGCAGGGCTTCCGGGGCTACGGGGAATGTGTATTCCTTCTGGTCACCGGGAGGAAGTGTGCCCACATTCACGCCGTTGAGCAGCACTTCGACGGTGCTGCCGGGCGCTTTCCGGCGTCGGGCGGCTGTGCCCACGGCGACGCTCAGCCGGGCTCCTGACGTCCGAGCGGTCGCGCCGGCCCGATTGTCCACCACGAACGGTCGCCGGAATACTTCACCGTCACCCGGATTCCGCACTCTGATCCCGACGATGCCGTCAGGGATTTCCTCGGAATTGATCTCGGCCTCGTACACTGTTCGATAGAATGGACGTGCGACTTCGGCCATGGTCGTCCACGTCTTACCGTCAAGCGACCACTCGAGCGTGTCCGTGGCGGCTGGGGCCACGATGTGCGCCTGCAGTCTGACTGAGCCATGCCAATGTGCGCCGTAACGATGCGAGACGATGGTGATACGCTGGCCCAGGCCTTTGTAGAAGCACTCGACGGTGTCGCCTTGGACGCGGTAGATTGCGTAGCCTTGCGGCGACAGGTCTGGGCAGAGCCCTTCGCAGGCCGGATTCCACCAGCAACCCGACAATGAGCCCCCGGCCCGGTAGGGGACAGGCTCCCGCCTGTGGTAGAAGATGTGGTCATCACCCGTGAGTTGAAGGCGGACGTCATGGCGTTTCGCCAGGCCTGGGAACGCGGTGGATACACGCCCAAGATCGTGCTCCGACGTGGTCATCACAAAGGTCCCCGGCCCACGTCTTGACATGTCCTGGCTGAGCCAGCGGACGTGTTCAGGCAGGAGGGTGTTTGTGGCGTAGCCTTTGCGCTCGCCAAGGTGGTAGCTGAAGTCCACCGAAACAAAGTGAATCCTGCCGTATTCGAACGAGAAGAAATGCGGGCCCAGGTATTCCCAGTACATCGGCTTCCCGCAACGGTGATCACCCCGGGGAAACTGCTCGATCCGGTAGCTTGAGTCGGTGTGGTCTCCCGCCACGTTGTAGAATGGCATCGTCAAGTGGTTCATGATGCCGACATAGTTCCTGAAGTAGGCGTGGCCTGTCGCTGCGGAGGCATTCAGACGCTTGTCCAGATTCACCAGGTCTCCGCTGTTGAGGACGAATCTCGGTTGCGGGTCCAGTGCGTTGACTTCCCGCACGAATGCACTCAACCCCCGGGTTGACCGTGGATTGGTCGAAACGTGCGTGTCGGTTACGTGAATGAACGTGTAGTCGTCTTCGTCGTTCGTTCGTGTTACGGTGAAATCTACGCCGGCGGCCAAGGGCTTGTACCAGGATCCGGTTACGGTCAGGCCAGAGGGCTTTGTGATGTAGACGAAGACCGAGTCTTTGCCCGGGGCCAGCTCGTAGGCGCCGCTGCCGTCTGTTCGTGTGACCGCGTAGCCGTCGGTCACGGACACTCCGGGGGCTCCTTCCTCGTTGGCCTCTGCCACCCCGTTGGCGTTTGCGTCGAGGACGATGCGTCCGCGCACCAAAGCGGGAAGGGCAGCGCTGTAGGCGGGCTTGGGTGTCTCGACCAAGCGCAGTTCGAGAGGCGGGACTGTCTGTGGCTGCAGGCGCGGATCCGGGAGAACGACATCCGCAGGGAGAACCTGCCGAGGCTGGACGACGAGATCGTCGACCAGCCCGTGGTAGAACCAGACGTCGTAGGGAGTTGGGCAGTTATAGGTGCCGATGAAGAAATGGTAGTCGAGGTCCCTCCATTCGCGCTTCTCGGGCAACGGCGTTCGGGCGGCTTTCGTGCCATCGACGATGAGAACGAGTCCGGCTGATCCCCACGACACGTGGATGTGTTGCCATTGCCCGCTGCACACGCTTCCGGCCGGCAGTTCGCACCGCACCCAGCCTGTCTTGAGGATCAAGCCAACCCGGATCGTGTTCTGCCCTTTGGGAAACTCGAGGTTTATCACCCCCTGCTTGCCGACGATGATGCCGGAGAGTGTCTTTGGTTTGCACCAGAACTCGATGGTTGCCTGTTGGGTCATGCCGAAGGTTGGGCCGAAATCCAGGCAGTCTCTCGGGCCGTCTCCCAGCCTGATGGCGGATTCACCACCGTGGGCATCTGTCGTCTGGGCCGCATCGCCAACGAGCCGGGCACGAACTGCTCCGGTTTGGTCGGTTACCTTTGCGTCGTGCACGGTCTCGAAGTCCACCGCAACCGCGTCGACTTCAGCCGCAGATCCCCTGATTCCACAGAGACCTGCCACGAGACTGGTCATCACTCGTAACGCAACTGCATGTTTCATGTCCACCACCCCAGTTGACCAATGAGATCATCAAGCAGATACAGGCACCAGCCCATGGATTGCCCAAACCAGGCGTACCCTTTGCACAGGCCTGCTTCCGTCAAGCGGAACGGACCTTCCTTTTCGGCATCGGCGTTGTCCCAAAGTGTGGTGCGCACGTAGCGCAGCAACTCAAGAGCCGCATGGTGCCAGGCGGCTGAGTGGTGTGGGTCGAGGGCCGCAAGCCGGGCCAGGGGGGCGGCGACCGCGAAGTAGCCATGAGTGAAGTAGACGCATGCGCTCTTCTCGACAGCCCAGTCGATCTTCGTGCCCTTGCGGCTTGGAAGCAATCCATTTTCAAGCAACCATTCCGCGCCTCTGAGCAGCTTTTCAACAACGGCCTCCTGCTCTGCGGAGTCCGCATTCTCCAGGGCTTCGGTCAGGTGAAAGATGCACATGCCATGGTGGCCGACATCGTGCCACGTCGCTCCTGCCCAGTAGGGCCAGTGGCCATCCTCATTCTGCCCGTCCAGAAGGTGCTCGACCGCTCGGTCAGCGGCTTGGTTCCAGCGTGAGTCGGGCGTACCCCCGCGCGTTTCCACGAACGTGGAGACCCAGCGGAGCATCGCGGCAGAGAGCGCTGTCGTGTTGTGGCAGTCCCGGCCCGACCCCTCCGTTCCCCATCTGAGCGTACCGTCAGGGGTGCGGAAAGGGCCTGCGTGGTTGGTGTCGTGGTAGAACGCCCCTGGCTTCCACTCAAGCGTAAGAATGAAATCCGCCATCCGCACCAGAGCGTCCACGTCACGCGTACTGCACGGTAAACCCCTTTGGTAGGCGCGGATCAGATTCGTCGCAATGATCGACGTGTTGACGGCAGAGCCACCGTCGCTGTCCTCAAGGCCGCGCAACTCGGGGAATCCGCCGTTGGCGCCCTGGACTCTCAGGACGTAGTCACGTGCTGCGGCCGCTTGTTTCTGCCAGGCCGCATCACCCGTGATTTTCGCCATCTGCATGAACGCGGAGGCGGCGCAGGCTGTGTCCCGGTTGCAGTAGCGGTCTTCGGTGGGGTAATAGAGGCTGCCGTGCCGCGTGTCCGTTGGCGTGTCGACCTGATGCCGTCCCAGCCATTCGGCCATCTCTCGATACATCGCCAAAACGGCTTGTTTGTCCAGTGTGTGGCCAGGTGCGGAAAGGGAATGCGTGTTGTCTGAGTTCATGGCGGTTTCTCAACGTGTTTCAGGAGCGTCGGATTTTTGGTGCCCACGGTGCCCCGCGTGAGTCACCAAGGCCAGCAGTGAACAGATCGGGGCGCGCCACCCCCTCTACTTTGCGGAAGCACAGCCAACGTGGGAGGCGGTGCCACCCGCCGATATCTTGTTTCGGTTAAGTCGGGGCGTGGCAGCCCCTCCCACATTGAAGGGAGTTCCAACGGAGGCGTGCCAGCCCCCCGTACCTGGTGGAAGCAACCGAAGGACAGCTCCCGGCCCTCACGGGAAGGTACACCAACTCCGGTGCCCTAACTGTCGTCGTCTCTGCTCAAGATGCCAGTTCTGGAGTTCCATGATTCTCCCTTTCCGCTCTGGGCGCCAGTTCTGTGCGGGACACTTGAGACGGCGGGTACCCGAACTGCCGGCGGAAGCAGTAGGAGAAGTAGGACACTCTCTCGTATCCTGTGGCTGCAGCTGCTTCTTTGATCTGCAGCCGTGGGTCCTCCGTCAACAGTCTCCGAGCCTGGGTCAGCCTGTGTCGGGTGATTGATTGAGTCGCTGTTTCGCTGAACGCGGCGCGGAACAGCCGGTTAAGATGGCGTGTGCTGATGGCAAGATCGCGGGCGACATCTTCGGCTCGGATGGCCCGGTGGGAATTGGCCCGGATGAAGGAGAGTGCACGCTCCCGCAGGGCTTCCTGTTGATCGTGTCGCACGGCTTTGGAGGGGCGCCGCCCGTTATTGCCCTCCCATGATGCCTCCCGGACCAGAGCCCGGATACCGACACGCAGCCAGAGACGAAGGAGGCTTGCGACGGTTTCCGCTTCCCAGCCTCCGAACTCGTCGCAAGCGGCCGCGTTGATCATCTGTTTGGCCCACACAGCTGCATCGGCGTCCCCGAATCGCGTGCCGCCCTCCCGGCAGGCGGCTGCGGACCGACCGCAGAATGCGGCAGTGTGTTTGCCTTCAGCTCTGATCAGAGCCCCGAGCAGGCCCGCGTCTGTCAGGACCTCCAAACCATGTTCGACGCCCGGAGGAAGCACGATGCCGTCGCCCGGCTTGAGGACACCGACTTCGCCGCTCTCAAGCAGCACGCGGACCGAGCCGAAGAGGACATACTCGATCTGGAAATCAGTGTGCGTATGGATGCCCGTTCGGAAGCCGCGGCCGAGGGTTCCGCGCCCCACGTGCAGATGAGCTGGGACAAACTGCAGATCCCCCAGGCGAATAGCACGGCACTGGGCTGCGGCAGCCAGCAACCAGCGGTTCACTCGCCGTGCTCCGGCGGGCTCGACGAGAATTGTATGGCCGGATCTCGATAGGATTGACCGCATATCAAAACCATCTGCACTTGCGCGTTTACGGCAGGAGCCATTACCATACTACACGGTGCGTACTGGCGTAAGTCAGCGCGCGTGGCTTTTCGTCGGGTATGTCCAAATATCGGTATTGTGGAGAGATCGATGCTTGAACTTGGCGGCACAGTGACGATGACGGTCGAGACGCCGGTTGCGGCTGAGGTGGATGTCCTGGTGGCCGGAGGAGGCACAGCCGGATGCCTTGCGGCTTTGGCCGCGGCGCGCAATGGGGCATGCGTGATGCTCGTGGAGCGGCACGGGTACCTGGGGGGAATGGTCACTGCCGGCAATGCCGGTCTCACGATGTTCATGAAGTTCTCGGGTGACCCCGAGGAGCACGCTGCCGACCAGGAAACACTGCGCGAGCGCCCGTTGGACGTGCAGATTGCCGGGGGGATCACCAAGGAGTTCGCGGACAGACTGATCTCGTCCGGGGCCGGAATCGGCAACTTCGGTCAGGCGGGAAGCTACATCTTCACCTCGTCGGAAGACACCAAACGCCTGCTCTTCGACATGATGGAAGAGGCCGGTGTGCAACTGCGTCTGCATTCGTGGGCGGCTGATGTCCTCATGGAGGGGGATACCGTGCGGGGCGTGGTGGTCGAGTCCAAGTCTGGACGGCAGGTCATTTTGGCTAAGATGGCCATTGATGCGACGGGTGACGGGGATCTGTGTGTGCGTTCGGGCGTACCGTTCCACTTGGGAGTGACGCCGGACGACATCACGGTCAAGGACGGTGCCAAGATCGGCGAGATGCACGCCATGGGCGTCATGTTCAAAGCCGGCAACGTGGATCTGAAGACCACGTTTGGCTGGCTCACCGAGAACCCCAACCGGTTTGCGAAGCAGCCATTCGCCCGCTTCACGTTCGCGGAAGCCAAGGCGCACTTCGAGCGCGGAGATATGGCCACGATCAACATCCTGATGGACGAGACACCGCGTCGCTTCCAGGTCTACAATCTACCTACTCCGGGTGTCGTGACGCTGTGCTGCCCGAGTTTCAGCGGGGATGGTACGAATGTCGAAGACCTGACTCGGGCAGAAGTTGTGCTGGCCGGCATGGTGGATCGCTGGCTTGCCAACATGAGGGCCAATGTTCCCGGTTTCGAGGGAGCCTTCTTACTGGATTGCCCGGAGATCGGCGTGCGGGAGACGCGCCACATCGCCGGAGAGCATGTCCTCAACATTGAGGATATCTACAAGCAGGTTGATTTCCCGGACAGCATCGGCCGCGGGAGTCATCCGATTGACACGCGGCCACGTCCTGCCTGGCTGCAGGACCCGGAGACGTCCTATCCGCCACGCTGGTTCTTCCACATACCGTTCCGCAGCTTGATCGCCAAGGAGCGCCCCAATCTGATGGTTGTGGGACGGTGCATGTCGGCAACGCACGAGGCCTTTGGCTGCATCCGCCCGACGGTTCAGTGTATGATCACCGGAGAGGCCGCCGGAACGGCAGCCGCACTCTCGGTCGGGAAGGGGCTGGACGACATCCGCGCCTTGCCGTTCGAAGACCTTCGGAACGCACTCACAGATCAAGGTGTGCTTCTTTGAGGGAGCAGTTCACCCTCGATCCCTCGGGGGTGGACGCGGGGCGATGATTGATAAGGGAGAAAGGTATCTCATGAGGCGACCCGGCGTACTTTCTGCAGCTGCTGTGGCAACGATGGGGCTGACCGGATGCATCGGGACACCGCTCCCGCACCGTCCGGCGGCTGCTCCTTACCGGTGCATCTTCAATCACGAGCTTCTGATCGTGTCCCACAGGAAGGACAACAGTCGGGAGTACGTTGAGTCCTTCATCAAGAAGCTGGAAGATACGGATGTGGATGCGGTCATGTGCTGTCCGCAGCTGTGGCGAACCAACACGTTCAGATCCGACGTCGACCCCACCTGGAAATCCTACAAACCGGGGCAACCGCTCAGCAAGTTCAGGTCCTACGACTACATGATGACCTACCTGCATGCGGGAGGGGACCCAGTCCAGGAAACGATCGATGCCTGCCGCAAGTACGGGAAGGACGTCTTCATCAGCTACCGGATGAACGATCACCACTACATCCAGGATCTGGAGTGGCCTTGCCACAACGATTTCTGGCGGGACCACCCCGAGTACTGGTTGGCAGACTCGGACACCTCCCCCTACAGCCGAGGCAAGGACGACGTCCGGTTGCACAATTACATGCTGCCTGAGGTCCGGGACTATTACTTCGCGATAATCCGGGAGCTCTGCACGAACTATGACGTCGATGGTGTCGAATTCGATTTCCAGCGATTCCCGCGTTTCTTCCGCAACGACGAGATTGCGGAAGGGACGAAGGTGATGACTGCTTTCGTGCGGCGTGTCCGGGCGATGGTTGACCGGATCGGCTCCGAACGGGGCAAGACAATGCGTCTGTGTGCCCGTGTACCGCACACGATTGCCAAGTGCGAAAAAGCCGGCCTTGACGTCATCGGCTGGGATGCCGCGAGGCTCCTTGACATGATCAACGTCTCATCGTTTTACGTTCACACGATGGAGATGGCGATCGAGGACTTCGCGGCCCGTACCCGACACGCGAGAGTCTATGGGGAGATGAACTACGTCTTGTACCAGAACAGCAAAGTCGACAGGTACGCTCGACGCTACACCACGTTCGAGGTCTACCGCGCATCAGCACTTAATCTGTTCAGTCGTGGAGCGGATGGGCTGAGTCTGTTCAACTACGACTACGTTCCAAGCAAGGTCCGAGCCGTGATGGCTCCGGGACTGAAGCGCATCACGGATCTTGACTTCCTGCGGACTTCGCCCAAGAATTACGTGGTTTATCCAGGGTTTGGGACCTTCCCCGCTACCAACCGGAGAACGGTCGAGGTGATCATCCCGGACGACACAGAGAAGGTCCCCTTCGACCGCGCTGTCCTTCGGGTGGAGACCCAGAAGAGCTGCGCTGACCTGACCATTGGCGTTCGCTTGAACGGGAAGCTGCTGCTCGAGTGCGAGCACGCAGGGGTGGAGCTATTCGGCGCTGTGGCGGAGAACGCCGGATACGCGACGCGCGAATGCCTCCGGTTCTACACCGTTCCCCTTGATCTGCTCGTCGCCGGGAAGAACACTGTGGAGGTCGAGAACATCGATCAGGCGGAGCAGTCCTGCCGGCTCTTCTCCCTGGAGATCGGCCTGTTTCAGTAGGCGACATTCCAGTTCTCCTACTCGTCCTTGTTCTGCCAAACGCGGACGTAGTCTACGTCCATTGACGTCCCGTGGATCGCGTCGGTGACGCGGCCGGCCCATTTGATGATGGCAAGGCTGAGCCAGACGGGAGCTGGGCCGTGGCAGATGTCGTTTGGGGTACGCCGGATTTTGTTGCCGTCGAAGAAGTAGATCAACTCATCCTTGTTCCACTCCAGCGCGTAGGTGTGGAACTCTTTCCCCAGGTTGTGGGTTGGGGCGACGGCCGGCTTTGCGGCTTGCAGCGTTTTTCCGTCGGCCCCGGGGATGGGGAGCCAACCGGCTCCGTCCCAGTACTCCAGTCGGAAGTCGTCCACGATCCCGTTCCATGTCCCCTTCTCCTCCCAGCCGCTGATGAACTGAAGGCAGCCCAGTGTCTGTGGTTTGGGGAAGGTCACCGTCAGATGGTGTGGGCCGTTGGTACGAGCGCTGAGCCAACGTGACTCCGTCCCGAGCAGGCCGTCGATGGCTTTGTGCGCGGCGTACTTGGTCTCAAGGGAAGAACTGGCTTCTGCAGCGGCTCCGAGCGCCAGGTTTGGCACATCCGGCTGGGCTTCAAGGCGACTGGGGAAGACGCTTGGATAGCCCTGATTGCTCGGGGGAAAGGCCCGCAACTCCATAACCCGAACAGGCCCGGCGTCAATCGAGACGAGCCTGATTCGGTTGGTCACCAGAGGTCCATCCAGCACAAACTCAAACCCGGCATCGTTCTGGTTTGGGGCCGGCGGCGGCGGGCCGTAGTACCAGCGTCCTCCGCGGGCCCAGTGCTTCCCGCTCCAGTTGTGCAGATTCATGTTGACTTCGTTCGGGAAGTGTCCCTCGTTGATGTCGATCTCAAAGCGTTGTTTGGGGCGCCCGCGGGTCATGATCCAGAAGGAGTTGTTGGTCCCCGTAGCCGCGGCGTAACGATAGCGGCATTCGAAATAGCCGTAGGTGAACGTCTCCCTTGTCCACAGGCTGGCCGCGGTCCAGTCCTGTTCGGCTCGGGTCTCCTTCCGTGCCTCCAGTCTCAGCAAGCCGTCCTTCAACACTGCGTTCTCGCGCCAACGACTGCAGAGGATATGGCCGCTGGGGCCATTCTGGGCTTCCCACTTTGCGTCGAGGTCTGTTTCAGTGCCGGTGAAGTCATCGACGAACACGAGGGCCCACTTGCCGTGTTCTGGCGGCCCGGAGAAGGCGGCCGGGAAGAGGCAGAGGGATGCGGGAACAAGCAGGTGAGAAATCCGGAGCATAGCATTTCCTCATTCATGGCCACGGGCACGTCACACGGATTCAAGGCAGCGCTTCTCAGGTCGCACGTGAGCTCTTTCGGTAGGAGTGTACCGTGCGCGGTGCGACCTCGCAAGACGGCGCTATACTGTGTTCCCTGTTGTGTAGAGGAACCACCCATTGGAGACGCAGGCCATGCCAGACCTCCGGCCCGGAGATCGCACAGTCCGGATCCCGACTCTCGATATTTCGCATGAGACAGAGCGCCACATCGTCATCGCGTCCGGCACCGAAGAGGTCTATCAGGGCCATCCGACGACCCTTCTCATGCCGGACCGGAAGAGGATGTTCTGCGTCTGGACCTTGGACCACGGCGGCCCTTGCGGGCCTCTGAAACGCAGTGATGACGGCGGCCTGACCTGGGGGGACCTGTTGCCCGTCCCGGACAGCTGGAACGAGGTCCGCAACTGCCCGACTATCCATCGGCTGGTCGATCCCGCCGGGGCCATACGGCTTGTCGTGTTTGCCGGGCAGGGCTCGGATGGAACCATGCACCAGTCACACTCTGAAGACGATGGACGTACGTGGACGCACATGAGCACGAACGGGCTTTCTTGTGTCATGCCCTTCTGTGCGATCGTGCCAGTCGAGGATGGAGGGCGCCTGCTTGGGATGACCAACATCCGGCGGCCCGATGACCCCACGGAGACGCTCTCGAATATCCTGGCGCAGAGCTACTCCGCCGATGGCGGCTTGACGTGGAACGACTGGGACATCGTCCTGGACATCCCCGGCTGCAAGCTCTGTGAACCCGAACTGGTCCGTTCGCCTGACGGGCGGCAGCTGCTGTGCCTGATCCGCGAGAACAACCGGGCCTTCAACGCCTGGATGATGGTCTCCGACAACGATGGAGTGACATGGTCGGAGGCGACCCAGCTTCCGGCCAGCCTCAGTGGCGACCGGCACATGGCCCGATACGCCCCGGATGGGCGGCTGGTCGTGTGCTTCCGTGATACGGCGGAAGAGAGCCCGACCAGGAATCACTTCATTGCCTGGGTGGGCACGTACGATGACGTCGCTGCCGGTCGCCAAGGGCAGTTTCGGGCCAAACTGCTGCACAGCTACGCCGGGGCCGATTGCGGCTATCCCGGTCTCGAGTGCCTGCCGGATGGCACGTTTGCGGCCACCACCTATGTCAAATACAGGCCCGGCCCGATCAAGCATTCTGTCGTCTCGGTCCGTTTCACCCTTGACGAACTGGACGCAATGGGCACGATCGGGAACGCTCAGAACTGATGGCGAATGGTACTAAGACAGAGGCAATCGGGGCGTGGCAGCCCTTCGACTCAGCTCAGGGCTTGAGCAAGTCCCACAGCCGTGGGACGCGTCGAAAGGGCCCCCCCCATGTTGGCTTCGGTGAACTCAATGTGGGAGGCGGTGCCATCCGGCGACCTCTTCCTGGAGGCGCGTTTCGCCACTCATCTTAGCATTGTTCAGAACCAAATGGTGGTCGGCGAGGACCTCCATTCATCGTCGACACTGTAAGGAGGCACTCCATGGGATCCCGAATCACTCTTCTCTCGCTGTCTGCTGCCAGTGCGCTTGCCGGGCAGCCATTGCGCCTGGCCCGAGTCGTTAACGTGGACGACGACGCGTGGCGCCCATTCAACATGGCGTCCTTTGATCAAGACAAGGTGCGCACGTCCGGAGATTTCCAGTACACCGTCTACTGGGACGCAGACAAGACACTGGTTGTCGTCCGTCGAGACTTGCGCGACCACAGCGTCCAGACCGTTTCGCTGCCCGAGCGCACCCTCACCATCAATCCGAAGGATGGGCACCGGAACACGGTCATCGGCGTGAGTTCAGAGGATGGTCGCCTTCACCTCTCGTGGGACCATCACTGTAATCCACTCCGGTACGGGACGAGCCGGCCGGGTTTCCTGACCGATCCGCCGGATGTGCTGACCGCAGCGGATTTCGAGCCCCCGCGGCCATTGATCGCCAACAGCAAACTGGAATCGGCCGCCACCTATCCTCGGTTCCTCAGCAATCCTCCAGCGCCTTTGCACTTCATCTACCGCCAGGGGAGCAGCGGCAACGGGGACAACTACGTTCAGCGCTATGATGCCGGGACCCACACGTGGTCGCGTTTCGGGAAAACCGGCCTGTTCTCACGCCGTGGCGTCTATCCACTGTGGAAGAACAGTAAGAGCCGTTGTGCTTATCTGAACGACACACTTCTCGACCCCACCGGTCGTCTGCATGTGACGTGGTGCTACCGTGAGACCGGTGCCACCTGGGCCAGCAACCACGACCTACACTACGCCTTCAGCGATGACGGTGGCGCCGTCTGGCACAACAACGCGGGGGAGCGCATCGCCGATCTGCCCAACGGAGATGCCATCGAGTTGGCTGACCCGGGCATTGTTGTGCGGGAGATTCCCGTATTCTCCTGGCTGATGAACCAGACCGCTATGACCCTCGATGCCACCAATCAACCACATGTGGTCACGTACCACCTCGCTACTCCGGAGCGTCCCAAGGGCAAACTGAAGCACGGTCCTCCGCCCGAAATCGGCAGGAAGCTGAGTCTGTTTCACTACTGGCGCACACCCGACGGGGCTTGGCACAGCAGCGGGCCGGTGACACCGCTCACCACCAGGCCCGGGCTTCTTGTCGATCGACAGGGGAATCTGGTCGTCTACTATGCCAAACGCGGGCGGTTGCAGGTTCATATTGCTGTCGGGGCTGACGGCTGGGAACAGTGGGAACACGCTGAGATTTCCATCCCCGGAACCACGCTTCTGCGTGCCTCAAAACCCGATCTGGGGCGAGTGGCGCGCGATGGTGTTCTGTCCTTTGCCGGGATCACCAATGGGAAGGACGGGCGGCGAGGGTACGTGTTGCTCGATTTCGAACTGGGGGCAATGGCTGACCGCTGATTCAGGGGGGCTGATGATCCGGGGAGAGTAATTGCTCTCCGGTCGGCAGTTGGCTTCTGGGAGGGCCGACGTCGAGCTCTGTCGAGGCGACCCAGCGGCCGTCTTGCAGGCCCGGAATCTGAGGCCCGACGGCCGGGACCAGCCTTCGCCAAAGCGCTACGGCGGTCAGGCACACCCTCCGGGGGGCCGCCGAGGCTAGTCGCGGTTCGGAGAGAATGTCTGTTCGGTGCGCTGGATGATCATATCCTGCCAGGTCTGCCCGAGGGTGGTGAACCGGGCGGACCAGCCGGAAACCCGCACGGCCAAGTTCGGGTACCGGTCGGGGTGCTTCTGGGCATCGCGCAGAACATCCGCATCCACGACATCCACCTGCAGGTAGAGCCCCCCCTCAGCCACGAATGTCTGCAGCAGCCCAACCAGCGCATTTAGCCCCGCCCGTCCCTCAAGACTGCTGGGGTGGAACTTCAGATCCAGCGGCGTGCCGCAGGTGAGCCGTTCGAAATCGATCTTGCAGAACGAGCGCACCACGGCCGTCGGCCCACAGCGATCCGTGCCTGGTGTTGGCGACAAGTTGCTGGCGAGGATCTCGCCGGCGAATGTGCCGAAGGGCTGCGCCATGCGCCCATCCCGGAAGGCGATCTCACGTCCGAACGTGCTGATTCCCGGCGGCATGAGCACCCCATTGGACTCCGGCGCAGCTCGGCACAGGGCTACGTAGTCGTTGTAGACGCGGGCGAGCATCGCATCCGCTTCTGCGTCGTCATTCCCGTACAGCACCAGACTCCTCCGGACCTCCTGTCGCAGCTCCTCGTGCCCCTCCCAGTTGGCCTGGAGAATGGCTCGGAGTTCGGGGAGAGAGAGGCGTTCGTCGTCGTAGACCAGCTTCTTGACCGCGAACAGGCTGTTGGCTGTGTCGGGCATGCCTCCGGCGTGCGGACTTCGCACAGAGTACCGCGCTCCGCGACTGTGATACGGGGACGCTCTCTCAATGCAATCCTCGACAAACAGAGAGAGTAGGGGGGATGGTTGGCCGCTGGTGAATGAGTCGCGGGACGTATCCCGGATCGCCTGGAGTTGCCGAGCCATGTTCGTGTGGAAGCAGGTGTAGAACTCCTCGAACGTGTTGCAGGCCGGCGGTTCCGTGCTTTTATCGCCGAGCCCCATGGCATCCTGGAACGCCGGGAGGAGGTCGTAAGGGCGGTAGCCGAAGGCGGTCTTTCCCGGAACGATGATCTCCCAGCATCCATCGTTCGTGAACGCCCGGGCCTCCGCCAACGGGTAGCCGAATCCGGTCATGGATTCGATAACCAGGTCCTCGTTGTAGATAGAGACAATGCCTCCGCCAAGGCGTTGGATTTCGGCGATCCGCCGCCACAGCTTCTCCGGCGTCCGTTGACTCACGCGGACGGCAATCGGGAAGTCGCTGATGTGCAGTTCTTCAACGACGTCCAGGGCCAGGTAGGTCACCTCGTTTTCTACTTGGATGCCCTCTTGGTCGATGCCCCCGAGGATGACGTTCTGGTAGAATTGGGCATCGCCGCTGGAACCCACGGAGCCGATCCGGGCGCCCGTCCACTCCGCTCCTTTGATCCAGAAGTGGGCGATCAGCTCCCGGGCTTCATCCAGGTCAATCTCTCCGCGCACGAGATCCCGGCGGAGGAATGGGCCAAGCATGTTGTCAATGCGCCCGAGTCCGGACCAGTTGCCGCACAGGCGCTGGAACTCCCACAGGAACCAGAGGCTTTGTATGGCCTCGCGGAATGTTCGCGGAGGGTTGTCCGGCACGTTGGCAAGGCCGTCTCGGATCTCACGGTACATCCGCAGTTCACGCCCGTCGTCGTCCGTGATCCGCCTGTTCAGTTCGGTCATCAGACGACCATGCCAGACTGCCATCGCGTCCAGGCAGAGGGACATGGCCTGCAGGAATGTGGTTTGGGACGGCGAGAGGTCGGTTCGCGACGCGCGTTCCGCGATGCGCTCCCGGTACGGGTGCAGTCCGGACAGCAGTGCTTCCCCGAGTCCGATCGTCGTGTGGCTGGTGCTGGCAACATCGGCGGCTGGTTTCCGGTGCTGGGCGGCTTCGAGCAGCGGGGCTGCTCCCACGAGGCGTTCGCCGGGCATGATGCGGAGGGGGGCCTGCCGGGCGGCGAGCATCACCGCTTCCGCGGCTCGCAGTTCGGGATCGGCTGGTTCGTCGTTGTCCTCGGGCAGGGCAAACGTCGCGTTGTGCATTTCGCGGCCGTATTCTCCCGCCAGCACACGCGCGGCGAAGGCGCGTGTTTCGTCCGAGAGACGTCGCGCTGTTCCGGGGAAGGTGGTGACGCCGAAATTCTCACCCAGAATCGCTTGTGTATTGTCCGGTTGCATCGAGCGCTCCGCGTAGCTGACAATCGTGCCCGTTAGGGAGGTGAAGGGATGCCTACCAGCGCTACTTCGGAAGCCGCCGTGTTCTACCCGTAGGCGTTCTTCCTGCCGCATCCCGACTACAGTGAGTCGCCGCTCAGAGCGCGGCGCCACGGTCAGATCGCCCCGGATCCGCCTAACGGTTACTCAGACTCGTGCAATTCCGGGGTCTTACTGATCTTCTGATGGCTTGGCGTTAAGGTATGCTCTGTTCGCCGAAATGGCCTGCCCTGTGCAATAAGGACGTACGAAACGATGTCAACAGCGTGTTCAGTTTCCATTCCTGCGGCTGAGGTGCCTGTTTCGGGGACGTATGACGTGGTCGTCTGTGGCGGCGGGCCGGCGGGCATTGCCGCTGCTGTGGCGGCTGCTCGGCACGGCGTCCGGACATTGCTGGTCGAGCAACTGGCTTACCTTGGTGGGATGGCGTGTGGTGGTTTTGTTCCCGGCTGGTGTGATACGCAGGTCGGCCCCATCGCGGCTGAGCTCGAGGACCGGTTGATCGCGCTTGGGTGCGCCGAGAGGACCTATGACCCGGAGCACCACCTTTGCTCAATCGGCCGGTTGAGATTCGAAGGCGACATGATGGCCGCGATCGCCCTGCAAATGGTCCGTGAAGCGGGAGCAGACGTGCTGTTCTGCACCGTCTGTGAAGCTGCCTGGCGACCGACCGACGGTTCGGTATCCGGTGTGTTCGTGACCAACAAGGGGGGACGTTCATTGCTGAGGGCGAAGACAGTGATCGACGCGACAGCCGACGGCGACATCGCGGCCAGTGCCGGAGCAGAGGTGATGCAGGGCGATCCGGACGATGGTCGGATGCAGCACGTCAACTACCGCTTTCGGGTGGCCGGTGTCGATCACGACCGCAGCAGACATGACAGACCTGTTCCGGAGGCCCTTGCGGCGGCTGTCGCAGCAGCACGCCGGGAAGGGAAGCTCCACCCTCCCTCGGGTGTTTTCCGGCCGTCCGGGGCCTCGTTCCCTTTGCACGCGTCTTCGGGCCAGTTGGTCGTCACCGGATGGGAGATCGACGGTGTGGATCCGAGCGATCCGGCAGAGGTCAGCCGCTGTCTGTGCGAGTGTCAGCTCGCGGCACTTGAGGTCCTGGCGTTCTGCCGGGAGCATGTGCCCGGGTATGAGCACTGCCGGATCGAGCGTTTGCCCAGCTTGCTGGGAACCCGTGAATCACGACGGATCGTGGGGGAGTACATTCTGACCGGGGACGATGTCGTTGCCGGCAGGAAGTTCGCGGACGGCATTGCCCGGTGTTGCTTCTTTGTCGATCTGCACGATTCCCCGCCGGGGATCTCCATTCCTTTCCCCATGGATTACAAACGAGCGACGATGCCTCCGCCGGACGATTGGTATGAGATTCCTTACCGGTGCCTGATTCCGTCTGGCGTGTCCGGTCTTCTGGTGGCCGGCCGCTGCATCTCATGCGATCGCCCGGCTCAGGGATCCATGCGTCTTCAGCCTACCTGCATGTACCTGGGAGAGGCAGCCGGGATCGGAGCGGGGATAGCTGTCTCCGAGAACAGGCCGCCGGAACAGGCAGACGGGCCTGCCGTTCGGCGCGAGATCGGGATGTAGCACATCTCGGTGCGCAGGAGTCCGGGTGGGGCTCCCAGGGGAAGAGATGTGTGAACGCGGAGGATGCGCGAGCAACAGGACACTGATTCCGACCGACCGTGTGACCACATCCCGGCGACCGTTGACCTCAAAGCCCGTTTTTCCCCCGACTCCCCTCAGAGAATCTCCTTGACAACAGCCGCAGATCCTGCTAATCTGATCCCGTTACAAACGTTTGTATTTCCTTGTTGTTCGAATCGTTTCAGGTCTTTCTCGGCACTGGAGGCGTGAGTGATGTTGGGATATGTGTGCGCGCGTGATGGGGCCCGTTGTTCGGACTGTGGACGCATCTTCACGCTCATTGAGCTGTTGGTCGTGATTGCCATCATCGCCATTCTTGCTTCAATGCTGCTACCGACGCTCAATACGGCGAAGGAGCGGGCCAAGATCAGTCTCTGCGGCTCAAATCTGAGGCAGTTGGGGATGGGAGCCCACATGCATGCGAACGATCGTGACGGCTATCTCACCCCTTTCACGACCCGCTCGAACGTCTACTGGGCCAATTGGCCGAATACCCCCAAGGTCCTCCCGTGGGTGATCTCCGGTGGTGGGCTGAGTTGTCTCTGGGATCAGAAGTACGTGCCTGACAGGAATGTCTATTACTGCCCCAGTGACCGCGTTCTCGAGCGTCGTGCGCCTGACAGTTGGGGCAGCATCGCGGGGTACCCGCAGTGCAGCTACTCTTACAACCCTCACCACCTGCTCAAGATAGACCTGCTGAAGTCCTTCAGCCCGGGGGGTGTTTCATCCGGGCCGATGACGGTCGACAGTGGGCGTCAGCCCTGTCAGACCTATGGGTATGACAATGCGGCCGCCGTGTTGGGGATGGATCGGCTCTGCCAGCAATCCGGGAACGCGGGACCCGCAGTTCATCAGGCGACCCGGATCTGGAACCTGCTGCATGTGGACGGCAGCGTCGGGGCGCCACGCAGCAAGCAGGTTCCCGTGCCGTGGTTGCCCGATGGTCAGTGGAGCACGTTCGACCGCTATCTGGACATACTGATCGCGCAGTAACGCACACCGGCCGGTCAGTGGGAAAGGGCGGGTGCGGTCGAGGCACGCACAATGACGTTGGTGGGGAAGTACCGGACTTCAGGCTGATGTGGGGACGTCTCGATGTCTCGGGCGACGGCTTCAGCCATCCATTCACCGATATCGCCGGTCGGCAGCGCCAGCGTGGTCAGGGGCGTCGGGATCAGTTCGCCTACCGGATTGTTGTTGATGCCAACAACGGAGATGTCCCCGGGAACGTCACGGCCCGCGGCACTCAGTGCCTTGATCAGTCTAACGGCCATTTCATCCGACTGGACGACAACCGCGGTCGGGGCCGGATCCAGCCGGCAAAGCCGTTTACACGTCTCGGCAACGGCGCCATCGCTTTCGTTCCCGGGCGCAAGCACGTAGTCAGGTCGAGCCATCAGCCCATGCTCCTGAACAGCCTGTTGAAACTCCTCCTGGCGCATGTTCAGGTAGCCGACGAACGCAATCCGTTCATGACTCAGGGAAATCAGGTGATCGATGAGCAGTGACACGCCGCGTGACAGATCGCAGACGGCCAGACTCATCGGGATACTGTCGAGCTCGTGAAGACAAGACTTCTCGCAGTAGGCGCAGAGCGGGACACCGGCGGCGGCCGCCGCGTGGTAGGCATCCACTGTGTTGGGGTCGGGGAAGCCGATGCATACGCCCTCGACGGCCCGGGACTGCATTCGGGCCAGAATGTCAGCCTGTTCGCGTGGTGGGGAGCCGTGTGACACCGACACCACGGTAACGTAGCCGTTGCGGTAGAGCCAACGTTCCTGGGCTCGCAGCAGGTCGACGAAGAACGGCAACTCCAGCGACGCAACGAGAATCCCGATCGTGCGCGTTCGCTGCCCCTTCAGCGCCTGGGCCAGGACGTTGGGCGTGTAGTCCATGCTTTTGGCGATGGCCAGCACTCTCTCCCGAGTTCCGGCTGCCACACGAGAGCTCCCTCGGAGTGCTCGAGAGACAGTCGAGGGATCCACACCTGCAGCCAGCGCTACGTCTCTGAGACTGCATGTGCCGTATTTCACCTGTCCTCCACGGGATTCCCAAACGATTGCAGTGACATTTCTGAACGGTCCCTACTGTCGTGTGCAGTAAGCAGGAATCAAGTCTTCTGTCATTGACCTGACGGTCTTTCAATGCTATCGTCCAGCTTGTATACAAACGTTTGGCTTCGTGGTGTTGAGGGGGTGGATGCCGAGCCGCAATTGGAGGTCCAGTTATGGTTGCTCCCCAGTGCATTTTCGAGTTTGGGAGGCGTCTTGCCTCCGCGATCGCTGTCGTGGCGGCTTGCGGTCTTGGTGCGGCTCCGTTGACCGATGAAGACTTGCACGGCCCTGTCTTCCGCCCGTCATACATTGAGCGTGCGGTTCCTGAGCGGACCGTTCCCGAGTATGGCCAGGTTGATCGGCCTTACACGGCCACTGATCTCAAGCGAGACTGGCGGGATGGGCTGCGGTCTCTGCGGGCTGCCGGCGACGAGGCGCAGAAGAAGGGCACGACAGGGGACCTCTCGACGGAGGGACTGGCGGCAGACTACCGGGAAATAACGGCCGGGCTCGCGACCGTGGACGTCAGTGACATTGTTCAATCAAAGATGGTGGCTTGTGGTCCTACCGCCATCCCGTTTCTCTACCATCCGGTTAAAGGTCTGATCGGGGTCGCCGGGCGGGTCGGGAAGGGGCGCTTTGCCCTGCTGGGGCACAACGGGATTCTGCATCGTGCCGGTTCCGGCCGCGAAGGCTTGGATGCACTTCTCCTCAACCTCGCGCGTTGGTGTGGGGGGGAAGAGCGACCGGTGATTGGTGTCCTGACTGAGGAGAAAGAGGTCATCTCCGACCCTTTCCGCGGCAAGGTTGGGCCGCTCGCCGATCTGTTCCGCGAGCGCGGCATGTCGGTTCGGGCGACCGCATTCAGTGGCCTCGACGATGTCGATGTGCTCTTCTTCCGCAACTCGAATACACTCAGCCCTGCACAGGTTGGTCTGCTGAAAGTCTTCGTGGAAAGCGGCAAGGGTTTCGTGGTAGCGGATACGTCCTGGGCGTTGATGACGTCCTTCGACGACTACCCGATCCACGCCATCACCCGGGCGTCGGGCGTGTTCTTCACGAAGCAGGAGTCGTGGTCTAAGCCCGGAAACTGCGCGATTCCCGGTCAGCCCAATCTCTTGCTGAATCTGTGGTATTCCTCCTCCCGTCTTCGGGAGCTCCTTGACTCCGGGAGTCTGGTCGAGCGTCAACAGGCAGCCAGCGTTCTGGGGACGGCGGCAGGAACTGGGGCCTCCTTTCCTGGTGTGAAGGCGGTTCTGGCCGATCTCAACCTGAAACGTGGTCTGGTTGAGATCACCACTTCGGACCGTCTCGACAAAGGGAAGCGCCCGTTGGATGCCATGCTTTCCAGACACCAGTGCCGGATGCTCCGGGCATTGCCGGCGGAGGACGTTCCCGCCCACCCTTCTGCGGGGAATTGGCCCGGTTTGCCGGCCCCGGGCGCCGAACGCCTGATCAGGACGCTCGCTCTGGACGGCAACACGCCATCTGCGGGCCATGGTCACAATCGAGCCGAGCGACACACCTGGCGGATGACGGGGCTGTATGCCGCACCGGGTGAGATTGTGACGGTTGAGATTCCCCCGGTCCTGGTTGACAGAGACCTTCAGATCCAGATCGGTGTCCACGTCGACACGTTGGGGCGCCCAGACGTTATCCGTCGCGTGCCGGAGATTCTCGTGCGCAAGCCGCTGACAGGTGCGGTTACCCGCGTGGCCAGCGCGTTCGGTGGCCTGGTAGCCGTCCTCGTGCCGCCCGATTCCTCGTTGGGTGGGTTTGAGGCCACCATCAGCGGGGCGATAGAGGCTCCGTTCTATGTTCACGGGAAGACGGCGTTGACTGAATGGCAAAGGACGCGTCGCCATGCCCCGGGAGCATGGGGCTATGTCGCCTGTCCCGGGATCATATTCTTCGTCTCCCGTGCGGATCTGGGGACCCTCGACCGCCCCGACCATGTGATGCGCCATTGGGAGACCACCATCGATCTGATGGACCGTCTCGCCGGGATGCACGGTCAGCGTCGGCGTCCGGAACTGGCTGTTCCGGATATTCAGATCAGCTACGGTGGGGCGTATGCCGGGTATCCATATGTGACGGGGTGGTCAGGAAGGACGTTCATCAGCCCGAACACGATCGCGAACGGGTCCTGGGGGGACTATCACGAGCTTGGGCACACCTACCAGGCGGCGCATCTCGGCAACTTTAAGTTCGTCAATGGTGAGGTGGACGTCAACTGGTATCCGTTCTACGTCTGTGAGAAGCTGCACGGGCGCCCCGACTGGAACCAACGGGATTGGCCGCACAGCACGGTCAACCCGGAGAACCGTATCAAAGGTGCAGCCGAGATTCTTGCAGGCGTGGGTGATGGCAGCCGCCATTGGGACGGACGTGAATGGCACATGGGGCTATATGACTTTTACTGGCAGCTCAAGAACGCCTTTGGCTGGGAGCTCTTTGAGGCGGTGAACGGACGCATGTATGCGCATGCCCAGACGCTCGAGAAGCCAGCCCTCCCGTTTGAGGACAAGCGCAATCTATGGCTGCGCTGGGCGTGCGAAGCATCGGGGCACAATCTGGTTCCTTACTTTGAGGCCTGGGGGCACAAGGGCATTGGCGATGAGATCCGTCGCGCATCGGCCAAACTGCCCGTGTGGACCGGTAACCGGGCGCCGAACGCCCTGGCCGTGGACGGTTTGCCCTCTTCGCTTCCGGAGGATGCGCCTTCCGGGGAACTCGTCTGTCGCCTGTCCGCCATCGATTCTGATCCAGGGAACCGGATCCGCTACCTGATCACCGCCGGGAACGAGGACGGTGCGTTCGCCCTGAACCAGGCGACCGGCCACTTGCGGGTGCTTGGCTTGGATTTCGAACGGTCCGAGCGTTACGACCTGACGCTCGCGGCGGCCGACAGCGCCATCCCGAGCCTGCAAAGCACGAGAACGGTTGTCATCCGCGTTGAGAACCGGGCCGAGCCCCCTGCGTTGACAGATCAGGAGATCCATGCGCGTGGGCCGGTGGCTGAAGGGCAGTCCCTCGGGGCAGTGTCGGCCACAGCGGACACGGGCCGAGCCCTCGTTTACGAGCTTCTTGGGGAAGGGCAGGCTCCCGCGTTCTCGGTTGATCGGGACACTGGGGGCATCACGGTTGCCGACGTTTCCGCCCTCGGCGCCACCGGGCATGTTGACTTGCGCATTCGTGTTCATCATCGCGGACGGCCAGCTGAGACGAGTTCAGGCAGAGTTCGTGTCCACTATGGGCTCGTGGCCGGAGCCCGGTGTGAGACTTGGTTAGGCCTGGATGGCTCGGACGTCGGGTCACTCATCGGGAGCAAGGCGTACCGAGCTGAGCCTGCTCGAGTTGACACGATTGCGGCTCTCGACACACCGGCTGATTCGGCCGAACGGTACGGGCAGCGTCTTTCTGCCCTTCTGGTTCCCACGGTGACGGGGGACTATACGTTCTGGGTCGCCTCCGATGACGGGAGCGAACTTCAGTTGAGTGATACATCCTCGACCGACGGACTTCGACGGATCGCCGCTGTGCGAGGCTGGACCGGACGGCATGAGTGGGACAAGCAGAAGGGGCAGGAGTCAGAGCCTGTTCGACTGGCGGCGGGGCGTCACTACTACGTTCGGGTGTTGCACAAAGAAGGCGGGGGGGGAGACCATTTGGCGGTGGCTTGGCAGGGCCCGGGAATGGAACGGAAACTCATCGGTGCCGAGAATCTCCTCGTGCCACCATCCCACTAGAGAGGGAAGCCTTGTCTACTACTTGTCTCATTCCCGATGACGTCGCTTCTGCCATGGAGCGTGGGGACGCGCTCCCGGCCACGGCCCTTGGGCGCTATCCGCTGCCTGAGCAGACCGTTCCCGGAGACCGGGGAATCAACGTTCTGCTGGATTTGGCGCACCACTGTTACATGGGGGCCATGTGGGGGCTGGCTGGCCGATTGAACGACAATGGTTTTCGCTGTGTCAGCAGTCACGCCTGTCTGGACACCGTGCTTCAGCCCGGGGAGGACGTGCTGGTGAGGACTCTTGCCGGGGAGGCCGCGGACGGGAAGAAGGTCCGTCCGTTCATTCAGTGGCCGAACACCGAGTACAATGTCGTCTTGACGATCCAGGCCGATGCCGGAGGACCGCTTTACACGGATGTCGAGCTCGAGGCCCTCGGTTGTTTCGTTGCCGAGGGTGGCGGGGTGATCGTTCTTGCCGACATCAACGGCAATGGCAGCGTCCCGGCCTGGGGCAAATCTGAGGACTGGCCGCTGCGCACGCTTCTCAGCCGCTACGGGGCGGAGATCGAGGGGGCCTGCCAGCGAGGCGATCAGACCGTTCCCGCGTTCGCACTATCCTCCGATTGGGAGGCCGTGTTGACCAGTGACGACGGTCGGCCCGTGGCAGCCCGGAAGACGCATGGCCGCGGTCGTCTCGTTCTGGTGGCTTCCCTGTCGATGGTCCACCATCCACTGTGGACCGGCACGGAGCAAACGGCGGAGCAAAATGCCCTACGGACCGTTCTTCTGACGGAGGCAGTGGAGTGGGCGGCCGGCGGTCGGGAGCCCGTCAGCGGCGAGACGCGGCTCCCTGATACCCATGGCGGGGCAGGGGGCATCTATCCGGAACGACGGACGTGTTTCGGCAACATCCATGTGTATTACGCGAGCAACCAGCTCGAGTCGGTACTGCAAACGGTCGAAGTCGAGTATCCGCGGATTCAGCAGCAGATTCTGGACTGGTTACCGTCACCGCTGCCGGCCGACGAGCCCTTATTGATCCTGCTTGGTGCCGGGACGGGAGGCGGATGGGCCGTCAATGCCTTCTATCCGAAAGAGAATGGCATTATCTCAACGGACGCCCATGGCCTGATCGGGATCTTCGCTCACGAGTTTGCTCACATCCTCAGCGGGCCGCGGAATGCGTTGGGTGAGGTGGCCGCGAACTGGTTCGACGGCAATCAGGGCGAGGCGCATGCCGGCTTCTTCCAGGGGCGCATCTGGGGGATGTCGTCGGACAACCACTCCATGCGGGACTGCAACAGTATTTTTGATCACGAGAAGGAACACGGCGTGATTGATCTTGGTGTGGCCGCCCGCGACGGCTACAAGGCCTATGGTGGCGGCGGACAGGTTTGGCGGAAGCTCTGGTATGTGTGGCAGAAACTGGATGACCGCTACGGGACCACATGGTACCCGCGCTGGCGCTGGGTCCAGCACACGCGCTGGCAGGACGCCTCGGAGAAGGCCCTGTCACTCAACGACACGGTTGAGGACATGAGTATCGCGGTCGGCGAGGATCTCTTCCCGTTCCTCGCTGAACTTGGTACGACGCTCATTCGTGAACGGCTTGAGCGGATTTCGTTTCAGGGCAAGATGATGGAGCTTCCGGTCGCTCCGTTGGAGGCGACGCCGGCTGGTGACGTCCGGACGGAGCCGATCACTGATTACACCAAACCACTGACTAGGGAGCAGAGCCAATGAAGACACGTTATCTGACACTCCTCGCGGTCCTCCTTGCGGGATGCATGACCCTGGTCACGAGATCGGAGCAGGGCGTGCTCCAGGAGGTGTGGTTGCGGGTGCCCGGTGACCGGGTCGCAGACCTGACGTTTGATGAAAGCCCGACGCGGACCCGGATCGCGGACCGCTTCGATCACAGCGGCTTGGATGACAACTACGGGAGCCGGACGTCTGCTCTGGTCGTTCCCCCGCGAACCGGCGATTACACGTTCTGGATTGCGTCTGACGATGGAGGGGAGCTTTGGCTCAGCGTGGACGGCACGCCCGCGACAAAACGGTTGATCGCCAGGGTTGACGGCTATACCGGGAAGGACCAATGGGACGCGCAGAAGGGGCAGAAGTCGGAGCCCATCTCTCTGACACTTGGGCAACCTGTCCGCCTGGTCGCACTCCAAAAGGAAGGTGGTGGCGGCGACCACATGTCAGTGGCCTGGGAGGGACCGGGCATCGAGCGCGGGATCATCGAGACCCAGTATCTCAGAGTGCCCGAACTCAGCCCGGAGACCGCGGCTGTGATCGCGGCGACCAAGACGGCGGACCGTGAGCTCAAAGCGCTCAAAGAGAAGGCATCCGCATTCTGGAAAGCGGGGAAGACTCTCCCGATTGAGTACAGCACCCGGTTTCCCTTTTCCGGTGCTCCGCCTGCGAATGACACGGGGATCAATGTGTTGGTGGATCAGGCTCACCAGACTCAGTTCGCCGTGCTATGGGGATTGCGGGGGCAGATCGCGGGGCAGGGCTTCCGCGCGTGCAGCAGTGTGGCTTGCCTGGATTCTGTCCTCAAGCCCGGGGCGAACAGCCGCGTACGCATCCGCGTCGGGGACATGGAACCGTTCGCCTGGTACCCGAATCCGGAATTCAATATTGTGCTGACATCGCAGCAGGACTCCAAGGCTCAGGTGTACACCCCGGAGGAGCGCCGGGCATTGAGGCGTTTCGTGGAGCAGGGCGGCGGGTTGCTGGTATTGGGCAATCGGCCCCGTGACGAGGCAGGAGCGGACGCGTGGAGTATGAACACCATGCTGGCTGAGTTCGGGGGAGGTTTTTCGCCCGAACCGGTGACGTTGGCGGGGCGGACGTTTGCCGGGCTCACACTCGACAGCGCCTGGGATGTCCTCCAGCGAGGGGATGGCGATCGCCCTGTACGCGCACGTCGCGTCTTCGGTAAGGGGCGGGTCATGATCTGGGAGGCCCGGGATACGCTGTCGCCCGGCAAGAAGGAATCAGACGAGTCCCGGCGGCAGAAGCTCACTGCCCTCAAGGCAAACCTGCTCTGGTTGGCTGAGGGCAAGGCCCCGGTCGGCGGACCGGCGCAGTTGCCGCACCTGGGAGGGGTTGGCATTTTCCCCGAGCTGGACCAGCAGATGGGGTCTGTTGTGGTCTATTATGCGGCCAACCAGTCTGCCGAAGTGATGACGTGCATACGCGACCACATTCCCCAGGCTGCAAAGCAGATTCGGGCATGGCTGCCATCCAAGACGTTTGAGGAGCCGTACAACATCGTCATCTGTGCCGGTGGTGGTGGTGGATGGGCCATCAACGGCCGCCCCAAAGCTGCAGCCGTTATCTCCTACGACTCCCTCGGCATTCTCGGCATTTTCGCCCACGAAATGGCGCACACCATGGGTGGGCCCCGGAACACGAGTGATCAGTTGGCCGGGCGATCCCCGCACCACAACCAGGGCGAGGCGCATGCCGGCTGGTTCCAGGGGAAGATCAGCGCCCAGTTCAGCGGCAAGACGGACCAGGCGAACCGGAACTGCAACCGTATCCTGGAGCTCGAGAAGAAGAAGGGGCGCCAACTGGATGTGGCAACTGAACACCAGACGCCGGCGGGGCGGGAATTCTGGGGCAAAGGCCCCGAGTGGACAAAGCTCTGGTACATTTGGCAGAAGCTCGATGATCGGTACGGTCCGACGTGGTATCCCCGCTGGTACTGGGTCCGGGCCACGCGTTGGGCCGGTGACCCAGGGCATCAAGAAACGTGGGACGAGATGGTCGAGGACATGAGCATCGCGGTCGGCGAGGACCTGTTCCCGTTCTTCCGTAAGGTTGGGACGACGCTCGACCACGATCGGCTTGAGCGCATCGAGTTTCAGGGCAAGATGATGGAGCTCGCCATCGCGCCTCTGAATGCCGGCCCGGCAGGCAACGTCTGTCTCGACCCCATCGGGGATTACACCAAGCCCCTTCCATCTACGCGTCAGTAGAGAGATGACTGACCTTGGTCAACGGAGTGATTGAGGCATCATGCACGTGATCACTATGGACGCGGTTGTCCGAACGGAAACGTGGTTTCCACGACGGTTTGCGGACGCGGAGGAACGCCCTTGGGGCGTGCTCTTCAGCACCCCGGAGATTCCGGATTCCCACGACGGCAACCACGCTTGCATCCTGCGGTCTGACGTTGATCATCGAGCAGTGGTGACAGAGATCGTCGCGTTCTATGAGGAGCGGCAGGTGACGCCTCGTGTCTACTACCTGTCGGCCTCAGCGAGTGACCCTCGCCTGGTGGATGCTCTGTTTGCCTCCGGCTTTATGGTTGGTCACCCTAACACGATGCGCGTATTCGTGCACCAAGACCGTTCCGTGGCTGAACCAAGTCCGGCTGTGCACGTCCGCTGTCTCAGGGACATTGACGATCGCGTTCTCGCAGCGTTGGCGACTATTGAGAATGTGCGTATGGCGAAGGTTCTTCAGCGTCGTCTTGCGCACCCCGATGCGTGGCTCTTTTTGGGGGAGATCGACGGGCAGCCGGCATCCGTGGCGTTGTTGGAACGGTTCGGGGAAATCTGTCGGGTCGATGAAGTCCACACGGTCAAGCGCCACCGCCGCAGGGGGTGTGCCCGGGCTGTGATCCATGCTCTGGTTGCCTACCAGGAGGAGCACGCTTCTGGCTCCCTGTATCTGTGGACAGAAAGCCCCGTGGCCGAACAGATCTACGTGGAGGCCGGTTTCAGAGGAGCTGAGTATTCCCCTGCAAGTTGGGTGGCCTGGCGGGAGGGGTGAGGAGGAGAGGCCTGGAGCCCCGGTCATCTCGATCGGCTCTCACCGGTTTGGGAAAACCGGCCTCCAGGAAGACGATACCGAGGCGGCCCCCGGCCGGCCCGGGGGGGGGGACAGTGCTGCGACACCGGTTCCTTTTTGGGGACGAGGCATGTACTGTGTGGGATGTTTGGCTTGCCTCGAGGGGGAGGCGAGTCGGTGGCCGCCCCTTGCGCTATCTCTGCCGCGGCATGCGAGCCCCACGCCGTCCACATCGACACGACCGCCCGAAGACAGGGAGCAACTGGTATGGGAACATGGCACGTTCGCACACTGATGGTCGTCAGTTTCGCGCTCCTGGTGTGCTGTGGGTGTGCGTCCGTTCAGTTGCCCGACGGGAGCTGGCGGGACACGTTTGACTTCGAGACCACCGGTGCCTGGTCAACCGCTCCTGACTTGCTGTCTGAGTTCAAGGAAGAGGAGCTGTGGTGTTCCCGGACGACGACCGTCGCGGCGTTGGGCGGGGGATTGGTCCTGGATCACGAGCGGGTCAAGAGCGGCACTGCCTCTGGTCTGTGGGGTGATCATCCGCGCTTCCCGACCGTGAGTACGGCCGATGTTCCACCGGACTGGAGTGGAGCCCGTTCTCTGGCTCTCTGGGTGGATTCAGAGGTGGCGACGGGACAGACGGTGGTCGTGGCCGTGCTCTCTGACAACCCTGAGACACCGTGGCGGGATTTCCTGGTGTTTCCGTTCACTGTGGACTGGACGGGATGGCGTAGACTGGCTCTGCCCTTTTCCCGGTTCGAACCTATGGGAGACCCCATGGGGTGGGTTGCCGTGCAAGGGGTCTACTTTTTCACCAAGGTCTACAACCTGCAGCCGAGTCCGTATACCGTCCTGCGGCTGGACGCCATGGTCCTCGAGGGCGGTGCACGGTTCGGCGGGACCACCCCCAACCCAACAATCTCTGACCTGACCGAGCGGCCGTGGCGGAGCAGCGTTCCTTCGGCTGTGCCTGGGCGAATCAACCATCCCTATCCCGAATTGCGGGCTGGGGCACCGGCCGAGCAGGGGATTACCTACGGGACCCACTTTCTCACTGAGCGGGCGCTGTTTGGTTACTGGCCCAGGTTCGAGCCCGGTCCGGTCAGCTTTTCTCCTGCAGGGAAGGCTATCATCCAGTACGGCGGAACGGTTCTCCAGAGCAAGACAAAGGGGGGGGAATGGGCCTGCCGGGACATTGCCGAGGATCTCCTTCTTCCCTACGCGCGGAAGACACTGGGATTCACCGAACTCAAGCTCGGCAACACAGGGCAGACCAATGAGACGGCTGTTCGCTTCGATGCGGATGGTGATGCTTACATGCTGTCGTTCGTGTCGGACCCAACCGGGAACTGGCGGACTCGACGGGGGCTTCTCCTGCACTCGCGCGATGCGATGCGCACGTGGACGGTCTACGAACTGCCCTACTACATGGGACGGTTCGAGAAGTTCGTCGGTCACAACCCGGACTGCCTGAGGCGTCCGCCTGTCTTGCTTCTGAGCAAGTACCACGCCCCAACCAGCAATTACATCACCATCCCCGAGAAGCAGGCGGACGGAACGCTGATCATTCCTGAGCCTGTCTTGATCGCCGACGATGCGTTGCCGTTTATCCCTCATTCGGGCGAGGCCAACCAGGCCATCACCCATGGCGACCAGGTGATCATCGTCTATGGCCGTATGACCATCCTCCCCGGTAAGGTCAAAGAGGACGGTGTTCCGGCCTTTGCCGTGGTCTATGATGTTCGCACACGGGCTCTTTCGGAGCCGGCACTGATTGGATTTGGTGGCAAGAATGCCAAGGACAACCACAACTGGCCCGCCGTGGCACCCGACAGCCATGGCATTTTGCATGTGATTATCAACGGACACCATGATCCGTTCCGGTACACGCATTCGTTGCGGCCCTGGGACATCAGTGCCTGGGCCCCAACGGAGAGTGTGTCCAATGGCGTCACCTACGCGGGGCTCGTCTGTGACGATGAGGACACGCTGTACAGCGTCACGCGCATGGCGCACCCGGGATACGCGTTCCGCTTGTCACTCCATCGGAAGAAGGCGGGACGGCCCTGGGAGAAGGCCCGGCACCTGGTCATCCCCTTCAAGCGTTACTACAAGGTCTGGTTCCACAAACTGACCATCGATCCGGTCACCCAGCGCCTTTTCCTGTTCTACTGGGCTCAGAGCCCCAGCGTCTGTCTCTTCCGAGACGAGTACCGAGCCTACATCGACATCTGGCCTGACCGTGAACAGGCTTTCCTCAGCGGCAAGAACGGGCCGGTCCTTCCGTTGGGAACGAACATGTCCAAAGGGGAACGGAAGTATCAGTTCTACGGGCCGCCTCCGAGTGAACCGACTATACTGCTGTCGGGGGACCGGGGAGAGACGTGGCGTTTGGCCGTTTCGAGTGATTTCTGATGACTCGATCGAACAGTACTGAATTCCCCCACTGGCCCGAGCGCTTGCTTGCGTGGTATGCCGCGCACAGACGTGTGTTGCCTTGGCGGGAGGATCCCCGACCCTATCACGTCTGGATCAGCGAGATGATGCTGCAGCAGACGCAGGGGAAGACCGTTCTCCCTTACTTCGACCGTTTCATCCGGGCATTCCCGACCGTTGAAGCATTTGCTGCCGCAGACTTGCAGACGGTCCTGAAGCTGTGGGAAGGGCTCGGCTATTACGCTCGTGTTCGCAACATGCACAAGGCGGCTCAGGTGGTGGTCTCTGACTGGAATGGAGAGCTTCCGGCTGACTACATCGCCCTGCAGACGTTGCCCGGGGTGGGGCCCTACACGGCGGCTGCGATCACAAGCATTGCCTTCAACCAGCCCCATCCTGTTGTGGATGGCAATGTGTTGCGTGTGTTTGCTCGATTCTGGGGCGTGGATGATGATATCCGCGGCACCAAAGTCCAGACATCGTTCGTTGATCGCCTGACGCCAGTCATCGAGCCGGTGCAGGATCGATCAGCATTCAACCAGGCGGTCATGGAGTTGGGGGCGCTCGTGTGCGGGCCGAGACGGGCTGAGTGCGACGCCTGTCCCCTTCGGCCGGAGTGTGTTGCCCGGCGGACCGATCGTGTTGGCGAACTGCCTTTCAAGTCTCCGAGCAAACCTGTTCCACACTACGACATCGCGGTTGCGGTCATCCTCGATCAGGGAAACGTGCTCATTGCCCGTCGGGAGGAGAGTAAGATGTTGGGGGGGCTGTGGGAGTTCCCTGGTGGGAAACAGGAATCCGGGGAGGCGCTGGCAGGAACGGCTGTGCGCGAGACGCGTGAAGAGACCGGCCTGGATGTTGAGATTGTGACGACGTTGTGTACCGTGAAGCATGCCTACAGCCACTTCCGTATCACCCTGACTGCGTTCGTGTGCACGGTCCGCGGTGGTACGTTGTGCATTCCACGCCCCTTCGCGTGGGTGGGCCTGGACGAGCTGGATCGATACCCATTCCCAAAGGCAAACACGCGTGTGATTGCCGCCTTGCTGGCGTGGGATGCGAAAAAGGAGACTGGGGCGGGATGGCGTTGAGTTACGCAGGGAGAACGGCACATCGCTGCGCTACGTGCCTTACTACGAGCGGCGCGCTTCTGGTGACCGAATTCGTTCGTAGTTAGCCACGTAGGCCTTGCCGGAGTGGCGTTCTTCGGTCTTCACACATCGCGCTTCCGGAGCGCTGACTCTACGCCATTTGCACTAAACCAACTGACAACGAGGTATTCTGATGTTGTTCCGAGAATGGTCTTCCCGACTGCTTGTCATGGTCGGGGCGGGGTTGGTGTTCTCCTGGGGCGGGGGGGCCTGGGGCGTTGAGTGGACCAGTCTTTTGACATATCTCCCGCAAGACCCAGTTCTGGACGGGACCGTCGACTACCGGGAGCAACTCAACCTTGCCCTGGCGGAGAATGTCTGTGTTCTGATCCCCGGGAGTCTCAATGCTGAGAAGCCGCATATCTACGGGGCCACCACCGGGGTGCAGATCCCGGCGGGGCACACGTTGCGGTCGGAAGCCAACGCCGTTCTGAAGCGTCTGCCGTCGAAGGGACAGCTTGTGCACATCGGTAAGAGCAGCCGCGTGGTTGGCGTCACGGTCGATGGGAACAAGTATGGCCATTGGCCGGAGTTCCGGGAGTTGGGGAAATCGGACTCTGCCTTTCTCCTGCGAGGGCGGTGTGTGGTCGAGTCATGCGTTGCCTACGATGTGCCCGGCATTGCGTTCCAGTGCTATTCAGATCACAATCTCATCCGGGACTGCACCGCGCGGAACTGTGGCTACATCGACTTGCGATTCAACGCGGATTATTACCAGGGCAAATGGGACCGGTGGTCCGGAGACGGGTTCTACGTCCGGGGCCATCACAACGTGGTCATCAACTGCGAGGCACACGATTGTTTCCGCTGGGCCTTCACGACATGTCACGACAACGCGGGGCTTGCGACCTACATCAACTGCCGGGGTTACGCGCACAACTGGAAGCCTTACGGGTTCATCGATATCGAGGGGTGCGATGGTGGTGGGACAACGATGGTAAACTGTGTGGGCACGTTCGGATCGATCGCCATATCCACGAGCGACACGAAGACCTATGGCTGTGAGGCGAGTCAGATTCATGTCTACAATGCTGACAACGTCGAGATTGTGGGCTGTACCACACATGGCGGCGGGATCGGGATCGGAGGCTGGTCGTCGGTCAAGAACAGCACCGTCCGCGGTGGGGATAATCCCGTTGTTATTGGTAACACGATCAACAAATACGGTCCCACTCCCGGCATCAGCGGCGTGTCGGACTGGTCCTTCAGTGTGTTCTCCTCTGACGGCAAAGGTATGGTTGCCAGGAACGTGCTGAATGAGTACGATGGTCCCGAGGGCAGAGGGCCCGGTATGAAGCTCGACAGCGTTTCGTCTCACGACAACGTGGTCCATTACGGGACGTCGCACGTTCCCGAGGGGGTGTTGAGTGCCAAACCGGAGAAGACGCCCCAGTTGAGGCTCCGGCTCAGGGAGCGTTTGCTGCAGACCTTTGCTGCAGGTGTGCCTGGGATGGCGCGTGAGCTTGGCCTTGACCGCAAAGTGACCAACGTGACGGTGGTCAACCCCGCTGCGCTTTTCATCAAGGACCTGGAACAAGTTGGAGAGGATCGAGATTGGCACGTCCCGCAGCGACGTCCCGCTGCGGACATGTTGCTCCCGATTCGCCTGGGGGAACACTGGGATAAGCAGCATGGACAGTATCACGGACACGCGTGGTACTTCGCAACCGTGGAACTGGATCAGGACCACCGCTTCATTGCGGATCGCGCACATCTGCTTTTCGCAGGCGTCGATTCGGACTGCCGTGTCTTCCTTAACGGCACGTTCATCGGTGAGCACAGTGGCTGGAATGAGCCTTTCCTGCTTGACGTCCCGATGGATGTGCTGCGCTGGGAGGATCAGGGCACCAATGCCCTGGCCGTCCACGTCTGGACACCGGCTGGTCTGGGCGGTGTCTACGGCCATGTCGCAGCTGTGCTTAGCCAGAAAGGAGAACCGCAGCCCCTGCCGACAAAGGACGCTCAACCGGAGCCGACGCGTCCTGAAATGGCTGCCGATGCCTCGTCGTTCGCGGCTGACTTTTCGGGTGACTCCGGCGATCTGGGGACCATTCACATGGCCAAACGAGCCGCGTTTTCCGGCAAGAATTCCCCGTACGCGGACGCTCGACTCCAGCTCCGCGGCGGCGCGTATGCATTGACACGGCAGAGCTTCGGCCCGGGGACGTACCACGTGCGTTTCGTTCTCAACGAGTCCCACGAGAAATTTCAGTACCACAAGACCAGTGTCGCCTTCTACATGCAGGCGCCGGACACGTTGCCCGGCAGGAACGATACGGCCAACCTGCACGAACATCTATCCCTGACCTGGCGGAGCGGCCAAGTGACTCTCGAGTACCAGCCGCCGCCGGCTGATGACGGCAAGCCTGCGCCCAGAGAGACGCTTGGCGTGCGCCAGATTCCCGGGCCAGACTCCTCGGCGGTTCAGCGCAAGGACCAGGCCCTCGACCTCACACTGGTTGTTCCGGAGCCGGGTGGGGAGCTACTCGTCTACCTGGGCACGGACAAGGCTGACGGCGAATCCACGTGCAGGTTTGCCATGCCCGAACACCCCACGGCCGGCAGTTTCGGGGTCGTCAATCACAAGTGGTACTCGTATGTTTACGTGGGGCGTTTGGCACATGTGAAGCCCTGAGAAGAGCCGACATTCATGTCTTCAGGAGAGAGTAAATGAGACCCGATGGTGTAGGGACTGTTCGTCTCAGTGTTGTCTTGACCTTGGCACTTGCCGTTGGCGTTGTTACGCATGCGGCCGGGACTCCGGGGGATCGTGTCAAGGGCTTCTTTGACCGGCATCGGCGGGAAGCACGCATTGCGGGAAGCGCGCGCCTGGCGGCCGCAGGCAAGGCCCGTTTTGACATCGTCGTTCCAGCCCAGGCTCCACCTGCCTTGCGTTTTGCCGGGGAGGAGCTGAAACGCTATCTGGACCGCATCACAGGCGCGGCCTTCCGGATCGTTGAGAAGCCGGGGGCCGTGCCGGCCATCGTTCTGGGAGACGGTCCTCAGCTGCGCCAAGCGGGGGTCGAGGTCGTGAATCTGGCTCGCGATGGCTTTGCCGTTCGCGTTCACCCGGAACTGGTTCTTATCGCCGGGCATGATGAACCGGGGACCAAAGGGCAGATCCTCTTCCAGACCCACGGGAAATCGTCCAGAGATCGTGCCCTAACCAACGACGCGGCATGGGACTTCGAGCGCGGGACGCTGAATGGTGTCTACCAGTTTCTGGAACGCTGCGGCTGTCGCTGGTTCCTTCCCGGCCCCAAAGGCGAAGTCGTCCCCGAGACTCCGGCCCTCGGGGTCGCCTGTTACGAGTTGACCGCCGAACCCGCCTTTGCTCTGCGCGTGTTTGGGCAGACGCATTGGCGTCGCGCGGCGCAGCGGCACGTGCCCATCCAGGATCTCCTCAGCAAGGAGATTGCCCAGCTCAAGATGAATGCCTTGGCCAACCGGTGGTGGCTCGTACGCAACCGGGCATCCTCAGAGTGGTTCGCTTTTAACCATCGTCCGCCCAGAACACGCTGGGAGGACCGTTTCGGGGCGAGCAATCCCGAGTTCTTTGCTGTACTCCCCGACGGCACGCGTGACCTCGGTGGTAACACATCTCGTCGCCACACCGGACACCTGTGTTACTCAGAGCGGGGTGTCTTTCGGGAAACCGTCGCGGACGTCGAGGCCTATTTTGCGGGGAAAACAGCCGGCGACCGAGGAATTCCTGAGAAGTACTGGACCTCGGGAGGCGCGAACCAGGGGTGGGCAGCCAATGCCTGCTATGGGGACACCGTCTCGATGCTCCCGCATGACGGTTTCAGAGGGTGTCGCTGCGACATGTGCATGGCGAAAACGGCCACCAAAGGAACGCGCTGGGAGAAGCACTCCAATCTGGTCTGGCCCTTTGTGGCCCAAGTTGCCGGGAAGGTCGGGGCATCCTATCCTGAGAAGCTGATCATCTGCCTGGCCTACTCCAGCTATTCCGTCGTGCCTGATGGTCTTGATCTCCCCAACAACGTCATTGTCGGTGTCTGCCCCTACAGGCTCAACAAGATCTACAACATTGTCGACAAGGCCTCCTACACGGAGCTCTTTGGTCTGGTCGAGCAGCTCAGCCATGCAAACGACATGCCCTTGCTGTTCTGGTTCCATCATCTTTATCGGCTCGGTATGCGCCAAGCCAGTTCCTATGGCGTACCCATGCTCCTCCCGCATTTCTTCAAACAGTTCATCCCGGACTTGGCCAAATACGGTCGCCTCTTCTTTTGCGAGATGGACCACGACAGCATCATGCTCGAGCATCTAAACCGGTACGTGGTGATGCGCCTGCTCTTCTCGCCTGAGGCCGATGTAGATGCGATCCTCGCGGACTATGCAACCGCGTTCTATGGGCCCGCAGCCCCTCACATTGCCCCCTTGCTGGAGACCATCGAGAGGAACAGCGTGAAGATCGCGGCCACGGGGGCAGATCGGCACGAAATCTGGAAGCAGATCTACAATGAGGAGACGATGGCATCCTTTGCTGCCGCCGGGAGGAAGGCCGCGGCCGCTGCGGAAGGCACGGCCCACAGCAACGCCGTCCAGCTCTTCAATACCTTCGTCATTGGGCACCTCAAGGCCGGGCGTTACCGCTATGTCGGCCAGTTCAACGACAAGGAGAAACAGCGCGTGGCCACGCTCTCTGTGCCCCGTGCGGCCGCCGTTCCAGTCCTCGATGGTAAGCTCAACGAACCATGCTGGGAAACGGCGGCGACACGGCCTCTGGTCACCAATATTGACGGCAAGCCGACCACCTGGCTGACGACGGCTAAAGTGACCCGGACCGATGACCGGATCTACTGCGCGTTTGTTTGCACAGACCCCCGCCTGCAGCAGGACGGTCAGCGGGAGATGATCCTGAAGGAAGACTACGTGGAGGTCTTCTTCGACCAGAATCCGGCGGACGACGTGTTCCATCAGGTGTTGATTTACCCGGCCGGCCGGGTTCTTGACTTTAGCTGCAATCGCCGCACGCGGAAGAACGACAGCAACTGGTCTTCGAAGGCGGGGTTCGGGATCAGTGTGGATGGTGAGTGCTGGACGATCGAGATCGCAGTCCCGATCGCAGCGGTTGGCGGGGGAGGCGCCGCTCTCAAAGGTCAGGTGTGGGGTGCCAATTTCTGTCGCACGATCCTCAATCCCCCCGTCTCGAATGACAAATTCAGCAGCTCGAGCCCCTTCATGATGGGATCATTTCGACAGCCTGACCTGTTCAGCAAGTTGGTCTTCGAGTAGAGAGGGAGGCCTCGTCTTCAATGTGGGAGCGGGGGCCATCCCGCGATTGTCCTCAATGGAGGAAAGAAGGAGTACAATCAATGGAACGGACCGAGGCGACTGTTCTTGATCATGGATGTCTTTTCGACAATCCCCTGTCGCATGTGTGCAGTCGCCACGGCTATTTTCCCGGAATGACGGTTCTCCCCGACGGAGAACTGCTGGCGATCTTTATGCTCGGGGAAGCGTTCGAAGCGCCAAATCTGCGACCACACGTCACGCGTTCGACTGATCAGGGACACACCTGGACTGACCCCGAACCGATCGGGGAAGCCGCCGTCAACGGCGTTCCGGTCAACGATGCTGTGAAACCACTGGCTCTCACAGACGTCGACGTCGTCGCCGCAGGATACCGGATGTACCGCGATCACCCGATGGTCGGCATCGGCAACCCCGAAACTGACGGTGTTGAGCGGTCTGCGACCGTGGTTGTGCGTTCCAGTGATAGGGGACAGAGCTGGACTTCCGCCGCCGAACTCGATCTCGGCCTTTCAAGCGGGCTTGAGAACTCCGGGCCACCAGTGTTATTGTCCGACGGCTCGATCATCTGCGGTGGACCCCCTATGCCCCTCTGGGACGGCACCAAACCGGACGGGGTCGACGGAAGGCTCATCCGCAGCACCGATGGCGGCCGGACTTGGACCGCTCACGGTGTCTACTTTGCCGTGGCCAATCGACTCATCACCCCCTACGAAAGCCGGCTCTGTGAACTCGGCCCGGGGCGTATCATGGCCATCGTCTGGGCCTTCGATCTGGACGCCGGATGCAGTCTGACCAACCATGTCAGCTTTTCTGAAGATAACGGCCGAACCTGGACGATCCCGCTGGATACCGGTGTGCCGGGACAGGCGTCGAACCTGTTGCGCCTGGACGACAACACCGTTCTCAGTGTGCACTGTCAGCGGGAAACCGGCGATATCGGCCTGTTCGTGCGTGTGGTTGATGTCACGGGCAACAGCTGGCGCGAACTGACACGACAGAGCGTCTGGGATCGGGCCACAGGCTTGGCCGTGAGTGGCTATGGCAGCATGTCAGGCATCCGCTTCGGTCAGCCCAGCATCACCCGCTTGTCCAACGACGAACTGCTCGTTGCACACTGGGCCGTTGAGAATGGCCAGGGACGCATCTTGACCCATCGGCTTGCCCTATGAAGGGAGCGGGTGCCATCCCGCGATTGTCTTTAATGTGGGAGCGGGTGCCATCCCGCGATTGCTTGGGAGTCGGAGCACAGCGGCTCCTCCCACATTGAAGAAGAGGCAACCAACATGGGAGGCGGCATGGCCCGCCATAGTCCGGCGAGGGCGGGTGCCATCCCGCGATTAGGGACCGGGGTTAGGTCCTGGAACCTGGAATTCGCCCGAAACCGGGTTCCCAGGGCTCTGCAAGCAGGGGGGCTTGATTTACACCCCCCAAGACCTGAGACCGAGGTTGCAGTTCGCGAGAGCCTGTCTTACAGGTATATTTCGCTCTTAGCCTTACTGCAGGGAGCCCGACCGGGGCGTCCCCTGCCGTTGCTGTTCGCTGAGGAGGAGGACTCCAACGTGGGATCTCGCGGATCGTCGTGTTTTGGGTTTGGTGCGCGCGGGCTGGTGCTGACCGCCCTTGTTGGCCTTCCGGTTCTGGGCGTCGCTGCGTGTATCGTCCGGCATTCTTGTCTGCGTCGGGAGCTGGCGGAGAAGCTCAAGGCGCTTCGGCAGAGGGGAGTGCCGACCACGCCTGCCGAGCTTGACGAGTGGTATCTCTATGTCCCGTCGGGAGCGAATGCCGCGGTCCCCCTGCAGAAGGCGGCCGATGCCTATGGCGAGGGCGAGAGTACCGAGCGCGAGCAGGTTGTCCACAGCGGAAGGGCTCCCCGTCCGTGTCTGGGAGAACGCTTGCCTGACACTGTCCGTGACGGAACCGCGAAGTACTTGGCGTCCAACAGCGCTGCTCTGAAGCACTTGGGGCGGGCCGCGGCCATGGACAGGTGTCGTTTTGCCATCGATCTAACCCTCGGCCTTGACGTCCAGCTTCACCACCTGTCGCAGCTGAGGACCGGCGTCCGCCTGCTGGCCGATAGGAGCCTGCTCGCCGCCAACGCAGAAGACGCTACGGCATGCGCCGAGGACATCCTCGCAATGTGGCGACTTGGGGAGTGTCTCAGAGACGAGCCAACGGTTATCTCGGCGCTCGTGCGCGCGGGTTGTCACGCCACAGCTCGCGCCTGTCTCGAGGACGCCATGAGCCTGGTCGAGCTGGAGCCCTCAGAGCTTGCGGAGCTCCAGCATGTCCTTGCACGTACCGATTACCGCGACGGCTTCTGGCGGGGCTTGGCAGGCGACTTGGCAAACACGGTGGGGATGGATCTGCTTCAAACGGGGCCGGGCCAGACCAGTTACTCTGTCCGCACATTCCTCTTGCGGTCAACGGGTGTGCTCGTTCGGTCCAAGGCAGAGTTCATCAACCTGTTCGACGAGACTTTCGGGGACATGGACTCCGTCCCCGTGCACGAGTGGGGAGAACGACGTGCGACGGCCCAAACGCAGTTGGCGCGACTCCCGGGGCGGCTTTCCCTCACGGCCCTTCTTCTGCTTCCCCTGTTGGACTCCACTCAGCGCCTGCAGGTGGCCGACGCCAAAGCGCAAACGGCCGTTGCTGCCCTCGCGGTTGAACGCTACAGACTCGTGCATGGCAAGCTGCCAGATACTCTCGCGGCGCTCGTTCCCGATTTCCTCCCTTGCGTGCCGCTGGATGCGTTCACCGGAGACCCCCTCAAGTACATCCCGGGGGAGGTCTGCCTAGAAGCACCGAAGGAGGCAAGAGAGCCCGTCGCCGAACCGAAACCTCCACCGGAGAAGGGGGAATCCGAGCCGCATCCGCTCGGGTTCAGCAAATCGCCTGCCGTAACGGAAGACGGGCTCATCGTGGCGCCGATGGGCGGCGGCATGGGCATGGGCATGGGCATGATGGGGGCCGGACAGCCACCAAAGTCCAAGACCATCAGGAGGTCCGGCTATGTGGTCTACAGCGTGGGACAGGATTTGCGTGATGACGAGGGGATGAGACCACTGCGGAAGCGTGCTGAACGAGGCGACATCGCGTTCATGGTACTCCGCTGAAGCACGCCGCACTCCATGCGGGCTTCGCCAGAGCGAAACGGACGGAACCAAACGTCTATCGGGGGCAGATCCGGTGAAGCGCGTCAATATGGGCGGGAATATGAAGTGTTCAGTGTTTCTTGATTGGCTCTACAGCGATTTCTCCTTCAAAGGAAAAGGGAATTTCTAAGCAGATGAGGGCGTCCCTGGTTGGGGGTAGCGCCGCTCTCCGAGCGGCAGCTCTTCTCGCGGTCGCAGCAACCGTCAGGAACGCCGCCCGGAGAGCGGCGCTACGGTCAGACAGAAGCCCCCAGACCTGCTTAACGGTAACAGGAAAAGCGACCTAACGGTTTCACCGGCATCATCGCCATGGCGGCGGCGGTGCGAATTTCGAATCGCTTCATGCCTGCTTCATGCGCCCTGGCTGACAGCCAGCGCCAACCGACCAAATTCCTCAAGATCTCCCGATTTCCCCGCTTCCTTCGCATGGACTGGAGTGGTCCTGTGGGGACTCCGGGAAGACTCCGTCATTAATGACGGGAACTTCGGGTAGGCCCTACTCCACGCATCGAGTTGCGCATGCCACTATGATAAGCAGGAAGAACGGCACTCCGCTGCTCTACGTTCCTTACTACGAACGCCGCCTTATTGGAGGGACGACCGCCCCCGTCAGTCCACGAGTTCCAGGATGGCTCCGTTACGGACGTCCCAGGTGGCCAGGTCGAGTGGACCGACCAGGAGGAGCCAGAGCCGCCGGGCGCTCTGGCGTGACGTGAGATTGAAATTGATCTTCTTTGTGGTCGTTGGGTCTATGCCGAGAGAGGCGAAGGGGATTCGCCATTCGGTTGTCCAACGTCCTGCCCCGGCGACCTGTACTGCGAACTGAACGTCTTTCCCTGCTTTGGCCACGTCTGCTTTTGGGGCACCGGCCTCGCCGCTGCTCTCAAACGTGCCGCAGGGGTAGCCTCGCAGGACAAGGATGGGAGCTCTCTTGCCTTTCGACGGGTTCTGGATGGCGACTTCCACCGCGTCGCTTGAGCCCCATTTCGCTTCTTGCTTCAGGGGTGTTTTCGAGGCGGTGTCAGTGTCCACGGCCACATACAGCGCGTCATTGTCCCAGCAGATCCAGGCCCGGCTCGGGGGAGTGACCTTGGAGCGGTCGAGTTTCTGCTCAATGGCAAAGGCCTTCCTGCTACCACCGGTTTTCCATTCTCCAGGTTTGATGGTTCCATCAATGGCGATGGTTGTGTTCTGCCGGCCGGCCTTGAATAGTGGCTTTGGTCCTTGGGCAACGGCTTCTTTTGGAGGAAGGGAGGGGCTATGTGGTTGATCGACGCCTTCGGGCAGGCGCACCGCGTGTCGGACCGGCCAAGTCGCCCGCAGCGGATGTCTGTAGACGCCGATCCGGTCAGTCGGGATTGGCTGGAAGCCCAGCTTTAGGGCAGGGGACTCTGGACGGAGCCGGTAGTCGTTGTTGTTGGCATCAACGAACAGGGGGTCCTCACCGATCAGGTTGCGACCGATGTGGCCGAACTCCTCGGCTTGTGCGCACATTCGGTCGAACTGGGAGTTTACGCTGATGTTCCGGTCGACAATGTTGCCTTTCGGGCTCCCTGGTTCGTCGTCAAGTGTCCCGGCGAGGGCGGGGTAGCGTCGGCGCCAGAGTTCGTTCTCATAGGGCATGGCCCTGAGTTGTTTGGTCATACTACCGGGCACAGACGCCTTGGCCCACCCCAGGCCGCGGTTGTCGATGTGCATCCCGTACTTGCAGTCCACGATCACGTTGTTGGTCAGGAGGTTGTCGCGGCCGCCACCGATGAGGAAGGCGCGCGGGACGCGGACCACGATGTTGCCGGTCACCTCCGTCCCTGAGAACATGTCGTCCAGGTAGATACCGTTGCAGCCTCGCCCCTCGAAGCCGACAACATCGTGGACGTAGTTGTGGCGGATACTTGTGCCGCGTTTGTCCCAGGCCCGTCCGGCGTAGATGGCGCCGGAGTCATTGGCCTCCAGGCAGACGCTGTGGATCTCGTTCAGTTCAATGATGTGGTCGTTCCCGCCGAACCAGATCGCGATGTAGGGTGCGTCATGGATCAGGTTGCGCCGGGCCGTCTGTCCGACGCCCTGCAGGGATACCGAGGTGCAGAAGGTTCGCTTGAGCCGGCCGTAACGCCGGATCCAGCAGTTTTCCAGCACATGGTCCGACCGTGTGAGGGTCTTGCGGTCTCCACCCGTGAGGGTGACAGAGCCATTGGCCGTCTCGGAGATGTCGCACCCGAAGACGGTGTGGTTGGCTCCCCCGGTCACCGTGACGGCTCGGTTGCCGGTGTTGCGGAGTGTGCAGGCCTCAATCCGGCTTCCTGTACCTCCCTTGATCACGACCGCTGTGCCGCGACATGCCTCAATGGTCAACCCATGGAGGGTGATGTGCGATGCGTCCGTCATGGTCACCACGTGCTTGAGTGATGAGAGGAATACAGCCTCGTCGGCCGACTGTCCCTCCGGTGGCCACGCGTAGAGTTTGCCTGCCTCTCGATCGATGTAGTACTCACCCGGTGCATCCAACTCACAGAGCAGGTTGAATCCGTAGAACCACTGGCGCTTTCGGTAGCCGTACCTGTGGTAGGGCTTGGCCACTTCGAGTGTCTTGGTGTCCGCGTTGATTGATGCGATCGGGTGTGCCTGTTCGGCCCAGTCCCAGAACCAGAATCCGTTTACCCAACCGTCCGGCTCGTCCTTCCAGCGTGCGACATGATCATCGTCGTAGACGACTCGACCAACTCTGCTGCCCATCGTCCCGCGGCAGACGTCCACTTCCTTCTCCGCCACTCCTTTGACGCGGGTGAAGTCATGGTTTGGCCAACGCGCCAGCGTCATGGGCGTGTGATCCCAGAAGACCTCGCAGCCCTGCGCTGTTGGGTTGGGGGATCCGAACTCCTCGATTCCGAGACTGGTCAGATCTGTTGTGAGCACATGTCCGTGGGCCTTCGGCGGCAGAATTTTCAGGATGGCCTGGTCCGTAACCGGCTGCAATGGCGGCACTCGCATGCCTCCCACCAGGCGGACCGTCCTCCCTTCGCGAGCCCGATAGACCACCGGGCTGCCTGTCGTACCTGAGTCTGCTTCTGACAGTTCGAATGTGGACGTCAGGACATATGTTCCAGCCTGGAGTTCGACCTCGACGCCTTCGCCGGACAGCGCACCGGCCTTGCGCCGTTCCCGGATCTCGTCTCTCGCCCGTTCCAGCGTTGCGAACGGGCCATTCGTGCCGAAGTGTCCTAGGACACGGGTTCGTTTCGCGCCTGACCAGGCGTCGTTGCCAACTGGTGAGACGTACAGTTTCGCCGGTTTGGCCACGGTATGGGCCATCGCGGCCAGGATGAAGAAACCAGTGATACTGAAAACTCGAGCCGTTGTGTTCTGCACAGTTCTTCCTTCCACTATGGTTCAGAGCGGGCGCCAGGAGGTGTCTCCGTTTGAGGAGCGAAACATTCGAGTATGAGTTCTGCGGGGATGCAGTATCTGAAGACCATTTGGGCGTAGCTGTTCTTGCATTCGGCGTTGGTCTTGGCGGCTCTTGTCGACGCAACCATCCCGACCACACGGCCATGAGAGTCGAAAGCCGGGGCGCCGCTGGAGCCACCGGCGAAGTCTGCCGTTACCGACAGGCGTTTGGTTTCCGTCCCTTTCAGTGTCTGGGCAAGGCGGGCTGAGATGATGCCCTCCGTGAATGTGTAGAGCTGCTTGTTGGGGTTGCTTATGACCCAGACTCTGGCGCCTACGGGGCTTGCTTCTGTCATGCTGACGTAGGGGAATCCAGTGCCCTGGAGCCGTAGCACGGCAATGTCTCCACCGCGGTCAGCGGCGAGGACCTCCTCCACTGGATATACCGTGCCGCTGTATGTCATTGCTCCCAGCGCTTTGGTTTCGCGATGGTCGACCACGTGATAGTTGGTTATGATGACGCCATCGCTGGTAACCAGAAAGCCCGACGCAACACGAGTGTGCCACTTGCTGCACTTCCCGCACTTGTAGAGAGCCCCCACGGCAACCACGGCCTCCTTCCGCAGTTCGTAGAGATCTGCCGGACTCACAGTCGGTTCAGTCATTGCGGGCAGCTGGATGCCGCAACGCTTCCTCGACAGCTGTCTCAGAAGCGTCCGTGTCTTGGTCGAACGGCTCGCGTCGTGCAGTTCCTGAAGGCGTTTGGAGAATGTCTGCAGCATCTGCCGGCTGTCGATGTAGCCGTCGCGGTGTCCGGCTTCCGGCTTCCGGGGCGACTCTCCTCGTGCAGTTGCGGCGCCCAGCAGTAGTGCCAAGGTTGCGAGCACGGGGAACCGGGGGTCGATTGTCTTTCGCCTGCTCATCATACGCTTCCACTGCGTTTCCGTTGCACTTGGGATGGTGCTCCCGCACACCTCGGTTTTCTCGTACGCGCCATGCGGCCGCCTCTCCGGCTGTCCCTCTTGCCTGTCTCACCCGGTCAGACGTTGAGTGCTGCCCGTGAGTCGACCTCAATGCGACCTTCCTTGATCACCATGGCAATAGACTCTTGGGAGGTGAGTATCGAGATGTCGTTCAGCGGGTCGCCCTCTACCACGATACAGTCTGCCAGCTTGCCCGGCTGGAGTGTCCCGAGTCGATCCCCGATGCCGAGAGAATCTGCGGTGTTCCGAGTAGCGGCGATGATGGCTTCTTGCGGGGTGAGTCCACAGTCTACAAGCTCGCAGAGTTCGTGCATGAGCGCGCCGGGCCTTGGCCCGCCATCTGTTCCCGTGGCGATGGTTATCCCCAGCTCCCGCGCTTGAGCGACACCCTCCCGGTGCGGTTTGCATGCCGCTTTCATGCGTCCGGTCATGTGCTCGGGCAGGCTCCCGCTTCCCCAGATGTGTCTGCTGGTGATGTACAGCGTGGGCATGTAGATCAGCCCTTTGGCGGCAATGCCCTCGAGGGCGCAGGCGTCGATATTGGCTCCGTGCAGGATCACGTCACAGCCGGCGTCGATGGCGTTCTGGATTCCTGGCTGAGCGTGGGCATGGACGTGCACACGGCGTCCTCGCATGTGCGCTTCTGCCACGAGAGCTTGCAGTTCCTCCAACGAGTAGTCGGGGGTTCCCAGCCCCTCATGGGCCCACTGGAATCCACCCGTCGCGCACGTCTTGTAGAAGTCCATTCCCGCAAGCGCCATTTGGCGCACCATCTTGCGGATCTCCCATGGACCGTCCGCACCTTCGCCTCGGACATGCCCTCCAGTGGCGGTGACAACCCCGCTCACGACAAGGCGTGCGCGCTGTTTCAGTGTCCCTTTGTCGATCATATCGCGCAGGACAAGGTTCTCTTCGCATCCTCCCGCATGCCCGACGGTGGTCGTGCCCCAAAGCAGGCATTCGCGGAGGATCTCGGATGCCCGCAACTGGTTTCTGAGGTTCGCGGCTGCATCCAGCAGTCCTGGCATACCGGTCACGTGCATGTGCCCGTCAATCAAGCCCGGGAGGATTGTCCGGCCCTGAAGATCAATGACAGAGCAGCCCTCAGGAAGGGAGATCTTTCTCGCTGGGCCTGCTGCCGCGACAACGGCACCATCCGTGAGCAGCGTGGCGGGGAACAGCGGAGGCTTCTCGGAACCATCGATCAGTCGTCCGTTGGTCAGTGCGATGGGGTTCAATATTCGTCCCTTTCCTGCCTCAATGAGCCCCAGTCCTCACGTCAGCGAGGACAAGAGGGCGAAGGCGATGCCCAGGGCAATGCCTGCACCGAGTGATGGCCAGAGGCCCTGGAGCATGTCTGCACCCAATGCGACTGCGCACAGGAGTGAGACCGCCGCCGATGCGGGGATGCTGGCGCAAAGCCCGCCGCCGAGCGTCCGAGGCAGCGATCCCCATCCCACTCTGATCACAACTACGGTGCCTTGGGCTACAGGGGAAGCAAGCCGCGAAGCCAGCAACCCCACGATGTATCCGATAATGGTGCCTCCAACCACGTAGAGCGCGGTGGTGCCGATTCTGTGCGTCGCGAGCCAGGCGGTGATCCCCCCCGAAGCGGCTCCGGCAACGAGTGCGGAACCGCGAATCAGCGACGCGAGGACAACCACTCGATCGCCGGCCTGTAGTTCGGGAACGCTCATTCGGCGTCCAGGAATCCGAGCTCTTTCAGGAATGAGATGCTCTTTTCCATGGTGATGTTGAAGTCGGCGTCACCGTTCTTTGGACGGAAAAACGAGCCGTTGAAGAAGCCGTGGTTCTTGTCCTTGAAGGGAACAAGCGAGCAGCTGTTACCCGCCTCTTTCATGAGTTTCGTGAACCGCACGACGTTTTCATATGGAACGGTTTTGTCAGCAGTGCCATGAAAGATCAGGGTGGGAGGAACCCCTCCTCGAACCTGGTGACACGGCGAGATTTCCGTCTTTCGTTCCCGCCCCACTTTGCTTATCCCATAGCCTTTTTCTGTGGTGTCAATGACTGGGTTATACAGAATCATGGCATTGGGCAGAGTGCTGATGTCACCGTTTTCACCGTCTTCCTCGTGCCCCTGAATGACACCCGTGCACGCGGCAACATGTCCACCGGCGGAGCCACCTGCGGCCACGACACGACCGGGGTCGATGCCCAGCTCGGCAGCATGCTGTCGGATCCAACGGACTGCTGACTTCCCATCCTTCACGCACTCAAAAGGGGTTGTTTTGTGTTTCCTAATCACCCTGTAGTCTGCCGACATGGCCACAAATCCAAGAGCGGCAAAGCCCTTGGCCTGCTGGTAGAACTGCCTCGGCGTACCGCCCATCCACCCACCACCAAAGAAGAAGACGATGGCGGGCCGCTTGTCGGTTAGTTTGTGGCCTTGAGGATTGAATACATGAAGCTTGAGCTTGGTATCGCCGAGGGTCTTGTAGGTCACCGTCTTGTCCGGCACAATGCTCTCCTTCGCGTACGCGGAACATGAGAGCACCACTGTCAACGCAATAGCTGCTTGTGTTGTCTGTCTCATTCTCTCTCTTGTTCAGTACGGGGTTACGTTCTGGGGTGGGAAATGACCAACCCCGTCAGTCTCTTTGGAGGGCACAATCCGTGACCCGAACGCTTCGGTTTTCGGCTGTGCACGATGTGCCGTTCTTGTTCCAGGCACAGAGGACCGGACCTTCGGGAGTCGAGATGGTGGCTTGGCATGGTGTGCGTTCGCCGAGCCAGGCTGGCTTGGCCTGCACACCTTCTGCGGAAAGCTCGGCATCCCAAAGGTGTGCTTCCACCCAGGGCACAAACTGAAGAGTCTGGGCGAATGCGTGGTCGTCGCGGACGGTTTGTCCTGCTCCCATGAAGCTCTCGTGCCAGGCATCGAAATAGGCCGGCTCGTCGTAGCGCAGGGCACAGAAGGTCAGCACGCGAGCCAGGTAGTCCCTGTGCCAAAGAGCCGAGCCGGGGAGTTGAATGATCTCGCCCGTGATATTGAGGAAGTCGCGGCCCCCTCTGTAGTCATGCTGGTAGCTCCAGCCCATGATGCCATCGTGATCGAAACGTTCGCGCATCAGCCAATCGGCGAAACGCTTCACCATATCGGCGATGGGGGTATCGTTCGGGACGAGTTCAAGCCAGTCTATTGCGCCTCCGATGGCCATGCAGCCCATCCAGGGCTTGGTGATGTATGCCGCCCAGGCGTGGATCCCGGCTCCTCCTCCTTGATCGCCGAAGCTGCCGTCCGGCTTCTGTGAGGCGGCGACATCATCCAGGCTGTCTCGGGCGATGTCCCGGTAGTGCGGACTGCCGAGGTAACGGTAGAGCAGGACGGCACCCCGGATGAAGCAGGCGTCTCGCCCGATGGTCATCCGAGGCCATGAGTTCTTGTGCGTCGAGTAGGCTGTCTGGATCACGGATTCAGCGGCTTGACGGAAGAATCTGTCTCCGGTCTCGAGGTAGGCGGCGAGGCACGCGTGGATTCGGGCCATGGGCAGCGCGAAGGCGTCCGGCGGCCACCCGTGCATGCGGACCTGTTTGGCGGCGTGGTCGATGCAGACATCGGTGAAATACGTCGCGGCGTGCATGGCATCGTCGTACTCCCCCGCATCACCGGTTGTCCAAGCAGAGAGGAACTGGGCGTAGGGGACTTCCCCTTCCCACCCGGCTTCGTAGGGCGGCGGGTTCTCCGGCGCTGCTCCTCGGGCCATGGCTCCGTCCTCGAAGCCGCCTCTCCGGATGGTTTTTCGGCACCATTCCCGGGCGGAGTCGCAAGCTTCCTGGAGGTCGGTCACGGCGGGCAGCAGAGGGGCAGGAACGAGTTCTTCACAGGCTCCATACCACCAGGCTGGCGGGAGGTAGCGCACAACGGTTGGAGCACGCTCCGCGTTGAGGCTGAAGCTGAAGCTCAGCGATCGCGACATGCCACGAAGGACGCGCTGTTCACTGCCGCGCAGGATGTATGCATCCCCGCCAAGGTCCTTGGCGGCGGCCCCACCGTAAAGCTCCATGCCCTCATAGGGTTGAATGGCCAGGAAGCCCTGGTCGATGCGCTGCTCGCCTGGTTTCTGCGCCGTCGCCAGCCGCGCCATTTCCGAGACATCGAACGACACGGGACCATGCGTCAGGGTTGTGACCGTGCCATCCCAGGGGGTGTCGTCGGTGGGGATCGGCTCTCCGTCCACGCGCACACCAATGACTGGCACGGTCTGTTCCAGGTCTTTGCCGTCGTCGAAGAACCTGCTGTTGACATGGCGGGCCACGACATCGCAGACTCCGTTTGCGTAGAGTCTGGCAGTGATGTGGCCGTTGAGCCAGTTGTGTTTGTGGAGGAACTCGTTGTCGTAATACCCTTTGCGTGACTGCAGGTAGGCCAGGTCGCACATGCGCACGGGGATTGCGCCGCCCATTTCCACCACACGGCAGAAGGGGGCTTCTTCCCGGACCACGAGGTTACAGGCTTCCCACCAGCGCAGTTGTCCGTCGGAGCGTAGCCCCATGGCCAGCTCGACGCAGTGTCCATTCCACTCGATTGCCAGGCTGTGCCGTTCCCAGAAGAAGAGCGCATCCGGAGCGGTCTCGAACAGGTTCATTGACGCCTTGGGAAACGTGGCAGCATGCTGCTCGGGCGCGGACGTGATCTGCAGGGAGTCTGGGGCCGTCCCCATGTTGTCGGCCGCGAGCAGGAGTCGCCGAGGGGATGGGTTGGCGACATCGTGCCACTGGCCCAGGGGGAAGGCGCTGCTTGCGTGGCCCGCAACACCAAGGGGTGAAGGCGCGTTGCGTGGCAACGGAAGCGAGGTGACACAGAGCCCCGCGGGGCGTTCGGGGCCCAAACGGGTGAGCACCAATTCGTCGAGGTGTCTCTCGATTGCAGATGTACCGTTCATGCGTCAAGAAACTCCTCGACCACTGCGACTGCATTTTCTATCGGCGTCTCTGTCCGGAGGGGCTTCGCCGGGGCAAGGACGTATCCGCCGCCTTTGCCCATCTCTCTGCGAAGACGTCGGATCTCGTCGCGAAGCTCATCCGAGGTCCCAAAGGGAATCGTGGACTGGCTGCCGAGGCAGCCCCAGAACGTGATGTTGTCACCCCATCCCTTCTTCAGCGCGTACGGGCTCATGCCTGCCGCTTCGGGCTGGACACTCTCGAGCACGTCGAGGCCGGTGTCAACGATGTCGTCCATTATCTCCGCAACGCTGCCGCAACAGTGCATGATCGCCACTTTCCCTTGCGCGTGGATGGCGTCGAAAATTCGAGTGTACCGCGGTTTGTAGAATGTGCGCCAGCGTTCGGGGCCGATCATGACGCCTCGCTGCACCCCCCAATCATCCCCCATCATGATCGCGTCGGCAGGGATGTCTCTGCATGCTTCGATCAGCCCGAGACACAGGTCGGTCAACCGGTCGAGAAGCTCAGTGTAGAAGCCCTCCTCTGCTGCGCAGTCCATCATGGTTTCCTCGAAGCCGCGTATGTACCAGCTCTGCCACAGGCACAGGCCTGTCGCGACAATGGTGAACGAATTGCCGGTCTTTCGGACACGCTCGGTCACTTGACTCACCGCTTCAGGGCTGAGGATGTCTTCCAGGATCGGGAACGCGTAGCCTTCGAGCTCTGGCCGGGATAGCCCCGGGCGGACGACGGTCGGGGGGACATTGTCGGTTCGCCAGAGCGTACCGAAAACATCTTGCCGGTGCTCCGGATCCGGGGGGGCTTGCCAGATCGACGAGATCGCTCCACACTGCGCCATGTAGGGAGTGATCCGTTTCCGCCACGCGTTGCTGCCGAAGTGTTCGTCCAGACGGACAGCGACGGACGGCTCAAAGGCAAGCGTGTAGGGAACGGGATCGGTTTCGTGATGCCTGATTTGCTGCAGGACGATCTCGCGTGGTGTCATGGGACTACCTTACTCCTCGAGCGGCCACATCTGGTAGAGCAGGACACTGACATCGCCTGGGAACTGGGCAGGTTTGTTGGTGCCGAAGATTACGGTGTTTGGGCCGGGGCGCAAGACCAAAGCCCCGATATTCACTGCGAGGCTCTGCGATTCTCGCATGCCGCCCGGCCACAGTTTTGCGCCTTCAGCCCCAATGACGGTCATAGCCTGGCCCCCTCTGAGGTCAACGGGGAACGTGGTGCGATTATCGTTCACGCCGATTGCCGGATTGCCGAATGCGCCGGATTGCCGAAGCTCCGGCAGCATCCGCACATCGTCGAACATCACGCGGACCGACGTTTTGGCTGAGAGGTCGTTGAGGCAGAAAACCACGTACTCGGTCTTCGACCAGTCAAACCCAGTGTTCTTTGGGAGCGGGAATGTGAACAGGCGCCAGCCGCTGAAGGTGATCGGCTGCACCCAGTTCGCGTGGCGTCCGGCTACATCGCGGAACTGAAACCGCACACTTTCGGCCTGCGCATCCCCGTGGATCCAGAGCCCGACCCCCGCATAGGCTGTCAGGTTCAGCGGCGAGGCGAAACGTCTACCTATGCCACTCCAGCCGCCATTGGTGCCCTCGTTCGTTGCTGTGTAGACCAGGCAGTTGGCCCCCACTTTCGCGTTTGTCGTCGTGATTTCGAACGCCTGCGAGACGCCCTTGCGAACCGGCCCTTCAGGAGTCAGGACCTTCTGCCCTCCGACCACGAACTTCTCGAACTCGTTTCCTTCGCCCATGCGGTAGGGCACCGCCGTGTTGAAGTCCTCGATGGTGAGGGTCTGAGTGTCATTGTATTCGGCTGTTCCAACGTGACGCTTGCCGCGCACGATCTCGGCGCCAAGCTGAACTGGAAATTGCTGTGTGTTGGTGATGGTCCAGACATTCTGTTCACCGTCGAGTTGGTCGACCAGGCGCGGTTCCTCATAGACGGCCCGGCTCAGGGCCCAGCCGGTGTCATCTCGGAAGAGGCGGAAGTCCTTCTTCGGCTCGCGCAGCTTCTCCCTTATGTCAGCGCCAAACACGTTGGCCCGTCGGCACTCTTCGTATCGGGCGATCATCTCGAACATCTGTCGTGTTTGGGTTAGGCGATCCATGGCTTCGCGTGATGTTTCGAGGGAGATTGTTCCATCGACCCCAAGTGCCTTGGCGCAGACGTACTCGATCTGGTCCGGGCGCACATCTTTGAACCAGTAGTACCAGCCCACATCTGCCTTGGTCCAGTTGTGACCCATTCCGAGAATGCCGGCCCAGCGCTGGTCCAAGTAGCCCTTGATATCGCCATGGCCGTCCGCCGATGCGCTGCGCGGTACCATATGCCAAAGGATATTTCGGCCGGTTCCGCAGCTTGTTTGGTACAGGACGTCTCTCTTCAGCTTCCGGTAGTAGTCCAAGTGCATCTTGTTCTGGTAATACCAGCCGTCGAGGTACGCGCCATTCGTGCCGTCGCTGGCATCAAAGTAGACGAAGTCGAAGTCGCAGGCGTTGATCACATCCGCGAAGTTCTGGGTGACCTCATCCGCCAGCGTACTGTCGGGGTCAACGAGAAAGAACCCCCATTGGGCCAGAAGCCCGCGCACCTGTGCCCCGGCCGCATGATCGTCAGCGGCTGTGCCAAGGGAGCCGCGTTGGCACCCGGTAAACCGGAAGGGAGGGCCGATCTCGGCCTCAGCATAGCGAATGAGCTCGTCCCCGACCCGGATATGGTGCCCCGGGAAGGCCCGGGACCGGCCGCGCTTGGGCGGCAGACCTTCGGGCTGAGCCGTGAGGGTCAGCACGGTCGCCGTCGCATCGACGGCTTCCGCGAGAGGGGAGCACTCGACGTAGGCCAGGCGGTCATCCGGTTTGGGCGTGAGTAGCCGTTCACGGGGGTGAGGTCAAGCCCGATTTCACGTTGTTGTGAAAGAAGCGCGACTTTCTTTCGGGAGACGGCTGGGATCTAACACACCTCGCCGTTATAGTGGCGGCCATGAACACAACCATGGCCAGCCCGGA
>JABHEG010000078.1 GCA_018676675.1 Lentisphaerota bacterium
CAGCTCCCGCCGCCTCACGTCCCACTTCCGAAGTGTCTGTACAAGAATAGTCTGTTTGCCGGGAGAGCCTGGCAAAAGACATAAAGCACGAAACCGAGAAGCGTTGTGCACAAGAAGACAAAAATCAACTGGGCACAACCTGCCAGTCAGCAAGGAGAAGGAACATGGCACGAACGTTGACTGAGGAATCTCGGCAGATCCCTGTCTACGCTGATGTTGACGTAGCTGTCTGCGGCGGTGGGCCGGCCGGTGTCGCGGCCGCCTTGGCAGCGGCCCGAAACGGGGCGAGTGTCCTTCTTCTTGAGAACCAGCTGTGCTTTGGGGGTCAGGCTACAGGCGGCATGATGAACCGCTTAGGGCCTTACCACGACCAGCAAGCGATCATCCTCGGTGGCATCCCCAGGGAGGTCGTCGACGGACTCGTCGGCATCGGCGCTGCGCATCCGCCCATCCCATGCCCCCACGATGATCCCGACCGCTACTGGGTGCCCTTCGACCCCGAGGCGCTGAAGGTGCTGTTGGACGGTATGATCGAGCAGGCCGGCGTTGATGTGTTGTTGCAGACGCTTGTCACCGACGTCATCAGGCAAGAGGACAGACTGTGTGGCGTTGTCATCGAGAACAAGAGCGGGCGGCAGGCGGTGTTTGCCCGTCGTGTCATCGATGCGACTGGCGACGCCGATGTTGCCGCACGCGCCGGCGCACCGTGCGGTAAGGGGCGAGAAACCGATGGGCTTATGCAACCGATGGGGTTGCTGAGCAAACTCAATGCTCTCGACCTCGCCCAAGCCAGACCACATGTCATCTCTCACTATGCGGAGTTGACGGATGAAGCCCGACGCCTTCGGACCACGGGTGGGATCGCCCCCGAACGCGTTCATTGCGGTACGGACAACCTGCTACGGAAAGACGAAACCTACTTCAATGCATCTCACGCTCACGGCATGGACGGTACAGATGCTCAGCACATTACCCAAGTAGCGATTCGGGCGCGACGGGAAATCTGGCGCAATCTGCAATTCATGAGAGAACGTGTGCCCGGCTGGGAAAGTGCGCACCTCGCTGCCACGGCCTCTCTGCTGGGAGTGCGGGAGACCCGCTGCATCCAGGGCGAATACACCTTAACGCTGGACGACGTGGAGAGCGGCCGCGACTTTGACGACGGCATCTGCCGTTACGCCTGCTGGATTGACACTCACGGCGTTGTGCCGGGAGAGAAGCCCGAGTGCGAAGGTCGTCCGTTGCAGCCTGGTGTGTCCTACACCATCCCGTTTCGCAGCTTACTGCCGAAGCTCGTTGATAACCTGCTCGTCGCCGGACGCTGTTTCTCCGGAACACACGAGGCCCGGGCCTCTGCTCGCATGATCCCAGCCTGCATGGCCATGGGACAGGCGGCCGGCACGGCAGCCGCTCTGAGCGTTCGGGAAGGACTGACTCCGCGAGAATTGCCCGCCGAGTTGTTGCGAGACCTGCTCCGCCGACAAGGCGTGATTCTTTGAGGTGAGGGCCAGACGTTGACGCCGGCACGTGGCCTGTCGTCGTCCGCCATCCATCCTGGCCGTCACAGACACCATATCCGTGTTCAAAACAGCGCCTTTGGGGATCCAAAAACACAGATTCGAAGGCTGCAAAAAGCTCGGCAGATCCCTATCTGCGTTGGTGGACCGGCCGGTGTCGCAGCCGCGTTGGCAGCAGCGCGGAATGGTGCGGGTGGAGTTGTTGGGGAAAACGAGCATTCAGAGGAACCGCGAATGTAGACGCAACAGCCGGAGAGCGTCTGCATCTGTGTTCGGAAGGGCTCACCGCAGAGGCCCTCCCATCTGGGGGAGTGCGCGAACGCGAAAACTCACTGTCGATCAGGGTTCACCCGACAGACCAAGAAGAGACGACGCGAGATCCACGAACTCCTTCTTGTCGATTTCTCCGTCGAGGTCGGCGTCAACACGGCCGAAGTTGCTGCGGTCCTTCTCCGGGACTTCGAGCTCCGTGATCGTCCCGTTGCCGTCACGATCCAAGCGGCTGAAAAGGGCATTGATCCCCGACCCGAGGAACGCCGCGAACTCCGTCGCGTTGACCCTGCCATCACGGTTGGCATCGACGCGGCCGAAGTTAGGACGGTCTTTCTCGGCAAATTCCATCCGGGTGAGTCTGCCATCGGAGTTCTGGTCTGCTTTCCGAAGAATCAGCCGTGCCAGCTGGTCGATTCGTGCGGCGAGATCCGGTTCCCCCCGATCGGAGGAGCTTCCTTTGACCTCTGCGCGGGGAACGATTGGACGAGAAGGGCTGCCCTTGGCCTCCCGGCGTCCTGCCGCTACCGAACCGGTCCCATCCCGATCGCGAATACGGAAATTGCGGTACGCTGTACCGTTGCCGGCGCCGTCTTTGCTCAAGAGAACAATGTGGCCGGCGCTTGGAGCATTCCGAAGTTCAGGGATCCGGCTGGTCTTGAGATCAACGATCTCTCTTGCGTTGATCGTGAGTTGAACGCGGTCTCCGTCACAACGGATTTCGACGGTGTTCCAACGGTCCGGGCGCATAGCCGCCGCGATGGTCGCAAGAACGCCCGCCAGGGCCCCGCCCTTACCGTCCGCCGAAGCCTTCCGAAGCGTGACGCGGTCCAGCAGGGGAATCGGTAGTGCCCCCGCGCCCGTGAGATCGCTGCGGACGAGAACCGCGGTCGCGCCTCCTCTTCGCATTCTCACGTCGAAAGTGAGATCGAAGTCCCCGTACTTCGCGCCGGACACGAGCAGTGCGGTCGCCTCCGACTCGCAGACGATCGTTCCGTCCCGAACGGGCCAGGCAGCGCTTGCCACTCGCGTCTCATTGGTCGCTGACTTGTATATGGGCGTCCAACCAGTCAGATCTCGTCCGTTGAACAATGTCCGCCTGTCGTAAGGTACCCCCAGCCTGAGGAAGTAGAATGACATGATGGCTGCGGGGCCCCACCCCTTGCCCACGCCAACATAGTGCCCCACCCACTCGGCCGGCATGCCCGGCAAGGCCTTCACAAGCCGCACCATCTGGATGTACTGCCCCTCGGGTTGCTTCCTGTTCCCCGGGTCATGTATTACCAGCGTGATCTCTTCGTCCTGCCCCTCGCGATCATGAATGTAACCGACGACGCAGACATAGTGTCCGCCGTACAGCTCCAACTTCCCTGCTTGATCGGGGCGCGCTTTCTTGAGGTGCCACCAGACCACGGTCCTCCGGTCGTGAATCGCGGATTTGAGGGCTCTGAGCTGGGACCGGATTTTGCCTTCCTGGGCCCCGGGCGGGAAGTAAAGCCCATCTATTTCGAGGCGCTGAACGGTGTACCCTTGCTCGAGAACGTATTTCACCACACCGTCGGCCAGGTCGTACCTGGTCGTGCCTCCCCCTCCTCGCACGGTCTCCATGTACTCCATCGAGCCGAGCCGAGCCGCCAGTTTGATGTGCGCCTCCTCGGAGGTGCGTGCTTTCGGAATCAGCCTCGGATAGCCGTTGCGGCCAAGCCACATCAGTGTGTCCGATATGGCGGTTGGGGCGCACCACCCCCTTAGCCCCAGCTCTCGCTGCACCGTCCGCTGCCTGAGATCGGGTGTGGCGTGGATCTTGTAGGTTGACGACTTGGGCGATCTGTCTGCGTCTGCCGACAGGCCGTGGCTGCACACCAGCAGAACCAATGACGCCAATGTTGAGCGCGATGGGAAGGCCATGGGCGATTACCTGTCCTCGCTGAAAGGGAGTGTCACGACCACGTCTCTCTCTGCTGTAACGGACTGCCTGGGGCCAACGAAATCCCCCTCCCTCTGCCCCCCACGATACCAGCGCCCCCGCGACGGCGCAAGACGATTCGTGGCAACACTTCTTCAACGCAGAAACGAAATCACCCGCGACCGTCCTCTTTAAGGTGGACGAGCAGAACCCGCGGACGCTGGACCGGGACGCCAGCCAAACCATCTCGGAAGAGGACCATGTGCGCTACGAGGTAGTGGACCCAAAGGTGGCCGATGACGGCAGGATATACGCGGGGTTCGCAATACCCGTGGACCCGCCTGTGGATGTACCACAACATCCGTTTGCGGATATCGCGTTCCGCATGCCCGCACTTCTCATAAACTCGGGGTGGGTCGAGCCTTGCTTTCGCAAGCTGGTGCTGTGGAGCCGAGCAAGGCGAGACGGGCTTCACGGCTTCCGTGGAGCAGCGAGGCCCCCGACTAGCGTCAAACCACTGCCCCGTGCGGCGAGAGCGAGGGTCGACGTGCCCCAAGTTCACCCAACGGGTGGGCATTGCCTCTTGGTCTCGGGAACACAGTGTCTCGCCCGACGATTGACCACTGATTCTCAATGGTCTCTGCCAGAGCGAGAAACAAACGCCAAAGTGTCTTGCTCATGAGAAATGCGGGTTAACGCCATTCGGCCATATCCATCTTGCCGTCCATTGCATTGATGCTATAATGATATCGTTACCGTGATGACGTAGTGATGCTATCGTGGAGTATGCATAGTGAAGACGATTACCGTTCGCAATGTGCCGGACACGGTCTATTCGGAACTGGCCGCCTGGGCCCGGGGTAGTCACCGGAGCCTTCAAGAGCAGGTCCGGCATTTGCTGGAGGAGGATGTCAAATTGCGGGGCACATCGATCATGGAATCGGCGGGGGCCTACCGCGCGAAGCTGGCGTCTCGTGAACTGGCGAACGTGGTTGATGATGTGAGAGAGGACCGCCGCCGATGATTGCCGTACTGGATACGTCCGCCTTCCTGCGCCTGTTCATCCCCGACGGCCCGGTGCCGCCGGGACTCGAGCAGTTCATGCGTGGCGTTGAACGCGGCGAGAACACGGCCATCGCACCAGAACTCATGCTTGTGGAAGCCGGCAATGTCGCCAACAAGAAGCGCCTTCAAGGTGTACTCTCTGCCGAGGAGACGCTCGAGCTCGTCCAGCTCATGTGTGAGATGCCGGTACGCTACCTGTCGCATCGCGACCTGATCGAGCCGGCTGTGAGGTTGGCGTCCGAACATGCGCTCACCGTCTACGATGCGCTGTACCTGGCCTTGGCCCGCCTGAAGGGAGCTCGTCTCTTTACTGCCGACGGCGACTTGGCCCGGGCCGCCGGGAATCCGGGCTGAGCGCGATGATTGCGGGAGCCGTGCGGCGTACGGTCTCAAAGCCGGACGCCTGTGGTTGCTTGGCTGAGGATGGTGTTTCTGTGGGGACAAACGACCTGGACATTGCCGCCGGGGAGACTATTCTCATGCGCAGTGAGTCGAGTGGCCACACTCGGACTCAGGGATGGGAGCTCAGCGACGGCTCGCCTGGAGTAAGACACACTGTAATACGAGGAGAAAACGCCATGCAGAAGATGCTACTCATCACAACCCTTGTTCTCGCTATTGGGATGACGGGATGCCAGACGAAAACGGGCACCTATGGTGCGGTAGGAGCGGCCACCGGAGCAGTCATCGGAGGAGTCATCGGGCATCAGAGCGGAAAAACAGCTGAGGGCGCCGCGATTGGGGCAGCCCTCGGTGGAGCGGGCGGGGCCGCCACCGGGCACCATCAGGACAAGAAAGACAAGACCGAGTAGACACGTTCGCGCGTCGTTCTGCCCGTGGATCAATAACTCAGACCACTAGAGCCCAGTCGTGTTGTGGGTGTCATCCGGGGCCTCGTCTCTCGAGGGCTCCGTCGATGGCTCTGTTGCGGCCGGCAGAAGCTGCTCTTCCCGGCGCGCGACCTGACGTGCCATGGCCGGACGACTCCGGACCTCTTCGTTCAACTCTCGGACCTTCGACTCGACGTACTTGACCAGCTCATCGTCCGACATCGCGGCGATCTCCTCCGGGCCAATCGGCTTGCCAATCAGCACATGAACTCGACCGCAAAGCTTCGGGAACTTTGCACTGCGAGGGTAGGAGTCGTACACCCCTTCGAGCGTTGATGGCACGATCGGCGCCCCGCTGCGGCGGGCAAGCCTGGTGAAGCCAGGCAAGAACGGGTGGATCTCGCCGTCACCGCACCTCGTACCTTCAGGAAAGATCACGACCAATTCGCCCGCCTTTAGTGCACGGAGGGTACGCTTGACGCCGTTGAGCCCGGTCCCGTCAAGATCCAACGGGATCACACCCAACGCGTTCATGATCGCGGCCAATATCTTGGAGTTGAACAGCGTCTGCCGGGCCAGATACCGGCCACGTCGCCACATCGCGATGCCCGAGATCGGCGGATCAAGATGGCTCTGATGGTTCACAACCAGAATGCACGGGCCGGTCTTCGGGATGTTGTGACTGCCCTGGAAGCTCGCTCGGTAAACGACGTGAGCGATCGCTCGCGTGAAAAACCAGCAGACCCGGTACCATGCCCGGAAGCTCAGCGGCTGTGTCCCATCATCGGTCTTCCTGCTTTTTATCATCATGTTGTCTGTCGCCTACAGGACCAAACAGCTGTTCTGCGCGGGCCGAACTCCTGGTGGGGCACCTCTAGCCTGGAATATTCGCGAAGCTCAACGCGTCACTTGCTCAAGGCTAGCCCTGAGCACGAGCCCTGAGCCTGTCGAATGGGCTCACGTCGAAGCCCTTCGGGTGATCAATTCATGCGTTCTCCCGGAACGCATGAATTGATCAGGCCAGGACGCATCGGCTACACTGGCGCATTGCGAAAGATGAAGCGTGCCCTTCCACCCGGCCTCATTTGAGCGGCGGACGATACACCCGGAACGCCTGGATCGGTACGGGGCCATCGCCGTTGGGGATGATCTTCAGGACGTGCGGGGCGTTGTTCAGGCCCTGGGCAACCATCGTCGCGTGGTCTCGGGCCACGTCGTCGACCACGGGTGCTTCGTAGGTGTCCTTGAACAAAGCCTTTGCTTCCCATGTCACGGTGAAGTCCGGGGGCAACGGCTTCTTCCGGTACTTGACGGCCCAGCAAACCATCCACTTCCTCGCCGGGATGACAACGCGGCCTGAGTTGGACACGAATTCCTTGAAGTGGTCCCCCTGCCCGTCCGGTCCGGTCTTGGAGCCGCTGACCTCGTAGGTCAACACGTTCTTCTCGGGGTCGCACTCGAGAATCTTCGCGGTCCACTTTTCCTGAACAAGCGCCGCCTTGTGGTCGATCCGGTTGATCGCCGGTCTGACGTGATCGTGAGGTGCATTGCTTGGGCGGGTGTGGTAGTAGAGCTCCGGGAACGCGGATGGTGGCTGCCCGTCGATGAGTACTTTGGCCGTGCCCGGCTTGCCATCACAGGCCGCAGCAACAATGTCGACGCGATTGCCGTCAAACGTCATCTCGAAACTGCCGTCCGCGTTCCGCGTCACGCGTTCATCGTCCGCCGAGACCTCAGTAACCAAGTTGGTCCATGGCTCCCGCGAGAAGGCGGGATCGTGGCGAAGGTGCGGCCGAATGAACCCGCCGATGAGGTAGTTCCCAAGCTTGTTCGGATGGACACTATCACGGAGGGTGTCCTTCGGAAACAGCTCGTTGTCCTTGAGGTACCGACGGATCTGCTCCCGGACCTCCGCCAGTTCGCAGCCATGCTTGGCCGCAATGTCACGGATCATCTGCGAACGCTCTTCATCACTGCTGGTCAGTTTCTGCGCTCCTGCATCGTTCGGGTCGCCATCACGCGGCAGGTTGCGGGGCCAGCGGAAGTGACTGGTCCAGAGCAGCACCTCGGATGTGGTCGTCCGTCGTAGCTTTGCGATGATCTTCTCCTGCTCGCCGCCTTTGACGCCGCCATACACGTGGAAGATCATCAGGTCCGGGTAGAACGGGTAGAGGTCGTGTTCGGCCGTGTGTATCAGCACGTTTGCGCCGTAGCCTCCGATCGCGCGATTCTCGATCTCGAGGTCGGCATGGGGATACGTCGTGCGCAGGTAATCAGAAATCTCCTGCCACCAAGGGTTCCGAGTGACCGATTGCCCGTAGAACAGGATGCGCACGCGATTCCGTTTCTGCGCTGTGCTGGTCGCCAGCAGCGTCATGGTACGCTGGACGTTGGCACCGAGAGCTGCCGGATTCGCAGGGGGCGCCAACGGTTTGAACGCCGTCTCGGCTGCACTGACTCCCGCGGCGAGAGCGGTGACAGCCAATGCCGACCATGTGATTACCTGTACCTTCATCCCGTTCCTCCTCGGAGCTCATCCCGTTCTGTGTGACGGCCGACGACTGAGCATACACGTGAACGAGGCGGGTTCAATGCCCGCATCGCCGGCAAAATGCGTTTAACTCCACGCCTCACTCGTCCTCTCTCTGTTCTGTGCCGAACAGGGCGGTGTCGGGCTGGTTGCGTAGCGACATCGTTTGCTGGAGGGCGTTCAGAACGGCTTCTGGCGGCTCGGCGACAACCCCGCCGTAGGTGACAAAATGCGCGGCGGGGACCGAATGTTCTATCCCCGTGCCCCCCATGCCACCCCCCGGACCAACGGCGTGACGGCTCTTTACCTCGGGGGTTAGCAGGGCCAGCAGCAGACCATCCTGTCGTGACTTTGCCGACCATGTCACGCCTCCGCGCTTGGCCTGCGACTCGAATCCAGCCTTTGCGGAGCGGACCGGAGTCCTGAACCCGTCGGAGAAAACGGCAATCCCGGGGGTTGGTCCCTCGGGAGCGAAGGTCTCTACTCGGTCGTAGTTCCAGTACCAGCCCTTGCCCGCGTTCAGTGTGACGTCAATCCACGGGACCCCGGCAAAAGCCGTGGTCATCTTCTGCAGTCCGGTCGCGTCGGTACAACGCAGTTGCACGAGTGCCGGCCCGGCGGCAAGCACCTCGATCTTGTTGGGCGAACTGCGATGGTCGCGTCCCATGTCCGCAAACCCGGCCCAGCCCGTTTCTCCCGGTTGAGTGAGGTCGAGATTGGCGGCCGTCTTGACTTCCCACCGGTAGATATGGCCGCCTTCCGGACCGACCAGCGCGCGGATGCAGTCGTTCTCGATGAGCGTCATGCCGCCGGGGGCGGCGCTGCAACGGACCGCATGAGGGGAGGTGTTGGTCGGGGTGAAGCCCGAGCCGAAGTAGAACAAGAACGAGCGTTCGCTCCCGGCCTGGAACGGGGCGCCCACGTTAAAGGCCAGCGTTCGAACGGCTCCGTCCGGATCACCGTCCACCTGGTACAACACGGGCGTCTGCATGGTCTGGTCGGGAGTGAGTTCGAGCAGGCTACCCCCACCGAGCTTGCTCGCCACCGCGGCCGGCAACTGCAGTTGCACCGGAGTCTGTAGGCGGTCATGGGGGCCGCAAGCGACCCGAATGCCAATTCGCCCGTCCAGTCCCGGCACGGCCCAGGGCGCATCCGGTGCCATGGGCGCAGAGGTAACCTCGGTCGGCCGGGTCCGCCGCACGCCAAGTTCGGTGATCTGCAAACCGAGTGACCGGGCCCGAGGCAGAGGGGTACCTGCTGCGAATCCTACCCGTGCCGCAAGCAGCTTCTGCAGGATCCCCTCGTAACGCGCCAGCACTCCGTCGAAGCGGGCCTGGACGCGCTGCAGGGCATAGGGCTTGTTCTCCCGATGCCACAGCGTCTCGTAGTCGTTCTTGAGCTTGGCGTGAGCATCGCGGAGTTCGCGGATGTTGTCACCGGCCTCGTCCAAGGCAGCCAGAGCTTCCCTCCTATCGGCCGCGACTTCGACCGCTCTAGCGTAAGCCCTGCAGGCATCGAGGGAGCCCTCCATACGTTGGCCCATCAGCTGCATGCGTCGGGCTCCGAACAGGAAGTAATCCAGCAGGTCGGCATTCGTCTGTGCATCCCTTCGGGCTTCCACGAGGTGCGTGATCGCGGCATCGACAATCGCCAGTAACTCACCTGCCTGCGTGCGCGAGGCGGACTCGTTCACCGGGCAGTCGCCCATGGCGACACGCCAGAAACGGCGGTCGTGCATGCTCTCGAAGCCCGGCAGACTGTGAGTCCGGGACAGCAGCTCGATCGCTTGGCCAAAGTGGGTGCCGGGCTCGCCAAAGAGCACGCCCCCGATGCGGCGATTGAAATCCTTGGGGGAAGTCGTCGATGCATTCCAGGCGCACTCCGCACTCCACAGCACCCCGTGCCAGTTCGGGGCAAAGAAGTTCTCGCCGTCATCGTCCCACGTCGTGTTGAGCATGCCGATGGCCCCGTGCTTGGCACCGTCCCGCACGAAGTTGCCGATGTTCGTGGTCGCACAGGCGAAATCCGGCAAGATCCGGTTCCAGCAGCTCACCCCGGGGCACACGAGGAACTCGTAACCGCTTTCGGCGAACGGAGTGATCTGGTGCTCGAAACTGGCGGCTGCCTGGTAGCCCCACGTCAGCATCACTGTGTCAGTAGGGATCTGGGCCAAGTTCTCGGGGTGCCGCAGAATGATGTCACCCCACATCATCATGCGTTTGCCGTACTTGTCCTTCAGCAGGTCATGAATCCGGCGCATGTGCCCCGCATAGACGCCGCCAACCCCAATTTCGGCCGCACGTTTTCCTGATGGCCCCCTGCCGAGACCGTGGGTTTCGTCGCAACAGACATTGAACATCGCGAACGGGAGTAAGGGCGCCTGTTCGGAGTATAGGTCGTCGAGCAGTTGGTAGCTCGCCTCAACGGTGGGGCACAGGATACCGCCCGTCTCACGAAGATGGGCGTATTCCTTGTGTTTGAGGATGTGGTAGAAATGCCCAAACGACTGCTGGCACCCGATGATGTCGGTGCCGTAGCGTGCTGCGAAGGCGACCAGCTGTCGCAGCTCATCAGGGGTGAGTGAACCATCTTCCGGACCGATCACCGGATGCTTGCTGAACGCGTACTGATGCTCCATGTAGTAAGTGAAGACATTCATCTTCATCTCGGCCCCGAGGGCCACCTCCCGTTCAAGCGTCTTGAGCAGGGAGCTTGGGCCCCGGGTGATGTCGTCCTGGAACCCGCGGTGCCGCAGCGAAGGCCAGTCTGACACATACAACGCAGGCAGTGCGTCGCCCTGAACGTTGGCTCGGACGAGCTGTCTTGCGGTCTGCACGCCACGGAGTAGGCCTTGCACGTGCCGTGCCCCGATCAAGACACGCTCGGGAGTCACCGACAGGGCGTAGGCCTCCTCGCTCTCCACCACGGGCAGCACCAACGCTTCGGGAACGGGCCGCCCCGAGCCGGGGAACAGGATCAGGGCGTGCGGAAGAACCGCCGTCGCATCAAGCGCACTCGATTCCTGTAGGGCTGCCCCGCGGCTCAGACCCAGCTCTTCCCGAAGGAGGGAGGCAGCAAAGCGGTCCGCCGCATGTGCGGTCACCGCCAGTCGCAGATCCGGAACAAGGCGAAAATGCCCCTCCTGCATCTGAACCTGTTTCGGGAACGGTATGAGACGCAACCCCGATGCCGGAGCCGCGTTGGAAGCGTGGGGCGCAGCGACGAGCATGGCCAGCGACGACAGACAGCTGCGGAACCCTACTGAGCTCAACATGGTTCGTTGCCCTCCATTTGCCGCGGGGACTTGACCGAGAACGTCTCCGCGGTGTGCGTGGGGATCCAGCCCCGGATGGTCCGAGCCGGAAGGGCTTAGCCATGCCGCGGGGACGTTCAGCTCCCCGGTCACCCGGTCTGGGCGACCATGGTGGCGTGCATCCAGGACCATCTCCAGGCGCGTTGCTCCCGAGCCTTCGGCGTATACACTATGCGTGACACCGTCGCCACAGAGCATTCTGCAGCCGGCCCACGACGAAACGATACCGGATCCGACTGATCACGCAAGCCGGCTATTGACCGTAATACGGACGAATTCGAGCAGAGGAACGACCATGCTTTACAGACGACTTGGACGCACAGACCTGCAGGTGTCGGAGGTCAGTTACGGTGCCGCCCGCGGGGCCTCAAGCGACTTCGCCCAGTTTGACGCGACCATCAAGGCAGCCATCGAGGCCGGGCTCAACTTCATTGATACGGCCGAGAGCTACGATGGTGGCGAAAGCGAACGCGCCCTCGGCAAGATCCTGCGTGGACATGACGATGTCATCATCGAGACAAAGTACCGTCCCTACGACAGCCACAGCCCGGATGCGAACTACGACGGTACGCCGGACGCGTTGGTGCGCTCCGCTGAAGAGAGTCTTCGCCGACTCCAGCGGGACCGCCTCGATATTCTGCTGGGACATGGCATCCGCACGCTTGAGTCCCTGGACCGGTTCATGAACGACGGCTGCTACGACGCCATGGTCAAGCTACGTGACCAGGGCAAGGTCCGGTTCATCGGGATCAGCGAGCTGTCAGAGGGCGACGGCACGCACGAAATCCTCAAACAGGCTGTCCCGACCGGCGTATTTGACGTGGTCATGTTGACCATCAACATGCTGCTTCAGACCGCGATTGATTCAACGGCGCCGCTCTGCCGCCAGCACGACGTCGGCACGGTCGTTATGATGCCCCTGAATCAGGCGTCGAAGGAGTCTGGACTCGTCAGCATGGAAGCTGCTCTCGAGTGCGTGCGCCGACACATCGCCGCCGGCAACCTGCCGGACGCCTCGCCCTACACCGATGCCGACCTGTTCAGTTTCCTGGCCCCGTATTCCATTCCGCAGGCGTCACTGCGATTTGTCCTGGCTCAGGATGTCAGCACCTGCTGTGCTGGAACGCGAAGCCCGCAGCGTCTGGCCGAAAACCTGACCGTCGTCGATCCGCCCTACCTGGATGATGCCAGACTGGCTCGGATCCGCGAACTGTTCAGTGGAATCCAGTCCCAGGTCCGGTGATGCTGTCTTCTGAGAGCCGTCGTCCCCGACGGGCTGCCTGTCTTTACGGCGGAGACCGCCGCTCTCCAATGCGGTGCGCTTGCATCAGGTCGTCGTTCGGCTCAGCACATCGGCAAGAAATGCTCTGGAGCGCCTGAGATCATCGGCGGTCTCGTCACTGGCCTCGCGCTCGATACACAGCCAGCCATCGTAGCCTGCCTCTCGATAGACGCGTACAAGCGCATCGAAGTCCACGTCTCCTCCTCCCAGAACAGTCTCTTTCCAGCCGTCGTCCGTCCGCAGTGAGTCCTTCGCGTGCGTATGGAAGATATGCGAGGCCACCAGTCTGGCGTCGGCCACTGGGTCAGCCCCTGCTGAATTCACATTTGCCGGATCATAGTTCACCCCGAGACATGGGTGGTCGACCGACTCAATCAGACGCATGATCGTGGCGCCGTCTTTGACCAGACAGTGAGGGCCAGGCTCCACCGCATACCGCGCACCGATGTCCGCGGCATACTCGCACACGGCTTTGACCGAGGCAACGCAGCGCGTCCAGGCGTCCGCCATCGCCACCCCTTCCGGCACAGCCTTCACTTCCGCACAGACAAGCCCAGCTCCCAGATTGACTGCGAGGTCCAGAAAACGCTTGAACATCTCCACGGATGCGTCCGCCACCCGGGGATCAACGAGGTTCGGGCCGCCGCTCGTAGCGCTGATCTCAAGCCCCATCGAACGAACCCGCTCACCGAACTCACGCTGCTCAGCCGCCGACCAATCGACGATTCCGTTCTCCTTCGGGGCGACCTGGAACCCCACAATCCCTGCCTCCCGGCAGAACGCCAACGTCCGGTCCCAGCCCCACCGCAAACACACTGTTCGAGCACCGATTCTCATGACTGTTTCCTTCTGCAGATCAGCAGCATCTGGAGGACGACTGACACAAACAGGGCAACGCCACAGACCAGAAACATGGCGTTCTCGGTCCCGCTTCGTCGGGACCACCATTCGGACGCAAACAGCCCCGCAAAGGACCCGACCCCGACGAGGCACTCATTGACCCCAACATTGAACGTCCCGCGTAAGGAGTTGCTCGCGTAATAGACGGCAGAGAAGTAGGCGAAACCAGTGTAGATCCCGAGCAGACTGATCCCGATCGACACGATGACGAACGGAGGGAACCGCCAAACCAGGAGGAACACCACTCCGGCCAGGATGTGCAGGATCACGAGGGGCGTACGCCGGTAGAGCCAGTGACGCAAACTGAACATGACGTACCCCATCCCCCCTTGAATCAGCATCTGTCCCGCGAGCGGCAAACTGGCCGTGAAAGAGGTGATGCCATTGCGCGCACAGATCGCCGGAAACAAACTGTGCACCGGGCGTTGAATGAACATGGCGGTGAAGATCAGGCACCACCCCACCAGCACATAAACGGGATCCACCGGACGACCAGCCGCAGCGGGTTGCTCAACGTGATCGTCTGCTGACGATTCGTGGTGCGGACGCCGACGGTGCGACAGGAGGACGAACAGGATCGCTCCCCCAACCAACGCATCCAGCGCCGCAAGGGCTGCAATGCCCAGCCCGTAGACGATCCCCGAAGACAGGAAACCCAGAGCAGAGCCACAGCTCCATGCCAACGTGTAGCGGGACACGGTCCGAGCCAGATCTCCCGGCTCAGTCTCACCCCGCATGTACGTCTGGAAAGAGTTGAAGAAACAGGAGCAAGCCATGCCGGTCAGCCCCAACGCGACCATCAGCGGCACGAATCCCGCGCAGAGCAAGGCGGCAACCCCGAAGACGGTGCAGGCGGTGGTACTGGCGATGAGAATGGCCCGGGCATTCCGGCGGGAGAGGAACATACCGACCACCGGGCTGGCCATCAGATAAGCGATCTGGAATATCCCACCAAGCCATGCACACTGCCCCAACGAGAAGCCACGTGCTCCAGCCGCGTACAGCACGGCGAACAACACGAGGAACAGGAGCCAGTCCATCAGGGCCGGACAGGTCTGGATGCGCATGAATAGAAGTGCCGATCTGCTGGTCGTGCCTGAAAAAGACGAGAACACCGCCGGCGTCCGGCCCGGAAGGCGGACGCGTCGAGGTGCCAACTATGGAACGGCTCTTTCGGAAGTCAACGCGCCCTGTCCACGGGGCAGAGGCGGAGTAGAGTACCGGAAACTGCAGGCCCTCTGAATGAGGGGTGACTTAGTAGCCCGTCAAGGTGGGAGGGGCTGCCACGCCCCGATCTTTGTCTCCAGACAAGAAACTAAGCAATCGGCGGGTGGCACCGCCTCCCACGTTGACGCAGCCGCCTCGCAGGAGCGAGGTGCTTAATAATTTCGGGGTATTCCAGCCCCCCCTTCCCCCTCGCCGGGCAGAGGGACATTGGTCCGGAACATGGGAGCGGCGCGCTCCCGCTACGTTGAGGAGCCCTGAGCCATGACCACGATGATCGCACAGCCGGACGAAAACGAGTGGGCATTCATCCAGGAACTCCAGGCCCCGCTGCACACGACGGTCCGCCTCAGCAGAACGGACAGAAAGACCTCTGAAGCCGACCTGAGCCAGGGGGTGTCTCTGCGCACTGCCTTCCCCGACCCCGAACGCTTGCTGGACACCGCGCATGCAGATTTCCAGCGTTTCCTCAGCGCCGCCGGAATCACTCCCGATGGCCCGTTCACGATCACCGCAGAACAGGCCGATACCGAATGCTTCGAAGCCTACCGGATCGAGGTGAGTGAAAGGTCCTGCCGAATCCTCGCCAACGACACGGAAGGAGTGCGCCGCGCCCTGGTATTCGTGGAAGACGAGATCCTCCGGTCAGAGGGGCCGTTTCTGCCCTTGGGAACGATCGACCGAAAGCCCGTCATCAAGACCCGCATCACCCGCTGCTTCTTTGGCCCGATCAACCGACCGCCGAAGAACCGTGACGAGCTCACCGACGACGTCGATTACTACCCCGACGAATATCTGAATCGGCTCGTGCACGAGGGTGTCAATGGGCTGTGGCTCTCGGTCAAGTTCGACGACCTGTGCACATCGGCGTTGTTTCCTGAGCATGGCAAGGACGCGGGCGTACGCTTGGAGAGGCTGCATCAAACCGTCGCCAAATGTCGCCGATACGGCATCAAGATCTACGTCTACTGCAATGAGCCGGCGTGCTTTGGCCCGACAGCGTCCTACATGCTGCCGACAAGACACCTGGAGCGCCATCCGGAACTCGGCGGACACCAGGGCTACGGTATGAGCTACTTCTGCACGTCATCCGAGAAAGGACGCGCGTACGTCCGGGAGTGTACGCGGCAGATCTTCGCCGGGGCCCCCGGGCTGGGCGGATTGATCAACATCTGCTTCGGGGAACACCCGACCCACTGCAACTGCTCTTTCGCCGGGGCCCTCACGGGAAACTGCCCACGTTGCACAGAGCTTGGAGCGGAAGCGGCCGTCGCCAACATGCTCACCGCCTTTGCCGAAGGCATGCACGAGGTGGACCCCCTCGCCGAGTGCATCGCCTGGTTCTACGTCCCCATCATGTGGGACATCGGCGGCATTCCCATTGAGGACCAGAAGGCCTTCATGCGCCGCGTCATGGCTCAGGCCCCGCAAGGCGTGATCTGCCAATACAACTTCGAGTCCAATGGTGAGCTTATGCAGCAGGGCAAGAAGCGAGTCGCCCTGGACTACTGGCTTGCCTGGCCGGGCCCCAGTGAGATCTTCGAAGACTGTGCACGCAACGCCGTTGGGGCGGGGGCGCGAATGTCGGCAAAGATCCAGGTGGGCTGCTCCCATGAAGTCGCCACCGTCCCGTTCGTTTCAGTCCCCGGAAATCTCTACAAGAAATACCGCGCCATGCATGAATTGGGCGTGAGCTCGGTGATGCAGTGCTGGTACTTCGGCAACTACCCCGGGCTGATGAACAAAGCCGCGGGAGAATTGGCCTTCGCCCCGTTCTGCGATACGGAAGATGCCTTTCTCACCCATCTGGCTGAGCCCATGTGGGGCCGGCACGCGCCGACAGCTGTCAAGGCCTGGAAGCTCTTTGCTGACGGCTATTCGCAGTTCCCCGTGGTGCTGCCCTTCACCTGGTTCGGACCAGTGCATGATTCGATAGTCTGGCCGCTGCATCTCTTTCCCGTCGATCAACCGATCGCTCCGAGTTGGCTACTGAGCAACTTCAACAGCGGCGATCGAATTGGGGAATGCATCTGCTACGAGCACACGCTCGCGGAAGCTGTGGAACTCCTGGAGGCGATGGCCGAGAAGTGGGGCGCAGGCGTCGCACTGTTGGAGGGATTGGCCGGCGATTTCGTAGACAACGACGAACGGTTGCGAGACATCTCCGCGGCCAAAGCCATGGGTATCCAGACCGCGAGCGCCCGCAATGTCTTCCAGTTCTACCAGCTCCGTGAGCAACTCCCCTACTCCACCCAGCCCGAGCAGCGCCAAATGGTCGAGAAGATGAAGTGGATCGTCACCGAGGAGACTGCAAACGGACACGTCCTCAAAGCGCTATGCGAGGCAGATTCGCGACTCGGGTTCCACTCCGAGGCGGAGGGCTACAAGTACTTTCCTGCGAAGATCGCATGGCGGATCGAGTTGCTTGAAGCACTCCAGGCCGAGGATTTCCCGCGCCTTGATAGGCAGATCAGCACAGGGGAAGAACTGTTCCCCGAGTACACGGGCAAGGCGCCGACAGGTCCCGCCTACTCATGCCCGGAAAGCCCTGAATGCGCGGAGTGGCAACAGCTTTCGGGCCTCCCGGAGACGAACTGGCGCGCGTACCACAGCGAGACAAGCGTCACGTTCGAGGTCGAGTGCCTTGCTCCGGTCGAAGGAGATTGGGTCACCGTTGAGATAGAACCTCGCCGACTCTGGCCCGCCCAGACCTTCATGCTCTATCGCTCGGGAGCGACGCAGCACATCAACAAAGGCCCGGAACAGGACCGTTCCTGGCAAGGCCAAGGCGTCGACAGCAACGGGAGCTGGATCGCGACCATTGAGATCCCGATCGACGTCCTCAAACGTGATGCGTTTGACCGTCCGATGCGGATCAACATTCTGCGAAGAAGCGCGTGTCTGGTCGAGAAACACCCCCTGCCCCCCAGGCTCCTGTTCGGTGACAGCAACTCCGCCGACCTGGCGTGGTTGCGCTTCGTGTAGAAGACGGTCACACCACCAGCAGTTCGAGTTCCGCCACCACGATGTTGCCGAACAGATCGGGTTCTCTCTCCTTGAGTGACACGGCAAGGACGTTCTCGCCAACGCTCAATGAGCCGGGGTCCACCGTCACAACGTATTGCGAGTAGGGCTCCAACCGAACGCCGTGGACACGCGCGTCTCGCCCCCCTGGCGCATGGAGCCGCTCGATGCACGCATCAGGAACGGGCGTCCCGTTCAGCTGCAGCTCGAACACGTCGCGGATCGTCACGCCGACCGTCTTTATCTTCAGGACAATCTCGCGAGCACCGGCAAAGTGGTAACATCTGAACGGCAGTTCGGCCGGCTCGGGGGCCAACCGATCAATCATCGGTTGCGGGGGCGTGTAATGGCGATACGAGATAGGCGACATGTAGAAGAGGTAGTGCCTTTCCTTCGAGATGAGCGCTTCGGCGTCGTGGAGTTCGTTCAACGCCTGGCGTGTTTCCGTCAGGTCCGGATGCCAGCCCCGGGCCGTGAAGGCAGGCGGAGGAAACGGGGGCTGGTCGATCGGTCGCAGTATGAGTCGCGATAGTTCATCCAGGCAAGGGAAATTGAAGAGATAGACGCCGTCGGCCCCGGAACCGTAGGCGTTCGCAGCAGCGGCGCGGTACTCAGCCAGCGAATGGTACTGGGCTGTTGCAGGGCCACAGTTCACATACGGGTGAACCAGCACACGATCGCTGAGAATCTCCTGCCACTGCTCGGTCACCGGCTGGAAATCCGTGTTGTAGCAGCCCGGAGAGATCCCGTCAACAAGGCCGCCCTGATCCCACGCCGCCACGTCCAGGCCACTCTCCAAAGCCAGGCCGGGGCTCCGGGGAACATTGACTCGGAGCATGTAACGTCCCTTCCCGGTGTGCTTCGCAGCCTTGTCCAAATCGTCGCGTATCTGCTGAACCAGGTCGGTCATCAGGACTGCCTTCTCCCGACCCTCATCGGGCCTGAAAAAGTAGGGCGAACGCATGGCATCGAGCTCTACGCCGGCGATGTCGGGGAACTTGCTCACGACCTCCTGCACGAGTCGGCGCAAATACTCACGGACTGCCGGCACTGAGTAGTCCAGGCAGCTGCCGTAGTAGCCGTAGGGCTCGCCGAGCCGCCACTCCGGATGGTTCATCCAGAAGCGTCCCGCGACCGGTCCGGTAGGATCGCTGCTCATGTGCGCATCGTTCATGCGGAGGCTGGCCAGAGCCGGGATTCCCATCTCCCGCAGCGTCGCGAACACGAAACCGATGTAGTCGCCTGTTTCGTCTCGGAGCCGCCGGCGGTTGTGGGCCCAGCGCTTCTGTTTCACCCGGTCACAGACACCAAAACCCGAGCCAATGGGCTCAGCAACGTCACTCTCGTAGTAACACACGTACCCCCCGAATGCGACACAGTATGCGACCATATCCACCTGGGTATCCTGCAGGCCCGCAAGATAAGAACGCAGATCAGCGGCTCCCAGGTCGTCCCAGGCATAGAGGAAGTTGCTGGCATCGTCGTTGAGAATGAGTCGTGGGTGCTGGGATCTGTCCTCTGGCATGGTCGGGACTCCTGCGTTAGACCGCCCAAGGGATCTGCGGAAAGGCCGGGACTCGCCTGCGACGGTAGAATAGAGGCAGGGAGAACGGTGTCAACTGTCCATGATATGCATCATCGAGATCCGGCCGTGGTTGTGGGGTGAATGGCGCACAGTGTTGTGGCAGTGGGCTGACACACCGGCAAGTGATGTTCCGCTACGAGGAACCAGCCCCCAGACGCGATGAAGGCATTGCCAAGAGACGGTGGGGGCCTAACGGACGACAGCGTGGAACTGTCCTTTGCCCTCGGCGATCCCGCCCGTTACGCCCAGCTTCGAGTTGACAGTCCCACCCACCGATGTCACAGTCGTTCACGTCCGCTGAGGGCGCGACTGGGCCACGATTCCCAGCTGACAACAACAGAAAGACCGAGTACATGAAGCAGATCATGCTGGCCACTGCGCTCTTGCTGGTGCTTGTCCTGTCGACGGGTGCCGGGAAGACGTCGACCGCCAGGCTGAGCGGAAATCTGTTCGTCAACCCGGATCTGACGAAGGGAGCGGAGAGGCCCGAGGGCTGGCAGATCAGTCTGATGGCAGAGGAAGTGTTCAACGTGCGCTACACCGCTAAGGGCAGCGCGGAAGCTGCCGTCGAGATTGAGTCCCTGGGGTCCGACTACTCAGGCTATCTCAACCAGCGGGTGACCGTGGAACCGAACAGCTGGTATCGCGTCGAAGTGACCACCCGATTGCTCAAGGGCAGAGGGTTGATCTGGGTGTACGGCTACGGGGCGGATGGCAAACAGGTCTTCTACGACAAACGGAAGTACCTGCACACCTTCGTCGGACATCCACTGGTCCCACACTTCGTCCCGAAGGAATACATGAACGGAACCGACGATGACTCCTGGCGGATTGAGGTACTGGACATCTACACTGGAGCGACTAAAGGGCAGGCGCCCCCCGTGACACTACGGGTGAGTGCCGGTGTCTACTTCGCCACCACTCGGATCATGTTCAAAAGCCTGGAGATCTACAAGATTGAGAAGCCGGGGGACGCGCAATGAAGACACCGATGATCTTAGCGCGCCTATTGGCCGGATGCCTGTTTGCCGGAGCCCTGGCCGCAGAGGGAATGGTCGTGGTCCAGAGCTGGACCCCGCAGGGGTACACCGAACTGGTCACCATCGCCTCCGGTGATTTCGGTCGGAAAATTGAGGCGGACGGTCATAGCGTCACCGTCACTCCCCGCCAGCTCAACGGCATCACTCAATGGCGTGTGGATGTGGCCAACCGTACGACAGAAATCGCCCGTCTGCGTATGCGTATCATCGGGAAAGCTGCCCCCCTCGGAGGGGACTTCTGGGATGGCTACGAGGCCCACAGGAGCCTGCACGCAACCAACACGCCGACCAGGACCCGATACGTCTTCCCGGCCATCGCCTATACCCATTCCCGACACCTCGTCGGGATCGGCTACGCGCCTGACACGGTTTCGAGCCGTTTCGAGCGGCACTGCCGCATCGCCGGAAACACGTGTGAGCTGGTCTTCGATTCATACCTCGCGCTTCATCCGGGACAACATGACAGCGTCACCTTCATTCGATATAGCAGCGAAGATGCCGATGACTACACGGAGTTGGTGGAAGCGATCTACCGAGCTTATCCACGCTGGTTCCGTCCCGTCCCCGGAGCCGACGAACGACTCTACGGCATGGGAGGCTATTACTGGTCGTCTCAGGCCACCCGCAACGAGCAGCGAGAGGAAGCGCGCCGAGTGCGGCTGAGCTGGGAGTGGTACTACAACATGTACCAAAAGGCCGGGGATTTCTTCCCGACTGACAGGTTCTGGGACAAGACACGCGGCTACAAAACGGAGTCCGCCCATGCCAAGGGCGACACCCCCGGTACGGTCGAAGACTGGGTGGCCTATAACCAAGAGCGGATCAGCGCGGGTGACCGGCAGACAGCCCTTTTCTACTACCACATCCAGCAGTTCTGCAACGCAAAGCTGCTGACCGAGCAGTATCCGGATGCAGAGTGGCGGGACAAGCAGGGCAAGCCCTCCGCCCCGGTCACGGGCTGGGCCGAGGCCGGGACCGCCCGGTACGCCTGGCCGGGACACTCCTCCTTCGGCACTGCAATCCGGGCGGATCTGCGGAAGCTCTGGGACACCTTCCCCATCGCCGGATTCGCCCATGATGTGACCCTGGGCGACAGCAAGTACTATGGTCCACTGCTGAGCAAAGAGAATGGGAAAGCGTTCGACGATGATGGTCAGATCTACGCTGTTGAGGGAGTGGCCCTCGCCCGTAACCTCGACCACACGCACGCCTTCCCGCCCAGACCCGACGGTCGAAGGCCCGCAACTATCACCAATGAGATCTTCACGTACCTGCCAATGTTCCACGCCGATGCCGGGATCCACGAAATGCCGCCCTACGACCGCGTAGACTTGGTCGCTCCTCGTCGGCTGTTGGCCGGCCAAAAAGCCTATTTCTGGTGGAAAGGCTTCCGCGCGGACTCGTTGATCGCCTGGGAACGCCTCGACGAAGCGCAAGCCCGAGTGGCGGTCACGGGACTTGTGGATTACCTGTTGCTGATGAGTCTCCGTTTCGGGATCATCCCGGCCGTATTCTACTCCAAGGGGTACCAGGATGTGTGGGAAGCAATTCCCCTGTTGCAGGAACTGCAGAAAGCAGGCTGGCGTGCTGCATCGTACGTCACGGTGGAAGGTGTGGCAACGCAGGGCCGTCCGTACGCCCAGACGCTGCCGGTCTGGGTCTCGCGCTTTGGCTCAGGAGCGAAGAGTATGATTGTGTTCTCGGCTCCACAGAGCAGTGGCTACTCCGGCAAGGCCACGATTCGCACAGCCCGGTTCGATGCTCCGGGAGCGATATACGCCGCTATCGACGGGACACCGCTGACCAATACCGTCACACAGAACACGACAGTCATCGCGATACGTCTCTCTGAACGCCGGCCGCTAATCCTGAGGAAGGTCGGCACACTCACCGCAGGGGAAGCATCGCTCCGGGTGACCCTCACCCCGGAACAGCCCGGCACCGCTCAAGTCGTCACATACACTCCGCTCAACGGAACCGCCAACGAGCTTCGCATCCTCTACTCCGACGGTAGACCGGTCACTCGGTCCGGCGGCAGACTGGAGAAACGCATTCCGCCGGCGTTCGTTTTCCTGCCCAATCGCGAGGAGTTTGCCAAAGTCAGGTTCGGTATGGGCTCGGCCCGACGCTGCGCGATCGTTGTCGCGGAAAAGGACCGAGTGACATGCGCAGAAGAGATCCTGCATCTGACTAACTACAATGTGTACTACCAAACCCGACTGAGCTGCCCGGATAAGCGGCTAACCCGCCTCGCTCCGCTCTGGAAGAACGAGCTGCGACTCCCAGTGATCACTCCTGCGGAGGCAGCCGCTTCGCCGGCCGAGACCTTCTTCGTTCTCGGGGCAGAGGCCCGTACCGTATGTTGCCCGGGAGGACCGGAAGCCCCCGCGGTATATTCCAGGCAGAGAAGAGAAAGACGTTACATCGCGCTCTTCCCTCGCGACAAGATCAGCGAACCGTACCTTCTTGACCGCTTGCTCGACGAACTTGACCGGACCCATCCATGGTCCGGTGCGATCACTGAACGCTGGGCCATCGGCGCGAAGCTCTACGGAAAGAGCTTCGCCAAGTAGCGGGCCTCAACTTAGCACCCTTCAAGGTGGGAGGGGCTGCCACGCCTCGATCTCTGTCGCCAGACCAGAAACTAAGCAATCGGCGGGTGGCACCGCCTCCCACGTTGACGCGGCCGCCTCGCAGTAGCGAGGTGCTTGAATCTCGGGGCATTCGGGATGCCCCCCATTAGACGGAGACGACGATGCAACAACACCTCAGACGACATGGAAAACGCCCGGGACGCCTCGGCATCACCACGGCGGCGCTGCTTTGCGCGCTCCACGCGACTGCAGCCGAGCCGAAAGCACGCGCAGAACACCGAGCGAAGGAAGAAAACACGATGCAGAAACGCCACATCACTGCCGACGATATCTGCAACCGCTGGACCAAGGACGGCGAAGCAACGCTCGAGAAAACCGGCCCCAACGAGGTCAAAGTTACCGCAACCGGCCCCATGGCCATCTGGGATCCCACCGTGTACAGCGGCAGAGTCGTGGTGGAATTCGAGTGTATGGTCCCCGAGACACGGACGAAGCTCCTGCTCCTGGCCTATGGCCACGGCAGCGATGGCACCCCAATCCGGGACTGGAAACGAGACGGCGCCTACGACGGCTACAACGCCGGTCGGATGGAGGTCTACACGCTCGCCTTCAATCGCGGCCCACACATCTCAGCAAAGCACGGCGACCAGCTCGCCAATGTGCGGCGCATCGGAGGCCCGGCCCTGGCGAACTACACCGGCGAGAACTTCAAGAAGAACCGAACCCCGGACAACGCCTTCTGGAACGGCTGGAACACCCTGTCTCTGGTCGGGGCAGGACGTGAACCAGTCAGTGGTCTGAACACGTTCCACACCTATACCATGACCTTTGATCCCCCACACATGTTCCTCGCGGTCAACGGAACCGCCTTCACAGAGCTTGTCGATCACAGGGATGCTCCGTTGAGCGAAGGAGCGTTCGCGTTCCGCTGTATGAGCAGAGGCAAGACGTTCACGATCAAGAACGTCGTGATCGAGGGGACCTCGATCCTGGGCAAGTGAGGCAACGGGCGCCCCCCCCCTTACGCCGTGCGCGACTCGGTGCGGTGTCTTCCCGTTGAGGCCGGTTATCCCTAACCGGTGTCTTCCCGTGGAGGCCGGTTATCCCTAACCGGTGTCTTCCCGTGGAGGCCGGTTATCCCTAACCGGTGTCTTCCCGTGGAGGCCGGTTATCCCTAACCGGTGTCTTCAGTCTGGCAGAAGATAGCCGGTCGAGACGACCGGAGCTCCAGATGGCGGGACAAGCCAACGGGAGGCCCCCCATTACGCTGTGCGCGACTCGGTGCGGTGTCTTCCCGTGGAGGCCGGTTATCCCTAACCGGTGTCTTCAGTCCAGCA
>JABHEG010000263.1 GCA_018676675.1 Lentisphaerota bacterium
ATAGCAATAGAAAAGGACAATCGCGGAAGGCTATGGGGGACAGGAGTTTGGCGCGCGCGCTCGGGGCGGAAAGGTGTACTACGGACCCAATCTACAGTAAACTACCGCTAGACGTGGGGGGGGCCTCCGTGCGGCGACCATTCCGCTTGTACGGCGAGCGGCCCTCCGATCGCCAAGAAAAGATGCCGCCCGGGGGGCCGTGCGGCGTACGCAACAAAGTGGGAGGGGCCTCCGTGCGGCGACTGGTTAGCCGGCTGCGTGAGCCACGCAGCGTCCGAATGCTTCCAGCCAGGTGTACCGCTGGTCGTCTGGTGCATCCTCACGGACGAGACATCCGCCTGACGCCTCGATGGCTCCCTCGATCATCAGGTTGTCTGCCAGGCCGAACTCCTCGACATCCATGCCGTCCGGCTCCAGGACGCGGGTTGCGTAATCTCCGGCGACATTGGTGTATCCCCAGATCCTCTTCCCCAGGGCATGCATGTGGCCGATCTCGACGGCCGTCCCGACATCCATGCTTGGTCCCCGAAAGGGCGTGCAGTTGGCGATGCAGTAATCACAGCCATCCATCAGGTGTGCATTTGCCGCGAAGATTGCCAGGCCTTGCCGGCGCGGCGGGAGCCCTGTCAGGTCGAGTTCCTGGTCAAGAGGGAAGACGCCTTCGAGGTCGTGCGCGGCGCAGATACGCTTCTTCTTTTGGGCGATGTCGAGAGCGTTGGTGAGAAATACATCCGGTCCGGCGAGATAGACGCGCTTCATGTGGTTGCTCTCCGTTGTTCTCCCCGATCAGCGCGCCAGTTTCCCACCACTTCGGATGTGCGGAGGGCCCTTGCATAGATCCGTGCTTGGCGGAGTCGGCCTTTGAGGGTTGGGGCGAGCCTAATGGTGGGGGATGCAGAAACCGTGCGCAGATTCGGGCTGAAACGTCCCCAGCCGAATTGTCGGTGGTCGCCTCCATCACACAGTCTGCCGTCAATCAGGAACATGATAATTCTCGGGCCGCCATCCAGGATTACGGTCACATGGTGGTCACGCCCGGCGATGAGCAGGTCGGGATCACAATCCCAGGTGTTGGTCGTCTGACCGTCACTGATGTCAATCGCGATCGCCTGTCTGTCAGCTGTTCGCATCACCAGGCCTCGGCCATTCGGGGTTCGGTTGTCCAAGATGATTTGGCCGGGATCGAGGGAGTCAAAGCGCAGGCAGATGTCGAGGGTTATCCCCGCTCGCAGGTTTCTGGTGCGCCCATCCGAGCACGCGCGGTCGGCAGCCAGGAAGTCAGGCAGGGCGGGGAGGTCGAGTTCGCACACCGGCTGGCTCCTGGTACTCTTCCAGTCGAGGATCAGGCCCTCTGTCGCGACTGTAGTGCGGTCCGGTTGCGTCCAGAGGTCCTCGAGCAGTTCTGGGGCGATTTCATGGACTCGGGCCACATCTTTTTGTGTTTCGGTCACAAAGGTGCGCCCCTGATCCTCAATCAGGTCGGGGTAGCTCAGGCGGATCAGCGGGTCGTCATCGTACAGGATAATCTCGGGCTGGGACCACTCGATGACCTTGCCGTCCGGGGAGTCGGTTTCACGTCCGGCGCAGAGCCAGGCGGGATTGCGGTCACTGAAGTCCTTTCCTCCGTGGTTGTGGAACCAATAGAGATATCTCCCGTTGGAGCATTTCCAGACGAAGTTGGCTGCACGAGGGTGCTTGATAGGTCGCCCGTCGGCGTAACGCTCGTGGCGGGGTGATGTCCACGTATGGCCATTGTCCCGGCTGTAGGCGCAGACCGGATGGCCGGCCACTGAGCGATAGATGACGTAGAAGCAACCGTCGCTGAGTACTGAGAAGCTCTGCTCTTCGGCGATGGAGCCCCCACCAGGAGGAGCGATGAGTCCGGTGTCGCCATCCGGCAGCGTTTCCCAACGGAGCGCATTGGGGGTGCGCTCGCTGAGGATGTTGTCGCTGCACAGCAGAGCACCTTGGGATCGATTGATGATCTCTGTGCCCATTCCTCCGATCTTGTGCAGCGGGACGTAGCCTTTGCCGTCGTGCACGAAAGGACGTCCGACGGTCCAGAAGAAGCGGGCTCGTCCGCCGTAGACATTGTCGCGATCAATCGACATTTCCCGGACGGGTACCTCGGTGCGTTCAGGTGACCAGCTCCGCCCGTGGTCGTCGCTGAATTTGAGAACAAAATGCCCGAACATGTCGGCACGTCGCAGGTGGAATCCAGGCTGTCGACACGGCAGATCCCCGTGTTCGATCCGCTCCGAGTTGTAGGCATAGAAGCAGTAGATTCGGCCGCCCGGCACCCTCAGCAGTACCGCGTAGGACGCCTCCGGCCCGTCTGCCGGCTCAACGTCGACCGGAGCTGCCCACGTTCTGCCGAGATCGGTGCTGCGGAGGGTTACCACGTGCTGGCCGGGTTTCCCTTCATGTCCCTGCCCCGTGGTCATGACGGCCAGCCACGCTCCGTCCGCTGTCTTGAGCACATAGGGCTGATCGCTGTAGTTCTCAGAGGGGATTTCCCAGCCGTTGGCGATGTGTCGTGAGTCGGAGATGGATGGTTGGGGCATTCTGTCGTTCATGGTACATGGCTCGACGGTTCACGATTCTCTGATCTAACGAATCAAGGAATCAGGGAGCGCTGGATTGAGGAGTCCATTTTCCGGTCCATCGGAACGGGTACATTGTGTGCCCCACCGTCCGACTTGCGGCGACCGTTTCGGCGTAGGGGGAGTCGCAAATGTCGACGAATCCCAGTTGGCCGTTCTCGCCGTCGAGATCGCGTCCGGTGCAGGGCTCTGAACGGTAGCGGAACCAGTGGGCACCGACGAACTGTGGATGGGCGAGGACGGCACGCATGTAGTCCATGAGCAGACGGGCCCGGTCGGCTTGATCCCTTGCCTCGCGCAGGCCGGGGAAGAACACCCCACGGTCTCTGGCGCCGAAATGCCACTCACCGATGATCAGCGGCACATCCTGCTTCCCGGGGAACGTGAACGCGGCCACCTCTTCTGGGTATCTGTAAAGATTGTAGCTGACTACGTCGCAGTACGTGGCGGCTACAGTGGCCGGTATCCGGTTGAACGTGTTGAAGCGGCTGCCCAGGTAGAGGCGCCCGGGCGCCATCTCCCGGAGCACGCGCTTGATGGTGCTGAAGTACGTTTTCGCGACCTGTTCTAGAAACGCGCTGAAGTCCGTCCGTGCTCGCTCCGGATCGGGCAGTTCTCGGGAGGTGCAGACGGCGTCCCAGGAGGCGTGTTGTGTGCCCCAGGCCGCGTTCAGGCTGTCAATCGTGTGGTGCCTGCTCCGCAAGAGGTCGACGAAGGCGCGTTTGGCGGGTTGGTCTGCGGGGGAGGCGAGCGTTCCCGAGGGAATCACATCCCCGGCGAATTCCAGCTCGTTGTCGACGAAGTAGCCGATACACCACGGGTCGTTCAGTGTGCCTCCGTACCAGCGTTTGAGCACTCGGCGTAATCCTTGTTCCCAGGAGGGATCGTGGACATCCGGGAAGCGTTGATTGTGGTCGCTCTTGTCTCCCACATAGTTGGCCGTGGGGATGTAGAACCCAACCGTGTAGGGGGTCTTCTGCATCGTGCACATCGTGATATCTGACCAGTTGCCGATTGTGTTCAGTCCCCAACTGTGCAGGCGCGAGTGGGCCATCTCTCGGGCCAGGGGCTGCCAATCCGTCCCATACCGCCGCCGCATGTTGGCTTGGCCGAATGAGAAGCCGGTCATCTTCTGGTGCTTGTAGGGGCCGCTCCACGCATGACAAGGGCCCAGGAAGGCGCCGAACACGGGGTCCTTTTTCGCGGGGATCCAGCGGAACCAGCGGTCGCGGTCGGGTGTCACCGGCGTCTTCTTAGCATCCAGTCGGATGGACGTGATTCCGTACGAGAAGAAGAGCTTTCCCGCCGGGTCCACGAGCCACCATTTTCCATCCACTTTCTGAGTGCGGAAAGCGCCTGTCGCTTCGAGCATCGGCCCGGTTCGCCATCCTCCGAAGGCGTTGGAATCGGTCGGGCGGGGATGAAGGGCGAGGTCTGTTTTCTCCCTCTCCAGACGCACGGCAAAGTCCGCCTCTGTTCGCATTTTTCCCGGCCACTGCTGGTGCACATACTGCCCAAACCTGTCGACGAAGGGGAGGAATGGTTTCCCGTCCGGCGGGTTCCAAACCGGGGCCGCTGTCAGGCGCAGATTGCTGACCTCGAAGGCGAACGAGTCTTGCGGGCGACCGGCGTAGATCAGGATACGACTGACTCGAGTGACGTCCTGCTGAGGGGCTGCCGGTCCCCTCGGCAGATTTCCCCAAGGGCCTGCCCACATCCCAGGAAGCTCGATAGGCGTCCCATCAACGTCCGTCGGGGAAGGACTGTGGATGGCGACCTCAACGTGCTCCGAGCTGCCGGGGAGGACGTCCTTGTAGGCGTAGCGGAATTTTGGTGGGGACGTTTCTGGCTGGTCATCGAAGCGCAGGCCGATTCTGGTCGGGGCGTTCCCCACGTTTCGGACATCCATCACAAGGCGGCTGTACTGCGCGAAATCCCATGCTTCCGTTGGCGCACGAAGGACGATTCCCGGCCATCTGTCGCTGGCCGGGCCTGAAACGCGCAGGGCGGCTCCCGAGGCGCTTTGGACGACTGCTGCTTCACCATCGTGTTGCACGGTCGCTGACGGAGGCAGGCCTTCACTCAGGATCAGCAGCTCGCGATCGACAGGCAGGGGGGCGGCCTGGGCCACCGCAGCGATCGTCGCCATGACCAGGCGCACCATCTCTAGCCCGGATTTTCCATGGGCAGGACATTGTGGCGTTTGTTTCTCGTTCTGGCAGAGGCCATTGGACTTCACTTGGTCGATCCTTGGGCGAGATACCGTGTTTCCGAGAACAGAAGGCGAGGCCCACCCGTTGGGTAAACTTGGGGCACGCCGATCCTCGCTCTCGCCGCACGGGGCAGTGGTCACCACAGCACCCGCTTGCGAAAGCAAGGCTCGACCCACCCCAAGTTTATGAGAAGTGCGGGCTAATCCTCCAGGAATGGACCGGGGACGCACTCAATTTCACGCTCGACCTGACTGCAGCGTGTGCCCTGAGTTGTCCGGATTGCGGCTCGAAGAACATAGGCGGCCGAGGGGAGCTTACTCAGATCCAACTGCAGGTCTCCGCCTGCGGACAGGTCCTGCTTGGCGGTGACGTGGGGCGTTCCCTTCTCGTCGAGAAGCGATACGAGGAGGTCATGGCTTCCCGGCGTCACGGCGCGCGTCCCCATCACGTTGACGCTCACCGGGAGCGCTTCGGTGGGGAGCAGTACCGACGCGGGGGCGGCTATCCCGCGGATCATAGGTGACTTGAAGCGGAGGAGCTTGACCTGGGACACGTCGAAGGTCAGCTTCGTTCCGTGCGTGTAACCCCGTTCGGAAATGAAGAACTGAACCTTCTGAATGGAGTGCCACGGCGCTTCGCCCTGGCCGACGCTGGCGATCAGCGATTCTATCGGGAAAAGGACCGGGAGCCAGACACGCTGCCGCCCTCCCAAGTCCCTGGAGACTTCGTAGAACTTATTGGAGTGGACTGTGAACCCGACCGGGGTGGTGTCGTCCGCCACTTCGTCGCGGTCCGAATCGATCTTCATGCGGAAGAGCAGGTACTCATAACGGGCCATGTCGAGTTCATTTTCGGCGAAGGGGCGGTACACGCGGGGCCAGCCGATCGGGTAGTCTCCACCTTCGCCCCCTCCGTCGGTCTTGTGGTCCACCTGTACCTCCCAGCGCAGGCCGGGAACGCCGTCTTCCCCTGCTTCGGGCGCGACGGTGAGTGCTCCCTCACCGGTCACGTTCACCCATTTGGAGAAGTCTCCTCCGAGGTCACGGGCCTCAAGCTGTCCGCGCTCCAGCGCGGTCGAGATGAATGACTGGTCGCTGCCCGCCGCACGCGGGCTGGTGTCGGTGACGAGAACTGACGGGGCCGTGCCCCGTCGGGTAGGCGGATGGGGGAGCAGAGCTTGGATGGCCAAGGCCAAACGCCATCGCCTGGCGTTGAATTCGGAGGAGGCCCACATGCTGTCTGCGAGGTACTTCTGCTGAACGGTGATGTCGTGCCACGTCTCCTGAAGAAGGGCCTTGCCGTTCGCGACCAGGCTCTGACAATCGGCGTCGGTCGAGTTCTGGCGTTCCCATATGGCCTGCTGGAGCGTGTAGACATAGCGGGCGTCGTCACGGCCCTCGCGGAAGCACTGCCAGTAGACGGCCTCAATGACTTCCCCATCGTCGTCAATGCGTTGTCCGCAGCCTGAGCGTCTGCCGCGGAGATAGTCGAACTGGTCGTCGCCGGGTGTCCAGGCCCAATGCCAGGGGATAAGGGTGGTGTAGCCACTGCGCCAGAAGCCAAATCCATAGGTCATCCGGCCCCCCTTGCACATGACCCGGCGGTCTTTGACCTCTCCTGCGTTGTGGTTTGGGTAACACCAGTATTCGTAGCGGTCCTGGGCGGTGATCTTCTCGTAGGGCATGGAGTAGGGCTGTGAGCACCAGACATCAATGCCCGGGTGGTAGTCTGCGGCGTCGGAAGCGAGTGGATTCTTGGTGATATACGTCCGGATTCCGGCATCCCGCACGGCCTTGTAGACGCGGGATCCAAACTCCTTCTGGGAAGCGGTCACTTCGTCAAGCGGGCAGCAGATCAATTCCGGCCATCCCCTGGCTCGCCGTTCGGCTTCGAGGGCTTTGAACATGCGCGTGACTTCAGCGTAGAACGCCTCGGTAGGCATCTTGCTGATCTTCCAGTGCGATCCTCGCTTTCCGCCCGGGGTGGTCTTGCTGTAGATATGAGAGATGGCATTGCCGCCTGCGAGCGGGATCGGGCCTTTCAGTCCGGCGGCCAACATTCTCTCGAATTGGTCAACATGCGATATAGCAATCTTCCCCGGATTGCCTTCGACGCGCAGGTAAAGGGTCGGGCAGGCATCCAGTCCCAAGTCTGCCATCGCTCTGTACTCGTTGCCGAGGGCTCGATCAACGAATGCGTCGTCACGGCCTTTGAACTGGACCTTGTTCCGCAGGGCGTAGTAAACGGAATAGTGCTTGCCCGGGTCGGCCTTGAGAGTGAAGGGGAGAACACGCAGGACCAATGGAATCTCGAGAGCGTCTGCGGTTTCAGCATCCCAGACTGTGACCGTGCCGTGGTAGAGCCCCGCCGATGCGGTGGGCGGAACGGCCACCGTGAGCCACCAGCGCTGGCACTCGTCGGCCGGAGAGGAGTGGTGGGTGACGCGTTCGAGCAGTTCAGGGACTCGGCGGTATGTGGTCCTGGACGTGTAGCGGGGGTAGCCGACGTTCCAGTAGGTCGCCAGGCGAACAGAGACCCGCGATTCCGGGATCTCTCCTGCGTTGCCCTTCAAGGCCGACGCTTTGACCCTGAAACTGCGGAGATCGCGAATGGGGTAGACACTGAACGTGACCGGTTCGAATTCGCTTGGCGTGGCGAATGCTGAGAGGCGCTTCAGGCGTTCGTGCGGCAAGGGGTGCGTGTTGGGGTGCACAGGGTCCATGATCGGACGCTGGAACAGAAGGAAGCCACGGCTTCTCTCTGCTTCAGTGAGCTCGGGAGCGGGTGCCGGTTCCACAAACGGCACGTCGGTGTAGGTGCCAGGAACGGTTGGCTGCTGCCGAGCACGGTGTTCCGTCGGATTGTCGTTAGGCTTGGGCACCGAGCGCAGGGCAGCATCGGCAGGGAGTGTGGACAGCGCACCAGCCGCCCATAGGCAGAGAGAGAGGACACATGTTGGTGTTCGCAAGTTAGGTTTCCTTTGGCGTGTTTGTGGGGGGCCTGGGAGGCGCGTGTTCGGCGGCACTGGATTTGCGGCCGGGCACATCGCACCGGACGCTCACAGCATCGGCCCCCAACATATTCCCTGGGCGACCAAATGCCTCAGAGAGGCGGCGGCTTCGACGACTGTGCACGTTTAGCATCGGTATTCCGAGTCATTGCTCCAGGGACACGGGCAAGGGGTCTTCACACTCCCAACTCTCGCCCTCAATGTCGCCGTCGAAATGGAACAGTGCCCGGGTGTGCTCATCCAGCTCGAAGTCGCTCTTGCGCGAGGGTTCGAAGTCGCGTGAATACCGCTGCACGTCTGAGACGCGGAGTTCGTCCACAAGGCCATCGATGTTGGAGCTTTCATACTTGCGCCCGATGTACAGCTCGGTCGGCATGTGTGCCGGTTCGTTACCATACCAACGGTAACCCGTGTTACTGCCCTGCTTGCCGTTGATGAAAATCCGGGCGATCAACACATCGTCACGGACCTTCGTGCTATAGGGTGGATTCCTGGGCACAAGACCGTCTTCGTTGCCCCACACCCAGGCGACATGTGTCCACACACCCGGTTCGAACACGGTCCGGCGGTAGCGCCGTAAGGTGGTGTAGTTTGCCAGGCCATCGCTATAGAAGTGGCCGTACAGGACGTGTGAGAAGAGGAAATCGTGGGTCGCATTGCGGGTCCGTGGCTTGACATAGTGCCACAGCGACCAGGCGTGCTTTGCCTCAGAGCCGAGCTGGATGAGCGCCTTGGACCCCTTGGGCTGCAGATCGCAGGTGTGCCAGCTGGTCTTGAGCCAGAACTCGATCGTGCCTTGCTTGAAGGGAAGGAAGCGCAGGCCGTCACCGGAGGGATGCGCAGGGCCGCCGGACAGCCTAAGATAGCGCCTGCCGGTCAGGTGGACCGCCTGGTTCTCCGGCTTGTTGACAACGCTTGGAACGTAGAGCTCTTGAGGGAGAGGCGGCTGGTACACCTCGGGGTTCTTTCTCTGCCATGGAATGTCAGGCAGAAAATAGCTGTCGGGCGACTCGGCAGCGAAGAAGGGAGGGATATTCCGTGTACTGACAAGCTCATTCTTGACTGGAACGAAGCTCCACAACCCCGGCAGGTCCGCCGGCAGCTCGATCCAGCCATGTTGCGGAGTTGCGTCTGGCCAGGGGGCGCCCGATGGCCCCAACAGCCGCGCGGAACCCTCGAAGAAAATGGCGCCGTCCTCGGTCCCCTCGGGAAGGCTGAAGTAGTACGGGATGGGGGGGGCCTGGGCCGGGGCGGGGCGCCAGTACTCGGGTGCGTAGACGACCATCGGCGTGCGCGAATCCGCGTAACAGAGGTGCAGGCCGTTGGCTGGAGCCGTGACTCGGTATGCTCCCCCAGGGCCGTCTTTGGGCAGGCGGATGGTTGATCCGCCCGCACTCGACCGCGTCACCCGGAACACGTCGAGTCCGTACCGTGTCCCGACATTGACCGCTTCCACCTTCGGGCAGGCCGTGATAATGTCGCCGGAGGCACCTGTCGCCTGGGACTGGGAGCGCGTGAACAGGTCGACCGCCTGTTCGCCGCCCTTCTTCACGATGATGCTCGAGGGAAAACCAAAGTCTTCGTAGCCGATCCAGCTTGCTGTGGGCGTCTTGTCGGCTCCCGATTGGGCGAGTGTCGCCATCGCATACGGCAGCCCTTCGAACACGAACGTGCAGTTGGCGGCTCCCTCGCAGCCGACTGTGTGGTCTTCCTTCGTGTCGTAGGCACTTGCGGAGTAGCGCAACTGCGTGACCAACACCTGAGGCACATGCGGCCGGCTGGCCTCCCGATAGAGCAGAGATCCGACTCGCGCCTGCGGGTTGCAGTAGCGGTGCGGCCAGGTGCCCAGTAGCGGAACCCACCAACGCTCGGCGATCTTCATGAGCATGTCATGGTAACGTTGGCCGCCGAGGATGTCCCAGCCGTCCTGGATTGCCCGGATGTCGACTTGTGTCTTGTAGGTGGTCGAGGTGTATGGGCGGTTCTTGGTCAGGTCGATTTCCGCCTGCGGGTCGTAGAATTGGTCGGTTGTACGCTCTGCCATCGCCCGCAGCACCGGGTCCCAGGTGAAGGCATAAGTCTGGACCAAGGTTCGGAACATCATGAGTGATCGCCAGTTTTGTGCCGCTCCCGCCGGGCTCCAGTGACGCTTCGCCCCCTCCGCAAAGTCGAACATGATATCTCTGGCTCGGCGGTTTCCGGTCAGGTAGTAGTCCCAGGCGATGAGATTCATGTTCGTGGTGCTGGAGTAGTTCAGGGTAGCAGGTCCAGCCCATGGCATGGGCAGGTTGTGTGGGGTTGAGGGCTTCAGGTCCGAGCCTGGCGGGGAGTGGAACAGGCCCTTGATGCGGCCGTCACCATCGCACTGGGCTACATCCACATCCATGAACGTTCGCGCCACGTTCTCGATGAAGGCGCGCTTGGCTCGGTCGCCGGACCGGCCGTAGAGTCGCCATTGGTCAACCTTGAGCGTGTACATCGCCTTGCTGTAGCGCTTTTGAACGACGTAGTTGCCTCTGTAGCCCAGGTGTGGGCCGTTGAAGTAGTCCACAAACCCGTAGTCGCCCCATTGACCGATGCGCTTTGCCCAGAAGCGGAAGGCCGCATCGATGGCTCGTTCGGCGTCCGGAAAACGCGTCGTGTCCTCCGGATGGATCTCGCCCATCGCACTGGACGCGCATACCCAAGCCGGATCGGTGTGGGCGTAGACCTGGGCTGAACTCAGGTGTGACAGTCGGGCAGCGGCCTTGGCGGGGGCTTCCGGAGCCAACGGCGCAATGGCCAGGAAGCTCGTTCGTGACCAGCCCACGGCGTTGCTCTGGTTCCTGAGCGCGCGCTCAACGATGGGGATGCGCCTTGTCTCGCTGGTTGATTTCTCGTGCCAGTTTTGCAAATCCCAGCGTTTGACCAGCGCCGGCATGCGGAAATCCAGTTCCTGCCCGCCACGCGAGCTGTGCAGCTTCAGGTTCACCCGATTGCCCGCGACAACGAACTCTTTCGGGTGTTGCCGGGCGGTCTCTCGGCACGAGATGAGGAGGCCGCCGGACGTGCCCGTCAGGGCTGCCCAGTCGCCGCACTCCTCCCCCTCGGACAGACGTACTGTCTGGTTGTCGGCGGGGATGCGGTCAACACTGAAGTGGTTCACGCCATGAGCATGTCGGTAGTGGCCATCCTGGAACATGGCTGCAGCTTCCCCAGGGGCAAGAACCTGTGTGATGTGCTTCTGCCAGTCCTCACGAGCTGATCCGAAACTCGCTGTTGGCTTCGCGCCTGGTGCCGTGGTGAGTTCCCAACCGATGTCTTGGAACCATGTCTTGTTCGTGTCCTGCGTGATCGTGAAGGTGTGGGTGACCCGTGCCACGGGATGTCCGGAAAACAGTTCGACACGGGTGACATGGCGGGCGAGCTCTCGGCCGTCCTTCGTCCGGTAAGGTCCCTCGAACCGGATGCAGGCAGCCACCGGGCCATCCGCCTCGATCCGGACGTCTTCCCCATCTGCCGAGGCCCGAGCGACGGCTCCTGTCTGGTCGACCACGTAGAGCCCCCGTGCGCCTTCGCTGGTGGCCCCCGTGCGCCCTTCCCGGCGAATCTCCCGGATCGGCGACGAACCGGGGCCGAGGACGTACAGTGCCGCGCCCGTATCGACTGTGATGGCATCGCCGTTGCGTGTGACGGCCAAGGGGTGGGGCTGGGCTGGGCGCGGGGGCACGTCGTCCGTCCCGCATACCTCAACAATGCACCCGTTCCCGGAGTTCACGATGGCGTCGAAACGTACCCATTTGATCGCTCCTTCCGGAGCCCAGAGTCCGGTCGCCTCGCACTGGAATGGCAGCGCTTTCCCCAGCTTGTCGACAACCCGCAAACCACCCGTTTCCCACAGTGTTCCTGCTCGAAACGGGACCCCGAACGTCACTGGCCAAGCCGTGACTGAATCGATGCCTTCAGGGGGATCGATCTGCACGGGGATCCGTGTGCCTGTTGCGAGTGGCTCGTCGGGACGGGTCGTCGACAAGAAGGCCTCCACGCATCCGGTGACCGTGTCCAGTTCCACCACGGTCACGCGCAGAAGGGCCGCCGCAAGATCGTGCCGCCGCAGGTCGACGTCCAATGCACCGTCCGTTTGGCTTGGGGTGATCGTCGTCTCGTCGAGCGGCGTTGATTCACCTGGGCGGAACAGGGCAGCGGTCACCTTGCACCCGCTCAGTTTTTCGCGGGTCGGAGCGATCTGGAGTTTGCCGGTGATCCAGCGTTCCCCCGGACGTGCTTGCAGACGTTCGAACGTCAGACGCAGCCCCTCACCCGACGTCATGACTCGAGCGTCGGTGGAGTCAGCCTGTGGTGTGTTCCCTACCCGTCGATTTTCCGGCGCGTCGGGGAGGACGAGGACGCTGGCTGTGGGATCCCCGTACTTGCCGTTCCAGGCCGTGGGGGCGAGCGAAGGCCCGTTGCGTCCGATATTGAACCCGACATGGCGTTGCCACTCCGTCAGTCCGAAGGCTGGGTATGGAATGGCCATCTCGACGGTCCAGGCGTCTTCACCGATGCGGGCGGCGTGTTGCCAGCGCGGGTCATGCTCCGCTTTGCTTCGGCTGCCGATTTTGGTCGCGTCGTAGATGCTGTTGGCCGCGTTGACCACGAACTGGTAGGAGGTCGCACGAGCCAAGTCCGGCGCGATCCACATCTCCATGCAGTCGTCACCCCAGACCTGACCATCCCGTTCGTGGATGTCGGCCTTGGGCGGCTGTCCGTTGCGCAAATCGCACCGCACCGCCAGGTAGAGTGCCTGCTCGTCAGCGCAAATCCGGACACTCGTGCGTGGTTCCTGCTCCCCCAGGGACCCGATGACTGCTGCCTCCTGCCACGCTGCGTCATCCACGCTGCCGTCCACAACCGGGGCTGCCGCAGGTCGCGGGCACGTCAGCCGCAGCTCAGGCGGTTGCGAGAACCGCGCCAGTGGATCGGGCGCGAAAGTGAGCCGCAGCGATTCTGCTCCCGGAACGGCTGGCGCTGTGGACCAGAGGACCAGGACGAGCAGGCTGGGGACGGTCAGATACTTCGAGGGCCTCTCTGGGGACACTTTCACAGCCTCACCTCTCTTTCGGGTCGGTTGGCTTCCAGAACACGGAGAAAGTTGCCGCTCAGGATGGAGGCGATGTCGTCGTCGGAGTACCCTCGGGTTACCAGGCCAACGGTGTAGAGCGGCCAATTCGTCCAGACGAGGCTTCCTCTGGCTGCTTCATCGGAAGCTCCCGAGAGGGCATGGTTCTCCGGGCGCCAGTTGCCCCACCAGCGGTTGCCCTGGAATTCCGGCTTGGTGTAGCCGCTGATGCCGCTTGGCCACTCGGCCTGGTAGGTGGTGTCCGTGCCGATGGCCACATGATCTGTGCCGACCACGGAGGCGATGTGGTCGATGTGGTCGAGCATCGTGTTGAGATTGGCTTCCGGGCCCAGCATGCTGGGCAGGACATAAACCCCGATGAGTCCGTCAGTGTTGGCGATGGCCTTGAGGGCTTGATCGGTCTTGCAGCGCATGTGATCGAAGAGGGTTCGGGCGGCTGTGTGGCTGGCCATCATCGGCTTCGTTGAGGCGGCAGCCGCATCGAGCGTAGTCTGGATGCCGCTGTGAGGGATATCCACGATGATCCCGACGCGGTTCATTTCGGCGATGAGGTCGTGACCCAGTGCGCTGAGTCCGGCATTTGCCAGTTCGGCACAGCCGTCACCGACGGCGTTGCGCCGGTTGTAGGTGAGATGCATCAGGCGGATGCCCAGGTTGTACCACGTCTCGACCCAGCTCAGTTCCTCACGTCGATCCTCCAGTTGGCCGACGATCGGGGGGCCATTGCAGCTCCAGACAATCGCGATTTTTCCCTGGGCACGTGCTTCCTGAATCTCGTCTGCCGATCCGGCCTGCACCAGCAGGTCGCGGAACACACGGATGCATTGGCGGGACATGGCCATGCGCTTGATATCCTGCTCGCGTGACTTTCCTTCCGCCACAGTCAGAACAGTCGCGTTGAGGCCGGTGGCCCGGATGGCCAGGAGGTACTCCCTGGCCGCCTCTTCATCGTATGTGGCGGCGACTCCCCGCAGCATCCCCGCCCGCCAGGCCAGTTCACGTGCTCCGATGTGGCCGTCCTTCCATTCGTTCCACCTGTCGGCGAAGTCCGAAGGGAACACGCTGGGCAGAAAGCCGAACGTGTCACACCCCAGCAGGTTGCTATGCAACTCCAGGCCGTGTTCGAGGTCGGTCTGGGATGGTTTGAGCACATCGAGTCCGCGCTGCCACGCTGTTCGCATCAGGTCGTTCGTCTCGCGTTCCATAGGTTGCCTTCCTTGGTAGACGATCAGGCTGTCACGTTCTGTCTGTCGTGATGCGTCCGGTGAGCTCACGGGCTGGGCCAGTTCTCGGGGACGCGGTTCTTCTCTACTGCCCTGTCTATATCCCAGCGGACGACTCCCATGTGGTAGCGCGTGTGTGCCTGCACTCCGCGAGAGTAGTACGCTGTCACGACCGTGCCATCCGGCGATTGGACACTGGAGGGATATCCACCGTCGTGGGTGTCATCCAGGTTCACCAGGACAATTGGTGTGTACCATGTCGTGCCGTCAGGGTCGCCAATTCGTGCCCCGACTCCGTAGAACCCGGAGTGTCGAATCCCGTAGGTCAGGAGGATGCGTCCGTCGGTCAGTCGAAGGAAGTGGCCAGGCAGTTCGCCAGCGCCTGTGAGGGGACCATGAAGTTCCCACGTCCGTCCGGCGTCGTTGGAGACAAACTGATCAAGGTTCCGGCTGCGCGCGGCGGCCAGGAGCCGTCCGTCGCCGAAGGAGAACAGTGTGGTTTCGTTGTGCATTGGTGCCAGGGGCACGCACTCACCCCATGTTTGGCCGTCGTCGCGGCTGCTCAGGAAGAAACTCGACAGAGCACCATCCAGCTTCCGTGTGTAGACGCTGACGCCCAGGGTGCCGTCGCCACACGCAACGATGTCCCCGAACGGCACTGGTTCCAGGTAGCCCTCTGCACGGGGCGAGAACTCTACGACGCCGTCGCGCTTCCACGTTCGCCCGCCGTCTGCGGACCGACACACCCACGGGTGCAGAACGTTGCTCCTGCCGACCCCGGCCGGTTGCCACTCCTGTTCTTCCCCAGGCCCTGAGGCGATGGTCGGTCGGTCATCCCAGCCGCTGGCCAGAACAATGAGATCCCCGTTCGCAGCGAGTCCCGCAGCTACGTTCATCCGGTTGGTATTCGGTTCGTGAGGGGCAGCCGTCCCTCGATACGACCATGTGCGCCCTTCATCCAGACTGGTCCAGCACTCGACATCGCCTTCCCATAGACCGTGACATGGCTGACTGAATATGGTGCTGATGATGGCCCCATCCGGCATGCGCGTCAGGTTGGGCCAGGCACAGACGTTGTCGACGGCGATGTAGCGTTCGGTAAGGGGAGTGCAGACTTCACGCATCGGCTGGACCTCTCCTGCTGGGTGCTGTGGAACGGCTCAAGGGGACGCACGGACAATGCGACAGGATCGGGGAAGATGCAAGGCCCCCCCCCGGGTTCGGCCTTCCGTGATGCCTCCCCGGGGTCTCAATTGGAGCTCGTTCCAGCGGGACGGCGTAAGATGTGTCGGTTCGGACGCTATACCCATATTGAAGGGCAAGACGGTTGCACGGCAAAACGGTCTGCGGTTTGGTGTCCGAGGTCCGCTGTTCACCAAGCTTAAAGTGACGGCCTCCGGTGAGCGATCGTCTGCGATGGTGGGAAAGGGCAAGATGACACATCAGCTTAGCGTCAGAGACCGGTCCGTGTGGATTGTCGGGCTCCTGTTCAAATGTCCGTTGGGGACGCCGGAACTGCATTGTCCTCTGCAGGATTTGCGGGATACCCCCATCGGGGAGCGTATCCGCGCAGTCTACGGCATGCCTGACAGGGAGAAGGAACGAGTGATCTGCCGTCATCAGGCTTGTCTGGCCGCCCGAGAGCAGGCGAACACGCAGGTTTCGCTGTCGACCGTGTGATGCCCCGGGTGAGTTCGGGAATGGGGAGGGGGATTGGGGGCAGTGCTGCTGGCTCAAGGCACGGTCGCCTCCAAGAATGCTCCGCTGTGGCCTCCTCCCTGGAGGGCGTGTTCCCTGGTCCGTACTGTGACTGGCGGTCGCTGGGGACATCGACCCTCCAAAAACGCTCCGCTTCGGACTCCCCATTCTGACCTGACGTTCTCCCCCGAACGGGCTCCCGTTGGCCGCCTCAGCGAGGTTGTTTCAAGGGGGTGAAGAGCAGCCAGTCGACGTTGAGGGAGCCTTTGAGATTGGTCAGCTGCAAGGTGTGTTTACCGGGGGTCAGGTGAATCGGGACCGGGTTCTTGTAGGCATCCCCAACAACGAAAATGCCCCAGTCGTCCGTCTGCGAGGCCCACCCGCCGGTGTATCCGAACTCCACTGCGGCCAGGCGTTTGTCCGGGAGCTCTCCGTCGATCTCGATTCGGCGCACGACGCGGCCGTGGTTGGTGGCGACGCGCAGGGCCAGAGCGTAGTCTGCCTCGACCGGCACGGAGACAGTCCACTCGACCCAGTGTCCGCCTTTGTCCCAACGCAGGATGGCGTCGCGTGACGCATTGACTTTACGTGAGTTGGTCTCGAGCTCGCCGCCTCCCCCTTCCGCGCTGTAGGTCTCGGCTTCTACGAAGATGGGCAACGCCTGTTCCGGTGCGACACGGTGGGCGAGCAGCGTCGTCGCCGTTTCCGCGGTTGTCGGCGGCTCGTAGCGGATGTCTGGCTTGCCCGGGCCGCGGGGGATGGGGCGCTCGGGTTGGGCTTGGACCGGGGAGACCACCAGGTTGGGGCCAGGGCCTATCTTAGCCGGGTCGAGTTGCCGGCCGTTCAGGATGACCGTCTGCGTCGTCTCAGGGCGGCGGACGAGCAGGGATTCAGTCGCGGCTGTGTCGACCTGCATCGCGTCAGGCATCCAAGACGCGGAGGCATGCGCAATTGGTTGCGGCGTCCGCAGGAGCAGAGCCCCTTCCGCTCGGACGAATGTGCCGCCATGGATCAGAGCGCGACGGGGTGTTCCCTCGGCATTGCGCCGCACATAGGCAACCCGAGCATCCGTATCGAGGCCGCTGCTGGTCAGGGACGGTCCCCGTTCTTCATCCCGCAGCAGCACGACGTCAGCGAAGGCTTCGTTGCCGGTCGCGCCCTCGATGTTGAGCATGACGGCGCCCTCCACCGGCACACGCGACACCTGCAACGATGCTTGCTGCTCCGGCCGCTCCGGGTACAGCACCGTACTGAAGCGAATCGGTAACGGGCCTTGCCGGGTGAACTGAGCCACTTGGGCCGACCGCTTCCCGTACCAAAGGTAGGAGACCCAGCCGTCCTCGAGGGTCAGCGCCAGCCCTGGTGATTCGGCCGGTGCGGCAATGAGCAGGTTTGCGCCCTCCTTGTCGTTAGATCGCGCTTGTAGGTCGTTGGTCTCGGCCGTGAGTGCGGGTTCGAAGTGGAAGCGTTGGTCACAGCGGTGTTCGCCCGGCCCGGTGACGTCGTCAACCACAATCCAGTATCCGTCAGCTCCCACCCCAACAGGTTTGACGAACAGAATGCGCCGGTCGTGAGTCAGCCCGGGGTAGGCCTGGTGGCGTACGTGCAGATAGTCGAACTGCTCAGCGGGGATCCAGGCGACACACTCGGGGGCTGGTTCGCGCTCCATATTCTCGCGGTCAATGAGGATCGTGTTGTGCCCGATCGTTCCCTTGAAGTACTGGTTGATTTTCGCGGCGTAGGCGTATCGCCCGCCCTCGGCCAGGAGCGTACGGCCATAGGCGTACAGTTCGAACGTCAGGTTGTCGAGATGGCAATGTCCGTAGAAGCCACCGGCATCGCAGAACAGCCAGAGGGCGTTGCTGTCTTCCCAGTCACTGCGCATGGCGTAGAGCCCTGCGGTCGGGAATGCATGTGACGTATCGACAGGTGGCACGCCTTGCTTGCCCTCGCTGGCGACGTAGAGGAAGTCCGGCCGGTGGAAGCGCTTGTAGGCCCGCTCGAGGGTCGGTCGATACCGTGCTTTCCCGGTGTCCCCAAGCACGGGCATAGTGCCATCCGGTTTGATGCCGTAGAGATAGAAATCAACCATCTTCTCGATCCGGCTGAGGAAATGGTCACGACCCTCGAACGCGACGTCGTTGAGGGCGAGCAGTTGGAGGACGGACACAAAAGTCTCGAGGCATCCGCCATGGTAGCCAGGGGTGCGCTCAATGTGGATGCCGTCACCGAGAACCTGTGCGTCAAGCTCTGCACGGGTCCGGTTGAGGCCGCGTTCGAGCCACACGGCGGCGTCCTTGAACTCCGGGTAGAACATGCCGAGCATGAGCTGCGCCTTGGCCTCGTGGATGACCCAGTTTCCGCCGCCGGCCTGGTGTTCCATAAGGAAGCGGGCGTGTTGCTGGATTCCCTTCAGGAACACGAGCAACGTGACTTCATCGAAGGCGGCTGCGCTGCGCATCTGCAGGAGGGCGGCCGGCCATTGGTGGATCATACGCGCGGCCGCATTGAGCGTGCTCCAGGCCATGCGCTTTGTCTTGGGATTCCAGCGCTCGATGGGGTTGTCTTTGGTCCAGTCGAGTAGCTGCTGGCGCCACTCTTCGGCATAGCGTTCATTGTAGGAGATCCAGTACGCGCTGCAGATGTCTTCCCAGCGCTTGTGTCGATGAATCTGGGTCGGCCACTCACGGTCGACGATGGGGTTGACGTGCCAGTTGAATCCCGGGCCGAAATCGAACTCCTTCTTCCCGTAGAGCTTCTCTGGAATAGGGTAGAGATGGCGGCACAACTGGTCGACTTGCGGCACTACACGCGGCTCGCTCTGGGCCACTGGGGGCGTCGGGCGGTTACCTGTATCGAAGAAGCACACCGGTCGTTGTCGAGCACGGAAGTAGACGAGAAGTTCCCGCAGCGTCTTGTCGACGTCGCGTTCCTGCCACGCCGTCCGGGTCGCCTCAAGCCCGGGCTGTGACAGGTCGAGAGCATCGAGGAGGGCTGCATCACTGAGGAACATCTCCTGCCACCAGGTTACGAAGTGGTCCAAGTCTGCGAAATCCGCATCCAGCGTGGTCAACGCTTGGAGGGCTGTGGTCGTGGCAGCTGCGGTGATCCCTTCCAGTCTCACAATACCTTCCTGCAACCGCACAAAGCGTTCCCACATGCGGTTTTTCTCGGCAAAGCGCACCAGCTCGGCCTGGATTCTGCGGTAATGTGCGAGCTTCTCGTGCGCGGCCCGACTGCGGAGTTCCCAGGAGCCGGCAAAGAACGTATGGAAGGCCCAATTGCCGTCGCGTTCCAGCAGGCTGATCCGTTCACTGCCGTCGGCCATCCGGGCTCGGACGCGCCAGTGGTACTCCGTCCCCTCGGTCAGCGGCTTGGTGAGCTGCACGTGCGGTTCGGTGAGTCCTTCTACCCGTTCTGTGCAGCCCACGTCGAACATGAGGCTGGTGGAGAGCTCCAGCGCGTAACTCACGGCGCCTGGAACACGTTGCCAGGAAAACGTAGGGGTGTGTTCCGCCACACACGCATTAGCGAGGGGCTTGATGATCTGGACCGCATCGTCCGGCCGGTAGCAGCGGAGCGACACCGCATCCCACCAGACCTTGCCGGAACCGTACAGGAAAAGGACGGGATGGATGCTCCGGATATCGTCGGGTAGCTCGAGCAGCGTTTCCGTGCGACGCCAGCCGGCCGTGCTGACCTCGCCGCGGGCGTAGTGGGTGGCGTGGACTTTTCTGGCCGCATTCACAAAGGTCAGTCGGGCGCAGACGCCCAGATTCTGACCCGATACCACGTTTTCCGTCCGGTAGTGCCCGGCGAACAGCACCACGGCGCCCGGCTCGATAGAGGGAGTCATCACGGTTCGTCGCGACCATCCGCCACGGGCCTCCGTGTCGGGATTCTCAACCGTGATACTGACCGTGCCCGAGAATGCCGCCTGCTTATCCACCCCGACAACGCCTCTGGTGTCAGAGCGGAACTGTCCCCAGTGTTGGGGGCGGAGGCCTTCGTCCCGGAACTGCTCGACATCGCCGTTCACGAATAACTCGTTGGTCGGTAGCGTTTGACCGAATGCCATCGCCGTCGCGATCAGTGCTACCCCTGCGATTAGCGCGCGCAATTCCGTTTTTTTCACGACAGATCTCCACGAAGACTTCCCGGATACCGGTGGTACAATACACGCGACCGGTAAGAGCGCTGGACCAGCTCGGTCTATTCCGAGGCGCGTTGCGTAACGGTTTGTTGTGTCCCCTGAGGAGTGGCCCATCATGCAAGCATTGATCTTTCGCAAGGTCCCGATGAGCGATGGTATCCTGTTGGCCACGGATGTGTGGCTGCCGAACGGACCCGGGCCCTGGCCCGTGGTTTTCGTGCGCACCCCCTACCATCGACAGGGCGGCGGGGGGGCGGGCCAATACTTCACGGACCGGGGCTATGCGTATGTCGTGCAGGATGCGCGCGGCAAGTACGACTCGGACGGTGTCTTCCGCGCGCTGGACCACGAGGCTGACGACGGGCAGGCTTCCCTGGACTGGATCGCGAACCAGCGCTGGTGCAACGGGCGCATCGGTATGGTTGGCCGCAGCTACCTGGGTATCGTCCAGATTCCGGCGGCAGCCGCGGGCCATGAGGCGCTGCGCTGTATCTCACCCGGGGTGTCTCCCAACAGTTTCTTTGTGGACTGGATTCGCTACGATGGGTGCTTTGCGCTGGCAAACATGATCCGTTGGCCGCTGACTCACGACGTTTGTCCCACCAAGCCGGCCGACAAACACTTCTCCTGGCCGGAGCTCTGGGAGATTGCCGCCCGAGGTACGCTCAAAGACGTAGAGGACCGCATTGGCTTCGTGTCGGCACAGTTACGCAACTGGGTGGATCGCGATCAATACGACGACTACTGGGCCTCAATCGATCAAGCCTTGCTTTACCGGAAGATCGCTTGCCCCGGTCTGCACCAGGGCGGTTACTTCGACCACCTCTCGCGTGGCCAGTTCAACTCGTTCCGCGAGATTTCGGCGAATGGCGCGACACCCAATGCCTGTGCCAATCAACGCCTGCTCGTTGGGCCCTGGGGGCATTCCAGTTGCGGGGCGATGGAGTACGGAGACTGGACGTTTGGACCGGCCGCGGGCATCGATCTGTCAGCCTACCAGCAGCGTTTTCTCGACCTGTGGCTCAGAGATATCGACGATGGGATCACCGATGAGCCGCCGGTCAAGTACTTCCTTATGGGGGAGAATCGCTGGGAGGAGGCCCCGGAATGGCCTCCCCCCGGCAGTAGTGTTGATGAGTGGTTCCTTAGTTCGGACGGCAATGCACACGGCCTCGCAGGAGGGGGACTGCTGAGTCGGGAGACGTCCTCTTCAGGGAGTGCTGACAGCTACACGTACGACCCAAATGATCCGGTGCCAACCCTTGGTGGACAGGTCTACTGGGGGGTGTCTGAGCAGGTCAAGGTCGGCCCAGCTGAACAGCACCCGATTCTGGATCGCGGGGACGTTCTTTACTACCGCAGCGACCGCCTGGGCGAGCCCCTGAGAGTCGTCGGGCCTGTCGAATTGGATCTCTGGATTCAGTCGTCAGCATCGGATACTGATTTCATCGCTAAGCTCTGCGTGGTGGATCATCTTGGTCGCGTGACGGCGCTGACGGTTGGGTCGCTTCGTTGCCGGTACCGGAACAGCTGGTGCGAGCCGGAGCCGCTCAGCCCGGGAGAGCCGACCCGTATTCGGATACAGATGAACAACCTTGCTTACACGTTCCCCGCAGGCTCGCGGCTCGCCTTGATCATCACGAGCTCATGCTTCCCGCGGATTCTGCCCCACCGGAACACGATGGCCCCGACGTGGAGGGAGACCAGTGCTCAGACGGCTGTGCAGGATGTGCTTCATGCCCAGGGATTCGAGTCTCGTCTGCTGTTGCCCGTGCTCAGCGCATGAAATCCTCAGGCTCGTCGCCGAGGCGGTAGAGCAGGACACGTCCATAGACCCCGCCTTTCCCACCGCCGGTGAACACGCGGAGGACGAGGCTGTTCTCGCCGTCACGAGCGGCTTCGGTAACGTCGATCTCAAACGGCGTATCCCAGCTCCTGCCGGGGACGAATGCATGTTCGCCGACTTCTTGGCCGTTGACGTAGATTCTGGCTGCCGCATCCACACCTTCGAATCGGAGCATGAGGCGCATACCTCTGGGCAGGGCTTTGGGGGGCAGTGTGAAGCTCGTTCGGTACCACCCCAGGCCACGGTAGCCCGCCGCCGCGATGCCCACATCCTGCCAGTAGCCGGGGAAGGGCGTCTGTTGCCAGGCCGAGTCGTCGTATTGCGGGTTGTTCCAGCCTTGCCCAAGGCCTTCGTCGTTTTGATCCAGGCGCACTCGAGTGTGCCCGGCGACGCGGCCCACGAACCGGCTGCCCGGGATCGTGGGGAGTGTGACTGCGGTGGCGGCTCGGGAGGCAACCTGAATTCCATGCCAGCGGGGCACGGCTGTTCGCGGGTTGCGGTGAACGCGGAGGAGTTGGGCCGCCTTTGATTTCGGGTTTGTGACCATACGGCCCAGTCCGTGTTGCGTGAGGTAGGCGACGACTTTGGCCGCTTCCGCTTCACCGATGGCCATCGCTTTGGCCTCGGCGGCGGCGAAGGCCTCGCCTTCAGGTGTCTCAATGCCATCAAAGCATGAGGTCACGGCCCGAAGATAGGCCATGGCTCGTTGGGTGTAGCCGAAGGTGACCCGTGTCGGCTCGAGGCGTCGCCTGATCACATCGTTGACTGTGGCACTCCCGGCCTCCAGCAAGTGGCGCTCCAGATCGGCCAACGCCTTCGGGGTAAACACCTGTGGGGCGGCGATCCACACCCGCTTGTAGCCGAAGGGAGAGATGCAGTCTTCGGACTCCACGAAGGCTTGAGCCAGACGCTGGTAGAAGCGACTCATCGACTTCCCGCCTGCCCCGTAGAAGGCCTGACAATAGTCCAAAACCAGCGCGTCAACATCGACACTCGTGTCCCAGACGAGGCGTGTTGCCAGGTAGAAGTCGAGGCCCACAGAGCCAAACGCCCCCGCGCTCCATTGCGTGTAGAAGCTCTCGGCCCCGATGCGCTTGTAGTACGCGATGTCCTGTTTCATGATGTGAGCCTGTGTGTAAAGGAGGCCCGCCCAGGCGCCTTTGATGTAATACTCGTAGATCCACAGGTGCTCGCTGAGTTCGGCCCATTTTTCCAGGGGTTGGCGGAAATAGAGCCTGTTTCGTTCACAGTTTGGGTCGTCGATCGTGTGGTTGTTGCAGGCGTACGTGTGGCAGGCCTGCACTGCCATGTTCGGCTCCGGGCGGTACTCCGGGGCCAGAGGATAGCGCATGTACATGGCGTAGGCTCCCGTCTTCAGGATCTTGTCCGGGAAGACCTCAGCCACGCGGCGGGAGACCGCCTTGTTGAAGGGGGCGAGGCGGTCACTGTAGCGTCCCCAGAAGTCGGGCTTTGGACGGTCCAGGGCGATGCATGTCGGACAGGTGCAGAAGCCTCCACCGTCGTTGGGGCAGAGCGCGACGATGTCGATGCGCGGGTCTTTGCGGAAGATGTCGATGATGTTGTCTGCGACGATCCGGATGACGTCCGGGTTGGTGGTGCAGAATTGGGTGTTGCTGTAGTTTTCCGGTCGCCGCCGTTTGCCGTTGACCAAGGGGTAGTACTCGGGGTGTTCATCCCAGTACTTGTCCGGGGAAAGGAGCCCGAAGAACGAGTGGAAGCCCCATTTCCACACATAGCCGACTCGTTCGTCTGCGACTGTTGTGTTGACGTTGCAGCGGTTCTTCAGCGCCCAGCTTCCCTGGCCCACCCACCGGATTCTGAAGTCCGGCTCCTCGTGCACGTCCAGCGCTGGAGCCACGAGTGGGTCGTGTCGGGGCACCACATCACCGTCGGCTCCCGGATGGATCCAGCGGCAGCCGAGGGCTTCGAGGAAGGCATAGGCGCCGTACAGAGCTCCCAACGGACTGCCCCCCACAATGGCGATCGATGGCCCGACGGTCTTCACTTCGAAGCCGTCCGGGTTCTTGAAAAGGGATGTCTCGACGCTTAGGCGGATCGATCGTTCCCCGGGTTCAGTGCTGATCGCCAAAACGGCGCTCGACATGTCAAGGATGTACCGCTGAAGCTCCTCGGCAGCGTGTGCGAGCACGGGGTCGGGATCCGGCCCGATGCAGATCGTGGTATCTGTTGTGCCGCCGACTGCCAGGACGATTGCGTTGCCCGTGGCTTTCTGTCGGGCGCTGGCCAGGGCTTTGCGGTCTTCGGGTGAGACCTGGATGGTCCCGAAGGTGAAGCGCGACACCCAGACTTGGCGGTCTCGCGAGCTGAACCCGAAGCGCTGTGTTTCGCCCGTGGGGCTGATGTCCCTCGGCCGTAGAATGAAGCGGATCTCTTCCCATTGCGGTAGCCCCGACGGCCGTCCCATCCCCACGGTTCGGTACTTGATCCCGTTGTGGGCCACGAAACTGAACTCGTCCGATGTCCCCCAAACATCCATGCGGACCTCGCAGAGCCCTTGTGGCGCGGCGACCGGGACCTCCACTGCGGCGTACCCCGCTTTGCCGTCACCCACGCCGGTTTCATCCCCGTTGCGGCACCACCGTCCCCCTTTCTGTTCCGGGCTCCCGAAGGACCGGAGTTTGAGCAGACTCCGCTTCTCGTCGGCCACCTGACCGATGGCGAGCGAGAACCCAGGTGTCGGGGCAGCGGTCACGGCAGAAGCCAGGAGCAAGGGCAAGATGTACATGGTCGATGGTCCCACGATGTCCCAGGGCATGAAGGGCAGGGGGCTTGATGGTCTCAACTGTACCGCCTCATTCGGGGTGAAGTCCAGTGCTCGTGTCCGTTGGCGCTGGGAGGAAGCCCGCTCCCGACAGTCGCGGCTCTGCAGGATGTCGACGGGGAGACAGGTGGCGACTAAGGTACCGAGCTGGCACACGAGTGTTTAGATTCCCTCTGATCTCAGTGCATGTCTTGGAGAACGTGACGCATGAACGCAGCTTTTCGGCTAGTCAGCCTTCTCATCTTTGTTGCCGCAATGGTCACACGGGCTGCTCTGCCGCCCACGGTTCCCCCGTTACCAGACGGGGCGTATCCCGAGTGGGATTTGGGCAAGGCCTGGCACCAAGAGTCGGGCCTTCGGTCGAAGATCTGCCTGAACGGGCTTTGGCGTTTCCGTTCGGAGCCGCGCCTGGAGGTCATGGAAGAGGTCGAGACTTACTTCGAGGACGCGATCGAGGAGGAGACGATCGAGGACTGGTCGGTCGGTGAGATCCCCGGTGCCATGCTCGACGTCGGCCTCGACCCAACCCAGAAGACGCGCGGCAACGCGAGCATGAGGGTTGATCTCGAGATTCCGGCGAACACGAACTTCTACCACCTTACCCGCCTGGCCACCGTTCCCTCCGGCGTCAAATTGACCTTGCGGGTGGACATCCGGGCCGAGATGGAACGCGGCGATCTGCACATCGAGGTGCAGGATGCACGTGACTACAAGATCTACACGGTCATGGGCGAGACGTTCGGGAGTCTCCCCGAGTGGAAGACCATCGAGTGTGGATTCGTGGCCCCGCCGGGAACAAGCGCGGTCAAGATCCTGATTCTGCGGAACCATGGGGCCAATTCCGGTTGCAAGGGCACGGTCTGGCTCGACAACCTGCGCATCGCCAAGATCGATCGTCCCGCTGCCCCGGGCATCACGCCGCCGACCGACGATCAATGGGGCTTCCTTAAAGTCCCTGGATCCTGGAACAGCCGGCATTGGTCTTGGCGTGGGAAGGTTTACTGGCACACGGACGATCTCGCACGCACCCGCAGTCACACGCTGCGGTTCGGCTGGTTCGAGCGCGAACTGACGGTGCCGGAAGCCTGGGACGGGCGCCGGATCCTGGTCCAGCTGGATCGGGTGTCGACTGACGCACGGGTGTACTGCGACGGGGTCGAGGCTGGCAGTACAGGTTACATGGGCGGAACTGTTGAGGTGACCCGTTTCGCTCGGCCCGGACAACCGCTGAAGCTGGCGATCCTGGTTCAAGCTCGGGACAGCTGGGACATTCTGCCCGGACTTCTGACCAAGCCCAGCAAATCGTGGCAGGCGATGCTGCCGGTGATGGGCATCGCCGGGGATGTGTTCCTGGTCTCGGAGCCGCGGGAAGGCAGCGCTCGCCTGGGGCGTTGTCGGATTGTGACGACGGCCGCCGAGAAGACGATCTGGGTTGCCTCGGAGCTGCTCTCCCCCGCCGATGGAGCTATGCCCGCCGGTTTGAGCATACGCTGCGAAGTTCGCGATGGCGAGGCCGTGGTCAAGCGTTTCGAGGCGCGCGTGGCCGCCGGGGCAGCGATTGCGGAGTGCGCAACGGATTGGCCGGAGGCGACGTTTTGGGAGATCGGCAATTCCAAACTCTACACATTACATGTCGCGTTGATCCAGAGCGGACGCGTCATCGACGAGGTATTGCCCGAGCGTTTCGGCTTCCGGGAGTTCGAGATTCGGGGGAAGTTCTTCTACTTGAATGGGATCAAGCTCAACCTCGTGCCGTCGTCGTACTGCGGCTTCAAGCTGGGTTGGGCCACGAAGGACGCCATGCGGCATTGGGTGACGGGCGCACTCGAGGCCGGCTACAACTTCGTTTATCTGGGGGAAACGGATCGTCCGGGCAAGCCGGAGGTGGCGAGCCACCTACTGGAGGTCTGCGACGAGCTCGGCATGCTCTGCGCCGTGAGCCCGTTGGGCATCGGCCACAGTGTCTATCGCCGGATGGACAAGCCGGAGACCTGGGATCGCTGGACGCCCGTTGTGCGCGAACGTGTGCGTAAGGATTGGAATCACCCATCGCTCGTCTTGTGGCGCATGAACATGAACCTGAACTGCTACAGGCAGGACCAGAACCCGTTGGTGTTGGATGGGGAAATGACGTTCGAGCCGGAGTCTTCATCCGCGATCAAAGAGGCGGCCATGCTGAAGTCCAACGCCTACGTGCGTGGGCTCGATCCCACCCGGCCAACCTACAACCATGCCTGCGGGAAGACCGGCGATATCTACAACCTCAACAACTACTTGGGTTGGCCGGAACTCCAGGACTTGCGGGAATGGCTGCGTGTCTGGGCAGAGGAGGGCGAGAAACCGATGTATATGGCCGAGCAGGCTACGCCATATCCGGGCGATTTCCAGATGCGCGATCCGACCAACTGGTGGACCAACGAGCCGGTGATGACCGAGTACGGAGCGATCCTCCTGGGCGAGGAGGCGTACAAGCTCGAGGAACACGACTATGTGGGCTACTACGACATCGCCTGGGATGCCAAGGGGAAGTCCTGGCGTTCGTCGTACGGCTACTTTTGCCACGCCTATCCTCCGACTCTGGATGTTTGCTCGTCTCGCTACTACGAGGCCATGTTGCCGGCCTGGCGCACCTGGGGCATCTCCGGGGGTGTCAATGCATGGGAGAACACCTGGCGCCGGTTGATCAAACGGACCGAGGGCGGTGTGCTTCGACAGACCGTTCCGGACTTGCCAATTGAGACGGACTGGGAGAATCTGCAGCGCCCCGGCTTCTCTGCGGATGTTTGGCAATACGCCCACGGCGGCGGCGGGGAGATTCGCTGCCTTTTCGACCTGGGACGTCCCGAAGAGAAGGAGTATGTCGAGCCCACGATGCGCGGGAGGGTGATGCCTGAGCTGATCGCTCCTCTCTACGCCTATATTGGCGGCCCGGAGGAGCACTGGTTCGCCCAGGACCACGCATTCCGCTCCGGCGAAACCGTGGCCAAGAGCATCGTGTTGCTGAACGATCGACGCAGGTCGACCACCTTCTCGGTGAGCTGGCAGGTGACAGGTGACGGGCAGGTCATTGCCGGAGGCACGGGGGCCTCCACCGTGGCTCCGGCGGAGTCCGCCCGGTTGCAGTTCCGGTTCGATGCTCCTTCCGTTGAGGATCGTACGGATTTGCGGGTTACGGCCAGTGTGTCCACCAACGGCACGACAGTCCCCGTGAGGCCCTTCGGCTTGCAGGTCTATCCTGTGCCACGTCAGCAGGAGCGGCTTCTGTCGGGGTGGGTGTTGTGCGACCCGGGAGGCAAGACTTTGGCCGCGCTGCGCGAGGTCGGACTGACTATCCCCATCATCTCCCCGGCTGCTCAGCTGCCGGCAGATGCACGCGTCCTGGCCATCGGCTGCAATGCACTGGGGCAGGTGGCAGGTTCCCAACTGGTTTCTGATCTGTCGCAGCGGGTTGCGGCAGGTCTGCAGGTGCTGGTCTTCGAGCAGACCGCCGAGGCTCTGCGGCGGACGTTCAGTCTGCGTTGTTTCACACCTGGTGCACGCCGTGTCTGGATTCGAGACGCCGGCCACTCCATTCTGAGGGGAATGCGCAACGACGAGTTGACCAACTGGCGTGGCGGAACGACACTCGCTCCCCTTGATGGCCCTCCAGAGAGCCTGGACACCGTACAGCGCTGGGACCGCGTTTGGCGGTGTTCGCAACTGGGCGTTGTGGCGTCGATTGTCGTGGAGAAGCCACACATCGGCCCGTTCAGGAGTTTGGTCGATACGGGGTTTGACTTGCGCTATACGCCGCTATGGGAGGTCACAGAGGGGGCTGGACGCATGGTTTTCTGTCAGCTCGATGTGAGTGGCCGTGTCGGGCGTGGCCCTGTCGCCGACAGGCTTCTGGGGAACGTTGTGGCAGACATTGAGACGTGGCGACCTCGACCGACGGGGATCGCCATGCTGGTTGCGACATCCGCAAGTGCACCGTTGTCTGCGTTGCGTGCTGCAGCCGCGGACTGCCCTGTGCAGGGCGCCGGGCACGTGCTCATCGTGCCGCGAGGCGGGGAAGCATGGCTGAACCGAAATGCCTCCGCCATCAAACCGTTCCTGAACAGTGGGGGGACGCTCCTGGCTGCCGGGCTTTCTGAAGCTGAGACCCAGATGTTGATCGAGGCCGTCGGCGGGGTGTTCGGGGCAAGGGCAAATGAACTGTGGCTGAATCCGCTGTCAGGGGAGCTCCCGTCCGCGTTCCGCGGCGTCTCTCCGGCTGCCATTCACTGGCGGAAGAAGTTGACTGTACCGGTCGTGGCGACACTCCCGGACGCCGGGTGGCGCTGTGAGACGGGGGTCTTGGCGAGCATTCCCGTCGGCAAAGGCGAGATCGTCTGGGTTTCTGCCTTGCCCGAGGACTTTGATCCTGAGCAACGGCCTGATCTGGTCTTCAGCCGGGTCAACACCGAACGCCTCTACAGCATTGTGCTGGGAAACTTGGGGGTTCAGGGAGGAGCGGTCTGGTCGTCGTGCCTGTCTGGAGGGGGCACCGAGGCCAAAGAGGAGCGCTTCTACACCGATCAGCGCGCTCCACGCGACGACCCCTACGCCGATATGCGCTGGTGAGGCAGACAACCGGAACTCACGTGTTCTGATGCACGCCTTGCCGACCAATCAAGACGATGTAGCTGTCCGGGGTAGTAGCTACTCCGCTGTGAACACCATCGAGGGCACGCACAGCCAGAGGGCAGAAGCTCGGAGAACTCGCCATGCCGAATTCGACCATTTCCACCCGGCCGTACACACGAACGCGACTGACTGCCCCCGCTGCAACACTTGTGCTTTGCCTACTACTTCCGGTCTGCAAGGGGGCAGCCGTCCCAGCTTGGGAGCAGTTCGGTGAGCATGCTGCTCAGGCCGTTGAGCCGGTTCGACCTTCCCCGCTCGGTGAAGGACACCTTGGCCGACTCGACACTGGTGCCAGTGTGCGGTTGTGCTATCCACTTCCGGCCAAGGAGGCGTTGGCTGCGTTCTGGCTGCGACCGTGCAATGTCGTGGCCTATACTGGGCGTGGCACTCGCTATGAGCTCCTGATCCGCAGAGATAGCCCAAACGGTGCGCTGGTCTACACGGGGCCGGTGGCGACGAACGGTGACCGTTGGAACGCGCAGAACCGGGACCGGATCGATCTCACTGCGAGCGTTACTGCTGCGGACAGAGAACGCGGCCATATAGATCTGTTCATCAGCGGGGCAGTGACCGATGACGGGTGGACGGTGTATCGCCATTGCTCCGGCCGCCCGATGCCCGCGTTCGTGGTCGTCTTGGATGAGACCACAAGGCAGGCATTGCACACCATGCGTTCTCTCGCGGCGGCCGGCGTATCCCTAATCCCGTTGCCGTCGCAGATCGAGCTCAGCAGCGGTCCCCCAATGATTATTGATGGGCGGACCACTATTGCCGCGCCGCCGACACTGAATCACACGGCGTCGGAACTGCGTGACATCGTCGCAGAGCGCACAGGTGTCACGCTCCGTCTCACACCAGCCGCCCAGGAAGCGACAACCACCATCACGCTTCTGGTCTCGCCGACAGGTGCGACGGTGAATGGCGCCTACACGCTTGCCGTCACGGACCGCGGCGCCATGGTCACCGGCGCGGATGCGGCCGGAGCATTCTATGGCGCGATGACGCTCGCGCAGCTTATCCACGCGGCGGCCGGGGCCGTGATCGCACCTGCGTGCAGCATTGACGATGCTCCTGCGTTCCGCGAACGCATCGTGCAATACGACATCGCGCGCGGACAGACTGTGCACGTGCCCTATGTGAAACGCTTGATCCGTGAACTGGCGCGCTGCAAGACGAACGCACTGTTGTTCTACATGGAGGATGACTTCCGGTTTCGGGAATACCCATTTCTCGGCCGCGACGGCACATTTACGCACGCTAAGGCGCGTGAGCTTTCCAGCTACGCACGGCGCTACCATGTCCGGCTGATTCCCCAGTTCGAGTCGCTTGGCCACGCTGGAGCCGTGTTGGCGCACGAGGAATTCGCGGACCTCCGCGAGGCGGGTAGACCAGGGGTGTTCTGTACCTTGGCGCCACGGACATGGGACGTGCTGGATCGTGTCTTTTCTGAACTCGCCGAGGCCTTCCCTGACAGCCCTTACATCCACGTTGGCGGCGACGAGTTCGAGCACGGCTTCGCTCGTTGTGGCGCGTGCCGTGCGTACGCTGCGGAGCACGGTGCTGGCGGCCTTTATGCCCTGCACATGACCCGACTCAGTGAATTGGTCAAGAAACACGGTCGTACCATGATGTTCTGGCCGTCACACCGTGGCCCCAGCGACGAGCTGAGCGACATGACACTGAAGAACCACGCGGCTATGGCAAAGGACTGCATTCCGACCGAGTGGATCTACCACGGACCGGCTAGCTACCCAACTATCCGGCAGTACCAGGACTGCGGCTTCGCGGACATCTTCTGTTGTCCGGCAGTGGTCAGCTACTCGCGGATCTGGCCGGATTTTCCGACCACATTTCGCGGAATCCGTGGTTTCTACCGGGCTGGCGCAACCGCACACTGTGGCGGCGCCTACTGCACGACGTGGGAGTTCCGTTACGGCGCGCTACTGGAGAACAGCATGATGGGGCTGATTTACGCTGCTGAGTGCTCGTGGAATCCCGCCTCAACATCGCGCGCGGATTTCTTCCGTCGCTTTGCTGGATGGTGGTTCGATGTCCACACTCCGGGCAGTGGTACCCTAGTCGAACAGGCACTCTTCGCGCCGTTCCCGCGAACGCCACAGACGGCCTCTCTCTCCTCCAAAGATATGCGCCGACTGTTTACAGCCCTGCCGTCCCGGATTTGCGCGGATTTGCTCGAGAAGAAGCCAGCTTTCGCAGAGAACGTGTCGCACGTACCTGAGCTCATGCCTGTGCCGCGGAGGAAGCTCGCGCAGCTGAGCGCTGTCGCAAGGCGCAATGCACTCACGTTGCGCGCTGCCGAAACGGCCTTCGGCTTGCTCGAGTTGCAGAGCATGAAGATCAGCATCCATCGCCGCATCGCCGCTATCTTGAGTGAAGCAGCGACGGAGGAACGTTCAAGCGCCGCGGCCACTGCCGTCAGCCGCGCCGCACAACTGATGTCACCGCTCCACGTGGCACTGAACGCCTCGATTGAGCGATACCGTGAGTTCGTCGAACGTTGCGGTGGCAGCCGGGCCGACCTGGCGCAATTGCAGGCGCAGGCTGACGACGCGACGCAACTCACTCAGCGCCTGGACAGTGTCGCAGAACAGATTGTGGCCGGGAAGATGCGTCCCCGCGATCTTTCTATTCCTCTCTCGATGCTACTAAAACGCAACTTGATACGTATCGGGACATGGTCTCCCGAACAGGTGTCGGAGGAACCCGTAACGCTGCGCTTCGATGTGACCACACACCTTACAAGGCCAGAAGCGTTTGAGGTCGAATGGGAATACACGCGCGGTGCGCATGGTCTATCGATCCAGACCACGCGCCTCCTCGCCGATGGTAAGACGCTCAGTGAGGACAAACACCACGGTTGGGCAGGGGCAGGTTCGAGCGGCAACGTTTACACGCTCAATCCCACGGGCAAACCGCTCGGCGCCAAGCTCGTAATCGAGGCGACAGTCAGCGCCAGAGGTGGCAATGACTCTGCCGGCACGCTTTGGCTGATCCGTTGAACGGATCAAGTTGCTGACGCATCCGAAAGGCCTTCAGACGGTGCGCATCTGCCCACATCGAGCCGTTAGAGAGGGCAGGGCGCGTCCAGGGGTTTGTGGGTGAAGCTTGCTTCCCCGTCGGCGTAGGGGGCGACGGTCTGGCCGTTGCCGATGAGACGCCATTGGTAGATTACGAGGCCATCGAGTCCGACCGGGCCTCTGGCGTGGATTTTGTTGGTACTGATGCCGACTTCGGCTCCAAGACCGTAGCGGAACCCGTCGCTGAAGCGGGTGCTGCAGTTCCAGAAGATGTCCCCGGAGTCCACCAATGCGAAGAAGCGGTCTGCGCTCTGCCTGGCTTCAGTCACGATCACATCGGTGTGCCCGGAACCGTAGGTATTGATGTGAGCCACCGCATCGTCGAGACTGTCCACCACGCGGATGGACAGGATCAGCTCAAGGTACTCGGTGCGCCAATCCTCTTCCGTAGCCTGGTCGACCTCGATGATCTGTCGTGTACGGGAGCATCCACGCAGTTCGACGCCTCTCTCTGTCAGGGCCGCCTGGGCAACGGGCAGAAACGCCTCGGCGATGGATGCGTGGACGAGGAGTGTTTCCAGCGCGTTGCAGACGGCTACGTATTGGCATTTCGAGTCAACCGCGATGGCAACAGCTTTGCCGACGTCTGCTGCCGCATCGACGTAGGCATGACAGATTCCGTCAGCGTGGCCGAGAACCGGGATGTTCGAGTTGTCCATGATGTACTTGACGAACTCATTTGAGCCGCGTGGGACCAGCAAGTCGATGTTCTCATCCATGCTGAGCATTTCCTGGACATCAGCACGTGTCTCAAGCAGTTGCAGCCAACCTTCCGGGAGACCAGCCTCAACGGAGGCCTCTGTGATCACTGCGGCCAGCGCCCGGTTGGTGTTGACCGCCTCGCTGCCTCCCTTCAGCAATACGGCATTCCCGCTTTTCAGGCAGAGGGTCGAGATCTGGACGAGTGCATCGGGGCGTGACTCGAAGATAACGCCGATGACGCCGATCGGGCAGGTGACGCGGTAGAGATTCAGCCCGGCGTCGAGTTCGGTGGCGCTTTGCGTTTGGCCGACCGGGTCAGGCAGGCCGATCAGGCTCTCGATACCGTCGACGACGTCGGCGAGTTTCTTGTCATCAAATTTGAGCCGTTTGAGCAGCGGCGATGCCAGGTCGTTTTCCTTCGCAGCCTGTAGATCGGCTGCGTTGGCTGCCAGAATCTGTTCGCGTTCACGGGCGAGCGCATCGGCGACTGCCGCCAGTGCCGCGTTCTTCCGGTCGGTGGACATGGCGGCCAAGTGTATCGAGGCGTTCTTTGCCGCTTTGGCCATATCGTGTGTCGTCATTGGTCTCTTCCTTGTGCCCCGGTCTGAATCGGCTCAGTTGGCTTTGTCGGATCAGTCGGATCGCGAAGACAAGCTTCGACGCCTTCGTATCGAAGAAATGCTCACTTGCCGAACTCTAGGATGCCGGCGTTGTCGACCTTCCACGTGCTTCCGCCAGTGCCCTGCCACTCGACCCACTGGTTGTCGGCGGTCTTGCGCACGCTCAGGTTGAACTGGATCTTGCGGTGCTTGGCCGGATCAATATCGAGGGACCTGAAAGGGATGCGCCACTCGGTGATCCAGCTCTTGTCGCTGACCTGCCGGGCTTGGAACCGGACTCCTTTGGCGGCACGTTTAACGGACAGAGGGAGTGCTCCCGCTTCATCCGAGCTCTCGAAATGACCGGAGGGGAAGCCGCGCAGCACGAGGATCGGGGCGTCCTTGCCCGAACCGGGGTTACAGAAGGCGAGCTCCACCGCATCGTCCTGGCCCCACGTGTTGCCGGGCTGGATCGGGAATTTTGGGTTGATCGCGTTGTCTATCGCTACATAGAGCGCGTCGGTATCCCACTGCAGCCAGGCCCGGCTTGGCGGGGAGATTTTGTGCCCTTTCAGGCCCTGTGCCACCGACATTGTTCGTCTTGGATCGGTGACCGACCATTCATCCGGTATGATGATTCCGTCGATGACGGGTGACCTGGTTGTATGCGGTACGGTGAATACGACGGCTCTCTTACGGGCATGTGCTGGAGCGGCAGCACGTTTGATCATGGGGCGAACCGGACTGGCGACCGGCCAGGAAGCCCGCTCAGGGGCATCATACACGCCGATCTTTCCGAATGGGATGGGCTCGAATCCGAGGGCCCAGGCAGGGGAGTTCTTGCGGAGTCGGAAGTCCAGTTTCTCAGCATCCACAAAGAGCGGGTCCTCCTCCAGCAGGTTGTCGGTGAACGTCACCAGGGGTTTGGCCTTCGCCCCGAAAGATCCCCATTTACCGCCGATACAGATATTGCGGGCGATCACGTTCCCCTTGGGCGCCATCGGTTCGTCTTCCAGAATGCTCACCAGACTCGGGTACTGCACACTCCACGGCGGGGTTGTGTAGGGCATCTTCTCGAGTTTCTTCCTGAGTCCGTCGCCGCCTCGAGCCGCCCAGCCTAACCCCCGGGAATCGACATGTGTTGCCGGGACGCAGTTCACGAAGATGTTGTTCTCGATGGTGCAGTCGCGTCCCCCCCCGATCATGGCAGCCCGGGTCACGTTGTAGAAGAGGTTGCCGGAGATTTCCGTTCCGCTGAATTGGTCATCGAGGTAGACGCCGACACAGCCGCGGCCTTCGAAGCCGTTGATGTGGTGCAGGTAGTTGTTGCGGATGACGGTCCCGCGTTGGGCCCAGTCTCGGCCGGTATACATGGCGCCTGCGTCATTGGATTCGTAACAGACGCTGTGCAGTTCATTGAGCTCGATGAGGTGGTTGTTGCCACCGAATCCCATGCCCATGTGCGGGGCGTTGTCGATCAAGTTGCGGGACGCGCGATTCCCGCAGCCGTGAAGTGTGATGCCTGGCTGGTAGACACGTTTCCAGCGAGCGTAGTGGTGAACGTGGTTGTTCTCGGCGAAGAGCCCGGCCGAGTTCAGTGTCTTGCGATCCCCGCCGCTGAGGTGTATGCCCCCGCTGCCTGTACCGTAGACATCGCAGCCGATCACGCCGTTCCCGGTTCCTCCGACACTCACGGCTGACCCGCCGGTGTTGCGGATCGTGCAACCGACCACGCGCATTCCCGTGCCCCCGCGGATGATCATGGCCGTTCCACGGGACGCCTCGATTGTGAAGCCCTGGAAGGTGACATAGGACGTGCCCTGTGTCGTCACGATGCTCGGAATAACCGACACGATGGCTTTGCCTTCGGTGAGGCTGGAAGGGGGCCAGAAGTAGAGCTTCCCTGCCCGCTTGTCGAGGTACCACTCGCCCGGTGCGTCGAGCTCGGCCAGGACGTTCTGGGCGTAATACCACTGGTTGCGTCTGTAGCCGTAGCCATGGTACGGAGGCTCGAGGGTGATGGTCTTTCGTTCCAGATCAATGTTCTCGATCCGTTGGCGTTGATCAGCCCAGTCCCAGAACCAGTAGCCGTGCAGCCAGACTTCGGGCTCATCCATCCAGCGTTGCGGCCGATCTCCCTTGTAGGTGAAGGCGCCGATCTTGTCTCCGGGGATCCCGTGGATCTTGTGTGGGGCACCACCCACGAGGTCAACGATGCGCGTGAATCCCTCGTTGGGCCAACGGGCCATAGTCATGGGCACGTCCTGGAAGAACAGTTCCAGGCGATTGCTGTTGCCGACAACCGAGCCGAGGTCAGTGATGCCCAAGTCTTGCAGGTCGCTGACGACGACGGTTTCGCGTGCGTTGTCGTCAAGCCGGGTGACGATCGCAGAATCGGTGATCTGGGTGAAGTTGGTGATCTGTCGGCCGCCGATCAACCGGACCTTCGCTCCGGGAGCGGCGCGATAGGTGATGGGGGCGGCGGGCATGCCTGAGTCTTCCGCGGTCAGGGCAAAGGCTTCGTTGAGCTCGAACTGGCCTGACTCGAGCTGCACGATGAGCCCGCCGGGAGGGAGTGCCCCGGCCTGTTTGAGACGGCGGACTTCAGTCTGCGCGCGCTGGAGTGAGGCGAACGGACCGCCGCCGGTGACCGCCCGGGGGTGTCTCCCCGACCACGTGTCGTCTCCTGTGTCCGCCACGTATAGATGAGCTTTGGGACCTGGCGGGGCGATGCTTACGCAACCGGTGGAGAGGAGGAGGGCGCAGATGGCGCAGAGAAAGGCGGTAGAGACCTTGTGGATTTCGGGCAGCATGTTGTGTCCTTTGCCTGCTTATCTGCTTCACCCACCATGCAAGGTGGCGGACCATGTTAGGTGCTTCCTATTCCGCCGACTTCGCACAGCGGAATCCGAGGTAGCGATGGGCAAAGCTCGGGAATGGCCTGAACCGGTAGGTCGTGGTGAAGATGTGGGGTTCACCGGTCCAGCTTCCTCCACGGGCTACTTTGCGGTCAGATGAGCCCGCGTCTTCCCGCCCATCATCAGGATCGTATGGGTAAGGGCGGAAGGAAGAGCTTGTCCATTCCCAGGCGTTACCTGCCATGTCCAGGCAGCCGTATGGTGAGGCGCCCTTGGGGCGAGTGCCGGTGGCCCCTACTTTGTCTTGACCGAAGCGGATTCGGGACTCGTCGGGTTCGTTGCCCCAGGGGAATCTGCGCGCATCGGTACCGCGAGCTGCCTTTTCCCATTCGGCTTCGGTGGGTAACCGTTTTCCTGCCCACTCGGCAAAGGCACCAGCTCCATACCACGTGACGTTGACCATGGCCCATTTGTCCTTGCCCTTCCTGGGTCGCCAACGTTCGTCCACTCTCTCAATCACGGCGTACCGATCCTCACCAAGGTAGGCGTGTCCTGCGACATTTTGTGTCTTCCCCGTCGCGTTCAGGAACTCGGCGTATTGGGTCGCTGTGACCTCATTGATGTCGATATGGAATGCCCCGGTGCGGGCTTGATGGACCGGGCGCTCATGGCGGTCTTCATCTCGATCCTTGCCATCGCTCCCCAAGGTGAACTCACCTGTGGGTACAAGCATCATGTCCTTGGGGGCATCGGCTCCCAGGCACGTCATGGAGTACAGCATGCAGGCGGCAAGTACTGTGACGGAGGTTAGTCGTAGCGCTATCATTTGGTGTCCTCACATCTGTTGACGTTCAACTCATCAACATGATGTGAGCCATCCCCTTTTTCCAGCGCCGGCCAAGCTCGTTTGCTATGCCTCAGTTATGGGGGGAGCCCAATTCAGAAGTTAGGGTGGCTGTAGCGGCGGCGATGGTTGTGGCGCGGTGTTCGAGATGGTTGTGGCTCGTGGGTGGGCACACGGCCAGCTCCCCGGGTGTGGGGATAGAGAGTAGAGCGTCGGTCAAAGGCGCTGCAGAGGGTCTGCAGGAGGGGTGCAAAGGGGTAGCTATGTCACTGCTGGGGCTTCCTTCTGTTGAGCGGTCCAGGCCGCTTCATTCACACGCCTCATCCGTTCTACACCTATAAGGTGGACGCCTGCCTTGGCAGCGACGTCGATCCACTCAAGGACCCGCAGGCGGACCTGCAGATACGAGCGCTCGGTGCACCCGGGGCCGAAGATGCTGGCATGGGCATGGCGCCTGAACCTAGTGGTGGGCTCAACCGGGTTCACGAGGAGATGGGTGATCCCGACATCCCCGGCCCACCTGATTAGGTTACTCACACAGTGCAGGTTGAGGCCGGTCACGGTAGCATTGGCCTGGATCCGGTTGCCCGGGGCGCTCTGTGCTATCCTGGCGAGCCGGTCATGGACAGTCAACCACCCCTGGGGGCCCCTCTGCTTCCGGTAGACAGTCGGGTTCAATGTGTCCAGCGTGATGCTCAAACGGACGCCTGGGTGTCGGCACCATCGGTCATATCGTACCTGGGTCAGGCCGATTCCGTTGGTGATGATCAGACAGTCGAGTCCGTGCTTCACAACGGGCTCCATCCATACACCGATCAGGTCGTCGGTAAGCGCGAACAGGTCCCCACCCGTATAGACAACTGATCGGACGTCGCTTAGCGATTCACAGAAGGCTTCCACTTTGGCCCGTGGGGGACGCTTGGGGGATAGCTTGGAGCACGGCACCTGGCAGTAGGCGCAGTCGGCCTGACAGATCAGCGACGTTGTCACCGTGATCCGCTTGGGCGCAAGCACGACGCGGCTGTCCGTATCGACGCTGTCATCCGTGGCCAGGTCATTGCACCGCAGGCAGCCGTCGCACACGGCCGCGGCCCCCTCACGAGACATCTCTTCCCGGATCTCCTGGAAGAGCGGCGAGTTGAACACAGCGCCCACGCTGTCCAGGGAGCCCCAGAGGGGAGTGCGCTGGCGCCTCTTGGCGGCCAGGAAGCAGCAACACGAGGCGAGATCCCAACGCAGATACAAATCCGTCCATGGTCGCGTGCAGCGTGTCACAGAATGGCCCCCCTTCGCAGTTCCTCGATCAAGATGCGATCGACATCATCCGTTGTCTGCAGCTCACTTCGGCGCTCCAGGCACCGTTGCAGAAGGCAGCCTGGCCGGCGCCATTCAAGGAGACCACTCCGCCCCAGGCGCACATGGTCAGATACGTTCGCGAAGCGGTCCATCAGTGTCATGCGCCCGGTGTATGCCCTCAGCTTGTGATCGCCGTGGTGTTCGTGGTAGACCACTGTGGGGCAATGCGTGAGTGCGTACTTCGGAAGACCTGGTCGGATGACACTCACGATGCTCGGACGCTCGCCGAACGCGCGGACATCGCTGGTGTGTTTGCCGGCGACGAGCTCCTCGAGGAGAAGGGCATCGCCCCCACCAGCAAACGCCAGATAGTTGAGGCCGCCAATGGCTTCCCACAGCGCATGAGAGAAGCCGTAAGTGCCTCCCTTTGCGACGTTCCCCTTCCCCCCATGCTCCTGCCAGTGCCCATAGCTCCACCAACACCGATCGCTGCGGGTGTCCGCAATCCACCCGAATCCGTGGACGATCGTGCCCGATTTGATGCGATCAACGATACCTACGAGCCACCAGGGATCCGGGCTCCAGATGTCGTCATCGCTGATTATGTCGTTCTCTCGGGCATACCGGGCCAGAATGGCGTTAAGGCTCGCCTCCTTCTGCATCAGAGCCGCATTCTCCGTGCCCACGGAAATGGGGTGGTACACAACCCGGGGATGCACGATATCTGCGGCATACGCTTGCCGATCCACCAATTCCACGATGACAATCAGAGGGAGGTGCTGCTGGACGCTCAGGATGCGCTCGGCCGTGCGGTGAAGAGCTCGCGAACGCATATCGCGCTCCGCCGCATTTGCCGGCGGGTAGAACGGAATGACCATAACCGTCTCACGTTCGCAGCGTTCAGCAGCCCGGGGGGTCACCTCAATGGGGGCGAACCGTGGAGGCTGGTCGGGTGGCGCTGTTGTTGCTTCCGGCAGGGGAAACGGGCCCACGACGTCTCTGATGCGCTCAACGGGTGTCATGGCCCGGGCGGTCCTGAGTTTCCTGGCCCCGTCGGAACTCCGAAGCAGCTGCCCCCGATCCCTGTCGTGCCACAGGTGGAGACAGATGACCCCACTCAGCTCTGCCGTCCGCAGGCTCTGCTGCACTCGATCGCCGAAGTCGTTGTCCTCTCCCCCCCAGCCGATGAACCGCTCGTCATAGCCTCGGATCGCGAGGAACTTCTCCCGTCGAACGATCAGGGATCCGCCGCCCCAGTTGTTGCTTCGCTTCTTCGGTCTCGAGCATACCACTGCGCCGTCACTGAAGAGCTGTGCCGTCTGGTCGGCATTGAGCCGCCAGACTTCCCTGAAGGGCTTGATGGCCTCCTCGTCGCCCACCTGCCGCATGACTTCGAGGAACGGAACCCAGCAGTCTGCATCGTGGATCCACAGTACGGCTTTCGTGGCCTCCTGGGCCGCCATGTTGATCAGCTTGGACTTCTCAATCCCTTCCTCCATGCTCTCGAGCACCACCGATCGACACCCACCCGGGAGAGCCAGCCTGGACTGCCCTGGGCGGAGCTGCTCCACAACGATGACCTCTCCCGGGTGGGCGTCCAAGATGCGCCCAATCACGAACTCAAACGAAGCCATCCGATCGGAGTCGGCCTGCAGATCGCGGATGGGCACGATGAATGCTACCTCCTCCAGGGATGGCGGCGGCTCGGGCCGCCTCCAAATGGCATCGTGCAAGTCATAGACTGGTAGACCAATGTCGGACCCCAGGCTCTCGCGCAGTTCCGGCCCACAGCCTGGCAGGAGCAGCACGACTTCCTTGATCACCCCAACATGCAGCCTGAGACGGATCTGTGCCTCAATGGCCGATGGCGCTTCGGCGGTCACTGTTTCGATCCTGGATGCCCGGTCCTTGAACCACGGCGTGACTTCCGCCGCGCGATCAGGCGAGAGTACGACAAGGGGGTGCTGGCAGTCCCTGGAGACAGCGGCAAGTACATCCGCGACCGGGGCCTCGTGTGCTATATCGTCGAGAACGTGCTCGGCGCCCGTGGCCGGCCGCTCAACAGGGGCGCTTTGCCAGGTGAACGAGCGGGATGGGCCTCCCGCCTCTGGCGTCAGCTCATCGGACAACTCGAACCGAGATGGACTCGGGAAGCATGCCTCAAAGTAGGCCAGGAGCTGATCAGTGAGCCCTGGGTTGTTGTACCCGGCAAACAGCTTCCCCCGGCAACGCCGGCGCACCTGCTCAATGGTCTCTGATCGGGCGCTCCGCTCAAAAGTCACTTTGGTCTTGCGGCACAGACACACCTCGCCCTGAGTGGGTGGGGTGATGTTGTAATACAGGCTCCACAGTGCCCAGCCGCGGCCCTTCCTCCATTCGTCCTCGGTGAACACGTCGAACATGCCCTGAAGCCCGCCCTGTGACAGCACACACGGGGCGTGGGTATCGTGGTTCACCGTTCCGAATCCGTGAGCTGCCAGCCAATCCCGCGTGCGAGAGTGGCACTTCGTCCAGAACGACGATCGCTTCCCCGGGGTGACCTGGCGTAGCTGCTTCCCCTTGACGACCGTCCACGTATCGACATCGATCGGGGTGAGGAACACAGTGTCGTCACTGGCCTTGATGAAACGGTCCGTCGTGTCGCAGTCAAGAAGCGCCCGGAACTTCCGGAGGATATTCCAGCTCTTGCGCTTCTGGTTGTCGGCCACATCCACGAACTCAACTCCCGTCAGCCACGACGGGCGATGGGTGCCGAGAATCCACACCTTCCGCAGGCCCCGTATGTGCTGTTCTGCAGAGCGCAACAGGTACTTCAGTTCCCGATCGCGCCCCCCCTTCGACGCATTGGAGAGGGGGATCACCAAGTCGACAGGTTCAGGGGCTTCGCGCGCCGGGACTGGCGCGTTCGGGACCGGCGTCTGCTTCGACTGCTCTCGCCCCCACATGTCGAGTATCGCCCGACGGCGGGATGTACGCTGACACTCTGTCCAGTGGGGGTTACGTGCGAAGAGATCCTCTGTCTGACGCACCAAAGCGCTTAGCGTCTCGTTTCCGTTCGCTTTGATCTGTCGGCAGACGTCTCGGTACACTTGAGCTATCTGTTGCTGTTCGTTTGGCGTGAGCTCGGCCATGTCTCTTGTGAATCCTCTCTATGGCAACACGCACGAAATGCTCAGGCCGTAAGGCCCGCGGCACGGGGCTTCCCAGGTTAGGGACATCGCGGCCGGGGGGTAGATCCCCGTACAAGGGAGGTTCGCGGTCGTGCGGAACGTGTAGCACATGTAGTGATCGACAGTGACTCTCCACCCCTCTCCCGCATCCGCCACAAAGCCCATGTGGCGTCCTCGCGTCCCTATGTCGTCCACATGCATGCCGGTCCAGTTGTTCCCTCCCCATGTGACCAGGTAGGTACCATTCGGGCAGACGTACTGCTCCTCCCACGGCCAGTCTGGCGGATCCCCCCCACGACACATGGACCGACACGGGTGATCATCTTCCCCCTCGGGGGTGATGTCGGGGCCTCTATCCAGCTCGGCAGCCGTGGGTGCGCCGCTGACCGTAGCATAGAAGAACGTACCAACCCCTCCGGGCGGTGGATCACCACACTCAGGAGACGGTCCCGTCCCACTGTCGGAATCGCTATCCTCTGACGAACTCGAATCCTCCGAACTGCTCTCTGAGGACAGGCTGGATTCGGAGCTCGATTCCTCTGAGGCCGACCCCTCCGAGCCGCTTCCGGAGGAGCTTGATTCCTCCGAACTGCTCTCTGAGGACAGGCTGGATTCGGACCCGCTGCTTTCGGAGGAGCTCGACTCGGAAGAGCTGCTTCCCGAAGAGCTCGACTCAGACGAACTGCTTTCCGAAGAGCTCGACTCGGATGAACTGCTTTCCTCGCAGCAGCATTCGAGCATAAGTCGCCCACCGATCATCAGTAGCGCCCCATTGGCCAGTAACTGGAGGACATGCTCACTCACGCCTCCTCACCTCCAGTCTCGTCGGGACAGGGCCCCGTGTCGAGCAGATCAGTATCCCATGGGTTGGACACGCTTCGCAAGACCCCTCCCACATAGACTTCGCTGACATACGTCCGCACGAACTTCCCAGTCCCGTCCCCGTTGTTCACGTACCGCAAGTTCGTCATCACCTGCCGGACCACGGTCAATCCGCCGAGCTGATTGATTGGCTCGAGGTGATAGTTGATGGCTGCCTTCTCAGCCTTGGACACGGTGGCGATGCGGTAGACATACTGCACCCACCCCGACCAGGTGAGGCTCGCGGCTTCGCTCCCGATCACCTCATCAGTTTGGTAGTCCTCTTCCGGCTCGTCCGCCGTATTGGTCACAAACGTGAGTTCGCTGGATGTCGACGGGTTGTTGTAGTACTTGACGACCAGCCACACATCAGTGTCCGTGGTCAGCGGGAAGGTCTCGGCTGCCTTCTGGTGTTGCGTGCTCCCGTCATACACCCACCCCGCCCCTACCGTGAACTCGTCGCGGTCAGCGTTGAACGTGACCTTCCACAAGTGGTCGAGAACGTTCTCCACGTCAAGCCAGATCCGGAGGCCGTCAGTGTTGGGATCCGCGACCAGCGGCGCCTCGACCGTGAAGTTGTTGCACCACCGGGCGGTCTTGTTCATCCACAGCGTGATCGATCGCAGAGGCCCCTTGCCCGACCACCAGTCTTTGAGCCAGAAGCTATGCATTTACGCCCAGGCCCCCTCGCTGCGATAGATGGCTACATACAGGCCATTTGCCCCCCCGTAGGCGATCTCGGGGCCGTGGTGCTGTAGGTCCGCGCCGCTGTACGTGGCAGGAGGGCTCTCGCCCCCGCTGTCGTCGATCGCCCAGGTCAACCGGTACTCGGTCACATTGCGGCTCTGTGCACCCAGGATCGTGTGGAATCGCCGTTCGACCTTGGTCGAGGGAATCACCTGGTAGTCGCTTGCGTCGAGGAAGGCCATCAGCTAATCCCCAGTTCGGCTTGTGCCAGCCATGTCTTGATCTGGCGCAGTTCCGCGAGCATCTCACGCCCTGGGATCTGTGCAACCGGCGCCGCGGCCCTGGGCATCACAGGGGCGGGCATGACCGGTTGCGGCACCACCGCGGCCGGCTGCGGGCTCGCGGCTATCTCGGGTTTCTGCCCCTCCCGCCAGCTGCTGACCTTCTCCTGGATGCTCTTGGGGACGTAATCCCCGGCCTGCATGCGCTTCTCGAAGGCACCCATGCGTTCGTCGTTGCGGGTCTTTGAGCGATCCGCGAAGCCCTGCTGGAACTCATTGCCGACCTCGGTAGCATGCCTGGACGCCGCACCCCACTTGTCACGCGCCTTCTGTCTGTCCTTCTCCGCCTTCTCCTCGGCCGTCAGCTTTGGCTCGGGGGAGGCCGCCGGGGCCACGGGGGCCGGAGGCGCTGCCGCTGACTCTCCAGGTTGCGCAGCCTGCGGGGCAACGGCGTCCGGCCATTCCCAGTCGCCGCCCAGCCTATGGTCGGAGGAGAGTCTCTCCTCAAGCTCCCCGAGCATCTCCTCCACGAAGCTGGACGCCGTCCCGTCAACTCCGGGCTGTGGAACGGACTTCGGCTCTACCGGGTCCGGTGCCGTCCGTTCCTCGTCACGGGTGACGGCCTGATCGTCGACGTTGACGATGCGGTCGACCGTCTGGTCTGCGGGCTCCGCGACTCCCGGATCCGCGATCGCAATCTCACGGGTGAGGATCTGATCGGTCTCGATCGAGACGCCCTGGTCTTCGGTGTCGACCGTTCGACCGATCGCTTGATCCGCCGGCGTCTCGGTACCGGGGTCCTCGAGGACGACGTCGCGCTGCACGGTCTGACCTGCAGGAGTGGCAACGCCCTGGTCTTCGGTGTCGACCGTTCGACCGATCGCTTGATCCGCAGGCGTCTCGGTACCGGGATCCTCAAGGACGACGTCGCGCTGCACCGTCTGACCTGCAGGAGTGGCAACGCCCTGGTCTTCGGTGTCGACCGTCCTGGCGATCGCTTGATCCGCCGGCGTCTCGGCACCGGGATCCTCAAGGACGACGTCGCGCTGCAGCTGCTGATCGTCCGGAGTACTCACGCCCTGGTCGGTGACACCGATGTCGCGGTCGACCGTCTGATCTGCGGGCTCCGCAACTCCCGGATCCGCGATCGCGATTTCACGGTCGATCGTCTGATCCGCCGGCGTCTCGGTACCAGGATCCTCGAGGACGACATCGCGCTGCACGGTCTGACCTGCAGGAGTGGCAACGCCCTGGTCTTCGGTGTCAACCGTTCGACCGATCGCTTGATCCGCCGGCGTCTCGGTACCGGGATCCTCGAGGACGACGTCGCGCTGCACGGTCTGACCTGCAGGAGTGGCAACGCCCTGGTCTTCGGTGTCGACCGTTCGACCGATCGCTTGATCCGCCGGCGTCTCGGTACCGGGGTCCTCGAGGACGACGTCGCGC
>JABHEG010000212.1 GCA_018676675.1 Lentisphaerota bacterium
ATGTATGTCTCAATCCCCTTGGGGCGGGGCGGGGTCGGGAAGGGCAGTGGGCTACCGCAACACCAAGACTGGCGAAGTGTCTCAATCCCCTTGGGGCGGGGCGGGGTCGGGAAGATGACTGGGAAGATGAGGATGATTGGTACGAGCAGGTCTCAATCCCCTTGGGGCGGGGCGGGGTCGGGAAGAACTAGCTTTCACTTGCCTAAGAAGATACGCATGATGTTAGTAGGTTTCAAGGCTCCTTCTGCGAGAGAACCGGGATCTGCTGTTGATAACTCGGTGTTCTCGGCCAACGACAGGGGACTTGTGTTGCTATCCAATGCCCGACAAGGGGTTAGTGAATGACGAAATGATTTACTGAACCGCAACGGGTTACGACACAGGTTCAGGGCGACTGAACGGTTCCCTCGTCCAGGTGTGGGTGCTTGGTGAAAGAGAGCAGAGCGGCATTTGGTTGAGCATGAAGATCGACAGGAAACATCACAGGGGGTCGGAAAAGCCCCGCGGCGTAGCCTTTGTGTTGAGTAGAGCGCAACAACGGAGGCACACTGATGACAACCACCGACGCCAACGAACTCGAGGCCATCTTCACCACGACTAATCTGCTGCGAGCTTGGGAGAACGTGGCAATGAAGAACACGGCCCCGGGCATCGACGGTGTGACTGTGGAGACCTTCAGTCGCAACCAGGCACAACGTCTTGGCCACCTGCGCGACAGAATCTTGACTGGGCGCTATGAGCCCCAGCCGTATATCGTCTTTCCCAAAGAGAAACGCGACGGGGGCATCCGTGAACTGGTCAACGCCACTGTGGGGGACAAGGTGGTGGCACGGACAGCCGCAACTGAGCTCGTGCGCCGGTATGACCGTTCCTTCGAGCCGCAGTCCTACGCCTACCGTCCGGGCCGTGGTGCGCTGAAAGCGGTGTCCGCAGTCGAGCGTCACTGCCCCAAAGCCAGTCATGCCGTTCGCGCAGATATTCTCGCATTCTTCGACGAGATGGACCACGCGACCTTGCGCTGTCTGCTGCTTCAGCTCGGCGAGAGCGAAGCCACGGTGGACTTCCTCATGCGTTGCGTGGATGCCGTGCGCTTTGATGGTGTCGAGAAACGTCAGCTGCACCGGGGCGTCCCCCAGGGCTCGCCGCTGGCACCCATCCTCTCCAATATCTACCTGCACCCCCTCGATACCGCCCTGAACGAGGGGCACTTCTGCTTCGCGCGTTACGCAGACGACTTGGTCGTTCTTGCCGGGGGGGCGGACCAGGCAAACGGCGCTCTTGCACGAATCCAGGAAGTCCTGTCCGAGTTGAAGCTGCGGCTCTCGATCGACAAGACCCGTGTGTACCCAGTAGATCAGTGCTTCCCTTTCCTGGGGTTCCTCTTCTCGCGAGATGGCAAGACGCCGTGTCAGGAAGCTCGCAAGCGCGTCTCGGAACGCCTGCAGGAACACCCCCATAGCGATGAAAGCGATTCCGAGTACAAATCTCGACTCTCTGCCATCCGCCGTGGCTGGAAGAACTACTTCGGGGAAGAACCGGAGACCGTAGCCCCTGCAGCCCACATCGACGTGGCGCAAGGCCAGCCAACACCAAACAGCGCCCCGCCCAAATCGACGAGGGAAGGCTCGACCTCACCCTCGGCATCCCCGCGGACCGATTCAGAAAGCTCCATGCTGTCCACTGCCTCCGCCGTCAACGCCGACACACCTGCATGTCAGACTGCCGGTGCGGAGCTGGCCCCAGCGGTCAAACAGCCGTGGGATGAGCTCGCGCACTCCGCCGCCGGGGTCGATACGCCGGTCGAGACCACAGGAAAATCGCCATGCACCGAAGGCATGGAGGCAGCAATCGCGTTGCGCGATTCGGGGCGGTACGGGGAGGCTATCTCACACTGTCGACGCCTGCTCAATCGTGAGGACATCGACATCGCGGATGGGGACCGCCGTGCTGCTTTCTCCCTCCTCGGCGAGTTGTATGAGCAGCAAGGCTTGATCGGTGCGGCTCGTCGTTGTTGGGATGCCGCGGGAGTCAAGCGCAAGGCCGAACCGGTCGGCACGGTACAGGGAGTCGTCAGCACAGCCCGCATGGTTGGGAACTGGGTGCAGTGGTTCGCATACGGCCATGGATCCGTGACTCGGCAATACGTGGATTCAATGGGACGTCACGGCTACCGTCCCGCCTCGAAAACGCTGAACGCGAGGTATTTGCGCGACCATTGGGAAGGCCGCCACACCTTGGCTGTGCCTGTCTTCGGCAAGGGTGACCATGTGGCCTTCGCGGTCATTGATCTTGATGTGAGTCGACGTGTTCTGGACACCCTCACGCAAGCGGAGCTCCAAGCCAAGCGTGTCGAGTTGCTGGATGATGCCCTGGGTTTGGTTGACGTCGCACACCGCGCCGGAGTTGACGGCGTGATCGAGGACTCGGGCTGCAAGGGATACCATGTCTGGTTTTTCTTGCGCAACCCGGTCTCGGCAAAGCTGGCTCGGCACTTTCTGGCCGAGCTCTGTCGCGTTGCAGGAGACTCCCCGGGGGGCACGCACAGGGAGCTCCTGCCCGGCTCGGACACATGCCCACCGGATGGCAATGGGGCACGGATCAAGCTGCCGTTGGGAATCCATCGCCTGACCGGGACCCGCTGCGGTTTCATCAACCCCGACGGTTCGAGTTGCACCCCGGTCGAGGAGCAGCAGGTGGTTCGTGGACGGACGGATGCGGGACGGATGCGGAACGCCATCGAGAAGTGGACCCGCTGGCAGAGCGCCGACCAGCCACCGCGAACTCCTCAACCGCATGCCCCACTCGGCGGTGCCCTCAATGCAACGGGGCTCAAGGAGGTGCGTGCCGGTTGTGCGGTGCTGCGGGCCCTGCAGAGGAAGGCGTCTGAGACACACGACCTCTCACACCACGAGCGGACCGTCCTGCGCGGTATCCTGGCTCCACTGGGCCCCGCGGGCCACGGCGAGCTCCACCGCATTGTTCGCCATTGCCGCAATTATGACCGGCGCCTCACCGACCGTATGATCGGCTCGGCCGGGCCGAAGCCGCTCGGCTGCCGGCGGATCAAAGAGATCCTCGGGCCGTTCGCGGACGAAGTGGGCTGCGCGTGTCACTTCAAGCCGAAGAAGGGTGAGTATGCGCATCCGCTTCGGCATGTGGAACAGGCAGCAACTCGTGCGAACGAGCCCCCCGCCGGTGTTGAATCCAAACGCGAGCGGAATGGCGATGGGAGATGTGAGGCCCCGGCAGCAGGCCGTGGGACTGGGGCCCCGTCGCCGGCCGGCACCGGGGACGCACGCCTCCTGGCGACCGATGCGGTCAGCATGCTGCTGCACACTTACCATGCGCGACGGGCAGACTTGCTCGAGATTCAGGGCCAGTTGCAGGATGCGTGCGACCGCTCGGGGCAGTTGGTGGTGCCATTCGGAACGTTATGCGTCGCCGGGCCGGATCCGGAGCTCCAGAATTGGGTCGTGCGGCTGTGAGTCAGCTGAGAATGGAAAAAACGATCGGGGCATGGCAGCTCCTCCCACAATGGGCGGCGGGACATTCGCGCCGACACCCGGAATCGCTGGTCTCGGAGGCTCCGGACCACTGGTATCCGCGGACGCGCCCCACGGGGGGGACGGTTCCGTTCCCTGGCGAGAGATCGCCGGGCAATCGTCATCAGGTAGAACGCGGTCGAAAGGACATCGTGCAATGAGTGTACTCTATCTTCGAAATCAAGGCTGTTATCTCCGCAAGAACGGCGGGCGTTACGTTATCACGCAGAAGCAGGAGGAGATCAAGTCTGTCCCCAAAGCGGCCGTTGAGCGCGTTGTTGTTCTGGGGAACTGCCAGATCAGCACGCAGGCCATGAGCGATCTTCTCGGCGACGGTGTGGAGATTGTGTACTTGGGCGCGAATGGTCGTTTCAAGGGAATCCTCGAGCCGGGCTATCCGAGGAACGTCTTCGTGCGGTTGGCGCAGTACGAGCGGTCGCTTGATCCAGAGTATTCTGTGGCGGTTGCCCGTGAAGTGGCCAGAGCGAAGCTCGAGGGGAGTCTGCGCAGTATCGCGGCTTGGACACGCCGCGGGTGGCTCGATTCAGATGGGCACGAGGCGCCCATCAAGGCGGCGCAGCAGCGCCTGAAAAGGTGCTCGGATGCAGCGTCTGTACGTGGTCAGGAAGCAGGGGCGGCGCGCGCACACTTTGCCGCTCTGGGCGATGCGCTGCCGCCGCCCTTCGAATGGCACGGCAGGAACCGGCGTCCCCCGCGTGACCCGGTGAACGCCCTTCTGTCATTGACGTACATGCTGGCGCTCTCCGAGGTGGTCAGCGCCTGCTATGCACACGGACTAGACCCCTGCATCGGCTTCCTACATGAACTCGACTACAGCCGCCCCAGCCTCGCCCTGGACCTTCTTGAGCCGCTACGCACGTTGCACTGTGACCACATCGTTCTGGGCTGCCTGCAACGCGAAGACCTTGGCATCGGCGACTTCCAGTATTCGGAGGAGCAGGGCTGTCGGCTCACCACGGAGGGGTTCCGGCCCTATATCGATCAGTACCACAGGGCGTCCACGAAGGGGATTGGGAAGCGACCATCCCTCGTGTCACACGCGAATGCACTCGCCACGGCGATGGCCAATGCCGTGCGTCAGCGGATCCCTCTTGTCCTTGAATCCCTGCATTGACCCAGGCCCATCACGGCACGGATCTCCACAAGCCCCGGCTCCGGCGTGAATGGAGCAGTCATACCACGGAGGGGTGTGGCTGCCGGTGGCCTTACAGTGCGCCTGGCCCTCCGAGCGCGAAGGTGTTGCATGGCGTGCCACGCAACTTACTTCGGCCTCGCGGTCCATCGTTCGGCTCGTGCCCAAATGGACGCAAGTTGCGGCCACCAATCGTGCCGACGGCCAGTGATGCATGCGCCGCATGGCGCTCAAATCGGCCCTTTTTCCGACATTAAACCGCAGTCCTTCCTAATCCGGGAACCTCAATCGCATGGACTACTTGGCTGTCTATGACATCGCCGACCCCAAACGCCTTCGACGCGTGGCGAAAGTCATGGAAGCCTACGGAAACCGGGTTCAGAAGTCGGTCTTCGAATGCACGCTGAGTGACCAAGCGTTCACGGACCTGCAGCGCTGGGCGAAGAAGGTGCTGGAACCTGCCGAGGATTCGGTTCGCATCTACCCGCTGTATGCGGATAGTCGTCTTCGGCAGATCATCCTTGGTCAAGGTGAGATCATGCCGGCCCAGCAATGCCTGGTGATCTGAGCCGATGTCTGTGGAGGCCACGTCCTGCTGCCGTAAGGAACACTCGCTGGTCGTGTCCGGTGGAAACGGCTTACCTGGTGTTGTGTGCAGGCCACGCGCCCTGCGGCCAAAAGCAACAGAGACGTTACTTCCGAGGGCGGTGTAGGCAGGCATGACGGAGGGCGTGTTTCTGGAGGCAGAGATCCCCGCAGCAAGAACGCAAAACCAATCGATGTCGACAGGGAGGCAGGCAATGGAGCATTCTTCAGTCGCCCGCGGTCAGCTTGTAGTCGATGGCTCGTAGCGCCTCAATCGGTGACACCCGCTCCCGGAACGAAGGGACGACCTCGTCGATCTCGGGATTGCCGCATTTCGGGCCTTTCTCCGGGGGGAGTGTGCGCAGTTCCAGATCAACCCCTGAGATGTAGTCGCCATGGCCGCCAAGCGTGAGGACGACATGTCAGCCGCAGCTTCTGCAGATGAGCTTCGCCTTCCGTTTCGGGATCCATATGGGCATCTTCCGTCTCTCCCTGTGCACGAAGATCGCGAGGGATCCGCTATTCCGGCTGGTTCCGGGCACCGTTCAGGAGCTGGAGGATGTGCCCGATCTCCCTGCCAATGCCGGCCAGGGCGGTCAGCAACTCGGCCTTGTCCTCGGCGGCCCGGGCGAGTGCTTCGCGCTTGTCGTGCATGTCTGCGATTTCCGCCTTGAAGAGCGCGTCGATTCCCGCGTAGGTGTCGTCGATCGCCTTGCAGGCGACAACGGCGGTTTGGGTCAAGGCCTCACGCACTTTGGCTTTGAATCTGAGACGTTCCCGCTCTCGTTCCTCTGCTTCCCTCTCGTCTCGGTAGTTGAGATATCCCTCGAAGGCAATGGCGAGAAAGGGGAGTACCTTGCCGAGCCGACCAAGCCATTTCTCGAGGGCTTCTCCCAGCTTTATCTTCCCCCAGGGACGGAATTTTCGGAATTTCGCAATCTGCTCCACAAGGGCTCTGCTGATTTCCTCGCTCTTAGCGGCGAGCTCTTTTCCTCCTCGCTTCACCATCTCGCTCACGCCCAGTTTCCTGGCCAGGTCCCCTGCCATGTCCTTCGAGGGAGCAGCCATGGTCCCAGCATCACCCCTGCTGTCCAAATCCTTCCTGAGGATCTGGTTCAACGCCACGCCCGTCGGGGACTCATTGAGCTCAAGCAGCTTGTCGGCCAGCGAGTTGGAGGCGGAGGCCACGATGGCCTCAAGGCCGCAGATGGCCTGTTGGTAAGCGTTCAGGGCTTCGGCATCCGCATCGGCCCAGGCTGAGCGGATTTCTTCCGCCTCGGCTTGGTTCTCGATCCTGAATACCACGGGTTCTGAGAGTCTTCTGATGTTGTGCTTCAGCGTTGCCTTGAGGTTGAGGACTTCAAGATTGGCCGAGCGCTGGACCTGTCCGTAGATGCCGAGGCGCCGGTGCAGGTACTCCAGTGTGAGGCGCTGGGCGCCGTCTCCGTCTTTCGTGGCCGCAGCAATGGCATCGTTGACAATTCGCAGACGCACCTGAAGTGGGCGTGCCAGACGTCCGGCGGCGCCCCGTTCAAGACAGAGCTCGTCGATGGCCTTGACCAACGTGTCCAGACGGCTGTCGATGAGCAATTCCCGACGCTCTTCTGGATCCCCCTCGTCGAGAGCATCGAGGTAGTCCCTAGCGGACACGAAAACGGGGGAGAACTGCTCGACGGGAATGGGTGCCAGCCGTTCCTCCAGGGCGGACGTCATAGCAGCAATGGCGGTCTCCGCGCTTCGGCTTGTCAGGTTGACTCGGTCGAACTGGTTGACGACGATGAGTGTCTGCCGGTCTTTCCTAAACTCTTCGACTGTCCTCTTGAAGTAGGGCAGGCTTTCAGCATTGAACAGTTCGTTGGTGACGACAAACAGGAGAAGGTCGGAGTCCATGATTGCCTTGTAGGCCTTGCGGTCGTGCGCGAGCTGGCCGGACAGCATGCCGGGCATGTCGATGAGCATGAGATCATCTCGGTAGCGGATCATGTCGACGTTCTGCGTCGTGACGTCCCCGTCAGTCTCCAGCGTCTCTCCAGTTAACGCCTCGATCAGGCTGCTCTTTCCAACCGAGTATTCCCCGGCGACGGCGACGGCGAGCACGGGCGAGTCCGCGGAGACGTGGCGAAGCTCTTGGACGAGCGATCCGAAGGCATCGTCCTTGGCCATGGGTGCCAGCGCCTTGTAGAGGGACGCGTCAACCTGTTTGGTCTTCTCTCGCACGTCGACGAACAGGAGGGTGCAGTCTTTCAGGGTGTTCTTCATGATTCAGCGTTTCCTTGCAGGGGTTGTGATCACGATTCTGCATTCGAGAAGAGCTTCGGCAAGACGTAGATTCCATTTGCGCTTCCCGAAGGCGAATCTCGCTTCGTCGCTGGACGCGACGTGCACCGTGACGACGGGGAGTTGTCGACGGTCTCCCGCCTGGATGTCGATCCGTGCAGATCCCAGCCGAGCGGGCAGGAGCGCTGCACGGACGGTATCGGCGCCGAGAGGGCCTGGACCAAATTCCACCACATCGACGCTCTGACCGGAGAGGTGTCTCCGGACGTCTCGGATAGCCTTTCCTTCGCGGCCGATGAGGTGTCCGGTCGCAGATTGGCCCCGCGTTCCCCGGACCGCGATCTTCGTTCGGTAGTTCATGCGCCGGGCAACGGCGACAACCTGGATTTCGTCCAGGGCTCGGGTGGGCAGAGAGAGAGCCAGGAGCGCCTTGATGCTGTGCAGCGCGGCGGCGTTGCGAGTCGTCTCGAGCGCGGTGACGAAGCGATCACCGGCCTTGAGAAAGTCACCGGTCTCCCTTCCCAGCACCACCAGTCCCTTCTCAATATTGGCTTCCACCTTGGCTATCTCGCCGTTCAGCCACCGAAGCGCGGGTTCAAGAACCTGTTCGTCGCGGATCGTCGCAAGCTGCTCTCGGAGCCTTCTCCTCAGCTTGCTTCGTTCCCTCTCGATGTCGTTTCTGCCACTCTCTTGGCACACCTGCGCGACAGTCCCGATGCCCATGGTCGTCATTCCGCCCACAAGCATGACCAACCCGGCGGCAACCCAGCCCGTTGGGTTCCACCAATTGGCGATGGCCCAACCCGCGGCGACACCGGCAGCCATCCCCCCGACCGGTGCCCCCAGAACCTTGCCCCACTTGCCGAGCCATTTCTTGGAGTCTGCCCACGCAAGCCCCTCCAAATCCACGGACACGTCCAGGCTGCATTCCTCAATCGCCAGGTCCGCCGCCAGCCGCAGGTCGACTGCGGCCCGGCGCTGAAAGTCCTCCGTACGTCGCCGGATCTCAGCAACGCATTGCTCACTGATCCTCCGCACGGAACGCTGTACTCCCGGCAGATCGAGACGGGTCTCCCACTGCGTCTGCGGATCGGCAAAATGCCGATCGATGACATTGTCCGCAAAGGCGTCGATCTCGACATCCAGCGTGTGGAAATGGTCCTCTACTGCTCGGAATTGCCTTCTTCCGTCCCGCTCAAGTTCGGTGAACAGCTTCCGGCAGCCATTCCTGCCGCGCTGAATGGTCCGGGCTTGGGCCGCGACAGCCGCAAGCTCGAAGCGGAGCCCGTCCTCGATCTGCTCCAGGTTCGCCATGAACGACTCGTAGGCCGCGAGCATCCGGATGCCTACACCACGCTCGGCCACGGTTCGTAGCAGAACCCCGAGGACGTCCGGAAAGCGGCTCGCCTGGAGAAGGAGGCACCGGGTGTCGTCGTCCAGGTCGTGGGCGTTGCGAGCCACGTTGGCGGCCTCGGCGCAGTACGGGAGGATGGACACGGAATCTGCGTCAAGAGACACATTCTCGCTCTTCGCAGCCTGCTTGAGATAGCCTCTGATCCTGCGGGTGTGTCCGCCGATTTCGTCTTGCCTAAAGGCGCGGTCGGGATTCCTGAGCAGCCGCTGCCAGTTCCCGACCTTGACGTTGAGGAGAATGAGAAGCGGCTTCCGGCGATTGAGGATCGCGACAAGCTCCTCCAGCAGGCGGGGTTCGATGTGGTCGTCGCTGATGACGAAGACGACTAGGTCGGCGCGATCCATGAAGGACTCCGCCACATTCAGCGTTTCGGGGGAGAACCCCTCAATGCCGGGTGTGTCCACAACCCGCAGGCCCTCCCACTCGACCGCATCGATGTTGCGGGTGAAATCCGGAATGCCCTGTCCGATGCGGCTTCCATCGCCGCCCACAAGCGCCTCAAGGGTGGTAGATTTCCCCGCCATGGTTCGTCCGAAGAGCATGATCGAGAAATGGTCCAGATCCTGGCGGCGTTGTTCGAAGAGGGTGGACCATTCCTCCCAGCAGGCATGTACGCTCTGGCGGCGCGTCTCGAAAATTGTCTGCAGATCGCACGCGAGTTTTCTGTGCCTGTTTCCGAGGGAAGCAAGCTGCTTCTCCATCCGCGTCATGCTGTTCTCGAAGGACGCAAAGTCCCCATGGATACGCCGATGGAGAGTCTCCACTATGTCGTACTGACCAGCCGCCGTTTCTGCCGCTTGCTTGAGAATGGCACGGAGCTTGGGTGGGGGGACATGGCCTGGCTCCGCGTGAACGTGACTCCGTGCGGAAGCACGACCCGAAGAGAGCGCCCAGCCCGACGGCACAGCGTCATGTCTTCGATGGCTTGGTCTTGTGGCCGAGTGGTCGCGCGCAACGTGTCTGGTGGCGAGTCCCTGCATTTTGGGTTCCCCTGGTGATACGGCTTCGTTCTGTGTTTGTGCTTCATTCTTGCTCATACTGTCTGTTAAGCCGGGGCGTTGGCCGATTTCCGACCGACCGGAGGACTTGTTTGCAGAAAACGGTCCATGATCAGAGCGGCTCCAACCCTCGCCGGTGGCCGGGCACCATGCTGCCGCCTGCTGAGCACCGGTAGGACGCTTCTCTGCTCAGCCACGAACGCCAGGATTGCCCTGTGGTAGGCATCCCACGCCTCCACCAGCCACATGGTAACGAGGATGTTGGCCGGGACTGTTGTACCGAGGGGCGGTCTCGTATCGACGATTGACTGACGACACAGGTCATCCAGGATGGCGCCCAGATGATCCGGGCAGGCATGGTGTCGTCGGAGGATTCTCCGCAGCTGGGGGTCGTAATGCTCTCGACGGCGCGCCATGAGATCCGTGACATCCGTGAGTGGATTGAGTGCGCGGAAGGAGTCCCGGAGGAACTCGTCGCGTGAATTGTGGCGGCGACAGAGGGCTTTGATCTCTCTCAAGATGATGCCGGTGCTTCCCGGGGAACGCCGTTTGGGCTCGTTCGGGTGACAGGCCGTCATCAGCACCGCCAAGAAGGTGGCGATTATCGGGTGCCGGATTCGGGCCACACCTACCCACTCAAGGCTGACAGCCGTCTTCAGCAAACCATCCTTGGTCAAGGTGAGGTCATGTCGGCACAGCCGTGTCTGGTGATGTGAGCTTGTGTCTGTGGCGGCAGAGGTCTGCCGCCGTTGAAAATGCCGACTCAATAGCATCACTTCTTCCCCTTTCTCACTGTTATCTGTTCTGCTGGAGTAGGCTTGTGGTCGTCCAGGTTGGAGAAGGAAGCTGGCACGGTTCTCTCTTGGCTGGAGGCGGGACCTTTGGCCTTCCCGTCATGGCGCTCCAGGATTCGCACAGGAGGAAGTGCGTGCAGCCCGTTCTCCACGCGTCGCCGTATTCTGTGGGCATCTCCTGGGAAGTACGCTGTCTCTCCCACCACTGTCGAGCCCGGCGGGAGCCCGTCGTCGGGGATGACACTGGATGCGGTTGATGCCTCCCACAGGCCCCACCCCGTAAGGAGGCCAAGACAAGAAGTCAAGGCGACAGCAGACACGACGGCAAGGCTGGGACGGCCAACCACCCGGCGCCCGGGGGCATCGGGGGAGCGATTGCCATCCACAGGCGGAACCAAAGCGGGGGCAACGGGTGCCGTGTCCGCCGCCGGCCCGGTCACGCGTGAAGAGTGGCGATTACGCCGACGACCAACAGTGGCGTGATTCTCGACGTCCTGTGGCTCACCCCGGGGGACGTTGGGGATCATCTTTCCGGGGACCAACAGTGCCAATGAACGGTCGTCTTGAACATGGGGTTCCCAGAACTCTTCGGTCAAAAAGCGAAGTAGGTCTCGCCGGGCAAAACGCTGGTCCCGGATCTTCTGGAAGAGGGTGGCGATACCGGGGGCTGGTTGCTGGGTGCGCGAGTGGATGAGTCTCTCAGCCGTGCCATCGGTCATCGCCGCGATGCCGGTGATGCCGGCGGCCGGGACCAGTCCGGTACGGACTTGCTCGGCTCGCGTCTTCTCACCTACGAAACAGGTCACGTTGGCGAACTCGCCCCGTTCGGCCCCACTCAGAGTGCGTAGTCCTCTCGATTCCTCAACAACAATTGCTCCGTCGCCGACATGGAGGTAAGCCAGTCGCTTCCGGCCGAGAATGGCCAGCAGCAGAGTGTGTTCAAGCTCGCGACGTGACACGTTCCGCTTGGCTGCGACCGCTTGTTGTCGGGTCCGAACGCTCTCAAAGAGCAGGTCGCTGAACAGGAACCACAAAGCGTCCGCCTGGGCGGAGCCCTCAGCATCGAGGATCTGCTCCAGCAGGGCTTCCGCGGAGCAGATGAGATCTCCTAGCCCAGCGCAAGCGGCCTGAGCCCCGAGTTGAGAGACCGAAGCGCTGCCGCGTCCGTCGGCCACGACGAGGAAAGGACGTGGCCGGCACGCGACCGTGGCCGCATCCTGGCAGGGCGTGCCGCTGCGAATATGCTTGCGCCCCGGCACGCTGGCCGCCATGCCGCGACACAGCCCCGGATGCCGCATGGAGGCGTCATTCGCATGACCTCGGCCTGCCGTCGGGAGTGGGGCGATGGCTGGCCGGTCCGGAGGCGACAACGGGTCGATCGAGGGGGGCTCAACCGCGTCCTGATCACCATGGCGCCATGACTTGGGGCCTGCCGACCGCCCCTTCCCGGTCTGCTCGGCCGCCAGAGCGGACCGCGTTCGAGCCTTGCTTTTCGGAATCATGGGCGTGGTCTCCATCAGTTTTCCACCTCGGCCCAGCCGTCCACGCTCGGCAGCCTGACCCCACCATCGCCGACGGAACTGCGACTGACTGCGCCCATGCTCTGACTCAGCCACTCGAAGAACTCCGCAAAGCGCAGTCCCTGGAGTCGTTTTGGCGGCCGGTTGGGTGGGCAGACACGACCCAGTGTGTCCATATCCACGCCGTCGCCGACGCCGACCCCAATGAAGACGAGCTTGCGGGCGCCACAGAGGGCATGCACGTCCTGCGCGGGCTCTTCCCAGCGGTCGGTTGGGGCGCCGTCGGTGAGCAGAACCATCCAAGGCTGGTAGTAGGCAATGCCTTGGTGACGGCACTCGTCTTTGCGGTGTTTGAGCAGTTTGAGGCCGGTCGCGATGGCTTCGCCCATGGGGGTCCCACCGCCGGCTTGGAAGCGAGGTGGTTGGACATCCTGCACGTTGGCGCATGAGGTAAACGGCATTGCCACATCCACGCTTCCATGCCCTTTCCCGAAGGTCACCACGGCGGGTTCAACCGAGAAACGGGCAAAGTCGTCGTGGCAGATCTCGTCGAAGAAGGTCTGGACACCTGCGTTCAACTCCTCGATCGGCTGCCCGGACATTGAGCCGGAGATATCGAGAAGAAGGACGCACGAACAGCGTGCGGCTGGGTTGATGGATGCGTCGAAGACTTGGATCCCGTAGGCATTGTCAGCGGTGTGAGTGGCGGAAGTCATAGTGATGCTCCTGGGGTTTGTGATCGAGACGTGAGAATGAGTTATGAACCAAACAGAATATTGATCAGAATCATGATGCTCTCCTTGACTGCCCTGTTCGCGATCGACGATCCGGCTCTGCCGCGAGCATTCCGCGCCCGTTGACTGCTCTCTACACCCTCTGTAAAGGGCGCCCCATGCCGTGTTTCCGGACCGGGCGGGAACTTTCTCTGACCTTGGAGCCGCTTCTCCCGCCCAAGATGGTGTTCGCATTGGCAGAGAGCGGCTTGCGTCCTCTATAGGCGGAGGACTTCGGTTGTTGCGGAACCAGGCTCAGGTCGAACCAGCCCTTGCCCATGTCGCAATGGTAGCGGTGCAAGGCAAAAGCCCACTCTTCAAGGGTTGCTCGTTTCGAGGGTGCGGCATGGCCGTCTCGGAAGGTCCGGATGAAGAGCTCCTTCATATAGGAGGGCAGATGACTCCAGATGTTGTACCACGGGCCCTTTGGCAGGCGACACCCACTGCCTTTTCCGAGCGCGCACTGCCCGGACTTGAGGTTCTGCACCGGATCTTCGCCGTAGGTGCGGCTGTACGGGTGAAGCCCAAGCATGAAGATCCGGAACAGCATGATCGCGACCGCGAAGAGCTCCTGTTCGACGGTCCGTCGGGTCTTGCCATAGTCCAAAGCCAGAAGTTCGGGGGGCATCAGCATGGGGATACCCACTGGGCACGGATAAACGTTGCTGCCGTCTGGCACCTGGAAACTGTCACAATCGATGGCATAGACATCACAGTTCCGGGGATCGATCAGGAAATTTCCGGGATTGATGTCGCCCAGGATGATCGCGTTCGCGTGGGCCTCCTGAACCAGGCGGACGAAGCTGGCTGCACAAGTAACGACCTCTCGGCGCGACCAATGGGGGATGCGTTCGCGGATCAACTGAGGCTGACAAAGCGTCTGCAGTTGGTGGCCTGGTGCGCGCCGCATGGCGTACCCAAGCCATTTCCCATCTGCGGCATGGATGAGAATCCGGGGCCAAGCGAAGTGCGGACCACTGTGCATGGCGCTCATCCGAGTCATGACCATCAGCTTGTTCCTCATCATGGCACTGCGTTCGTGCGCTAAGACGGATGGGTGGTAAATCTTGACCAAGACGTCTCCGTTGTTGCTCAACGGGTAGATGCGACCTTCCCCACCCTTGTTAAGGAGTTTGCCCAACACGCGAACCTGTCTGTTCCCGTCGTACACGGACGCCCCAACTTCTGGTACGTGGGACTGGTTGCCTGCCCTAGCTTGCTGTCCTCGTGCGGCCTGACACTGCTCGGACCGTAGAGAGTTCCGTCCACGAGCGACTGCCACTGACGACGAGTTTGACGACGAGTTGGGTTCGTCTTGCGTCAGAGACTTGATGAATGACAGGAGTCCCACAGCCAGGTCCTTTCGTTGAATGAGTGCCCGTTTCCACATGCTATAAAGAGGGTGTGAAAGATGAATTCCGAAATTAGACGGGCAACGCCAATCATTGGCTTCCGCAACCATGCATCGGTGAGTCTCCTCCGCCTGCGTTCTCGTCACTTGCCCAGCGAAGGCGCGTCAGCACTTCACGTGCCACCGAGAGCATGTCCTGGTGGTCGAAATCCAGAGACACGCAGACATCGTTTTCACGCTCACACGCCACGACTGTGACCGGGATTGTCGAGGCGAAAGCGGAGACCTTGGCCGTGCCCTGGTACTTCTCGAACATCTCGTTGCGGGACACGATCTGCCCAAGCGAGACCCACCTGCATTTTCCACAGATCCCGATTTTCCCCATCATCTCTTCGGTGGCAACGACTGCAGAAACCACAATGCGCCGTATCCGCTCCCCGAGGCATCGCCATGCGTGCTCTCCATCGCACGCTCTGGTGGTCACCGGCAGCACATTGTGCGGGTCTGTCCACGCCAGCGATGCAAGAGCAGTGTCTGCCTGTTGCAGAGAGAGGAACTCGGACGTGCCGTAGGACATCGAGTGAAGGAACGTCGTCAACGGCATTCCGTCGCTCCACACCGCGACTCTGGCGCCTTCGTCAGCTTGGCGGATCAGGGCCAGCGCCTCCTTACGGCAGATGTCATCCCAACTCGCCCCGCCTTGAGAAACAAAATGCCAACCTCGGTGTTCTGTACTCATTTGCCGCCTCATCGTTCTTGGTCCATCCCCTACCCACACTCGGATCGTGAGGATGCTGTTGCTCTGGTGGCCAGGTGCTGTGTTACAAGGGAGCGTCACCGGGCTTCGGCTATTTCCGTATCGTCCTGTCTTTCATCACGAGGATTGATCTGCACCTGGGACATGGCAGGCCGAGCCGGACCATGCGGTCGAACCTGTGGCCGCAGCTCAAGCAGATGAAGAAGTAGGGTGGTCCCGGCAAGAATTTGTGCATTTGGTTCCCTATGTCGAATGGCGACTCACGGCGATTCCGGCAGTGGTGGCAACAGTCGTTTTCAGGCCTGTTCCCGACTCGCCGCCCGGCATGACGTTCGCCCGGGAGTACTCCCCTTGTCCAGGCAGCTGACGATGTGTTTCCATAGTCCGGCTCCGAGAAGCTGGTCTGCCACTGAGACGATGTGGGAGACCTTGTCAAGAACATCTCCCTGACCCGGCCAGTGGCGCCGAACAACTTCGGGATCGACGTCATTGACAATGCCGTTCAGGACAAATGCCGCGAGGGCCACATCGTCGACGTAGCCTAACGGTCCCAGCAACGCCTCCGGTAGGAGATCGATAGGGGACATGAAGTAGGCGATTGCCAAGGCGACCTTTGCTTTGTGCATGGGGGATACGTCCTTGTCCATCATCAGCCGACACAACAGACAGAAGAAATCAGGCGCAAGCATGATGTACTGGCGGACCCTCGATTCCTTGTCCGACGTTCCTCCCGTCCAGTCCAGAAGCCGTTGCCGCAGCGTGTCGTAGAAGCCGCGCTGCTCCGGGTTCATGCCGTCACTTCTGCTTGTGTTGATGTCGTTCTGCATGTTCCCGTTCTCCAATGACTGATGGCTGCTTGAGGTGAAGACGTTTGGCTCTCACACCCTTTGTAAAGAAAGGGGGGAAGAGGATTTCCGGCGGCCTTTTGGAAAAGAAGCAAGAACAGCGGCAAAAAGGCTGATGCTGACGGCCCGAGGAAAGGATCCGGGCACGGCGCGATGCCCAGTGGTGAGTTGTGAGGACCGCGCGAGCGTGCGGCACGCCGGTACGCACGCTACGAAACACGGCTTCCGCAACGGGGGAACGCTCCTGGACTGCCGGCATGCACGCCGCAGCGGCCCTGTTCCGGAGTGAGAGACAGTCTGACGTTTCGGAACAGCGGGGAGTTGACCTGGTTGGGCCTCAAGGACGGTCTGAGAGGAACACACCGGGCCGAGGAACTCTGGAGCTCGCGCACCATTGATCGCTTGCGGCCTCCCTGCACCAACGCCTGCCGGGCACTGGAGCAAGCAAGTTTGGTTCTCCAGGATGATCTCACGCAAGCTCTCACGGAGTTCCATGTGAGCTTGGCGCGTGCCTTTGACCAGCTCCAGGAGGAGTGCCCCGATTTCAACCCGCTCGTCGATGACATGGTCGCCGCCGTGGGTGGGACGTTCCCGCAATTCATGGACATCGCCAACACAACGGCGACCGTTCCGCTGTCCTTTGCGCTCGAGGGCGCTCTGACAGCCACCACGGGAGCTCTGATCAGCGGGAAGGCAAGCGGCACAGTGGCGGGCGCTGTCAGCACCTCCTGGGTCCCGTTTGCCGACGGTCCTCTCCCCTTCGCGGACATCGCGTGGGGGGCAGCTACGGTCGGCCTGGCGGCATATGACGCCACACGCTGGGTGCAGGCCCGCGGCTCCAAGCGGGAAGAACTGCGGCAGGCCCTCCAAAAGGCAGTTACAGATACGCGAGAACGGGCGCTAGGTCTGACGCGAGAACACCGGGACAAGCTGTTGGCGGCGTACCGCACCACCTTGCGGGAGCAGTCGGAGGCGGTGTGCGGAGACCTTCAGGCCGCAGCGCTGGACTTGCCTGTCCCAGACCAGACAGCCGGTAACTGATCACCTGCACCTCGTGGACCAAGCGTGCACGAGACAAGTCGCACATATGGACATGAGAGCCGATATGGAGAAGGATCAGAGAGCTATGACAACGACGACGAATCGAGGGTTGACCGCTGTGTTGCTGGCCACTGCTATCATGGCGCTGCCGCCGCCGATCCACGCCGGCCCGGTTCAGCCGATCCTGAAGGGCTTGATGCACTACGCGGACGACGCGGCCAGGGCCGCGATACGGGTCAGCAGCCGAGAGTTGGACGATGTCGCTCGGGCGGCGCTCAAGCGAACGGTCGCCCGGGCCGCAACGCGGTACGGGGACGACGCGTTCAAGGCCGTACGCTACGGGGGCGTCGAGCTCATCGAAGCCGCCGCCAAACACGGTGATGACGTGTGGGAGTGGAGTTGCCGGGTGCCGCGCGCCGCACGGTCCCTCGCGCTCCATGCGGACGACCTGGTGCCCTTGACTCGAAAAATGGGGCTGAACGTGCTCCGCCTGGAGGCGACGTCGAGCGGCCTCACCCGACAGTTGGCTGCGCGCTACGGCGATGACATGGTTCGCACGTTTGTGCGCACTGTTGATCCCGGTGATGCCGGCCGAGTGGCAGGATATATGGCCAAAGCCGACACGCCGACCACGCGACGTCTCCTCCTCAAACGCTACGACGCAACAAACGGGAGGATCGTGCGCTGGCTGGACTGGAAAACAGCTATGGCGTTCGGTCTAACAGCCGCTGTCGTGACCAGTGCGCATGAAGTCAGCGACGGCATCCAGGAAGGCCTCAAAACTGTAGCTCGGGAACAGCCGGAGGTGTTAGGCGGGGTCGTGGGCAACGCTGTCAGTCGGATCATGGAACCGATAGGCTGGCTCGGAAAGGGGGCGGTGATCTGCCTTGTCCTGGCAGTTTGCTTAGGCCTGCACGTGCCGAGCCGACTGGTGCGGGAAGCACGGCGGGTGCGAGCTGGATGGTCGGGGGAAGAAGCGGTCCCTCCACCCGGAACATGAGTCACTTGCAGAAGCAGAGACAGTACTACAGCCGGAGCCGATAGCTTGGCTTGCCAAGCGGGGAAGCGAAGTCAGCGCCTCGCTCCAGCCTTTGGCCACATGACTCCCCTTTATGTTCATCGACCAAGCGGCTGCTTCCCCAGGAAAAAGCCAATCAGGCCCGGCCCGCCAGTTCCCTCCGTGTTGGGTGAGTCTGCGCAACGTGAAAGGCGGGATTGCCGTGGGGCAGTATCGAGACTTACTGGCCGTGAGTGCCCAACTCGCGGAAGCCCGTGCCTGGCCTCAAGATACGCCGTGCCACAATGAGGGGCGTTCAGACCGGCAGAAGCGTACCAATCTCCCAGCACAACCTAGCACTCGTGTGGGATCTTCCGTATCCCTTGCCATTGGTGTTGTCGTACTGACGGTGAACAGCCAGGAACGCGCGGCCCAGAGCGTTCCCGTGTCCTGCGGCCACGGCGCAATTCGCGGTCAGAAGCCACGTTCCCTTCCCATTTGGCAACGGCTCAGTATGGAGATCGCCAGTCACATCCGTCGTCTCCAGGGCGATCACCTCAATCTGGCCCCAGCCACGCTTCCGACCGCCACCCAAACGGGCGGCATTGAGCGCAGTTGTGATCACGCTTCCGTCCAAGCGGACATCTTGCCCAGCCACGCTGAGTGTCTCCGGCAGCTCCACGGTTCCCTTGAAGCAGACAGGATGGATCTTCCCATCTTTTCCGCGAAAAAGGTCGCTGATCATGTCCGTGCTGTGCAGGCTCCTATCGTCGGTTACCATTCGGGTCGGATCGGTTGAGTTGCTGGCCACCGAGGTGGCCAAGAGCCGGCGCATATCCCCATCTAAGCGTGGGTCTAAGTCGTGGCTGTTGATCCAGACACGGTCATTCGCTGAAAAGCGTGGCCGCCGGACGGACTTTCCACCCCCGTCCGTGATCTGGTCTTGTACATCGGGCCGTGCGGCTGAGAAGCGTGGCCGCCAGACGGACTTTCCACCATCCGTGGATGGGAAGAGCGTGCCCGTGCGAGATCCGTCCTTCCCGAGTGCACTCCCGATCGCCAGGAACTCCCGTCCCGTTGGTCGGTGGCAGAGCTGGCGTGTGAGCATGTTTGTAAGAGCACCCCAGAGAACGCGCCCCGGGATGAACAGTTCCGTTTTCTCGATCATTCCGAGCGTCCCCGCCCCTATCTGCATGGGCGAAAGCAGGCGCAACGTCAACGCCCAGCGTCGTTTGTCAGCAGTGTCCATGTCTGCACCTCAGTTCGCTTTGGCCGTGTGTCTGGCGTAGACGAGTGTCCGCGCGATGAGATCCTTAGCCAAGAACATGGTCTTCAGGTTCTGCGTCAGGCAGTCACGAACGTTGTCCATGGCCTCATTCCCGGCCCAGATGGGGCCGGTCAGAGATATCGGGGTCTCGCGGTCCAGGAATAGTGCCTGAAGAAAGCGCCCTGCTGCTTCATATTCAGTCTTGCTTCTCAGCCAGAGAAACATGGCATAGATTCCCTGCTCATGAAGGATGTTCAGTGCCGTGGTGACGATCTTATCCATATCGCTGGAGGCCGTGCCGATCTGCTGTCCGTACTTGGCTGCCAGCCAGTCCAGGTTCGTTAGCGCAGCTGGTCCGGCATTGGCGTGGGAGACCTCCGGGGGAGTTGCTGGGTCTGCCGTCGCCGTCTGCGAGCGACCGGGTCGGGCTTCCTGATGGGCACCAGCCTGGTGATGCTTGGTTTTGCCTGACCGCGGATTGTTGCCACGGTTCTTCCCATGCTTATTCCTGCTCATGGCAATCACTCCTTCTCGTCAATGGTGACGTCCTGGATGTCGAGTCTGCCGAATCCGCGGGTTGTCATCCCTCCCAGGCCCACCGCCTTGACCCCGGCAAAGGCGTGCTGCTCAAGGAGAGCAACACTGCTTTCCGGTTTCCGGCCATCCCATTCGACTTGGTCCCACTTCTTGGCGTAGTCGTTCTCAGTGATGTCAAAGCTGAAGATGGCCCCTCGACCAACTGCTTCGTAGGTGAACAGGCCTCCGCTGTCAGCCGCGCCTGTTTCGGGGTTGATGACCACTGATGTCCGGACTTCCATGTTGTCGTTCACAAGCTGAGAGAAGACCCACTCCGAGACGATGGCAAACCGGTCGGCATAGTGCTTGGGGATGCCCCTTTGCGTGAGCTGCTGTGTAGAGGGACACGGCATGTTTCCCTTTGCCAGCAAGACGGAGCCGAAGTTGAGCTTGTCGGCCAAGGGGCTCTTCACCGCGCTCTCCTCCGGGAGAAGGAAAGTCTCATCGCAATCGTCGCTACCGTCCGTGATTCCCATCATGCTTTGCAGGCGCGGCTTCGTCGTGAGCCACACCGGGCCAACAAGCGTATTGACGGGATAGGCGAGCAAGAGGGCGTCACTGAACTGAAGGAGGCCCTGAGCAGAGCTGTTCTGGTCCGTTCCATCGGGGGTATAGCCGAAGGCGCAACAGATAGGGCATTCCGCCCACACGTGCGTCGTCTTGCTTCCCCGGGTGGAGGCGCATATGTCCTCTTTGACCCCTTTATCACGGAGAGCAAGGTCCGCAAAGAACTTCAGTGCCCCGGATAGCGTTGTGCCGGGGATCTTGGGGACATTGGTCATGGGTTCGCGAACCACGGTCAAGTCCACGCGCCCGAGGCGCTGGCCTCCGGTACCCACGTGAATGGGTTCGAGAGCTACGGCGATGTACGATTTCTGGGTCCAGCTGTTCATATGCTTATCTCCTATCCTATCTATTTCCGTCGTTGGTATGGCTCTTGTCGGAAGATCCAAGAGACCGGTTCTCGAGGTGGATATAGAGATCCACAACGTCGAGTAGAAGTCCACTGGAAGCTGCACGCGTGAGCAGCTCGCGGTCACAGTTTTCCGGTCTTGGGTCCTGGTTGCTGTCGGCGTCCAGGAAGGTGTATGAGCGGCCTTTAGGTTTCTTCCCAAACGCGTTGGGCGAGAAGAGGATCATGGCGCAGAAGGCGATCACTACTTTGTGCTGCTCCTCGTCTCCGGACCACCAGCGTTCTCCCCACTGCTGCATCTTCTCGACCAGCGCTCCCTCGATGGCGCTGATCTGCGAATGGGACAGTTTGCGCAACAGATTCCAGATTCTGTCGAAATCACGTATTGCTGAGAGTGGATAGGAAGGACGCGTGCCAAGAATGTGGTGTTGCAGGCCGTTTTCGGAAAACGCGAATCGTCGGGTAGCGGAATCAAGGAAGAGGACGTCAAAGCGCCCCTCCCTGACATCAAAAGCATCTCCAGGTTTCAGTTCACTCACGGTCACGTTCTTGTCACCAAAGACAGGATGGCAGGCGTCCGTGGTCCCGTCACTCCGGAGCGGCGAGATCTCCCATTTTGCCCAACCGGCCATGCCGCCGATCTTGCCCTGTTCGGGCGTCTGTAGTTCCAGGCTCACATGATCGATGGTCGCTGTGTTCGTCCCGACGACTTGCCATGTGCAGCTGGGTGATGGGCGCAACGTCTGCTCCATGCCACGAACAGCGTCCAAGACGGCATAAAGAGGGAACTTCTTTTTGAAGAGAACGCAGCCGATGGAAAGCGGGAGGCATTCGCGGAACTTGCCGAAGCGTCTTTCGTATTCGTCGTAAATAGCCGCGGCCAATGCGTCAGCCTTTTCGCCAGCCACGATAAACTCCATGCAATCCGGTGTGGGCTCCAAGGTGATCGAGAAAACAGGACTGGAACACCACCGAGGCGCTATTTCGTCACGGCAGTGCGCCAAGAAGCCAGCCAGCGTCTCGTAAGCCCGGTGAAGGCGTCCTGGGGAGGCCGCTTTTGTGTTGCCGTTCCATGTGACCTTGTCAAACACAGTGCCATCCTGGATGGATGCGAGATCAAACCGCAGATGGAACAAGACCAGTTTGTTGTGCTCCCCTTTCCCAGGCTGGACGAGGCTTAGATCGGACGTGAAGTGGGCATCTCTCGGATTCCGGCGTTTCAGCAAGTCTCTATCGTGCCGCCGCTTGCCGCACGGCGCGCAGAGGGCCTCATCCTTGTGCTGTGGGTTCGGGGCGATTGCGCGCACTCCGCAGACTTCGCAACGCAACCCGTTGCCAGGCTTAAGTGCAAGCAAGGCTGGGACCGATTGTCGACATTCGGGAATGTGCTGCTGGAGGGCTTGGCTACGGGCCAGCAATCGTTTGGAAACGACCTTCGCATCGTTCCCCGCGGGCATTGTTTCATGATCGAAGTCGATGGAGAAAGGTAACTCGTGGCACTCGTTCTCCATGAGCCACTTGACGATGAACGTGGACAGGTCAGTTTTGATTTCCTCTTCGAATCGGTCCTGGACGTCCCTCGGCAGGACGCATTCCCCATTCTCGATCCAAGTCCCCAGATTGGGAATTAGAAACAGCTGACTGTCCTGAGTTCGCTGGATCTCGTTCCCAGCCAGAACCTCGGCTTCGAAGTAGTCTCGAAGCTCGTCTCTGAGACGCTCCACTTGATCGACCATCCCGACAACATCACCCGCCTTTTGAGCACGGGAAAGCATGAAATCCCGGTCGATAGTCACTCTAAAGAAGGCGAAGTCTGTTGTGTCGTTTTCAGGAGGATCGGCCCTGCGTCGGTCATAACGGCGGGGGAGCAAGTACGGATGCTCCTTAGTGAATCCGCCTTGCGTAACCTCAATGAGGATTTTGGCCAGTGTGGCCTTGAATAGAGAAGCCACGGAGAAGCTGTGTGCCCAGAGCGTAACATCGTTGCAGGGCCAACGCGTCTCGCCGAGAGCTGAAGCGAGGAGACCTCGGAAGCGGCGTGGTCTCCTTTCGCCCCTCAACACGGTGTCGATAGCTTCCTTGAGACAGGAGGACCATTCTTTCTGGAGGACACCGAAGGGCGTATCGATTCGGAATGGCGCGCTCTGCTTTTCGTTGGCTTTATCCTTGTCGAGTTCGGAATCAATACCGTCGGCGCCGCACCCTCCGGCATGGCAGATCATTCCGAGGAGTGGGAACGTGTCACGGTCATTGTGGTGATGGTACACGAAGGCAGACGACAGAGAGCCGGGAAATCCCGGGTCAATCGTGACATCGGGGTCGGCGCAGCTCAGCAAGGGCAGTTCCAGGCCGTCGAATCGGATCTCAGGATCTACATTCCCAAACATGCTTTCCCAGCGTTGCCGCTTGATCTCTCTGACAGTCTTCCCGGCCCGCTTTCCCTTGTCTTTGCAGTCGTGGTACGTGGGGCCTACTGACAGGAAGTCCGGGTCCATCTTGTCCAGGTCATGTAGTAGAGCCCCCATCTCGGCCTGGCGGATGGCGTCGGCGTTCCGTCTGAGGATATCGAGCATGCTCATTGCGCCACCTCCTTGCCAGCACAAATCGCCTGAATGGCCTCGGCGACGTCAGTAAACGCGTAGGAGAGTTCCCGGTGATCCGGGCTGTTCTCCCATTCCACTTTGCGTCTGGCCCATTCGTCGTGTGCCTGCTGTTTTGCGCGGCTTTCCTCGGCCAAGCCGGATGTTTGCGCGTCGAGGATCCGCCTGCAGTCATCCCAAAGCTTCGTGGCCTTATCCTTCCGGATCCAGCCCTTGCTGACCTTCCCCCGCTGCTTTGGCCTAGTCAGCCCTCGTCGCCGACATTCATCGTCTGTAAGGACACCCGCGGCCTCGGAGCGCTCACATGCCATCCGTCCGTTGCTCATGAGGGCCTCATGATGCTTGGGGAGATCGAGGCTTTCCGCCTTTGTCGGTTTCTCCGGCTCCGGTTCGTCGAACGGGACGATGTCAATCCGCTGCCCTTCGACTCCGAAGTCCCATGCCGCGCCGGGGCGCAGTGTGACGTGGATCTCTTTCCCCATTCCGTACCCAACCGTGCGTTTGGCAGACATCCCGTACTCGCAAATCAGATCCCGGGCGGTCTCGAGCAACTGCTCCAGGCAACTGAGAATCTCGAGCTCTCGGCAGACGCGTTCGAACAGCAGGAAGCCCCATGTTGCTTTTGCGCCGGTCGGGACGACCTCGAAACCGACAGGATGATCCACGACGCCATGTTGGCGATCATGGGGGCTGAAGATGTCGGTATCTACCTTGTCGAAGACGACGTCACCAAACACGGCACGGCCGGAGTCCCCGGTTCCGTCCTGGTCGTTGGCCCTGCCGAACAATTTCTGCCAGAGAGCTTCATCATCGAGTTGCACCAGATGAGCCATCATCCCCTTGGCGCCAGTGGCCTTCAGAATGGGATACCCCGTGAGCCGATCGCGTGAGATGGGGTTGTCAATCGCGTCAAACTCACTCTCAGCTCTGGAAAAGAACGGGGATGTCAGCGTCCATTCCAGCTTGACCGCGATGGAACGAGTCGTCGGAAGCGGCCCATCGGCGGGAGCCTCGTAAGAATGAGAGCCATCCGTGAACCAGGGAGAACTGCATTTGCGCGCATTCTCTTTGGCTTCGTCCCTGCCGTCGTCAGAAAACACGTCCAACGCCAGTTTTTGCCGCTTGCCAACACTGCTCGCACCCACGATGGTTGGATCATCATGTATCGCGCTGTACCAGTCGTGAAACATCAGACCTGCCCTCCCATCGATATCTGTGCATCAGTCGATGCCTTGCCTAACATGCCAGATGCTTGCCCAATGAGAAACTCTCGCACATCTCCAGGAGACCAGGTTAGGCGCGTTGAGTTGCCATTTCTCTCACGGTATAGATAGACCGCCGGAATCCGCCCAAAGAACGTCATGTGCCAATTTCCATCCTTCTTGAACAGATGGGACATGCCCACGAGACCGGAGTGCTTGTCATGGTCCTTCGCGTTGTCTCTGCCAAACACGGCTCGGACAAAGGGAATCGTCTCTTTCCACGGGACATTTTTGTAGCCCATTGTCCGCCAGTCTCCGGCAACGGGAACCCTCTCTGTCGTGTCCACCTCCAGGAATTTGATGCATCGCCGGAGTCGGTAGTTGAGCAGGAAACCAGTGCTGAGGCAGTCACCCTCGGGATGACCTTTTCCAGGCCAGGAAATGTCTCCTGGGATGGCGTCTCCCAAGTTCCATTCCGCGCAGAAGAGATCTGACGCGGTCGGAAGCCCGGCGTCCCAGTCGTGGTGGGTGAAGCCGGACGATTGGACCAGGTGGACCAAAGCGCCTTCACCGGCACGGATTTCTTCTTCGGTGATATCGGGCATCTCGAACTGCCCCCATCCCTGGCGGATTTTGGCTCCGAGCCCGCTGTAGCGTGACATGAAGGCAAGAAGATAGGTGAGAATGGAATCGAGGTCGTCGGGCAGGTTCCGCCGAAGGGGCAGGATGCGCATATTGATGGGGGCGGGGGAGTAGCTCAGTCTGAGTGCTGCCTTAAGCTTATCTTGAGCGGTTTTGTGTTCGCCTGGCCTTAGCATGCCGCTGTCATCAGGGACGAGCACACTTGCCAGCCAGGTATCGATCGAGCAAGGAGCATTGTACTGAGTGTTGTCATGGTCTCGGTTGGGCAGCTTCAGATCGCTCTGCGGAATCACTGGCGTCACCGTTGGTAGATCGAGATTGATCTTGAAGGCCCGACTCAGGCCGGTGCAACCGAAGACCGCGCAGGCCGGGCAGACGCGCTTGTCCCTCTCGTAGTTGCATCGGTGGTTGGCTGGTCCGGTGATGTTGCAGGTGTGCCCGCCGTGCTTGCGGACGAGCATCTCGAACGCCTGGCGCATACCGCCGATCACACCACTCATCTTGAGCCCGTTCGGAGTCCCATCCGGCCCGCCCGTCCAAATCGGAGTCAGTGTTCGTATCCTGATCTCAAGCTTCTTCATTGCAGTTACATTCCTTTCCATCAGGCGTAACAGAACGGCATCCAGCGTGCGATGGCACTGATGTCGCATTGTTCCACATCACGTTCCATGGTATCGATTCCGCCAATCGCCTCGATGTAGAGGCGGAACGCAGGTTGGCTCTCTGTCAATTGCGCCGCGCGGCTACGAAGAAGAGCCAAATCCAGGTCATGCGCCACTGAATTCTGGTTCAGGGCGTTCGCAACAACCCGCAGCCCGATTGCGGAAAGGGTGACCGCTTTGACCGCGAACTCCCGCTCCTCGCCGATCGCGATGGCACGGTCGAGCCACGTGATGGCCGGTGCCGGCCTATTTGAGAGAAGATGGAACATACCGACCCATTTGGCGAGGAGTTCATGGGGATGATCGGCCCCCGTATAGTCGAGCAACCACTTCTCTATGCTCTCAATGATCCGCTTCTTCGGGAGTAATCCATCAGCCAGCAGGCGCAATAGAGCCAGGACATCGAAAGGAGTACCCGGTTCATTCCGACGGCTCTCCAGCAGCGTGGTGAGCCAGCTGCAGATCAGGTCGCGTTGGGCTGCGGGTCGTTCCGGAACAGTTCCGTCCGGCAATGCCATGCAGGCGTGCTGGGCAAACGCAGCGATAGCGTCGAGGGGCTGCCGTTGCTCCCAGTAGAAGGTGGTTTGGTAGTTCACCCCCATATCGTGGTATTTTTGACCGGGGGTGAGGTAGGTGAGGCTGCGCGTGAGCCATTCTCGGGCGTGTTCGGCGTGCTCGATCGGATCTGTGCGAAGAAGGAACGCATGAGCTTGTCCGATCGTCCCACACATAGCCCCGGTCAGGTCGTCCTTCTCCTCACCACTGTCAGCGACACGCTTTTCGACCGTGTCCTGGAACGCCAGAAGGATACGTTCAAAATCAAATGCGTTGAACTCGTCATTGTAGGCTCGGTTCCGCAAGGCCATGGCTCGCTCGGAGCGTTCCGCGCGGCTTGGCAGCAGTTGGCCGTGCTCCTCCAACAGAGATACGTACATCCTCTCGAAATCTCCCTGCGTCCCGCTCATCCCTAGGTGGTTGACGCAGGTGACAGCTCCCTCCAGCGTTGCCAGCATGGCCTCAAGAGCACGCCGACTGGTCGGGTCTGCCTCGAACGCATTCCTTGCCACCCGGGCTGTGACGCGGAAGATATCGTAGGCTCGGGTGAGATGCCCGGGAGAAACTGCCCGCAGATCGATGCACTCATAGGCATAGTTGACGATATCCCGGGTCTGTCGCTGTTGCTCCCGTGCGTTCTCAATCGCCTCGTATCCGGCAAGGGCCTCCGCGCGTTGTTCGCTGGTCTCAGCCCAGCGCAGCGCCTGATCGCAGGCGCCCTCCGCAAGGAGCTGCTTGAGCAACGACACTCCGGTTTCATGGTACTGCTTGACAAAGTGATCATTTGGTTTGGTGTAGCTCGCACAATCCTTCGGGATGCCCTTTCGGCTGCGCAGGAAATAGCAAGCGATATCGGCCCCCGCAAACCCAGCTCGGTTCCTTGTCATGCTAAAGGAGGCCGTAACCCCAAACAGATCCCTTACGTATGTCGCGAGCTTTTGGTGATACTGCGTGAAGTCCGTTCCTGACGGAAGGCACTTGGGGGATCGGGGAGCAAAGGCGACCTTCACCGTGGCGCTGGGCGTCCCCGCTTGAGCCCAATCCAGTGCCGCACGAACGGCCGCCATCAAGTTGGTGCCGTACCGGCTTTGGGCATCTTCGTTGCTGAACGCAAATCCCTTATTGACGCTACAGACGAAGTGATCCGCCAGCCCGATGACCGCCTGAAGACACTCGTCAACCAAGCGCTTGCGCGACTTCTCGGGTATGGTGCTAAACCGAGCCCGTTCGTGATCGTTACCTGTGCTTTCCGGGTGCAGGAGGGGTGCCGCGTGGAGGTCCCGAGGCGCAAAGTCGGTGCCACATGCCTGGTTTGCACGCGCGATGGCTTCCTCCAACTTGGTCTGGATCTCCTGTGGCGGCCGCTGCGTAATGAATCCGCCCACGATAGAGTCGTCTGAACTCTTCGTGAACCCACCGCTTTCGTCCAGATACAGGTAGTAGGTCATCAGCGTCGTTCCTCTCAATAGGGGTAGAGCAACTGCGGGTTGGGAAGTCCCTTGGGAGTGTTGCCGGCCAACAGGCCTTGTGCTCGTTCAAGCCAGCGCTTCCCAACCAGTTCGCCACTGAACCAGTCTTGGCGCGCCTCGAGAACACTCTCGGCCTGCCGGAGGAAGTCAATAGCGGCTTTCTCATCATGCAATCGCAAGCTTTCTCCTGCCTGAAGGGCGGCGGTGGCACCGATGAATGCGAGCAGGGGATTGCTGTCATGAAGTTCCAGCAATTCTGTCGCTTCCCGGAAGTCTGAGATCGCTCCGGGCTCATCACCGGCGTCCGCGCGGAGAGCTCCGCGGTACTTGAGCGCAACGCGGGACACCCACCCGCCCTCAGATTTTCGGTCGGGCAGGTCAAACTCAAATGTGCTCCAGTCAGGCGGCTCAAAACCGGTCAGCAGCAACCGATATGCTGCCAGCCAGCGGACACGCCGGAAATGGTCGCGACTTCCTGCATCGGCATCGCACATGTCCCGGGCTTCCTGGTATACAGCGTTAGCCTTCCGCGGGCGTAGCAAGGCAGTTGCCTGGTACTGGTAGCAGAGGTCGCGTGGGAGTTCCTTCTGTAGTGTTGCCCCGGCATCCAACTCGCGTGCCCTCTGGCATGCTCGCCTGATATCCTGAAAAGCGAAATCAGTCTTGTTCGGTGCAATCATGGCCCAAAACGTATATGTCTGCCCTCTGGTACCCACTATCTGCATTTCCAGGTCCGTTCTTTCGACAGGCTCCGAGAGCTGCGGCAGTAGCGATTCTGCTTCGTCCAGAATATCCACGGCTCCTCTGTAATCGGCCATGTCGTGCAGATTGATGGCTTCCCGCACCAGCGCGCGCAACGTGAATCTCATTCCCAACTCGTGTCGTGAGGCGAGGAGCTGTTGGCACGTGTCGCTCGCTTCGGTTGTCTTTCCCAAGTGACATTGCGCTGCCGCCAGGTTGATCATCGCCCAGGCCCAGCAATGACGGCCACGCACGTCCTGCCTGCCCTTAGCGGCCTGCACAATCTTGACAACACTGTCTTGCGCCTGTTTCGCTGGTAGAGAGCCGTAACGCATACCGTTTTCGATATTCCTCAGCTCCTTCTCCCGCCCTAGATCATCGCCCTGTTCCGTAGTCGGCCTGAGTATTCCTGCAAGGTCTTGGAACTTGCTGTCCAAAGCCACGCCAACAGGCCAGAACGTGACGCCGGCAGTTGGCTCATTGCAGTCCGGCAGGATAGCCGTTGCCACACCAATCTCAGAGAGTAGTCTCGCCTTCTCACGGATCTGCTCCGGCACCACCGCCATCGGGTCGAGTGTGCCGTTCCGCTTCAGTGTTCCGGACAGGCCGAGTGAGAGCGGCGGGAGCTCGATGTCCCGGGACCTGAGATAATGTGCCGTCAGCACCGGCAGTCCAGCACTTTCTCCCACCAGATTAACATCGCAGGAACCATCCAATGTCGTGAGCCAGATCGCGGGCGTACGGTCGTCCCTAATCCACGCCATCTCTCTCGCCAGACTATTGGCACGCTGCACGCCCCGATCTAGGCCGGGAAGAGGGAGATCAGAGGCTGTCCTCACCAACGCTTCGTGTTGAGATGTGGTGTCGTCAATGACGAAGGGCAGAGGCACTGCTCCGGCAAGTTCCAGGTCCACCCCGTTGGCAATGAAGACAATCATGCCGTGGGCGGTTCTCCAGTTGTCCATATCGTTGACGAAACAACGCACAATCTGGTCAGGGAGGACATCTTCGCAGCTATCCGGCAAGCGGTAGCTGCGTTCGTGCTGTTGTCGGTTGAGCCATGAGCTGAACCGACCGCAGGCCTCTTCCGTGATGCCCGCGTTGTGCCACGCTTCACCAATCCGAGTCTCCATCGTCGATTCGGTCCAGGCTCCTCCACCACTGAGCAACCAGGCTCGGATCATCGTCTCTGCAATGATACGGTCTTTGAGCCGTGGATCGCCGCACTGGCAGATAGACAACTGGTGCAACGCTTCCAGACTGAGGACACGAAGCGTGCCCCTGTGCTCGCGGACACGGTCAAGAAGCTGCTTCGGCGAGGATGACACTGGTCTACCCCTCCTGTTTGAGCTGGACGTAAACGCCATTGGACAGACGAAGCTGGAGCTTGCCATCCGCCGGTCGCTTCAAAGTAGCAACACCGGCGGCGATAGTGCCAAGCGGTTGGCCATCCGCTCCCAGGAACTCCGCATTCTCAAGCTGTGACTGGGGATCGGCAAGCACCTCAACGGCGAGATCCGTGGGGATTTCGCATTCACTGACGGCGATGCGGATGCCCAAGGCGTCGGCTACGTACTCACGCGTTGCGAGCGAGCGACCGCGATCTGGGGAAGCCGCAGCTATCGCAAGCACTGGGACTGGAAACTGGATGAATAGCAGTTCATTTGGGGCCTCTTCCTGCCCAACAGTCTGCTCCAGAACGCTTTGAATGGTGGCAGCGGTCAGCGGTGCGAGCAAGGCAGTCTCTTCATCTTGGTACTGGATTCGCGGATCCTCCTCCACCAGAATGGGAGCGCCGACACGATCGGCTAACCCTTTGGCAAGGGCCGCGCCAGTCATGACGTGCCGGAGAACAGACCATGCCTCCGCACTTTCCGCCTCCGTGAGCTCATCAACAAGCCAGCTCCGCGAAGCCAGGAATTCCGGAACGCTTCGAGCATTCCACAGGCACAACACTCTGAGGGACAGTCCGTCCCTTTCGGTTAGCAACTCGCCGCGCGTTGCCGGTGCGGTGAACTCCGAGTAAGGAGCGAGCAGCACAAGACCCGGTTCCCAATCGGAAAGGACTGCCACGTAAATGGGCCGTACGGCCTCGGACAGGACCGAGGGGGCTAGCAAACGAATCTGGCCAGATTCCACTGGGGGTTCTTCAGCAATGGCATCCCACAGTCCTGAGGGGCTGTGCTGCCAACTCACATGCGTTTCAGCGATCGAAAGCTCCGCGTCGACCGCTGGTTCCGCGACATCGTCCGTACGGAAGTCTAGCTCCATTTGCCATTGCAGCAGCCATTTTCGCAAATGTCTCCGCTGTGCTTCCGGGATGGTGTATGCTGTTTGCAGTGATGCACTCATTGGTCGTTTCCTTTCTCTACCAGAGAAAAGAGGATGCGGGCTTCGTTTTCCGGCGCACTTGCCCATTTTTTTACGTTTTCTCGAAGTTTTTCAACGACCCTCAACAATACAACCTTTCGAAAGAACTCATCTTCATCCTTGAATCTGACTGCCAACCAGTCTGCCAACTGTCCCTGCTCATTCCGAGTCTCAGACTTCTTTGATTTCGTTTCTGAGTATCTGGGCCGCCCCAGACTTTCGTCAAAGGCTGTGTAGTCCTGCAAGCGTTTCACGCCCAGCAGATTCCGGTACATTTCACTGGTCTGACTCTTCGCCTTTCCGACGAGCTTCGAGACTTCGTCGTGATAGAACGGCACGCCTAGGGCCTTGGCGCACAGAACAGCCCGTTTCTCAAATGGCATCATCTCGAAGAACTCGACCGCTGCCGCCTCGGATAGCTCCTCCAATTCTCGGACAAAGCTCTCCTGCGACGGATCCAGAGCAACTCCTGGCAGGAGATCCTCAAGCGAGCAGCCGCCGCCGTCAACATCGCCCCTTTTCGCGCCCAAGGATTCGAGTCCTTTGCGCTGTTTCCCATCCTTAGTCCGTAACCCGAGGCCCTCTCCTGATACGATCTCCCGCGCAAGGGTCCGTATTCTTCCCGAGGCGCCAGATTCGACAATGCCCGACGGTGTTCCTTTACATTGCTTAAGGCGATCGAAGAGCCAATCCTTGTACGTTTTCCTGTCCTCGCGGAGCCGTTGGCCTGCCACCCAAGTCTCGGCCATGGAGGCCTCCAAGTTCATGAAGGACCGTTTGGGAGAATGCATCGGAGCATACTCTGGGATCAGGTTGTCACCGCCATAGGTGTGCAGATATTTGGACAGGCGTGAACGTGCGAAATCGCCAAGCGAGGAGGCGGTTGCATCGCCGCACTTCTCGATGGCGCAAACACGCTTCCATTCCAGCCAGTGCTCAAATTTCGGAGTTGAGGTCACCACAGTCGCCTCCTCTTCATCCAGCTCATGAGTTGCTCTTCTTCCCCGTCGTCGATGCGCGGTTTGTCCCAGTTGACCGCGATTCGCTTTTTGTCGAGGATACGTCCCGTGAGTCCATTGAGGTCGGCGTCAGGTGCGTCACGGATCCATTCCGCTAACGGGATGTTGCAGGGAGCGACAATTCGGCCAAACGACGTCTCGTGGTCTGACCCTCTGTGCCGAGTCAGTCCACGGACAACAACGGGTCCTCTCGCACTCGAGGTCCCATGGAGCATGGGGACGCGCTCGTAGGGAGACGTCACGGGACTTCTCCGCAGAGTCATCCCCGGATGCCACTGACGATCACTGCAGTAGTTGGGCAGCAGTTCCTTCCAAAGGTCCTCTCGGACTCGCCAAACCTTCCCAAAGCCCACGTCCAGACACGTCAGAACGCAACGCGACCACCGTGTGCGCTCAGTTTCCCGACTATCCGGCGGCAGAGGCCTTAGGCTCCCATCACTAGTCCGTTTTGGCATTGATAGACTTCCCTTTCCGCATCATTCGTTTCTACACTGCGGTCTCTTTGGCGCAACGAGACGGTGAACGTGGCTCACTGTCCGTTGTCGGTCGATCCGTGCGGAGGGTGGAGGACGAAACACATTCGAGTACACACCACCCGCACCCGAACGGGGCGGACTTGCCTACGTGTATAAAAGGCAGGTAGGCGAGGACTTCCGAGAGGGGCTGGAAATTTCCTTGATAAAGCATCCGGCCGACGAAGCCGCTGAGTTCGCAGACTCCACCGGTTCGGGTGGAACGTCGTCGGGCGTGTGTCGCCTTGCCTTCAAGGCGAAGGCTCTGTATAGCTTCCCCCGCTTGCTTTGTGGCGATGCGCCACCCCGACCAATCTCGATCGTCGGGGTTTCCATATGTTTGTACGAGCTCATGGAAACGATCGACAAGCCGGGCGGCGAGCGGGTAGAACGGCACGTCCCGATGGCAAAGCTCACCTTCGGACTTTATGCGGGTGGGTGAAATGAAATCGACCAAAAGACGGTCCGCATCGTTCGGGAAGTGGGGGTCCATGGGCTGACTATCCAGCTTGCGGAGACGGCATGGTACCCCGAAATGCCTGCCTCCGCCGACGCCACGGGTGGCCATGCGCTCAACGACGAGATCAGTGAGGGTTTCGAGCTGGGCGGCTTGGCCGAAAAGGAGCATCTGCATAGTGAACGAGCGTTGGGATGGGTCGGTGAACCCTCCACGGATGACGAAGGGACGGACCCCGTCTTGGCGATTACCGTTGCCATTGCTGGTGGAGGGGGCAAAGTAGCGTCGGAAGAGCTCAATCTTGTCGCGCTCGACCGGTAGAGAGTGCTCGTAGGCGAGGACGTCGGCCATGGCGTAGCCCAAGGCACCACGCAGTGTCGAGGTCGGGAGATCCTGGTTCAACCGCAGGCGGAAGTCGGATCGGAACTCGTACGTGAGTTGGCGGATGTCAAGCATTCTCCCACCTCATGCGAAGCACCTGCCAGTTCCGAATCCGGGCCAGGGGCACTTCCTCGCCCACCTTTGGGCGGAAGGTGTCGACATAGATCGGCGTCACCACCCAGCATTCCTCGAAACTCATTCCGGCGAGTGACGGGTGGCCTTCTTCATCCAGGACGAGGACGGGGCGTTCGGTTTGAGGAGCCAAAGCAATGCCCATTGCCGTCTCGGCAGCAACGAGAGTGTTCGCGTGCCCCCAAAAGGAACGCATGTGCCTGTCCGCGGCGGCAACCTGCAGATCCTGAACAGACGCAGGCTCAATGACGACCCGTCGCGTAATCAGCGACAGCGGAAACGAATTCCCTACCAATGTGTGTCCCTTCTGTCCCATCCTCATCATCCCTTGACTACCTGCGCGCCCCCTCAAAAGCAGAGCGTGGGGTGCGCCAGGACCATGCACGATGCTGCCGCGCATCGGTTGCGACATCGGTTCGTCACCTAAACGCGGCCCATGTCGGTCGTCTCGTCCTGAGCGTTGAGTCCCCAGCGCCATCTCTTCAATGTCTCCTTTCTTACTTGTGCGATCCCCGCATTGCAAGCGGGAGTGTCTTTTCCTTTTGGTTCATAAAGACGAGTTGAGCGGAGTTTTCCGATGAAGGCCGGACTTTCCCAGGGATCCTGGGGGGAACAGGGCGCGCGCATCAGACCGTTCCGGGGATATCCATCTGCCGCCAGACCCGTCGCTTCAGAACGGATCTCGTGCCGGATGAGTGCTTCCACACCTAAGGGCGCCGGCCTCCCCCCATCCTGCGGGAAGCCTTGCCCTAGCCAAACGGCACCCAAGCGCGGAAGAGCCGGCAGTCCCGAAGCTCGGCCAGTCTTCTCGCGATGACGCCAGGGCCATCTGCGAACCCGAGTTGCCCGACCAGACCAGACATGGCCGGAGCATCCTGGGGCGTCGCCTCTCGTATGTGCATATCTGTGGCCCGCCCAGTTCTCACACCACCGGATCACAAGTCCGGATAGCAGTCGTTCCCTTTGTTCTCAACAATCTCAGTGCGGTAGCTTCCCGTCATGCGGCTGGGCGATTTGTGACATTCCCATCCCCCACCAGCATCAGCCGCTCGTCCTCAAATCACTCAGGACTCCCTCGGGCTTCTGATGAATGATACAGGAAGGGGTGCGGGGGTGCAAGACGAGCCCCATTCTCACGCGTCGATAGATTGATGCTGATCACTGGGGGCGGAGCAATCCCCTATGGTTCGATTTCTTCATCATGTCCGGCTCCCGCGGAGTCGCCGCCAAAGCCACATCATCACTCGATTCACATGCGGTGTGAGAATAACCGCATATATGAATGACACGATGGTCGTTCCAGCCAGCAACAACAGAACCCTCCGCGGCTCGAAGCCAAATGATATCAGGTCCATATCCGACACTACAATGGCGTTCACACTCACCACATAGTGAACGTAGTAGAACAACCCGATCGGGAACGCAAGGGGGATCAGGATAATGGCAGTCCATTCCGGAACTGCCGAACCAAACAGGGCGACCACAGGCAACAGAATCAGAAAGGCGGCTTCTATCGCTACGGTGTTGTAGCCAACGAGCCGCCAGAATTCTGCTCGTTCGGCCACTCTACTGTCACAGATTGACAATGTGGACTGCATCGCTTCTTGGTATCGAACGTATTACTTAGCCAGCCGGTGGATTTGCACTGGATTCCGGGGGATCTTCCCCCCAACCAGCAAGCCGCCCTTCCTCAAAGCACTCAGCAGTTCCCTCGGTCTGATGATGAATGATACAGGGAACGGAGAAGAGAGTCAACCTGGGGGAGGGATGCCGCTGGGGTTCGGGCTGCCGGGGTGTTCCTCGACGCCCTTGCCCTTCGCCAGCACTTCGCTCTGACGGGTGTGCGAGGGACTCTCTGCCACGCCGAAGCAAACGACGAAGGCGGGTTGCCCTCAAGTAATGCCCCATGCCGGAGGCGCACGAATGCATCACTGGCGGCGGCTACGCCGTCCCGGTGCATGCACTCGTTCTCTGAATCTGTATGCGCAGACGCCCCTTGACTGGCTTCCGTTCATTGGGCCGGTGGCTCAGGTCCCTCATCCTCCTTTGCCCTTGACGCGGCGCGAATGATTCCCTGGATCAGTCGAGAGAGCACAATTACCCCGATCCCGATCAAGGCCGGGACTCCCCAGATGACGACCTCCCAAAACATGAGAGGCGAACTCATGGCCACAGCCCAGGCGATAAGGGCAAGCACGGCGAGGATCGGGATGTCCCACTTTCTTGACATGGGTTGGCCTTTGTCCGCAACTGAGAACCTGCCCATCACCGTCGGAGGTCACCACGTCCGGTGCATGGGGCTCGTTACGTGGTTCGTCCATCCTGCCCATCTGCCGTTCTGGTGCGAACGAGGCCCCGTATCCCGACGATCGTCAGAGCCACTCCGGCACCCCCGACTGCGAGTGCAATCAACAAACCGGGCGATGTCGCCGTCCATACACCTTCACTCACGCCGAGGCCCGCGCTGATGAAGCCGTAGTACAACAACGTGCCCAACACTGTCTGGGCACTCCATTTCAGCGAGCCAACGCCCCGGACTACAGCCATCACGATCCCCGTGGCAATGGACGAAATCATCAGTAGGAACCAAACGAGCAGGATGATTGGCCCGATTCCCATTTGTCAGCGCTCCTCACGTAACACTATGGTCAGCCGCCGAGGTCACGAGGTCGGCTGGACCAACTCGTCATCCCTTACTTGAGTGGCACATTCTTGAACCTGAAGACGTGTAGCTTGTCGAACCCGACCCGTATCTCAAGATGCACCCGGTCCACAGAGACACTCAAGCCGCGGATGTACTCGTAGCAGAGCGCAGCCTGACTCGCTCCCTCCCTCATGCCGTCGATCTGGAAGCCATTGCGCAGCTGTTGCTTCAGCGGCTCGACGAGGCTGTTACCCCCAGGAATGACCATCGGGTGCGTCGGCAGCGGATCGTCTCCAACGAGAACCTTGATACCGCCTTCGTGCAGATCCTTGGTTGCAGACGGGGCGAGGTTCTCGACTCGAAAGACAACTTTGAGCCCGGGAATAGCACGAATCTTGTCGTCAGCCCCGGGCGCAAGGTGCTCGGAAGCAAAAGTCGTCACCCGTGAGACCTCGAGTAATGTCACTCGAGTCGTCCCTTGCACTTGCGATGGACTGAAGACGGGCAAGCGGGAATCACGCAACGGAGATGCAGAAGGCGTTGCCGCAGATGCTGCCACGGCTCCAGCGATCAGTGCTAAGCGCAGTCTGTGCATCATGTTCCTTCCGGGGTAATTGAGCTCAGTCTCGTATCAAGCGGTGCCCCTGAGCAGCATCCACCCCCCACCAGCATCAGCAGCTCTTCATCAGATCACTCAGGGACTCCCTCGGCCTTCTCTTGAACGATACCAGCACCCCCGCGCCCATGCAACCAAGGACAACTCCAGAGGAAGCCCACGTTCCCCTCACTTACAGCCCTTCCCCTTCGCTAGCACTTCCCCCTGACGGGGGTGCAAGGGCCCTCCTGCCATGCGGAGTTGGCGGCGAAGGCGGGTCACCCTTAAGTGGTGCGCCATGCCCGGCACACACGTATGGCTCAGCGGCTGGCCGAAGCGCGCCAGGGTTGGAGCCAGGCCGTTGTGCAGCCCATGGTTAGCCGAAGCTGTCGAGCCCGTTCGCACGCTCAGGACCTAGCGCGAAGGGACCTGGATATAGTGTTCCCGGAACTGCTCCTTGAACAACTCATTGCGATACCTTAGCAGGGCCAGGAACAGAGCCCGCATCTGCTCTGGAGTTAGCGCTATCGGGTCACCCGGTAAGAACCACTTGATGAGTCTACACCCGGAGACATCCGACGTTGCGATTCCACGGTTGTGCACAACCGAAATCCTAAGATGCCTAATGTCGCCCCAGAGATCATGACTAGCATGTTGACGCAGGGCTGCCTTAATGACTACCTTCTTGGTTTCGTTCGCTTCCAGTTTGCCCTTCGCGACAACATACTCCCGCCTCAGGTAGTCGTTCCAGAAGTCGTAGAAGGACACAAGACAGAGTTGGCCAAGAGTAGTGAAGTTTGCTCCGTCGGGAGCGTTGCGAGCTTTCACTTCCCCTTGCTTGGCTCTGTGGATTGTGGACGTGCAGAAGGCGCCCGTGAAAATCTGGTCATACGAGAAGGACCGGGTATCCTGGAACTCTTGGGAATCCAGCTCAGTGCCTCTGACGTAGATTCGGTGTCGCTCTTGGTCTTCTTCAACGCGGCCTCGAACGTACGCAAATCCGACAGCAGCATCTAGATAGAAAGACTGAAGGCGCTTCCATAAGTCCGTGAACTCATCACACAGCTGGTGGAGCCTACGGCAGTCGATATCTGTATCTGGATCGACTCGATGTGGACTGTGCATATTCCTATCCGGGTAGCGTCCTCACACTCACCCAGCCCCATGCCGCCTGCTAATCCAGCTTGAATCCAGCCGTCGCAGGTAGACGGCGTGGTAAGGGTCGTTCATCGGGCATCCCTCGCTCCGATCATCACGATACCGGCGCTCAAGCGTCGGTGCAACCCTCGAGAATCCCCCCGAGGAAGCCCGGAGCTGCTTGAGCTCAGGCCTTGTGCCCGCTGGGGAGGAGTCAGCAGGCCCCGGCTTCAGCGCTGAGCCCAGTCGGTCAAGGATGCTGAGTTTGAGTAGGGATGGAGTTCTTGGGAGGAGCAGGCTCACCAAGGGAGGGGAAATCAATGCCTCGTGAGCTCGTCAGGCTTCAGCGCTCTTGGCGTGATCAGTACTTTGTAGACTGCACCTTTGAACCAGGAGACTCTGTTAAGCCTTACGCCGATGGATGTTCTGCCAGTATCGATTGGATCAAAGTCCAGATCGCCTTCCAGCTCTACCTTGCCGTTAACGTAGTTCACCATCTTGCCGTCATCGACAACCAGAGCAACGTGACACCATCTCCCCACAGGATGAAGAAGGCTCTCATCCTTGAGCGTCCTATTGGACTCTCCTGACTGAAGGTAAGTATCAAGGTACCATTGACCATCGTCCGTCAGTCTCGTTTCAATCAGCATGCGATCCCCATGCGGCTCCCCAATATGGAGGAATCTCTGTTCCTTTGGTCCGTGAGCATCCGGGCGCACGACGACCTCGACTGTGAAAGTGCGCAGTCCCAGCAGCGGGTTCGTCGCAAGGAAGAAGGCATCTCCTTTCCCGTCAAACACGACCGCCTTCCCATAGGGACTGTCAACTAGCCGTGGATTTCCAGTTCTCGATAATCCTGGCGGCAGGGAGACTTCAAATTCTCCCAGTCTCCACTCAAGCACGCCCGAGAATACGGTAGCTTTCCTAGTAGCGCACGAAGGCAACACAAGAGCCGGTATCAGGAACAGCATCCTCAGAGTGGCAGAGCCTTTCTTATGAAGGACCATGACTCATCCCTCCGCTTTGATACTCGCCCAAGTGGATTCGGATGCTCGAAACGTCTACTTGGCTTCGGTTGTCTCCAGAGTCGACCGAGGAACTTCAGACTTCGTTTCTCCGACTGTGGGCTTGGGGCGGAGGAAGTCTCCCCGCATAATCTTCTCCGTCAGCCGCTCTTGAGCGGTCGTATGCGGGCCTCGAATCACGTAGATCATTGCAGCTAGCCCCAGGAGAAATACACCCATCCCGGCAAGAAGGAGAGCCACGTTCTTCATCATGATTCCTCAGTTCCTCTGGTTGGACGGTTCGAACGTTGGCCATCAGCGGCGCGACACAGGAGCGTCCGCCTGGATGGCATTGTTCTGCGAAGCTCTCTTCCCGTGTGGGCACACCTTGACGCACATGCCGCAAACCCGTAAGCCGATCTCCGCCTTCATCGCTCGAAGGTGCTCGTCGCAGTCCGAAGCGTAGAAACGTACCTCTCTCTCCTCTTCAGGGTGGAATGGTCTACCGGTGAAGGCTCCGGCGGGACAAGCCTTGACACACACCTGGCAATCTCCACATCGCGGTGCCATCGGCTCGCCAGTTGGCGAGATGGGCGCATCGGTGAGAACACTCGCCCAACGGGCTCTGGGACCAGCTTCGGGAGTGACCAGTAGGCAGCTCTTGCCAATCCATCCCAGGCCCGCCAAGTGCGCTGCCATCTTGCTGGAAAACACCCCGCAGAGCCGTTCGGCATCCACGGCACGCGGGGCAGCGGGAACGGGCAGTGCAGCGAATCCCTGAGCCTGGATGACTGAGGATATTCGCAACGCGACTTTGTCCAGTAGGTCATTCACCAAGTCATAGCAGTAATACCGGTACAGCTGCGCAACCCGAGCGTTGGCTGGAACGGACAGGCCATCAACGATGGTATGGATCAGCGTTTTGCCGATCGACACGGCACGGGGGAAACGAGCGATGTCAGTGCCGCCCTGGGCCACGATCGCGTCGTGTGCGGGTGACAGCTTTGCCACACCGAGGAAGTCGATCCCCTCAGTATCCGCTATCGCTTTGATCTCGTTACGCAGTTCCATTCTCTTCTCTTGCAGAACGGGGTCATCACAGGCGGCGTGATTGCGGCGTCCTGTGCATGGCTTGGTTCTGCCTTCTTTGCCGTCTTGGGTTGGGCTCGTACACTTAGCGGTCGCCACCTGCACGCTCGTCAATCTGCCTTCTTCTTGTTGATCGCCTCCAGGCGCCCACGCGCGTCCTGCGCCCACTTCTTCGACTTGTTCTTGTCGAGATGACCATTTACCAGCTTGCAGGATACGTACTCCTCACAGGAGCCACAGGAGCCCTCTTTGCGCGCCATGGCACAGGCTCGGATCTTGCACTTGGCGCAGGACTTCGAGATCTTCGTACCTCTGCAAAAGTCTTGACAGCCGTTGCAGATGCGGCAGTCGAGGCCGCAGTAGGCGATCGGCTCTCGTGGTGACGCCTCTCCCTTCCTCTCCGCGTCCTTCCGCTGGTCTTCAGCGCACACGGGCGCGAGACAGCACGTCGTGTGCGCCCGGCATGGCGCACTACTTGAGGGTGAAAGTCCCTTGCACACCCGTCAGGGGGAAGTGCTAGCGAAGGGCAAGGGCGTCGTCGTGAGGCGGGGTCTGAAGGAAGCCTGTAGCAAAGCGCTGGCCCGACGA
>JABHEG010000093.1 GCA_018676675.1 Lentisphaerota bacterium
CCGTAGCATCGTCGTTTCCCGGCGGGGCGGCTCTCGCGCGGAACCGACTCGGCGCGAAGCGCTTGCTGCCCTTGTGGTGTGGGCTCACTCCGCCGCCAGGAAGACATACCCCAGGTATGCCTGTCTGGCGGCGGAGCACCCCCACAGCCGCAATGGCGGCAATCAGGTGTACTCTGACTTCGACAGCTTGGTACTTGCTCACGAACTCACTACCGGCTCACTCAGTCGGTGGCTTCGTCGATCCCGAAGAGATCCTCCACACCTTCTGAGGGAGCATTCAGCAGGCGAACCTGTCGTTCCCTTAGAGGCAGACGAATGGTAAAGGCTGCTCCTTCATCGTCACTCTCGATCCCAAGCTCGCCACCATGACTGCGGATAATGCGGTCGACAATGACCAATCCCAGGCCGGTCCCGCTGGTCCGGGTGGTGTAATAGGGATCCATGATCCGGCTCATGTCTTCCGGCGTGATCCCTTTGCCCGTATCAGCGAAACGTACGTCAAGGAAGTCCCGCCCCACCGAGCAGACGATCTGCAGTAGGCCTCCTTCAGGCATTGCCTGAATCGCATTCTTTATGATGTTGTAGAACGCCTGTTTGAGTTGGTCAGGATCCGCCAGTACAGCCGGGATCTCGTCAGGCAACGTCGCTTCAACACGAATCTCACGACTCTCGATCTCAAGCCGCATAAAGGAGAGTGACTCCGCCAGGAGGCTCTGAATGGTCACGCGTTCGAGCTTAGGGGGAACGGGACGGACAGCCTGCAGGAAGTGGCTGACAATCGCGTCCAGACGCTCGACCTCATGCGAAGCGATGCCGAGTAACTCCTCCGTTTCACCCCGCAGTTCGTCGTCCTCGATGCGCCGTACACAGCGCTCCAGCAATTGCAGGTGGATGTTCAGACTGTTGAGGGGGTTCCCCAGCTCGTGAGCCACACCGGCAGCCAACATGGTTATGGCCTGCACCTTGTGCGACTCGAGAGTCTTCTCGGTGTCCTGGTGGTTCTGGGTCACATCACGCAGGATAATCGTGGCCAGGGGCAGGTCGTCACTTTCGGCGTCACCGCGTACGGGTACAATGTAGAAACTGATATACCGGTGATCTGGGTAAAACACCTCGATTTCCTGGCGGGAAACGCGGTGCCATTCCTCAGGGTCCAGGCTGAGTAGTGATCGCCAATCCACTTCGCGCAGGTGCTTGTCAATGCGGTCGTTCAGGGGGGCATTCTGAATCCCGAGTAACCGCTGAGCAGCATTGTTGATGTACTGGATACGCAGCCGCTCATCGATAACGATCACGCCTTCCTGGATCGTGTTGAAAATCGTCTCGAGAAACCCCCTCTGCCGGACAAGGCGCAGGACATAGGTCTGCAAGTTGGACGGGTCCAATCGATCCATCCGATCGATCAACCGGTCCAGAAAGCTGTTGCCTGTCTTCATCGGCATTGCTGACACCCACACCGTTGCTGCTCTCTCTCCGCCCTGCGTCGCGGCCGCCGCAATCGCGCCCGCACACCCTCTCCCGAACACAGTAAAATAGCTCCCTCCGCTGGCGCGGCAACGTGCGAAGTGCCCACATGGTCCGGCCCCAGCCTCTGGTTGCGGGGTGCGTATCCACCTGGCAACACGGTCCCTTCGTGCTACATTAAGCGATTTCTCCGGTGCCGATTTGCCGTCCCCTGAGTCCCTGGGCTCAAACGGGGCAGGGCCTCGGTTTCCCACCTCAACAACGCAACAGAGCCACACTGAAGAGCAGCATGAAGGACATATACGACGTCATAGTGATCGGCAGCGGTTTGGGGGGCCTGACGGCCGCCAACCGACTGGCGCGTTGCGGCTACTCGGTCCTGCTCGCCGAACAGCACAGTCAACTGGGCGGCCTCGCCACATATTTCCGCCGCAAACACCACGTCTTCGACGTTGCCCTTCACGGCTTCCCCATCGGGATGAAGAAGAGCTTCCGAAAGTACTGGGGGACGGAGTTCTCGGACCGCATTGTGCAGGTTCAGAAGATCCGCTTTGACAATCCCCAGTTCCAGGTCGAAACAACCTTTGACGCAGACGATTTCACCCGCCTCCTGGAAGAACAGTTTGAGGTCCCGCGGGAACGCATCGACGCCTTCTTCCACACCGTCCGCACGATGAATTACTACGATGACCAGAGCGAGCGGACACGGGCCCTCTTCGAACGCTTTTTCCCCGGACGCCTGGACGTGTGGCGTCTCCTCATGGAGCCCATCACCTATGCGAATGGCTCAACTCTCGACGAGCCGGCCATCAGCTATGGCATCGTTTTCGGCAACTTCATGAGCAAAGGAGTCTACACGTTCCAGGGCGGCACGGATCTGCTGCTCGACATGATGGCCAACACGCTTCGATCCAACGGCGTCGACTGCGAGACGTCCGCCCGAGTCGAGAAGGTGATGACTCAAGACCGGAAAGTCGTCGGGGCCGTTGTCAATGGCAAAGAGATCGCGGCCCGCGCCGTCGTGTCAAATGGCAACCTGTTGGGCACCATCCATGAGCTGGCGGGGGACGACTGCTTCGGAGAAGAGTTCCTGAAGGGCTTGCAGGATGTCCGCCTCAGCAATAGCAGTTGCCAGGTCTACCTCGGCATCAAGCCAGGCGAGACAATCGACGATATCGGTGATCTCCTGTTCACATCAACTCACCCAGTGTTCGATTCCTCAGCCATCTGCAGCCGGAATATCTCCAGCCGGACCTACTCAGTCTATTACCCCTGGATGCGGCCGGAACAGGGCCAATACACGATTGTCGCATCGATGAACGGCTGTTATGAGGACTGGGGAGATCTCTCCCGAGAGGACTACCGGGCCGGTAAGAAACAGATGATTGAGGAAACGTTGGACGCGCTTGACAGATACGTCCCCGGAATACGGGGCAAAGTCGATTACACCGAAGCCGCGACCCCCAAGACGTTTGCCCGGTACACCCTGCATGACAACGGAGCCTCGTTTGGCACCAAATTCGACGGCCTCCGCTACAGCATGGAGCTGTCTGAGCAGGTCGCCGGCCTCTACCATACGGGCTCAGTCGGGATCATCATGTCCGGCTGGCTGGGTTCGGTCAACTACGGCGTCATGACCGCCAATGAAGCCGACAAGTACCTGAATGCCTGAGAACGCCAAAGACGCGTTCAAACCCTTTTCTCTCGTAAAGGAGACCGTCCACATGGGAATGCTGCGATTGGGCTTGCCGAAAGGCAGCCTCGAAGAAACCACCGTTGAGATGTTCCGCAAAGCTGGCTACAGAGTGAGGATCGAGTCCCGCTCCTACTACCCCAGCATCGACGATCCGGACATCGAGTGCATCTTGATCCGAGCCCAGGAAATGGCCCGTTACGTCGATGAAGGGATCCTGGACGCGGGGCTGACCGGCCATGACTGGGTTGTCGAATCAGGCGCTGATGTGCACGAAGTCTGCGAACTGGTCTATGGAAAAGTAGGGCGCAAACCCCTGCGCTGGGTCCTTGCCGCTCCGGAAGGCTCAGACATCGATTCGGTCAAGGATCTGGAAGGCAAGCGCATTGCGACTGAAGCGGTCGGGATGACCGAGAGGTATCTGGCGGAGAACGGTGTCAGCGCAGCGGTCGAGTTCAGCTGGGGCGCAACCGAAGTCAAACCCCCGAAACTGGCCGATGCGATTGTCGAGATCACAGAGACAGGATCGTCGCTGCGTGCCAATAACCTCAAGATTGTTGACACCCTCTGCACAACCACGACCCGGCTGATCGCCAACAAGGAGTCCTGGAAGGACGACTTCAAGCGCAACAAGGTCGAGCGTCTGGCTCTGCTGCTGCAGTCCGTTTTGGCTGCGGAGAAAAAGGTGGGCCTGATGCTGAATGTCAGCGAGACGGATCTGGAGAAAGTCCTGGCGATTCTGCCGGCCTTGCACAAACCGACCGTAGCGTCCCTGACCGAGCCCGGATGGCTGGCCCTGATTACTGTTGTCGATGAGAAGATCGTGCGGGATATCATCCCGGACCTGATCCAGGCTGGTGCGGAAGGGATTGTTGAATACGCGCTGAACAAGGTCGTGAACTGACCATCCCCATCCCGAAAAAACGGTAGCCGAAGCGGGGCAGATGTCCAGCTTCGGCCAGTTCTCTCTCAGGCTGAATCAGTCCAGACTCAGACGCGTCTCTTCCGTGATCAGGAACCAATAGGCACTCCCGTTGCGCAGATCGGGGGCGCGGCCGTAAGCCGCCTTCCGCCACTCGAAGACCGCGCCGACTCCGGTTGCCTCGGGCACGTCTCGATCGTTCACGCTGCCCAGCAGATGCCACCCGGGGGCCAACTCGACATCTTCCCGAGACGTCGGGTCTCCCACAAAACTGAGTTCCGCATCACTCTCGCAGTAGAGCCAGAAGCCAACCCCCGGCTCAGCGGTCCGCACACGGTCATAGCTGCCGTCACGCCAGGCCCACGCGACACCGGATGAAACGCGCCCCAGAAGTTCATCCAGGGGCTCAAAGGGCACAATCGGGAGAGACACCATGTTCCACCCAGAACGCACGTGGAGCGTGAATTCCTGTGGCCCAACGCGAATGGAGCGGCTTTCGGCTTCACTCCTCCCATCGCGCAACACGTCAAAGGCGACATAGGCATGCCCCAGGAAGCTCTCCCCTGGGCCAATGAACAGGCCCGTCTCAGATGCCGTCACTGAAGCGCCGTCCGCGACGTGTAGAAGAGCGAGTTCAGCCGGGCCACCTGAGCCAGGCGGAATGTCGATGAGGACACTGTCGGCAGGATCACCCACGATCACATCGTCAGTCCACCCACCGTTGCCAGCCTCTTCGGGGGAAGGTTTGAAGAGGCGGTCCCGGTCGGCAACACCATCTACGTCCGACGGGACGGGAAGGAACAACAGATCCGTAACAGCCTCATACTCCGTCCCCACCAGGAATGCCCGGACGCTCAACAGGGCCTCGACATCCTCATCGACATCACTCAGAGGAATGTCGACGCGCCACTCATGGGTCTCGCCAGGCGCAACCACCACGCGGGTCAGGGCTTGAGTAAACACTCGTTGGGTAGACCAGATGAAGGAATCTCCGAGCGCAACATCCAACTGAAGTGCGCTTGGGAACTGCAGAACCAGAGCTCGGTGCCCCAAACAAGTCAGACGAGCCAGGACTGCGACGGAGTCTTCCGCGGCCTCAGCTCCCGGAATGAGAACAGCACGGGCCCTGAAACGGCCTTGGGGCTCGGGCTTCCGCCCAACAGTCAGGATGAGTCCGTTGTTCTCCTCGTCGACCTCAGCAACGCGATCCTCGGGATCAGCGATGACCTCGATCCGCACAGCCACCGCCTCGCCGTCGTCTGACTCCTCACGGGTTGCCGAGAGTATCGGCAGGAACCCAATCGCCGACCGTGTCTCCCCAGGTCTGATCGGGACAACATCTACGCTTTCACACGCTCCTCCGACGGACTCGCGCCCCTCCTGCCCGTCCGGAGCATCGAGGTTGCGGAACAGGATCGTTACCTGAGTGCCACCCAAACGGTGCTCGGGGGCCGGACCAGCGCCCGGGGTCTCATCTGCCGCGGCGCCAACCAAGATGTCCTCCACGCGCACAAATGACCCACTGCCCAGTTCCGGGTCCACCGACGCTTCATCGCCAATCAGTCGCGCCACCGGCACGGTCACCCGCCAGTAAGAGCGGACCGCATCAGTCCTCGCAAGGACAATGCCGAGGACCAGGGACTGTCGCCCCGGCAGGCGTTTCCTCGAAGGCACGGCCAACCACATAGGACGAGGCGCAAGGCGAACGACGTCAGCAGCGAACCACTGCGCAACGAATGCCTCTCGCAATGCGGCAAAGAGCGCATCCTGATCCTCAGGCATAGCCAGGAAGGACACATCCACCACGATGTCGAACTCGTCCTCCGCAAAGAACAGCCGACCGACCCCGGGCAGATGGGAACGCCATGGGTAGGCATGAACGTGTGCGAAACCGGGCTCTGGGCCGGCGACCTGCATGGCGGTCTTGCGGCACAGCTCAAGGAGGACGGGGTCATCAGCACCGGCGGTACAGTCAACGGCAGCAACGTCCGCCCCCTCCTCAAGCGGAACGAGGTCCTGCTCGGCCGTCCCGTTGGTCACATCACCGGCCAGATAGGCAGCGAATTCCGCGGGTATGACGACGCCGACCTCGTCAAGGACTCCCCGCCCCGCCTCGAGGACAAGCCCCGGAAGCAACTCAAACACCCGGAAGCGGTAGGACTTCTCCTCCAACGCAAACGCCTCCCGCAACTCGACCTCTTCGTTCGCCCCGCCGACAATGGCCTCGTCCGCAGCAACGCCGGCCTTCGTGCTGTCGAGCCAGCCTCCGCCGTCCACACCGCTACCTGGAGAAATCGCCCGGATGTTCAGGAGCCCAAGCAACTGAGCCGCGTCTCCCGGAGTCACCACCAACCGGTCCTTCTCCGAGACATCGACCCCGTTCAGGTCCGGGCCGTCGACGCCCGGAAGGGCGGCCAAGTCCCCGAGAGTGAAGGCGCCCGCGGCAGAATCGGTTCCCCCACCTGTCGCGTCGACAATGCCTCCCTCCTGCCCACCAAAGGAGAAAAAGTCGCCGTCAGACCACCAATCCCAGTACCGATAGGGCAGAGATCGGAAGCGACTGTAATCCCACGTCGTCTCCCCGTTCTCAATCATCTCGAGGAAGGGAACAAGTCGCTCGACATCGATCCTCCCGCTGTGATAGGCACGCATGAGGACCTCATCGAGAACACGTCCATCGAAACGAGCGCCCCCTTCGGCAGTCTCGACGCTCAGCACAGCGTCGAACAGGCTTCCTTCGTAGAGCTCGACGAAAGCGCTCCAGGCATCACGAGCTTCCTCGAACGCATCCTCCGAGAGCACGACCAATCGCTCCCTGATGGCAAGGAGACGCTCAGCCACTCCAGCCAGTTCAGCCACAGAAAGCGAGCCATCGTCGGCTCGCAGCGACTCAATGAACGCCTCTATTGCGGGAAGCTCACGATCGCGAATGGCGTCGATGCGCCGTCTGGCCCGGTCCGTGTCATCGTGCTCCAACTCCAGCAGGAAGGCGTCCATGGACACCCCCGCGACCTGTCCCTCCGTCTCGGCAAGGGCAAATTGACCATAGCGGACAAGCAGACGGGCAAAAGCGAGAGTCATCCCGAAACGCGTGGGGTGGTGGCCTGGATCATAGGTAACAGGCGGAACGGGCGACCAGAATGGCGTCACCATTCTGCCGGAAGAAGACGCGGGAAAGCAGAACACGTCCGTGCAGATGGCTGAAAAGCCACTTCCGCCTCCCGCCGAGACCTCGGGGCCAGTTCCGGCAATCCCGTCGGCAAAAGCGATGAACCGCCCGACGGTGGAGTCATCCAGCGGGCACTCGATGACGTGGGGGGCGTCTCCGATCCAGACAGAGTAGACCAGCAGTGCACGATCCAGCAGGAGATCACGCTCCTCCTTGATCTCGCCATACAGGGCATTGATGAATAGCTCAAGCTCGCCAGCCAGTTCCTCGAGTGCAGCACCATCCAAGTCCAGCCCAGTGACAAAGTCAGTGGGCAGACGGGCGAGTTCAACCTTCGCATCGTCGAGTAACTCCCGCAACGCAGCGAGCGCCTCCAGGTCCAGCTCAAGGGGCAGTTCTCCGAGTTCAGTCACGACGCGGTCCCGGATCGCCGCCAGTTCTTGATAGAGGCATTCGCGAGCCCGACCGGTATCGCTCAACGTGCTCAGGACACGCTCAAGCACAACCGTTGACGTGTCCGGGTCGATCAGGTCCTCGGCAAACGTGCTCACGATGTGAGAAGCCAGCTGCATGTAGCCCAATTCGGAAATCTGAGACGTGATCTGGACGTATTCGGAGGTCCGGGGCAAGGCGATGACCTGTTCGCCCATGTAGTCCTCAAGCCTGTGGAGTCCGCGCACGAGCCCCAAACTGATTCCGGGAAGCAGCGCAAAGTGATGTGCGGCCAGGTCGCCTCGCACGCGGTCCCGGAGGTGCCCGAGCAGCACCAGCGTGATTCCTTCCACGGGCACTGAGACGTCCGCACCGTCATACTCAACCACCAGATCTCCGGCCGCAACGTTTGCCCCGAGAACGTCGAATACATGGTGTTGGAACAACTGTGAAACGGGTGACTCAGCCAGGATCACGTCCCGGCGCTCGTGCTTGCTCGCCTCGTCCTCCAACAATTCGAGCAGCGCGAGCCGCGAGCCCAGCACAATCTCCTCGTGCTGTTCCATGATTGCGGCGATCGTGTAGCGAGGGGAACGTTCAGCGATCAAGCGCTCCTCGGCTTCCTCACCAATTTCTCGCGCCGCGGCTTCGACGCGGGCAACCATCGCCCGAACGCCTTTGACGTGGAGGCGAAGCTGCTCGACCTCAACGTAAAGGACGCCATTGCGCAGGAAGAAAATCGGCCGCAGACCGTGGTCCCATTGCCCGCTACTGGATGCAGCCCGCAGCAGACGCTCGACGAGCGTCACTACGACCTGGATTCGCCCAAGCTGACTCAACGCTTCTGGATCCGCCCCTTCCCTGGCCCCGAACCGAAAGTAGCGATACGCATCCGCTTCAGACCTCGTCTCAGCGCCGGCGAAATCACTCGCAGCCAGCCCGACAAACAGTTCCCGGTCGTACTCACTTGACCAAGGAAACGCCGGGATGTGGAGGACATCACGCACAGGAACAAGAACGTCGCCCTGCCGGAGAGAGCTCACGCCGGCGATGGTCTGGTCGAACCGTTCCCGGACTGCGCGGACGTTAGCCGCCTCGTTCCAAGTCCAATTGATCCAGCTCTCAAGTGCCCCGACATCACGGCTGGGCAACGGGTCGATGAACGGCTCAAGGCGTTCCCGAAGCGTTCGGGAAAGCTCCCTGAGACATTCACGGCCCGCCAACAGCCCCTCGAGATCACCCGGAGAACGTGAGGACAACGACGTCAGAGCCCGTCGACACTCCTCCCTGACGATCCCCTTGACCACCGCCTCGAGCGAATGCCCTGGCTTTACGAGCAGGGGAAGGCCGCTCGCCAGATGGTGCCGCAACTCATCCGGGACTGCGACGCCAAAGCGTCCAACCAGGCGAGGGACAAGCCGGAAGAGCAGTTCCTCTTCAGCAAACGTGTCGGCTCGTCCGGAAATCATGTGCTGTGCGTGGAATGAAAACGACAGCATCCGTTCCAGGTCGTAGGGCGACAGAAGGTCCTCGAGCACGTGCTCGTCAACCCCGTTCAGCCGGAGGAAGGCCTCCCGATGAAAACGCCCGGAGGAGTCCTTCAGCGACGATGCGTCCAGCAAAGCGTCCAGGACGCTCGCCTTGAGTCGGCGCGGGTCAAAAACCAACTCCTCTCCACTCTCGAACGCCACCCGCGAGTGGGCTAGAACCGTCAGTTCCCGGAAATCCCCGACAAGGTCCTGGAAACGTCCCGCGACCCGGTTGGTTACCTCCCCCCATGCATCACCGATGACATCAGCAAGAGCGGGCTGCAGCAATTCGATCAGTTCCCCACGCACGCTGACCAGGATCCCTTTGGCCAAGCTGTAGTCCTCCTCTGACAAGGAATGGGCCCGAAACAAGCGGAGCCGTGAACGCCCTTCCTCAATCAGAACATCCGCCAGGCGGAGCATTTCTTCGAGGTCGTCGTCAAGCACCAGGTTCGACCAGAACACGTCGACGTCCACCTCGCCGTCGGGACCCACAACGTCTTCATGCCAGGCATCGAGAAGCAATGCGAGCAGTTGGAAACGCCGAGCGGGCAGAGCAAGAGTAGCCCCATCCTCAGCGACATCGTCCCCAAGGCTCAGGTCAGCAGGCGGAGGGACATGGCCGACAACGTCGACCTGAGACAACGCCGCATAGGCCGTCGCCGAGGTGAGGGATCGGAAATCGTCCCGCACCAGGAGCTCAGCAATCCCCGGGTAGCGAAGCAGATGGCTCACCGTCCCCGGCAATCGGTTGGTCAGCATGTTCACCGTGCCTTTGGACACATGGACTTCGCCGATGTCCGTGCGGTGCCCGAACGGGCTGTCCCAGAGCGATGATTCAAATTGGCGCCAGCGCGGCCCATACCCGGCCACATCAGGTGCCAGATTGCCTCCCAGGGCAGCCGCAAACTCACGTCGTAGCTGGACCTCAAAGGGCTCTTCGCCGGCAAAGGTCGCCAAGACCGCGTCGACATCAGCAAGTAACGCTGTGTTGAGCGTGGCAAAGGCCTCCATCAACGAGAGGATACCATCCACCCTCAAAGCGCCAGGCTCCGGAACCGGGGCAAGCGTCACCAGCGTGCTGCGAGCACGGGCCGCCATCTCATCGAAGGCAAGCTTCGTACCGTCGATATAGCGCAAAAGGTCCTCAGTCGCCACGTCCTGCAGCCCTTGTCCCTCCGGTGTGCTCGCCTGCCCATATTTGCGTACCAAACGGTCGACGAACTGAAGGACGCCGTAGGGTGAAATGAGCGCAAAGCCGGGGACGGCAAGAGTCTCTCCGAGGGTGCGCCGTGCATGGTGTTCCTCGAGCTTCTCGACGCCGATCAAGTCGTCTGCATCCACGCCGGCAAAACGGCCGAAATCAACGTTCCCGCCAGACTCGTCCATGAGCTTGTATCGATGGGTCAGTCTGAGCAGAAAATCAGCAGGGCTGCGGACGATCAGTCCATGGATAGCCGAGAGGGGTACAAGCAGAGGCTTCGATGCGGTGATCCGGTCCGAACGTTCAAGGTAGGATTCGAAGGCTTCCTCCCATTCCATCCATTCCGCTCTCGGCAGTTCCTCAATTGCGGCCTTCAGTTCGGCCTGGAGCTCACGCGCCTCCGTGGCCTGGCCGAGCGTTAGAGTCGGGGCTGCTTCAAGGACAGCCAAGGCGTGGTTGGCCCTCGCGAAGCCCTCTCCCAAAGGCCCACCGTCAGCGCATACAGTCCACCCCAGGCTCAGCCAGAAGAAAGCAAAGAGTGCGGGGCCAATCCCGCCCGTCAGCCTGTTCAGTCCGTGCATGGTCACCTTCTCCGATCTCTCACGCGCCTCCGCACAACTGAAAGGCAGGTGCAGACAAGCCATGTCGGTGAACGCAGCGGTGCCCGACAGCGGCCCGACCGGCTGAGGAACTCCGGATGTGAAGTCGCGTTCACCGGTCTAAACGTACCACGCAAAGCGTGACAACTCGAACGCTTCGTCCGACAAGGGCGCTGGCGGACCAGATGGGACGACGAGACGCCAACGCCAACGCCAACGCCAACGCCAACGCCAACGCCAACGCCAACGCCAACGCCAACGCCAACGCCAACGCCAACGCAGTCACTGTCCTGCGGCCACGAGAAACGGTCGGAATGCGGCGAATAAGGCCAGGGAAACGGCATTGTAGCCGGCGTGCAGGGCGATGGCCGCCCAGAGCGTGCCGTACGTCGACCGTAGACGCTGCAAAGCAATACCCAGGACGAACAGAGCCGGAATCTGGAACGGCGCCTGATGAATCACCGCAAAGAGCAATGCCGTCAGTGCAGTCGCCGTCAATTCGCCATATGAGGCACGAAAGGCTTCGAAGAACACCAACCTGAACAGAATCTCCTCAGCGATTGGGGCAACAATGCCCATGGTGACCATGGCTGACACCCAGAAAAGTGCCCCCGTCCCTCCAGACATGAGCAAAGCCATTGCCGGAGCTGCCTTCGGTGCCATGCCAAACCACCCGGCGATGCCCGCAACCACCAGAGTCAGCGCGGCGTTCGCCGGGTACAGAACGGTGAGCGTCCAGGCAACACCTTTGCACCACCGGCTCGGGTCAGGCCGAGACAACCCCAGCCGTTCAGCAGATGTCCTGACCGTCCGCCCTCGACAGAGCACCCACAGGGCTGCCCCAAGCCCTGCACCGTGCACAGGCAACAGCCCAAGCCAAAGATTGGCCACTGCCGTCACCTGCCCGAGCGCTGTCCCCAGAAGCCACACCATCGGCAGAGCCGCGATCGCAGCCACCAGGGCCAGACGACCAGCCAAGCCGTACGACGGTGACCCGCCCAACCTTCCGCCCTCACCCCCATCCGCCGAACCGCTTTTATGGGATACATCCTGCATGCTATAGTATAGGCTATTCGTTTGACCTATCCCATGAAGCAGAACCAGTTGTCGTCTCATCTCGACACGAGCTCGCCGGGAGGCAACGGGATTCCGTGGAAGCGATTCAGAAAGGACAGTTAACGTGAACAAGAAGACCGTACGTGACGTCGATCTCACAGGGAAGCGCGTGCTCATGCGCGTGGACTTCAACGTCCCCATTACAGATGGAACGATCACGGATGATACGCGCATTCAAGCGGCCCTGCCGAGTATCAAATACGTCATAGAGAACGGTGCCAGCCTCGTTCTGATGAGCCACCTCGGACGGCCCAAAGGGGAAAAGAAGCCCGAGTTCAGCCTGGCCCCGGTCGCCGCCTACCTCGACGGGCTCGTCGATGCCCCTGTAAAAATGGCCCCCGACACCATCGGTCCGGATGCCGAGGCGCTGGTCAAGAGTCTCGCTCCGGGCGAAATCTGTGTCCTCGAGAACACACGCTTCTATGCTCAGGAAGAAGGGAAGAAATGCACGCCCGAAGAGCATGAGGCTTTTGCGAAGGCGTTGGGAGCCCTTGGGGACGTGTACGTCAACGACGCGTTCGGGACAGCGCACCGCGCCCACGCGTCCACGGCAACCATCTGCAAGTACGTGGCAACCTGCGTCGCCGGATTCCTGATGGAGAAGGAACTCGACTACCTCGGGACAGCGGTTGAGGACCCGAAGCACCCCTTTGTCGCAATCATCGGAGGCGCAAAGGTGTCCGGCAAACTCGAGGTCCTCTTGAGTCTCATGGAGAAAGTCGATACCATCCTGATCGGCGGAGGCATGGCTTACACCTTCCTCAAAGCCCAGGGTCACGAGGTGGGGAACTCCCTCGTCGAGAACGATCTGCTGGGCGTCGCCAGGGACACGTTGGCCGCCGCCAAGGCCAAAGGCGTGGGCTTTCTGCTGCCCTGCGACAACCTGGCCGCCGACAAGTTCGATGCGGACGCCGCGACTCAACTGACCGGGCAGGATATCCCCAAGGGCTGGATGGCCCTGGACATCGGTCCCGAAGCCGCCGCGGAATACGCAGAAGAAATCGCGCAGGCCAGAACCATCGTCTGGAATGGTCCCATGGGATGCTTCGAGATGCCGGCATTTGCACCAGGAACGATGACGATCTGCAAAGCCGTGGCAGACAGCGAAGCGACAAGCATAATCGGGGGAGGGGATTCGGTGAGCGCAGTCAACAAGAGCGGACTCGCCGACAAGATGAGCCACATCTCCACCGGTGGGGGTGCCTCACTCGAGTTCCTCGAAGGAAAGCCACTCCCGGGCGTCACAGCTCTTGAGGACAAATAGACTAGCAAACGCCATATCGACACAGACACGCGGATTACATCAGGAAAAAAGGAACAGGTCACGATGCCCAGGAAGACACTGATTGCCGGTAACTGGAAAATGAACAAAACGGTGGCGGAAGCACTCGAGCTCATTGACGGGCTCAAGGCAGGTGCTGCAGACATGGGTGCTGTCGAGGCTCTGGTATGCCCGCCGTTCACAGACCTGGCTGCCGTGGCTGCAGCCGTTGCAGGAACGCCCATCATGGTCGGGGCCCAGAGCGTCCACTGGGCTGAATCCGGTGCCTTCACTGCTGAGATCTCGGCGGATATGCTCAAGGAGATCCCGGTCACCCATGCGATCATCGGCCACAGTGAACGCCGGCAGTACTTCGCGGAGACCGATGAAACGGTCAACCTGCGCCTCAAGGCCGCCCTGGCGGCCGGCCTCACCCCCGTCGTCTGCTTCGGGGAGACACTTGAGCAGCGGCAGGCAGACGAGACACAGACCGTGGTCGAGACGCAAGTCAAGGGCGGCTTGGCGGACATCACGGCCGACCAAATGAAGAACGTCATCCTCGCCTACGAGCCTGTCTGGGCCATCGGCACGGGAATGACAGCCACTCCTGAGCAGGCCCAGGAAGTCCACGCATTTGTCCGGGGACTGCTGAACGCCGCCTTTGGTGCCGTTGCCGACGATGTGCAGATCCTGTATGGTGGGAGCGTCAAAGCGTCAAACGCTGCGGAACTGACGGGGCAACCCGACATCGATGGCGGTTTGGTGGGTGGAGCCAGCCTGAAAGCGGAAGATTTCCTCGGAATCATCCGGAATTCCTGCTGACAAACTCGCCTGCCAGGGACCGGCAGGAAGCGTGGACGCGCAGGTCCATTCGGACCAACCAGGGCTCCCCGAATGCTCTGATTCGGGCCTCGGTCGACCACACAGAATCCCGGCGAGGGTTGTCTCACGACTTTTCCCAAGCCAGCACGTGCGCCAAGCCGGGAAGCGCTGCCGGAACGGGGATTCGCCGGCACATGGATGGACCGGAAACTGTTCAAGCCACGCTAAGCAGGGCGGTGAGGCAGATTCAGATGGGATCGCCCGCTTTTTCGTATTGGGGCAGGGAACAAAGCAACGGACTCGTATGTCAAACTCGACGTTAGAACTCCCGGACAGGGAACTGATTGAGCGCTTCAACAGCGGCGAGCAGGAAGCGTTCGACATTCTCGTCCAGAAGCACTCCGGCAGGGCCTACCAAATTGCCTACGGGGTGTTGGGCAAACGGGAGGACGCAGAAGAGGTCGCCCAAGACGTCTTCGTTCGCGTTTACAGGGCATTGCCAAGATTCAGAGGCGATTCGGAATTCACGACGTGGATGTACCGGATAGCCGTGAACCTGGCCCGCAACAAATACCGATGGAACAAGAGTCGAGGTGGACAACGAACGTTCAGCATAGATGCCCCGATCGAAGGTCTGAAGGACACGAACGCAGCAGGTATAGACCTGCCCGCTGAAAGTTTGACTCCCGATGAGCAGATCTCCCTGGATGAGTTTCAGCAGAACATTTCGGTTGAACTCCAGCAACTGCCCCCCCTCTATCGAGAAGCATTGGTGCTGAGAAATGTCGAGCACATGAGCTATGAAGACATCGCTTCAGTGCTCGGCTGTAAGTTGGGTACCATTAAGTCACGGATCGCGCGTGCTCGCGAGGAACTGCGCAAGAGGCTAAGAGAATGAACGACGGGAAACACGAGCTTGCTGGTTGTCCTTCCGTAGAGGATCTTAGCGCATTCCATGACGACGCCCTCAATGACGGCAGCGTCGGGGAGCATGTGGCAGACTGCACAAGCTGCAGATCGACCATAGACACCTACACGGTGATAGACGATGCCGTTCAGTCTTTGGGAGATACGCCTGCGAACCTGGCAGAGCGGATACAGGAGCAATGCAAATCGCTCAAGCCTGAGCCCCTGATGTTCCGGGTTATGGGTTCCCCCATTTGGCGCCACGCTGCTGCCGCCGCCGCAGTGGCGCTGATTGCTGTGGCCATTCACTACGCTGTGGATTCCAGCTCGCCCGCGTCCTCTTCACACGCGGCCGCGATCTCACCGGAAGACTCCTTGACGCACGCACCGGAAACCGTCGTTGTCGTCCCTCCCGCAGAGCTCCCACAGCTCCCCCCCCAACCGGGACCGGAGTACACCGGAAGAGACGGAGCAATACCATCCACAGACCTGACCCGAGTGAATGCGGGAGGAACGGCGAAGGCCGTCCCAGGCACCGTTTCACTGGCCAATGCTGTACGCAAGGCAATCGTGCCGCCCCGCGTGAAGCACGTGTGGGTAGTCAAGAATGTCGAGGAAGCGATCGAGATGCTGCAACGCGCGCTTCCCGAGGGCATTTCCTGCACGACGACGGGAGACATTGGGAACAAGGCGTCCCTGCAACTGCTTCTGACCGATGAGCAGCTTCAGGCCCTCGTAGACCGGCTTGCAGAAGCGGGCTGGCCTCTCCTTTCCCCGGGCGTTCCTCAGCCCCGGAAGGGAGCTGAGCTCCTCCTGTCTCGGAGTGTGGTCAGGTATGACATTGACCTGGTCATCCCGGGTCGCGAGTAGCCCCTCTTCCTCCACTGCATCGGTAGCGCATCCCTTCTCCCCAGCCTGAGGACGTTCCCTACACGCGGATCTTGCGCTCAAGCATCCCCAACTCACGACGGAAGTCCGCATTGTCGGACATGCGCCGTTTCACGGCTGCTTCGGCATGCAGAATAGTGGCGTGGTTACGGCTGAAGTGCTCAGCGATCGTGGGCGAGGAAAAGTCTGTCATCTTGCGACACAGGAACATCGCCACCTGGCGTGGGAAAGCGATATTTTGCGGCCGGCGTTTGCTGGTCATATCCGCAAGGCGAATGTCGTAGAATTCTGCAACGGCCCGTTGGATCTGCTCCACCGTCACCAAACTCGATGCCTCCTCGTCCAGCAGCGGTCCAAGAAGCTGCTCCGCGGTGTCCTCCGTGATCCCTCCGCCAGTTACGGAAGCGTAGGATACCAAACGGATCAGTGCCCCCTCGAGACGGCGAATGTTCGACCGAATACGGCTGGCCACAAAGAACAGGACATCGTCACTGAGTTTCACCTCGTGAGTCGCCTGCTTCTTTCGCAGAATCGCGATCCGTGTTTCCAGGTCAGGCGGCAGGATATCGGTGGTCAATCCCCACTCGAAACGGGATACCAAGCGCTTCTCCAGCCCCGCGATCTCATGGGGAGCCCGGTCTGATGTCAGTACAATCTGGCTGTGCCCGTTGTAGAGCGCATTAAACGTGTGGAAGAACTCCTCCTGCATCTGCTCTTTGCCCTTGAAGAAGTGGACATCGTCAATGAGCAGCAAGTCCAGATTCCGCAGTCGGCGGCGAAACTTCGACAGCGAGTTGTTGGTCAATCCATCGATGAAAGCGTTAGCGAATTCCTCGCTGGACAGATATTCGACCCGTGGACGCTTACGCCTGCGCATGACTTCTTGAGCGATCGCCTGAAGCAAATGCGTCTTCCCAAGCCCCGTCCCACCGTAGATGAAGAGGGGATTGTAGGTTTTTCCGGGAGACTTGGCCACCGCGGAAGCGGCTGCGTGAGCAAAGCGGCTACTGTCCCCAACCACGAATGAATCGAAGGTGAACCGACGGTTGTAGAGATTCTCGTCGGCTTCCCGGTTCCTGTCGCGCTTGCCCTTTCGGGCTGAAGGAGCAGGACGAGCCGAGGCGTCATCGCGCGGAGCGGGAGCTTGGGGTGGGGCTTCGTGCCCGGTCTCAAAGGTTACCGATGGCACGCTTCCTGTGACCTCGGTCAGCGTACCGCTGATGAGATCCTTGTAATTGATATTGAGCCAGTCCGAGAAGACCTCGTTCGTGACGCCCAGGCGACACTGCTTGGCATCGATGGCCAAAGGGACAATGCCCGCGATCCAGCGGTCGTACGTGTCTTCGTTGAGAAGTGCACGTAGTCTCTTACACGCCTGTTGCCAGATCTCGGTCGTGTTGCCCATATTCTTGTCCTGAGTCTCCAGAAGCGAGGAGCTTCAGCCCTCGTCGTTCGCGCCAACGCGGGGCACTGGTATTTCCGCTCGATCCTCACCGATCTGCGCGCAATCAACGCTCTGCTTTCCAGAGCCCCGGCCAAACACATTGCGCCGGACAGACGTCGGATACACGCACAGTCGAAACCGCCAAAAAGAAATCGTCCGCAGACGCCAATCAACGTAGAGTAGCGTCCGTTAATCTGACAACAGCTAGCCCCCCCCGTGTTGTCACTCCACAGAAGGGCTCCCCGTATAGGTGGCCACTCCCAGCCACCGCCAGACAGAACACCTGCCTGACAGGCGACAACAGCGTGCACCGTTTCCGGGCACACAAACGCCAGCGAAAACAGGCAACGTCGCTGAACTACGGGATGTCTCTCAGTGTGATTCACACTTTAATGAAAGCTCACTGCAAACGCAAGCCCCCCCGGACAGATCACCCCCCCGATGGCTCCCGAAAAGTGACGTAAGCCCCTGCCCTTGACCTCACGAACAAAAAGCGAATAAAAAACGTCCCCCCCATCTGCGACCTCCAAGCCCCGCTCCCGCGCCTCCCCTGTGCCCTCTTTGCCGGCTACCGTCCTTCCGTCCGTCATGGACAGAAGCCAGGGAGTTCGCTAGATTAAGTCAGTGGCACGGGAGCGACAGGGCAAAGGAATCAAGCAGACACTATGCAGGATGCGGAAAAAGGCCCAGCGAACGGACAGGAGGATTTCATCCTGAGGGTGAATTCATGCCTGACGCCGATGGAGACAATCCACAACGCATCGATCCTCTGTAGAGGGGGGTGCATCCAGGCGATGGGGGGATACTCTGCGCTTCGCGTACTTGAGGACATTCCCTGCATCGACATGTCCGATTGCCAGGCAATCCCCGGCCTGATTGACACGCACCTCCACGGAAGCGGGGGGTTCGCGGCCATGAATGCCGATGTCGACTGCGATCTGAACGGGATCTCGCAAGTCCTCGCGATGCATGGCGTGACATCGTTCGTGATGACTCTGGTTGCAGCCCCCATTGACAAGATGGTGCGAGTCGCGGGAGCGCTGGCCAGCGCCTGCGAGTCCGGCCTCAACGGCGCCACACCACTGGGTGTGCACTTCGAAGGCCCATACCTAAGCCTGGAGAAGGCAGGAGCACAGTCCGCTCGCGCCATCCACGCGATCGACATGGTCGAGGCCCGTGATCTCATGCAGGCCGTCAACGGCAAGGGACGGACGATGACCTTTGCCCCGGAACTGGAGAACAGTGGAAAGCTGATCGAGATGCTGCTGGAGAACGGAATCGTTCCGAGCATGGGGCACAGCATGGCCAGTGAGAAGCATGTGCTCTGGGCCATGGCAGCGGGAGCAACCCGGTGTACACATCTGTTCAACGGAATGCCGCCGCTCGACCAGCGGCAGTCCAGCCTGACGTCGGTTGCACTAACCGATGACCGACTGACTATCGAGCTCATTGCAGATGGTGTACATGTCCACCCGAGGATGATTGACCTGGCCTGCCGCTGCAAACCCCGACGGGGCGTCGTCGGCATCTCAGACGCCACTCAAGGAGCTGGGCTGAAGGACGGGGTCTACCATCTGGGGGAAGACGAAGTGGAGATAAACGAAGGCGTCTGCCGAAGGATCTCGGATGGCAAACTCGCCGGGTCATGCCTGACTCTCGATCAGGCGCTCCGCAACCTGGCCGAGTTCGGCTCTCTCCCCAAATCCGACGTCCTGGCCTGTTTCACCATGAATCCGGCCGAAAGCCTTCAGCTGACCGATCGGGGAATCATACAGCCGGGCAAGAGAGCCGACATCGTCGTGGTCGATGACGACTGGCAGATCCAGATGACGATCGTGAACGGTCGGGTCGTGTATGACCGCCGCGGAGTCACGGACGCGTAATCAGTCGGCGGCCTTCACACACTCCGCGTACTCGGCTTCCAGAACGTCCACCATGCGCTGCCAGGGGAAGCGTTCCCGGACGAGATCCCGACCGTTTTCCCCCATCGACCGACGCAGTTCGGGATCCCCGAGTAGTTTCAGTACGGAGTCGGTGACCTGATCGACATCCTCCGGGCGACACACGAAGCCGGTCTTCCCATCCAGCACCACCTCAGGTGTGCCATCCAACGCAAAACCTACCGCGGGGACCCCGCTGGCCAGCGCCTGAACCACAGTGCGCGGCAGACCTTCGCGGAGAGACAGGTGAACAAGGACATCCATCAAGGCCGTATAGCGACACACCTCGCTCGGAGGCACCAGGCCGGAGAACACGAAGTTCTCCTGCAGGTCTCGGTCCGCGATCATCTTCTCAAGGGGCTCCCGAAGAGAACCGTCGCCGACCAGAAGGAACTTCACATTCGGATGCTCAGCCACAATCCGCGGAGCAGCCTCGATCAGGAAGTCATGACCCTTCATCTCAAAAAGACGCGCGATTTTCCCGACGACCAGCGCATCCGGAGGAATCCCGAGTTCAGCCCTCAGATCAGGGTCGGCCTCAGTTGACATGAACGCCTCCACGTCCATCCCGCTGTACACCACACGGTACTTCTCCCGAGGCGCGACTCCGGCAGCCACACATTGGTCGATCATCGCCTGAGCGACCGCGAAGATCCGGTCACTGGAACGCGCTGCCAGGCGTTCGGCCCAGATGTACATCTGATTGCGCCACCATGCCTGGTATGCGTAAAACGCCTGCCCATGCACGGTGTGAACAACTGTTGGGACGCCGGCGGCCCGAGCCGCCAGCCGCGCCAGAATTCCAGCCTTGGAGGAATGCGTGTGGACGATGTCGAAGGGGTTCTCGCGGAAGTAACGCCGCAACGCAAAGTAGCACTTGATGTCGGTAAGTGGCGCCAAATCACGCACCAAAGTTGGCTCCACCACGAGCTGCAGCCCGGGAACCTTCTCCGCAGCCAGAAGCTCTCCTTCCGGCCCGGGGCTGGGCCCACTGAGCAGAACGACCTCGTGGCCGTTCGCCATCTGCCCCATCACCGAATACAGCGTATTCTCCTGGGCTCCCCCGACAATCATTCGCGTGATCACATGACAGATTCGGTATCGCTGTTCCAACTGGGGTGACTCCTTCTACATCCGCACGCCGTCCGTGACGATGGGGAGGCGTATGACCAACGATGCCCCAAACAATACACCGGCGCCTCGCATTGTGCTGCGTGGCGCCGGTGTTGTTGTATCGGAAACTCAGGAAACGTGGGGCAAAACCCTCGGACGGAGAAGACTAGTTCTCGCCGCGGCCCCCTACGCCCTTCGTGTCAGCCGTGATCTCACGGGCAGACTCGTCAGGACGAAGGCTGCGGGTCGCTTGCCCAGCCCGCCACATTTCTGAATCATGAATCTCGGCCAGCTCTTCCGCAAGCGTGTCCTGGTAATCGACAGCGCCGCAGCTCTCGAGAACGCGCGTCGTCTCTGCCCCGGACCTCACCCGCGCGTACAGGTCCTCAAACACCGGCAAGACAGCCTTCTTGAAGCGTGGCTTCCAGTCCAAAGCACCACGTTGCGCCGTGGCGGAGCAGTTGGCGTACATCCAGTCCATGCCGTTCTCTGCCACGAGCTTGATCAGGCTCTCGGTGAGTTCCTCGACCGTCTCGTTGAACGCCTCACTCGGGCTGTGACCGTTGGCGCGCAACACGTCGTACTGCGCTTCCATGACTCCGGCCAGGGCCCCCATCAGAACGCCACGCTCGCCGGTCAAATCGCTGTACACTTCGCCTTCGAATGTCGTCGGGAAGAGGAACCCAGATCCCACGCCGATTCCGAGGGCCATGCAGCGCTCAGTGGCACGCCCACTTGCGTCTTGGGCCACGGCAAAGCTGGAGTTGATGCCCGCGCCGGACAGGAAATTGCGGCGGACGGACGTGCCGGACCCCTTCGGGGCCACCAGCAGGACATCGACATCCGCTGCTGGGATGACGCCCGTCTGATCCTTGTAGACAATGGAGAAGCCATGCGAGAAGTAGATCGCATCGCCGGGACTCAGACACTTCTCGACCGCCGGCCAAATGGTCTTCTGCGCCGCGTCGGAGACCAGCATCTGAACAATCGTGCCACGCCGGGCTGCTTCCTCGATGTCGAAAAGCGTCTCGCCGGGAACCCAACCGTCGGCAATCGCACGATCCCAGTCACGCTTGAACTCAGGGGACTGACCCACGATAACATTGAAACCATTGTCGCGCATGTTGAGGCCCTGAGCCGGCCCCTGAACGCCGTAACCAATCACAGCGATCGTCTCGTCCTTGAGGACGTCGAGAGCTTTCGCCATAGGGAACTCATCGCGTGTGATGACTTCCTCCTTGACCCCGCCAAAATCGATGATAGCCATTGTCAACTCCTCTAGTCTGCAAACGCCTTCTACCGTCAAGATCCAACCAGCCAGAGCCACACCACGTTGAGCCCTATTGGTTAACCTCTTTTCACGAGCAAAGTTAGAAACATAGTGGGGGTGCCTGCCTTGTCAACCTCTTGACAATGGAGGAACGGGAGCCATCAGCACCCCTGTTCCCGTTGGATCGACGCCTCTAGTCGTCACTCGGTCGCTCTATCGTCGCGCCCCTTCTGTCCGCCTTGGGATGCTCCTCCGCGACGCTTTGGCCAAGGCCGTTGCCCGCCCCGTGAAGTTCCCCGTTTCGCCCCTGCCCCTCGCAAGCGCCCTTCCAGTTGCCGGAGCAGCGCGTCCCCCAACGGGCCATCGACGTTGCGGAAACACATGCGAGCGACTTCCGGACGCCCATCCTCAACGGCCCATAACCCCTTCAGAACGGGGGCCCAAGCCAAGCCACCCGGACACTCCTCAAGCGCGGCGACTCGGTCACTCGTGCTGGAATCCGTCCCCCCACACGCGGCGTCCAGTTTGCGCAGTTCTGCGAGCTGCTCTACAGCGCTGTTCAGCTCAGTCCCAAGCCCCGCCTTGGAGGCCCGAGCCGAGGCGGCCTTGAGTTCCCGATCGGCTCGATCGAAATCGCGGGTCAGCAAGTGTCGGGCAAGGAGATCGAAAAACATGCGCTTCCGCGCTACCGCGTAGCGTCCAGCCTCCGGCTCCGGCGAACCGTCCCTCGTCGTCGGAGCTGAGGCAGACATCCCGCCGGCCTCTGCTTCAGCTGGCGCTGGAGGAGGAGAACGTCGCTTCATCCTCCGGCGAAAGGACACGACGACGACAAGGAGGAGAGCCAACGCGCCCACGCACAGCACGCGCCGTCGCCAACGCACCGATGCAGGAGGTCCAACGGGGAGGGCACTGTCATGGCTGCTGCTTGGGTTCTCGCCGCGCCCCGAGGGAGCCGCCTGGCGTACCGTTGGCGCCCCCGCTCCCCCCAAGGCCGGGTCTGGCAACACCACCGGAAGATCTCCGTCGCCCATGCGTCCCACCACGGACAGGACCGCGCGGGCATCTTGAAGGAAAGCCTCCCAACTGCCATGGCGCTCATCCCTATCCTTGGCCATCATCCGGACCACCAATCGCGAACACTCCCCGGAAAGGCTCGGGTTGAACGTCTCAGGCGGCGGCATGGGGTCACGCAACAGCTGAGCCAGCACTTCTACGCTGCTCCCTCCCCTAAACGGAACCGTCCCGGTGACCATGTGGAAAAGCGTGGCCCCGAGGGAATAGAGATCGACCCGGAAATCGAGATCCTTCTCACCCCGAGCCTGCTCCGGGCTCATGTAGAATGGCGTCCCGACCACGGCCCCGGTCAGGGTGGTTCCGCTGGTCGTGATTCCGACATCGTCATCCAGAGACTTGGAGATCCCCAAGTCGGTGAGCTTCACATCCCCTTCCCTCTCCAACATGACATTGGCAGGCTTGATGTCGCGGTGCAGGAGTTTGGCCCGTCGCCATGCATAGGCCAGGGCCTCACCTATCCCGATGGCAATCCGGAGGCCCTCCGACTCAGATAGACGTCCCTCTCGCTTCAAGCGGTCGTCAAGGCTCTCTCCCTCGACAAGGGACATGGCAAGGTAGTAGTTGCCACCGTCTTCACCGGCTTCGTGCGCGGTCACGATATGCGGATGGGCCAGCCGGGCCAGCAGCTTAACTTCATGGAAGAAGCGCTCGACGAATTGGTCGCTGGAGGCGAGCATGGGGGAGAGAACCTTGAGGGCAACTGCCCGGTCCATCGAGAGCTGCTTTGCCCGAAACACGACCCCCATCCCGCCGCGCCCAAGTTCCTCCTCAATCCGGAAGCCGCCCACGGTCACCCCCGGCCCCACCGGCAGGTCGGGGACAGTCACGTCGCGAGTGCAGTCCGGACACTGGGTGACCATGCCGGCCCACGACGCGTCAGCTTCGAGCTTGCGCCCGCAGTGCTCGCAGTTAAAACGCAGTTCCATATCCTGCCCGAACCCAGCCCACCGGGGTCTCAGCGTCCGGCGGGCCAAATAGAAGTGACACCATCCCCCTCCCCCACAGACGCTATCACAGACAACGCAGCGACCACGGGTGTTATTGCCCCGCCGGCGTCGAGTCATCCTCTCCGGGATTCACCCGCCTGGGCGCCCCCGGTGCGTTATCAGTATGCCGGGGGGTCGCAATGAAAACCCCTGCCCCAACAATCCCCCAGAAGGCAATGATGAGAGAGAAGACCAGGGGAATGGCCCCCGTCTTCTCAGCGTTAGCCCCAAGCGCTTTGAAGCAGAAGGCTACAGTCGCATCGCGCGTTCCCAACCCACCTGGCGTCACCGGAACAGAAGCAACCGTGTTGGCCACCTGAGTGGCGAGCAGGTAGTCACGAGCCCGGAGCTGCTCAACATGCAGGGCGCGCCCGACGCAGTAGAGGTTGAGCCCCAGACCAGTGTGGATAACGATGGAGATCAGGAGGGCCTGCAGGACCGTTCGTCGATGGTGCCGGTACAGATCCAGCGCCGTCACAAAACGGGCAATGATGTGAGTGACGGCGGCAGGCAGCCACCGCCGCCCCATATCGATCCCCCAACTGACCACCCGGATGCGAATCAGGCGCTCGCGAAACTCAATCAGGAGTGCGCCCAACGCCCCACCGAAGCTCCCCAGGCCCACCGCAAAGATCCCCGCTTGAAGAACGCGGAACTCACCCGACAGGCCCAGGATCCACCCGAGACAGACAACCACCATGACACCGGCAACGACGAACAGGCCGAGCAACCCCATGACTCGATCCAGCATGATGGTCAATACCGCTTCTGCCGCCCGGTTGGGAGCACGCTTGGCGGCGTAGGCCATCTTCAGAAAGTCCCCGCTGACTGCTCCCGGGATGGCCAGATTGAAGAAAACGCCGATCAAGGTAAGCCGGCAGAGCACGCCAATTCCCAGATCCACCCCCTGCACCCGGAGAAGAAGCCGCCAGCGAACCACCGTCAGGAAGACGATGCCGCCGTACACACAGGTGGCCAACCCGAGCAGAGGCGCACTGCCGGCCCGAAGCTCGCCAAGGACATCCGCCCCGGTCGAGCGTATTGTCATGGTGATCAGTGCGCCCGCAAAGGCCAGGCCAACCAGCATCCGGATCGCTGAGAACAGGGCTCGGCGCCCGGGTGAAGCCGTTTCAGAAGGCATATCGGAGGTGTCCAATGCAAAGCCCTGGAATGAACAGGAACCGATCCCTGCAGGACACAGAGGCCGGAAACCGCCTGACTCCACCCGTCGCGGGAAGCTCAGTCGGCTGCGGAATAATCTGCTTCGTCAACTTCTCTGACTGATGGACCTGCCAGATGCATCCCACCATCAACATAGATAATTTGGCCTGTAATCGTCTCAGCCTGCGCAAGGAAGACGCACGCCTCAGCCACCTCTGCAGCCGTTGATACCTGCCCCATCGGGACATTGCGCAGCAAAGGCTCAATTCGGTCAGCCGAAACGCCCGGGGGAGGCAACACAATCCCGGGAGCCACCGCGTTGACACGGATCCGGGGAGCCCACTCAACCGCAGCAGCTTCCATCGCGTCCCGCAGGCTCTTCTTGGCAAACCCGTATGTGCTGGCCGAGGGGTCCACGGTGGCAACCCGCTGATCCAGAATGTTCACGATACATCCCTCGTCACAGTAGTACGCAAAATCACGCATCAGCAGGAACGGAGCCACGAAGTTGATTTCGTAGTCTGTCCAGATCCGCTCCAGGTCCACCTGGGCGAGCGGACAGCGGCGGTAGACAGAGGCGTTGTTCACCAGGCAATTGAGGGGTTGCCCCTGCCCGATCAGCCCGGGAATCAAGGCCCGCCGCTCCTCGCGGTTGAGCAAGTCCGCCTGGACGCTCTGGTGCCCCGAAGACACGTCATTCAGCTCCGTCAGCAAGGCCTCCGCCTCCGCTTCTGAACGGTTGTAATGCACAACCACGCGAGCGCCACGCCGGGCAAAACACAACGCGATCTCGCGACCGATGCGGACCCCGGCCCCGGTGATCAAGACGCGAGCATTCTCCAACGCCTTCATAGCATGAAACCTCCCAGATGAACAAGCCTGTGTGCTCTCCTCCTAAACTACCGCCTGTGAGGCGGGCAGACAACCTGCGGGGACGTCGCCCGGCCTCAGGCGCCCCCCTACCGTCACTCCCCAGTGCCGACCCCCTCCCTCTCTGAAAAAAAGGCTCGTCCTGAATCGCTTGCGAGGTTGCTCTTTCCGCACGAGTTGGTTAGATTAGTTAACTGTTCTTAACATGACGCCCTTCAGCTAAGGAAATATCGAATGCACGAGTGGGTGGAGAAACTCCTGGACCTGCAAGACAAGGATCTCCGCATTGCGAAGCTCGCCGAGCAGATCGCAACGGAGCCTGCAGACCGTGCAAAAGTCAAATCAATGCTGAAAGGTGCTGAGACGGCTCTGGGGGACGCCAAGACGCAGCTTCAAGAGCAGGAAAAGGCGCTGAAGACACTGGAGATCAACGCTGACACGATCCGGGAAAAGATGAGGGACTTCCAGTCCAAGTCGACCTTCATCAAGAACAACGAAGAATACCGGGCAGCCATGACCCAGATCGACACCTGCAAGAAGCAGATCGAGGACATTGAGGACGACCAGCTTCTGGTCATGGAAGAGATCGAGCGAGGCCGCACTCTCCTTGCACTCAGGACAAAGGAGTTCAAGGCAGCCGAGAGTCGTGTCGCGGAGATGATCACCGACCTGGACACGCGCCTGAAGAACTGCGGCGCCCAAATCAAGAAGCTCGAGGCCATCCGTTCGGAGGCCATCAAGGGGGTCGAACCGGCGATCGCCAGGCGCTACGAGCGACTGATCAAGAAGCCTAACCGAGGCGGTCCCAGCCGTCGCGTTCTGGTCCCGATCCTGGAAGATGTGTGCGATCGCTGCCACATGAATGTTATCGCACAGATCAGGATGAACGCCCGCAAAGGCATGGTCGCCTCCTGCGAAAACTGCGGGGCGATGCTCTACTGGGAAAGCTGACCAGAGCCCCGTCCAGATCAGTTTCACCTGACCTTCACGCCCTCGCTTGCACCGTAGCTGAAGACGGATATTGTACCTCAAGCGGAAGCTCTTGAGGGAGGCCCGTCATGCGGTACGCGATCCTGTCAGACATCCACGCGAACACCCCTGCTTTCAGCGTTGTCCTCGCTGATATCCAGTCACGCAACGTGGACCAAATCCTCTGCCTCGGCGATGTCGTTGGCTACGGCCCAACACCGGCTGAAGTCCTCAAACAGGCCCACGCGCGAGTCCATCACTTCGTCTTGGGGAACCACGACGCAGTCGTTGCCGAGAGGATGTCCCCCGACTGCTTCAACGCCAGAGCCAAGGCTGCCATCGAATGGACCGCCCAACATCTGGACACCAAAGCCCGAACGTTCTTCCGGAAGCTGCCCTACGTCCTGGAGGGCCCAGGCTTCCGCTGCACCCATGGCCATCCGGCCGCTCCTGCCCAGTTCCGCTACGTGATCAGACCTTCCGACGCCTTGGAGGCGTGGGCATCCTGTGCTGAACAGGTGATCTTCGTTGGGCACAGCCATGTGCCCGGGCTCTGGGTCATTGGCGGAAGCGGAAAGCCGCACTGGCTGGAGCCGACCGACTTCGCGGTGGAGGATGGGAAACGCTACATCGTCAATGTGGGCTCCGTCGGCCAACCCCGGCAAGACGACACCCGGGCAAGCTACTGCGTCTACGATCACGATACGGGCTCTGTCCTGTTCCGGTATGTGGCGTTCGACGTTGAAGCCTACCGGGCTCAGCTTGCAGCCAGTGACATCCCGGCAAAGAAAACGCATTTCCTCGCCGTGGCCGATAAACAGGCTCCGGGCCCACTGCGAGAGATGCTCGACTTCAATCCCCCTGAGGAGGCCCCCCCAGGCTCTGAGAACGTGGCGGTTGCCCGGCTTGAGGACGCCATCCGGACCGCCCGGCGCTGGCGATTGGGAGCTGCTGTGCTCGCGCTGTGCATCGTTGCGGGCTTCTGCCTGGCCGGCGCACTGTGGCCGGAGCCTCCGCCCTCGATGGTGACCATCTCAGCTCTGGAGCCGATCAACCCCCGGCACCCCCTTCCGGCAGTGGAACAAAACGCAATCCAGGCACCAGAGGTCCGCGGCCTCGTAACCCCGGACAGCCCCCTGACTCAGTGGACTGTGAGTCTCTCCGATCCAGAAAAACAGACGGTGGAGACAAACGTGCGCCACATCCCCAAAGAAAAGCGCGGCGAGTACCCGGTCTTCCTGATCGCCTCAGGAACACCGATGCCGCTCGCGTTGCATTCGGAACTGGTGCCTGCCAGGAAAGGCATGACGCTTCAGGTGGCTGCCGATTTCCGTGTCGAAACACCACTTGACGGACACTTGAAGCTGATCCTCGAACGGGTGATTGAGAAGAAAGCGATTCCCCTCATCGAACATGTGATCCACTGCGACAGGCCGAACCGCTGGGAAGGTCGCTCCAAAGTCGCTGCTGCCCTCCGGGAAGACGGATTCGTCCGCTGGACTCTCGTTGGTGAGTTTGCCGGAACCGTACAGGTCCGGGATTGCGCCCTGAACCGAACGAAGTGATTGGTACCCCTGTCCGCCGATCCTGCCTTCCTCAGTCAATCAGCCACCTGTCAACCAGCTCTTCCGCCTTCCCCGGCAGAATCCCGACAGCCCGAGCCAGATCAATGACGGTGAAACGCTCCCGGATCTCATGGCAGTGCGACAGCACATCCAGTATTCGTTCACGAGTGACGCCGATATCCCGCAAACGATGCGCTGCCCCGGCCCGCCTCAGGCAGTCCTTTACCACCTCAGGAGCGTGCACAGTAGCTGCAAGATCCGTACGGATCGACTCCCAGAGCTCAGGCGCTGATGCCATTTTGGCAGCTGCCATCCGAGCTCTTTCGCGCTTCCCTGCGTGTTTCTCCTCGACCACCTCAGTGAAGCGGCCCCAGAACGCCCGATCGGTCGCCTTCTCCTCGGGCGGAACGAACGTCGCTTCCTCGACAGCCGCGATCTCACCATAGAGAGCGGCTCCAAGAATGGTGCCCACGCCAACCTGCCGGCCGTGCAGATCATGCTCTACACCGTCACGCAGTGCCATCATATCCAGCGTGTGCGAGACGAGGTGTTCTCCCCCTGAGGCCGGTGCGGAAGTCCCGGCAATGGACATGGCGAATCCCGTGTAGATCAGAGCCTGGAACAACGCCTCGATCCCGGCCACGGTGTGCTCGCCGATGTCTTCCGGCGCCCCCATATAAATTGGCTCGATACCGTCAATCAGGCCGGCGCAGAAGGGGCAGAAGAACTCGCCGAAAAGCAGACGATTGAGATGCCAGTCAACCGTGCTCACCGACTTCGCCAAGACGTCCCCAAGACCGGCTGCGGTCATCTCGTGTGGGGCCTCCCGCAACACATCGAGGTCCCCCACCACGGCAACGGGCCCCCGACCATGGAGCAACGTCTTCACACCACGTAACGTGGGCGCAACGTTGTCCGAGGCATAGCCGTTCATGGAAGCAGCTGTAGCCACAGCGATGTAAGGAGCGTTGCGGTCAAAGGCCGCCCACTTGGTCAGATCACTGACCACCCCACTGCCAACGGCGATGTAGCACGGCGCCTCGGGAAGCTCGGCGGAAAGCTGCGCATGCGTTGTATCGTCGCAGACGGGTCCGTGGCCCTCCGCATCCGGGTTGGTGAGTACGAAACTGTCAACCTGCAGACCAGCGCCCTGCAGCAGGGACAGGACGCGCCTTCCCGCCGCCACATGCGTTCGCTCATCCGAGAGTACAGCAACGTGCCGACTCCCGCTGTGACGCGCAACCACCCCCGGCAACTGCATCAGTGCGCCTGAACCGACGATCGTTTCCCGGACGTTGAGCCGGTGCGGTTCTCCGCAGGCGGCGCACTCCCATTCCGTGCCCATCAATCCCGTAAGATCATCCATCACTGTATCCTCAACTCTTGACTGCAAGGCGTATGTAGGCACCGTCATCGCCGAACCGAAGCGCTCCTCACAGCACGAGCCGGTGCGAGAGCCCCTGCGCGCAGACATGACTGCCTTGCGGCAGGCGACGGCGCCGCTAACTTAGGCCCTAGCCGAGAAGGCCCTGCATCCTCAGGAACAAAACGCCTCCACGGTGAACGGCGTGTTCGCACGCGAACCGGTGTGCCATCAGTACCCCGCTACCGGTCAGCATCTGCACATGGCAAAGGTACCGCCAGGCCAGGCCTCGCGCTCGGCCGAACCAGCGAGGAAACAAAGGAAGAGCCATGGAATCGACGCGAGCCGCGCTCCTGCCAAACGCGCCCGTCAGCCGAGCCGCAACCGGGTGGCTCCTGTTCGCCGTACTGCTCAGCCTGTCCGCCCAGGCCTGGATCGACTACGGCGACAAGGTCGTCAGGACTGAACCGGAGTTCGGCAAGGAATTCCAGGGGTTCAGCCTCAAGCTGTCCACTGCAAATATCGAGTTTGAGCAGGACATGCCGGAGAAGATCACGATTGTGATCAAGAATACCACCAAGCGGACAAGCCTGTTCCCGAAGAAGACCGCGGGGGAAGGGCGCAACTATGCATTGTACGTCGTGGTCGCCGACAAAGAGGGGCAATCCAGTCTATTCTCCCGCAACGTGTTCCGGGACAGGCCGAACAGAGTCGCTAAAGGCAATATCCCAGCCGGAACCGAGACCATGCTGCTCACCGTCCCGTTCAATGCGTTGGAGGTGGCCAAGGTGGATGAATACGAGAATGGCATGCCCTACTTCGATGAAAAGAAACGGATGACCAGTGCGGGCCAGCTGCCTCCGCAGATCTATACCATCAAGGCCGTTCTCCTCGCCGGGTTACCCGACAGCCGGCCGGACTTCGTCATCGCTTCCCCGGTGTGGAGAATCCTCCTGCTGCCGAAGAGCGTCAAGCGCATGGGCACGACCGAGAAGCAGACCAAGATGAAAGCCTATCTGGCCAAAATGGCAGAGGGTGCGTATGGCGGCGTAGGCGTGTCTTCCCAGCTGGCAGCGTTCGGCGACGAAGCGGTTGACCCGCTCATCAAGATGGCCGAAAAGACGGGTGACGAAACGGTCATGCAAAGCCGCATCTGGGCCATCGTGACCCTGTGTGGAACGCGCGCGCCACGGGCCGAGGAATACATCATCCAGAAGCTGCATGACCCTGTCGGTTTCGGCGACCTGTCCTTCCTTGCTTGGCACTCTCAGGCGTTCCACAGTCAGCGCATAACCGAGGCCCTGGATGGGTTGGCAGTCAAGATAGCGAGTGACAGCGAACTGCCGTGGGAGAAGAAGCACGGTCCGGAAAGCCGACGTCACGGAGCGGCGTGCCTGAAATTCATCCTCAAACACTTTGTCAGCCGAGGGCTCAGTGTCGGTGACGATGTCGTCGTGAACGCCGTGAAGAAGCTCGAGGACCCCGAGATGCTGTGTCTGTCCATCCAGGTATGGAAACCCAGCAGTCCCCGGGCCGCCGCTGAGGCGCTCAAGACACTCTTCACCACCCCCTACACGCATCCCAATCTCAAGCGAGTTGCCACGCAGCGCCTCGGGAAAGCCTGGAGCGACCAGGGCTTCCCCCCCTTCGACCGCAAAGCCAACGTAGACCTGACCTGGCAGGACGCCGGGATGTGGCTCGCGGAGAAGGGGCTCCTCAGCAAGGATGAGACAACCGCTTTCCTTCGCGCACAGGTGATGGCCGTGAGAGACCCCGCGGCTCAGACACGCATCATCGCCGATCTGCGGAACCACCTTGGGGACGCCTCCCCTGTCAAGGCAGCCTCACCCGTGCTGCCGGACGCCTGGATACAGAGCTGGCAATGGATGCTCAAGACAGCCAAACTCCCCAAGGAGGAAGCAGTGCGCTTTCTCTGCAACCAGATGCGGACACGAGAAGAGCTCGACGACAGCGTGAAACGAGCGCTCCTGGTGGCTCTGAAGGGGCAACTGGGCGAGGCGTTCCCCCTCAAGGCAACGTCAAAGGTGGACCTCGACGAGGATTGGCCGACCTGCGGCAATTGGCTCATAGAGAAAGGGCACTTCAAGCCCCCGAGGAAGCGCCGCTGACCCCAAACGGCACGCTGCTCCTCTTCCGTTCACTGAACCGCACAGTCTCACCATACCCCACATCCTGCAGCAGGCGGGCCGCCCGTTGGAAGTACTGGCCGACAGCCCCCGTCTCGTGGGCGTCCGCAGAGATAACAACCGGCACACCGGCCTGGTAGCATCTGCGCAACAGCGCCGCATCGGGATACGATGCCTCACAGGGCTTGTTCCACCCGTTCGTGTTGATCTCCGCAACCATCCCCACCCGGGCGATAGCATCAATGGCCCGGGCGGCAGCCTCATCAAAGCGAACGGACGGCGGGAAGGCAAACTTCTTTGGCAGATCAAGGTGAGCCATGATATCGCAAGCGCCAGTCTCCACCAGCTCCAGCACGCGCTCCCAGTAAAGCCTGTACACACCATCCACCTGTGCCTGGTCCAGGGGTCCCCAAAACGAGGCGTGGCAGTCAATGGGGAAATCGTTCGCGAAGTGAACGCCGCCGATGAGATAATCCAACGGGTATTGCCCAACCCGTTCGATCGCGGCCTCGAAGGTCTCGGGGAAGTAGTCGACCTCAACGCCCAATCGCACCGTGATGTCCACGTTGGCGGCAGCCTTCAGCATCTCGGCGACATAATCATCGAGCCCGGCCCGCGGCATGGCCCAGTCCAAATCCTCATCTGCGTAAGGGGTCAGGACGTAGTGGTCGCTGATGCCGATCTCCCCCAAGCCGGCTTCCTGTGCCGCAACAAGCATGGCCTCGATACTGGCCGTCCCGTCGCTCCAGGTGGTGTGGTTGTGGTATGAGGAAAAACAGGAAAGGGTCTGGTCAGTCATTAGCCTTCGTCCACGACGTTCGATTGCCCGGGGAAACCAGATAGGTCCAGGAGAGCCACTCCGCATGACCATCAATGTACCCGGCATTTGCTCCCCGGTTGTGAGTCCGTGGAACAAAGTTGCTGACCCCGCCACCCCAGAATGGAGGACCAAAGTAAGGGCCTGGTGAACCGGTCCTCCGGTCGCCAAGCATGTACATGTTGTCGGGATCCTTGATCATTTTCAGTGGCGTCGAACCGCCTCGACGGATGCTCGCGTTGGAGTTGTAGTCCTGATACCCCAGCCCCCAGTCAGCAGCGGCATTGGTCCACCCACAGTAGTTCCACCCGTAGTCAACATAGGAGGCGGAGTGGATGGACAGGCCCGGGCACTTGATGCCGAAGACATCTCCGCAATAAGGCTGGAGTAGCTTGTCCCACCGTGTCGTCCATGATCCGGTCATTTGGTACGCCGGCAGGTACTCCTCAGAATCGTTGGCGTACATCAACGCAGCAAGGGTAAGCTGCTTGATATTGGATGCACAGGAGATCTGGTTTGCCCGGGACTTGGCTTGCTGCAACGCCGGCAGCAGCATCGCCGCAAGGATGGCGATGATGGCTATCACCACCAACAGCTCGATCAAGGTGAACGGTCTACGCGATCGCACTGTCATGTCAGGTGTTTCCAGTCCATGTCCATGGGAACATCTACGCAACTGTACCAACTAGATAGACCACACGCCAAGGCGAATAGTTGCGCGCCCGCCTCCCCCGTCCCCGCAGACCACTGACAGTACGGCCCAATGGCAGGCTCTGGAACATTGCGGTAGTGTGGGGACAGTACCTGTTGTCCCCAAGGAGCCGATGATGAACCAGAGAATGCTCATTCCTCTCCTCGTGGCCCCCCTTCTCGGGCTATGCCAGGTCCCCGGCTTGCTGACCGAAAACGGTCTGACCAATTCAAACGCCGTTTCCTACCAGAAGGCCCAACGGCTGCCCACTGGCGGAAAATGCACAGCCAGCCCGCCATTCGCGAGCGATGGAGAGAATCCTGCGACACTCCCGTTTTCGGAAAGCCGCCTGACCAATGGTGACCCGAGCTTCGCCTACAGGAACGTCCCCTCGCCCTATTCCTACTGGCAAGGGCTGGGCCGGGGAGAAGTGGAGTTTGATCTGGGGCAGCCTTACCGTCTTCACCGGGTCCGCGTCTGCATCCTTAACTCCGGTCCGCACGGAACGGAACGAATCGAGCTCTACCGCCGTGGCGATCCACTTGAGTTTCCGGAAGCACTGAAGCTTGCCGAGCTGCACGCGAAGAACGGCTGGAATGAGTTCGCCGAACTCGACGCCATGAGCGATGGTGTCCGGATCCGTTTCACCGCGCAGCCCGGGAAAGCCTACATCACGATCTCAGAAGTGGAAATTTGGGGCACAGAGGCGCCCCCTCAGACCGTGTCCGCCACCCCAAAACGGGCCAATGCGAAAGCCATCCTCGAAAATGGCATTGAATGGTATGCGTTCGACTTTGGGCCAGCCGCGTCGCCTGTGTTCGCGAACTTCACCGGTGTCAGCCGGGACACTGGTTACACGGATGAGAAAGGCTACGGGTTCCTGCCGTCTCAGGGCGGCGAGCAGGGCACCGTCAGCAACTTCGGGCCAGACAGCAAGACCATTCCCGGGCTGCACGAACGTGACCGGGTCGGTAAGAAGGCCTCCTACACTGACGACCTCTACCGCGACTTCGTCATGACATCCCAATACTACCACACGCAAGTCCGCCAGACATTTGCCATCGATGTCCCGAACGGCATCTACCGGGTCATGACATTCCACGGTGATGAAAAGTACGGGCGGACCGGCAGGCAGTGCTGGTGGATAGAGGCAGAAGGGAAGCGCGTGGTGGAGGAACTCATCATGCCCCGCTCACACAGAGCCGACGCCGGATTCACGGCAACGGTGAGCGACGGCCAATTGAACGTCACCTTCGACGCCGACGACCCCGAGCCGGCCGGATGCGGTTTCCTGCTGAACGCACTGGTAGCCTTCCCGGTGAACACGCCGGCTGAGAAGGCGTTTTCCAATGAAAAGAGCGCCCGGCTTCTGGCCGCGCTGAAACGGGAGCGAGACGATCGTTTCACAGCCGTCTTCCGCGAGATCCCTTACACGGAAGAGGCAGAGATGCCTACCGTAACTGGCAAGGACCAACAGCGCGGGTTCGTGGTATTCGTTCCGCACTGGCTGGCAACGGTGTACCCGAACAGCGTCCCACGGCCAGCTGACCTCAAGCGCCCGTTGAGCTGCTTCGCGTGCCCGGGGGAGTACGAGCCATTGACAGTCGCTGTTCATGCGTTGCAGGACCTCAAGGGAGCGCGTTGCACGGTCGGCGATCTGGTAGGACCGGAGACACTGCCCGGAAGCGTCGTCGAGGTCCGCTCGGTTTCGTGTTGGCCGCAACGCGTGGGCAGCAGTTGGGGAACTGAGTGGCAGGTCATGCCGGAACTGCTGGAGTTGAGCCCCTCAGTGGATGTGCCGGCGCGCACGACCCAGGAGTTCTGGCTGACGATCCGCGTTCCCGAAAAGGTACGACCGGGAACATACCAGGGAGCGGTTTCCCTCAGCACGAATGCCGGAATGAGCGTCCAGATCCCGCTTGTGCTTGAGGTCCTGCCCTTCACGCTGCACACCAACGAACGGCCGGTCGGCATGTATTGGTACGAACACAAAGTGGCCAACACCCCCCGACGGGATATCCAAGTGCGCGACATGATCGACCACGGGATGACAACGTTGACCATGGGAAACCTATTCCCTGCAGTGACCAACGATGGCGGCAAGCTCGCCCTCGACGTAGACGAACTCCTCCACTTCCTGCAGGAACTCAGGACCCTCGGTATAGCCGGACCAATCCCCTACCACACATCAGGCCTCATGACCAAGATCAAGAGGACGTTCCCTGATGCGCCCAGCCCTGATCACGACGCGCTCTATGTTGAGGCAATACGGCAACTCGAGGCAGTCTCGTCCCGCCCGGACACCCCCAAACTGCTGTATTATCCGGTCGATGAAATCGGCAACCATGAAGAGCGTGGGCGCAAAGCCAACCATGAGTGTGCCCTTGTCGCCCGTGTGCCCGGGGCCACCAGCTACATCACCGTAAACAACTACAAGGCGGGAGAAAAGTGGGGGGACACGTTCGACATCTGGTGTGGCAACATCGAGTACAAAGCTCCGGACGAGGAAACGCTGCTGAACAAAGGCAAACGCTATATGCGCTACGGCCCCGCCTACCTGAACAGTGCACGCAAAGCCCGCAACAGCTGTGGCTTCGGCTTCTACCGGCGGCCGGCAGAGGCCATGTTCTACTGGCACTACCAGTGCTTCCAGGGAGATCCGAACAATGACTTCGACGGGACTTGCCGGGATCACTGCGCGGCGTACCCCGGTGACGACGACCGTCCCATCCCGACCATCGACTGGGAGGCCCTACGCGAAGGCATCGATGATATGAAATACATCGCGACTCTCAAGCACTACGCTGCCCAAGCCGCCCGGATAGCTGGCGGGAAAACTGCCGCGAAACGGGCGATGGACGCCCTGAACGACGTCCTCGGCGGAGACGAACGAGTAAACCAGTACACCTTCAGAGATGATCTGAGTGACGACGAATACCACGCTCTGCGGCGGAAATTGGTGGATGCTATCCTGAAGCTGAGGACTGTGCTGGGGGAATAGCCGGCGCTCTGCGCAGCACGGCGAAGACCTACCGAGGGCGCCCCTCGCGGAGGAACTCCGGGTCTCAGACTTTCTTGGGCGGGGGAAGCAGAAGTTGACATCTCCGACGACGCCAAGGTAGGCGACACCATGCTCTGCGGCGGCAGCTCTGCGACGTCCGCAGAAGCAACGTGCCCGTGGCTATATCGACTTCCGAACTTCACCACCCGCTTCGCTTGAGACACGGAGGCATCCGCCGTGGCTCAAGAGCTATGGCGGGACAGGCGGATAGCGAAGAGCGGAGATCACCGGACTCCGGCCCGCCCTCAGGAGGTCGGACCAGATTCCGGCGATGGTCTCATCGGGAGCAAAGACAGAGGAAGAAGAGCGTGCCTCCAATCTCCTCTGACTCCTGTGGGCTCCCCGAAGGACCGTTCGCCGGATTCGTTCTGCCCGACCGTGGGCAGGGCGAAGTCGGCGGACACTCTCTTCTTGCCTTCTCCGTGTCTCCGGGCCTCCGTGGTGAACCACCTTCGTCTTTGATCCGAGGGCGACACAGGCTCTGTGTTGCTTCCTGTGGAGGGTCTGTGTAGGCTACCGGGGATCTTCCCACTCTCCGCCCTGTGAGCTCCCGTATGGGACGCAAAAGCTACCCCCGCCAGCCGAGCACCGCGTCAACCATCGCTTTGTACTGGGGGAAACAGTGTTCGCCTTCGCCACGGATGTAGGGTGATGCCGTCGGGCAGACAATCAGTCCCCGACCGTCATCAAAGGCGGCGGCGATCAGAGCTTCAGTCTCTGCCCTGATCTCAGCGGCTGTGGCCTCGTACATGCGGTGAATCTGGATGTTGCCTTCCAGGCAGAGCTTGCCGCGGACGATGTCCTTGGCTTCGTGGGCCAGGATGTCCCCTTGCGGGGGCGGCTCGAACGGATGCAGCACATCCACCCCCATGTCAACGAAGCCCTCAATGACACGCTTGATCGACCCATGACTGTGGACGTGGATGCGGCCACCGGCCTCGTGAATCAGGTCGATAATCGGCTTGTCATAGCGGACGTTGAAATCGTGAAAATCCGCGCGCCCATGCAGGGGCGGCACAAGGTATTCCTCCCCAAGCATCGCGAAGAACGGCCCGACACCACGTTCCACGAGAAACTCCACCAGCGACGTAAGCATGCAGAGCTGCTGCTCGCACAGTCGGTGAATGAGGTCACGGTCAGTGAGGCTCATCACGGCGAAATTCTCTGATCCGCAAAGCTCTGCAACGAAGCCGGCAGGATTGAAACCGAGTCCGACTTCGGCGATTCCCGAGTCACCGACACCGTCGCAGGTCGGCCTGAATGACGACACGTCCCCGCTGACCTCGGGGATGGGCAACGACAGGTATGCCTCGGCGTCTTCAGGGGAGTTGACAAAGTGCCGCTCGTGCAGTCCCGGCTGTCCTCTCAGGCTGACGAGGTGCGTCCGAACGAGGTCACCCCTGGGCGTGTGCAGCGTCTCAACCCGACGCTGGAAGTCGTCTGAGAAGGGCTCGACTGTGACTTCTGTTGCGGGGCCGGCCAGGAAACGGCGCCCGGACCACCCCACCTTCAACGCAGTGTTCTCCTCCATGAACGCACGCAATCCGGCATAACTCGGGTCGTCCTTCGGGTACCCCGCTCGGGTGTAGACGGCGGGACGATCCAGCTCCTGGTTGAAATAACACCTTGTGAGCCGTTCTTTCCGTGTCATCAATGGTCTCCTATGCTGTGTTCGTACCTTACCGCTCAAATGGAAAAAGCCCCCGCCTGACGGTACCTTATGGGCTTCTCACGACAGAAAACTGGGTCCCTGCCAATGCAGGGAGTTACACATGAGACGACATGACTAGACGCGCCATCTTGATCGGCTTCCTGGGGGCTATGTTCATCGCGGGAGTCGGTTACATCAACGACCGAATCCTGGGACTAGAGAACTTCACCAACGGGCACCTGCTGCCCATCATCGTTCTCGGATTCACGTTCCTGGCCGTCCTGGCCCTGAACCCTCTCCTCTTCTCGATTCGGAGGAAGGCTGCGTTCAGCCCGGGCGAACTCGCTCTGATCGTGATCCTGATGTCGGCGGCCTGCAGTATCCCGGGCCGGGGCCTCATGGAACAGTTCACCCAGATTATGGTCACCCCCTTCCACTGGAACCGGGTGAACCCGGGATGGCAGCAACACGAGCTGATGCAGTACGTTCCGGAGGGGCTGTTAGTCGACGCAACCGACCACGATCGTGTAGTGACCGGCTATATCACCGGCACCGAGCCGACCTCACACGGCCCTGCCTGGGGCCTCCCGTGGCTCAGCACAACCATTGGCCGCGTCCCGTGGGCCGCCTGGCGAGCCCCACTGATGACATGGCTGCCGATGGTCTTCCTCATCGCAGTGATCTCAATCTGCCTCAGTCTCATTGTCCATCGACAATGGTCATCTCACGAGTTCCTCAGCTACCCGATCGCCGATTTCACGGCCTCACTCCTGGAGCGAAGACCCGATCGAAGGTGGCCCGAAGTACTGCTCAACCGGCTCTTCTGGATCGGCTTCGCCATGATCTTCCTGATCCGGGTAAACAACGCCGTCCAAGTCTGGTGGCCGGACTACCTGATCCCCGTCCGCTTGACCTTCAGCTTCACGCCGCTCGCCCAAATCTGGCCGTCCATCAACAAGGCCCCCTGGGGCCGGGCAATGCTGTTCGTGCGCGTGTTCCCACTGGTTATCGCGTTCGCCTTCTTCCTCAGCGCCGAGATCTCGCTGACCTTGGGAATCTCTCAAGTGCTCTGGACGCTGGCTGCGATCCCGATGGTTACGCTGGGCATTGAGCTTAACACGCAATACGGCCTGGGCGGATGGTCGGGCTGGCAGCGGGCCGGCAGCTATGCTGCGTTGGCTCTGATGCTCGTCTACACCGGCCGAAACTACTACGCCAAGGTGCTCAAAGGCGCGGTCTCCCCGAAGCCGCCGGCCCCGGAGGACGTAACAAACGTCTGGGCCTGTCGGCTCCTGATCCTCTGCTGCATTCTCCTCGTCGGTCTGACCATGCGTCTCGGGCTCGAACTGCCTTTGGCGCTCGGAAATGTCGTGCTCATGCTCCTGACATTCGTGATCGTGGCCCGCATCAGCGCTGAAACCGGGCTGTTCTTCATCCAACCCCGGTGGCAGCCATACGGCGTCCTGCTGGCCATGCTTGGGGGGTGTGCGATGGGGCCCAAGGCACTGGTGATCTCCGGCCTGTTTTGCACCCTCCTGTGCATTGACCAGAGCCAAGCCGTCATGCCGTACATGACCAACGGCCTCAAACTCAGTGAGAAGCTGGGACTGAAGCTGCCCAAAGTCGCGAATCTGACCTTGGTGATGTATGTCTTTGGGGTAGCGTTGGCGATTGTGGTTGTGCTTGCGGCCTCCTACGATGTCGGGACGCCCACGAACTACAACTGGTCCTATGAACGCGTCCCGACCATGCCATTCCGCGGCCTCGAATCCGAAGTCCTTCGCCTCAAAGCCGCGGGGCTGATGGAAGTGGCCGAACTGCCGTGGTACAAACGGTTCGCTTACATCCACCCCAAACCCAACTTCATGTGGGCGGCCGGGCTCGGCTTTGCAGCTGTCATCCTGTTCAGTTTCCTGAGACTGCGTTTCCCCTGGTGGCCACTGCATCCGGTGGTGTTTCTCCTCTGGGCCACCTACCCGATGTCGTTCATGTCACACTCGTTCCTGATGGGATGGTTCGTGAAGAAGATGAGCGTGCGGTTTGGGGGGAGCAAAATGGTCAGGAAACTGCGTCCGCTGATGATCGGGATCATTGCCGGCGAGATCGCGGGCGCCCTGTTCTGCATGATCGGCGGAGCCCTGTTCTACGCCATCACCGGCGAGAAACAGATGAACTACCGGTTCTTCCCGCGGTAGGTGCCATCCGGCCGGCTCTGTTTCTCCCTGGAAAACGGAAAGGCCATACCATGCCCAGCTGCTCTGCAGGCCCACGCAGCCACACCACCATGCCTCTCCTCGTGCTTGTGCTGGTTGCCGCCGCTTCCGCTGTCGAGCTCGAGAAGATCCCCATCGCCATCGATGGCCCGGCCAAACCGTACCGCCTCGCACCATGGTCCATTGCCAACGAATGGCGCAGTGGTGGCACCGACGTGCAGGGAAAGTGCCTTTGGCTGAACACCGACTGGAAGGCCAGGCCCTGGGCCGGCATTGCGTTCCGCACTGCCCCTGAGAACAGCTTCACGCTAACCGAGGAATGGCTGACCAAAGGCTTCATACGGTTCGCCGTAAATGTTGGACGCGATCGCTACGGAAACCCCGGTGGCGGCGTGAGACTGCAGCTCCGCCCGGAGGCCGAAGGGCTTAGGTACCAGGCCCTGAGAAGCGCGTTTGTGGACCGCGGACGCGGCATGGATGAAGATCCCGGGACGTGGCAGGACGTCCTCGTGCCACTCAGTTACTGGACCAATCTCAAGCCCGGACTAGGGGTGACAGGGCTGAGCATCCAATGCTACCTCAAACCGGACAAGACGTTCGCCTACGACGCCGTCGAGTACGTCCGTTTCGACGCAGTCCCTGATTGGGTCCGCGAACGTGAGAATGCAGAAGTTTGCCAGCCACACGTTGAGTGGCCCGAGTTCGGTTCGCTCCCGGAGTCTCTGCGGGCCGACAGGAACGGACTTAAAGTGGTCGACAAAGCGTTCGTGGATTCCGCCGGGAAGCGGACCTTTGTGATCAACCCTTACTGCCGGGAAGATGCCCGCCTCGATGTATGGGGGGGAACGGCGGAGGATCGTCGAGACACCCTTCCTGACTACGGGCTCTTCAGCACGGCAACGCACGGCTGGCTCTACCGCAACCTGCTCACCACTGAGAGCCTCTGCCGACTGGGCTTCAATTCCTATTCCGCAACCATGCCCGGAGCTCCATGGTTCAAGGCTGCGGGGCACACCCCGAAACGGCCCCCGATCATGCCCCCACCCCTGGCCGAAACAGCTGCCCGGATCGGCCTCCCTTTCTTTGTGGACACGGTCGCCTGGCCCTGGACAGTCGGCGCCCCCGGGGTCCGGCGGGAACTCACCACCGGCCTGCCGGCCGATGCCTTCACCGTCGGCCGTGCGCATTGGACCCCCTACCGAATCATCGGGGCAGGCCGGGACGCCTGGCTCAAAATGTGGCGGGTCTACGCCCAACGGTACCGCAATGCCAACGTCCCTGTGTTCGGCTACGAACTGATGAACGAGCCCGCCTACCTCGGGCTGACCGACGACCACAGGACGGAGTTCATCACCTGGCTCAGAACCCGCTATGGCACACTGGAACAGCTGAACCGCACCTGGCAGTCTTCCTTCGACTCCTGGGAGGACGCCAGCGACTTCACCGACGATGACCGCGTACGCAAGAACATGGGCAGGTGTTTCGACTATGATGAATACCTGTCCGAGCGCTTCACTGAACTCATACGTGACGGCGTCGCGGCGGTCACTGAGATCCTCCCGAACACGCTGACCGGAGTGCAGACCATGGGTGGCTACGCGCTTTCACCACGGGAAGCGATCTGGAAACACCGCTTCATTGAGCATGAAACGCTCGTCCTGACCCCGACTGGCGGGGGGCGCTGGACGGTCGGCCATGGCGCGAGGAAGCCACCCGCCCGAGCCGTCGACAGCCCGATGGCCGGAGCTCCGCTGGAACCAGAACTCCTGCGCTCGCTGGCTGACCGGAAGATGATCTTCGACAACGAAACATACCTCCGGGGCCACGAAGCGATCGACGTCCGCAATCGACTTTGGGAGCATGTCATGGCCGGCTTGGACGGCCTGACCGTCTTCTCCTGGAGCAAACGAGGGTGGGCCTGGTGGAAGGACCGGAAGGCGGTTCAGATCGAGGCCGACAAGTTCCCCTACACAGCACTCAACCCAGTCGCTCGACGGACAGCCTCATTGCGCGGCATCCACGACTTCTCCGCCGAAGTACAGCCGATCGCCTCCCTCATTCTCCCGAAGCCCTGGGGACCAGTCCCGAAAATCGGCATTCTCTACAGTTGGGCACAAGCCCGAAGAAAGACCTACGACAGCAACCTCCGAGACAAGACAGCACACTACTATGCGGCGCTGAAGTACGGACATTGGAATATCGTTGTGGTGCCCTCCAACCGTCTCCACGACATGATCAGCGAAAATGAGCTGGATGTCATTGTGGCTGGTGGCGTCGCCGTTGCAGACGAGAGTACCGTTCGGGAACTCGAGACGTTCGTCGCCGAAGGAGGAGTACTCCTCGTCGGGGAGGAAGCTCTGGCGGAAGATCTCTATGGGCACACCAGGAAGACGTCACACCTTCTCGGTGTAGCCGTTGAGGCCCAGGATGACCAGACACGCGAGAGGGATCCGGCCACGCTCCTTGGCGACATCTCGCTGCAGGCTGGCGTCGAGGTCGTTCGTCCCAATGAACGAACGCGGATCGTGCTTCGGGATAGCGGGCGACGACCAATCCTGACGCGCCACCCTCTAGGAAAGGGGTTGGTGTACTACCAGGCTGCTGACCTCATCGGCTACAGCCTGGCCAAGATCTGTGATGCCGCCCTGAACGACGCGGCCAGAGAGCATGGCAAGAACGCTGTTCCGGTCAGCTGGCGCCTGGCGGAGATCACCTCAGCGACCAGCGACCAGATGGCGACCAACGTCCTGCTTTCGCGCCGATCCTACAACACACATCACGCCTTCCTGCTGATGAATCGAGACGAATATGCGCGCTCGGTCCGGCTGAGAATCCCAGGTCTTGTGGGTAACTGGAGCATCAGCCAGCCGTTGGCAGAGACCGCCCCCGCTCCTTCCTCTGCGACCGCGATCGCCGAGGAGGGCGTATACGTCGACATGGCGCCCGGAAGCCCAGCCGTAGTCCTCCTGCAGCGCCCGTGATGGACTGCCCCCCTGGCCGAACGCAGTGCCCGAACCGAGCTGCGCACAACGTAAGCGGGGCCGAGGGCGCGGCTCAGGAACACAGCAGGGCCTGTGTCGCCTACGTTCGTTCCGCCAAAGGTGCCACCGGCGTTTCCGCCGCGTTAGCCCGCATTTCTCATAGACTTGGGGTGCGTCGAGCCTTGCTTTCACAAGCGGGTTCTGTGGTGACCACTGCCCCGTGCGGTGAGAGCGAGGATCGGCGTGCCCCGAGTTTACCCAACGGGTGGGCATTGCCTTTTGGTTTCGGAAACACAGTGTTTCGCCCGAGGACCGACCACTGATTCTCAATGGTCTTTGCCAGAGCGAGAAACAAACGCCAAAGTGTCCTGCCCATGAGAAATGCGGGTTAGGAGCTGCGAGACTTGCATCATAGGCTCCCATGCAGGAGAGTTTGCGGTGGCTGGGCGCGACAGCTGGATGAAGCGTGCAACCCCAGCAGCTGGCGCTTCCCGACAAAGCGGAGATGAGTGTGCTCAACCTGCGACAGAGCCTGTTCCTGATCATGGCCACCGTGATGGCCTTCCTGCTCATCCTGGCCAACTACGTAGTCACGCGTGAGACGCTCAATGGCGCATTGCGGCTTGAGGAACACGTGGTCGAGGAGCACGTGCAACGCGTCATGAGCACGCTGGAAGCTGAGCTGTCCGAGCTGGTCGCCTTGAACAGGATGTGGTCGGAGCGAGAGAGCTTCCGCACCATCGTCGACCAGCCCGGCGGAACACCTGACATCGACCCGAGCGTGGCAACAGCCGCCGGGCTGTCCCGCGGGCTTGCGTTCGTCGCCATCATTAATCCCCAGGGGACAATCGTCCACAGCTGCTCATTCGCGCGCGGAGGAGTCAGCCGCGAGGGTCTTCCCGAGCGACTCCGCAAAGCACTGCTGCCTCAAACCCCGCTCGCGGCGCACGCCAACCGTGGCAGTGGCCACCACGGACTCCTGTCCCTGGAACGGCAGATCCTCCTGGTCGCCTCCGCTCCCATCCGCAAGCCCGGAGAGGAGCAAGCAGCGAATGGAGCTCTGGTAATCGGGACTTTCCTTGATCCAGCCCGCCTGAACGAACTCGGGACGGCAACGCTGGTGCAACTCGATGCCGGCTCGCGACCACGGAAGCTGCCAGCCGTCGAAGGGAGTGACCGAAACGCCGGTCATACGCGAAGGCAGGACCTACTTCTTGACCGTTCCGACCCTGCAACGATCACAGGCATCTGGATGCTGGAAAACGTCTACGGCCACCCCGCAATCAGCCTGAGGGTGACCACGCCGCGGGACATCCATCAGCAGGCCCTTGCGACGTGTCGCCACATCCGGAAGTGGCTGGCCTTCACCGGGCTTTTGGTTGTCATGATCATGCTTCTGCTGGTCAACTGGCATGTAGTCATCCCCCTCAATGGTGCCATATCCGCCCTCCGGCGGGGCGTCGATGGCGTGGCGGAAAAAGCCGCTTTGACGGCCCGCATTCCGTTCTGCGGGAGCCGGGAGCTCGATGAATTGGTCGCGGCCACAAACGACATGCTGGAGACGCTTGAACAGACTCAACGCGATGGCGAAGAGCATCGTCAGGCTCTCATCCGAGCCGATCGGCTCGTGTCCCTCGGCACCTTGGTCTCAGGCGTTGCTCACGAAATCAACAACCCAAACAACACCATCCTGCTGAGCGCCGAAACGCTGGAGGAGATTCTGCTTCAAGCCCGCACCCGTCTCGATGAATTGGATGGCAGCGACAGCATGACCATCGCCCAACGCCCGGTCGGCGAGATTGGTGAAGATGCACAATCTCTCTTGACCGGCATCATCGGCTCGGCTCGACGCATCACCCGGCTCGTTGGTGAACTCAAAGGCTTCTCGCGCAAAGAAGCATTGGAGAAGCCGGCATCGGTTGACCTGAATGATGTAGTCCAGGGCGCTGTGACCCTCATGGGACACGCAGCGAAGAAGGTCTCGCACCATTTCACCGTCTCATGTGCGGAATCCCTGCCTCCCGTTTCCGGCTCCCCTCAACGCCTCGAACAGGTCACGGTCAACCTGCTTCAGAATGCGGCCCAGGCACTGACCGCCCCCTCACAGGGCATCGAGATAGGCACCGCCGCAAACGGCGACGGGACGGTCTCCTTCTGGATCCGGGACGAGGGACGCGGGATTGCTGCGGAGGATCTTCCTCACATCAGGGATCCCTTCTTCACAACCCGTCGCGAGGAAGGTGGTACGGGGTTGGGGTTGGCCATATCAGCCACTATTGTCATGGAGCACCGCGGGAACATCGACATTGAGTCGACGCCCGGCCAGGGAACACGGGTCCTCGTGACGCTGCCGGTCGAATCGGGACCAAGCAATGCCTGCTGAAAAACATCCAGTCCACCCGATCCTTCTCGTCGACGACGAGGAGGACCTCGTCCACTCTCTGGAGAGTCTGCTTCATCTGCGGGGCTACACCAACACGATCGCGTGCTCGGACAGCCGCGAGGCGGAGGCGATCTTCACTTCTCAACGCCTCAGTGTGATGCTGCTCGACATCTCCATGCCCCACACCACAGGTGAAGAGCTGCTCCCCAAGGCTGTTGCCGCGGATCCCGCTCTCCCAATCATCATGTTCACTGCTTACAGCGACGCAGAACGTATCGTCCGCTGCATGAAGGCCGGGGCGTTCGACTACATGGTCAAGCCCATCGAGAAGCAGCGCTTCCTCACGGCCATCGCCCAAGCCATCGAGATCCGCGGCCTCCGGGACGAGAACGCACACCTGCAAAGCCGTCTCCGCGGGGAAGAACTCCGCAATCCGGAAGCCTTTGCCAGCATGGTGACCAGTGACGAGAGGATGATCGCGGCATTCCGATACGTTGAGGCCGTCGCGTCAACGTCCCAGCCGGTGTTTGTGACCGGAGAGACCGGCGTCGGCAAGGAACTGGTTGCCCAGGCCATTCATGCGGTCAGCGGCCGGAAAGGGCGATTTGTTCCCATCAATGTCGCAGGCCTGGATGACACCATGTTCTCCGATACATTTTTCGGACACGTGCGCGGGGCGTATACGAGCGCCTCAGGCTCACGAGAAGGCCTCATCGAGCAAGCGACAGGCGGAACACTGTTCCTCGACGAAATCGGGGATCTGACCATGGCCTCTCAAGTCAAGCTGCTCCGCCTGCTTCAGGAGCGGGAATACCTGCCGTTGGGGGCTGACCGACCGAAGACAACGGATGCCCGGATCGTCGCCGCAACAAACCGCGATGTCCGCAAGCGAGTGCTGGAAGGCGCCTTCCGCGAAGACCTGTACTTCCGTCTGGTGACACACCAGGTGAGAATCCCCCCTCTGCGCGAGCGCATCGGGGATTTGCCGGCTCTGCTGAGCCATTTCCTTCGGCAAGCCGCCGTCGCCCTCAGACGTGAGCCTCCGACCCCACCCCGGGAACTGGTTACCTATCTGACCGCCTACGACTTCCCCGGCAATATACGCGAGTTCGAAGCCATGGTCTTCAATGCCGTGGCCAACCACCAGAGCGGCGTGCTGTCCATGTCCTCCTTTGTCAGACACATGAACGAGTCCCGTCTGAGCGAGGGCGACGATTCCCCGAGTGCCCCGAACAGGACCGATGCGTTAAGCTTCCCCGACGCGCTGCCCACCCTCAGAGAAACCACGCTGCTGCTGGTTCAGGAAGCTCTTCGCCGAGCAGAACAGAATCAAACGGCAGCAGCGCAGATGCTCGGGGTCTCCCGGCAGACCATGAACAAGTATGCCAAAGACCTCCCGGCAAGCGACGCGTGACCCCAATTCCTCAGTAGGCCGAACGCCCCCCCCCGGGAGGAATCTCTTGCTGGTACGCCGAACGGCCCTCCGGGCGGCATCTCCTGCCTCGTGTACGCCGAACGGCCCACCGGGCGGCATCTCCTGCCTCGTGTACGCCGAACGGCCCCCCGGGCGGCGTCTTCTGCTGGTACGCCGAACGGCCCTCCGGGCGGCATCTTCCCTCGGCGATCGGAGGGCCGCTCGCCGTACAAAACACCCGGGCGGCATCTTCTGCGATTACCCCACACGCCCTCCCCGGGCGGAATTTGGCGGTGGCCTCCCCTCCATAGCCAGAGGAAGGGGTGTCAAGAACGTTTACACCGTCAAAACTGCAACCAAAGAACCATATCACGCTTCCTATCACTATGTTACGACACCCATAGCCCGATCACTGTCAGATTCCTTTACACCCCCTTCAGGGACGTTCTCGTTTCTGGGGGGCCGGCGGCGATTCTGTCAACATATCTGTGCATCTGGCCTCGACATCCTCCCTCCTGAGGCCTGCCTTCCCAGCTCGAGCAGCCCCGAACCGGGCCGTTTTCGCACTTGGCATCCCACTTGCTGATACATCGCGGCAGTTTGAGCAAACAGGTGATTCGGATAGCAAAAGAACGAACGGAGGGTCGAGACGATGAGAAGCAGATCACGCAACCGGGCATCAAACCAAACACTCCCCACCCCCAAACGTCGCGGAGAGGCCGGCGTCACGCTGCTCCTGACACTCGGCATCCTCGCGGTCCTGATGATGGTCATGCTCTCGTTGAGCCTGACGTCTGTGACCGAGCGCAAAGCGTCCGCTCTGCAGTCCGACATGCTCCGGTCCCGCCTCCTGGCCGAATCCTGCGTTGATCGCGCGCTCAACCATATTACCGAGCAGTTCGATGGTAACCTTTACCCGGGAAGCACCTTCTTCAGCCCCGACGACAACAGCGACTGGGCCGGCCGAGCTTTCCTCGGCAGCGTCAATGGTGATTCAACCGCCGGAATCGAGGACGGGCTGAACGTGAAACTCGGGGACCTCAATTTCACCCCGCCTGCACAACTCCACTCCAGCATCGGCTGGAACCTCGTCCGTTCGACCCAGACAACAGGAGACAACCAGGAAAAGGCCATCATCGGCCGCTACGCCTACACCATCATCGACGAGTCCGGAAAGCTCGATCCCGGAGCAGTCGTCTGCACGACCTCCCGCGAAAGTGACCGGGAAACGCGTCTGGGCACCTCCCCCTCCGAGATCTCTCTCTCAGACCTGGGCATTGAGGACGTTGACCTGTTCCGTCCCGACACGGTGACCAGCGGCGAACCAGGCAAAATGCCCGCGGACGGCCGCTGGTTCTCCATGGGCCATATCGCAAAGGCCCTGAATCCGAGCCAGGCTGAGTTCAACAAGATGATCAAGACGCTTCACCCCTTCAGCTATGATGTTGAGCAGTTCTGGCGCGATCGGAACAACAATGGCAAGTGGGACGAAGGCGAAGACGAAGACCGCATCAACCTGGCCACGCCACTCTCCATGGGAGCCCTATACGGGGCATTTATCGGCTCCAACGCCGAATCAACCGACGACGATTCAGCCTGGCTCAAAGAACTGGACAACAGCCCGTGGTTCAGAGGGTGGAGTCAGTCCGTCGGCCTGAGCATCGCAGAAGCGCGAAGAGTCGCCGCCGCACAGGTGACCGTCAACATCATGGATTACGCCGATCCCGACTCCGATCCGACCCCCGCGTACGTCGACAGCGAAGGTGCCATTCAGGAAGGTGCTTACGCCGGCGCTTTCAACCTCCGCGGCGTTGAAAAGACCTGGGGTGTCTCCGAAATCGCTCTGCGGATGGAAACCGATGTCCATACGCTTGGGGCCAGCGGCGGGGGGGATTCCGAGGAAGATCCCGGTAGGCCCCCCAAGTACGGCGTGGTCGGTGACATCAACATCAACCCCAACAACAGCCCGCACATGGAGTTCTACGTGATCAAGCCGGATGGCAGTCAGATCACCCGCGACGACCTCCACAGCTATGGCACCGGCTACCAAGGCGCAGCCACCCGCGTCCATGTTAAGCCCAAGGGCAACGGGAACCAGAACGGTCTCCTGGTCAATGATCTACCGTTCGCACTTCAGAACCGCAACACCTACGACATCATCTCAAATTCGATGGATGTGCGCGTCTATAATGACAGACGGCATTCGAATGGCAAAGCGATGGGCAAATGGTGGATTTCCATCAAAGCCTATGATGCCACCATCATCATCAACGACAAGGGATACCAGGGCAACAGAGACGTGTCGTTCACCGTCACCCAGGGTCAGGTCGTCCCCTCCGAAAGCTACACCGCCTCCATCACCGTTCTGGGCTCGTCAATCTACAACTGGGGCTACCACCAGCCCACCACCATCAAGGCCAAGATCGGCAACGACACCCTCGAGCCCTGGGGCACCTACAGCAAGCCGGTCGACTCGAACCTGAATGATGATAATAACCCCCGCACGTACACACTGCCCGAAACCTATGCGGCCAACACCCCCATCGCCCTCACGGTGAAGTTCTGGAAGAAGAGGAGCTCTGGGTACAGTGGATCCTACAACTCGCACTGGACCACCTCCCGCGAAGTGGCCTCCAACCCCTCGAACGTGCGCTGTAAGGTCCTGCGCAACGGCGACGCCGTGCCGGATGTCGCCGGTTTCCAGAACCAGCAAGATGTTGAGTTCTACGTGGCGAGTTACGTGCAAGACGACAAGATGGTCATGACCGAGAGCCAGGCCATCTACCTGTTCGAACACACCAGCAACCTCAACGGCTCCGGGGCCGACTACCAGGACTGCGTCGTTCTCGTGACCCTGGCCGAAGGCGAGGAGGAAGAAGAATCGGCGGAACCAGATGCCTTTGACTTCAAGATCACCGATGGCGAATCCGTTCCCACCGGCGAGTTCTTTGTCACCGCCACGGTGCTGGGAACTTCAATCACCAACTGGGGCTATGACCAGCCTGTGACCTGCAAGGTCAAGATCGGCAGCCAGGCCAACGAACCGTGGGGCAACTACAGCAGCCCGACCGCGGCAAATCTGAATGACGGAAACAACCCCCGAACTTTCGAGTTCCCGGACTCCTATCCGGCCGGCACCGCCGTCTCCGGGCAAGTCAAGTTCTGGAAGAAGCGTAAGAGCAGGTACAGCGGGAACAAGGACTCGCACTGGAAGACCTCTCGCGAAGTCAACTCGGCCTCATCATCCGACAGTGCCCGGACGCGCGTTCTCCGCGATGGCGACGACGTCCCCGATGTGTCCGGCTTCCAGAACCAGCAGGACGTCGAGTTCTATGTAAAGGACTACGTGGTCAACGGGAAGATGTCCCTTGCCGAGAACCAGGCCATCTACCTCTTCGAACACACCAGCAACCTCAGTGGCTCAGGAGCTGACTTCCAGGATTGCGTCCTCCTCATCACCATGACCGATGCTGTCGAGGCACGTGGTGAGCCCGGAACCGACCCGACCAACACCGAGGCCCCGGCCACAAGTACGGGTGATGCCCTGCGCTTCCGCGCTGGACTGCAAGCCGAGATCTACTTCCCCTACGCTCCCTTTGCAGACCGTACCAACCCTCCAGGAGACCTCACCGTCACCTACACGGTTGAAGTGGCCACAGCAACCGGAGAAAAGGAACGCCTCACGACCACGAAACAGGTCGCGCTGGACACGGCAGAGAACATTGAAGGTGGCACCCTGATGTTCACCAGCGAATACGACAACGACGAATGGACGACCATTGCCGATGCCTTTGATTCGACTGTCTCACCAGCTCGAGACTGGTATGCGGTGACCCTCCTCCAAATCGACCGGGTGGAACTGCGCGATCCCACCGGTAACGTCGTAGACCTCCTCCCGAGCGATGGCACGTACTTCTGCAACTGGACTCAGTCTGAAGTCGCCACCAGCGACCAGCTCTGCTTCGCCAGCGCCACGGCCATGGACCCGATGATGAACGACCGCTCGGAGCAGAACGCAGACTTCACCACCTTCTGGGAGGTCAAGCCGGACGTGTCCGAAGTGGCCATTGGCGAGGACAACGATGCAAGCGAAATCGGCGAGTTGTCCACGGGTGGCTACGACTCTGCCCCCTACTGCGATGTCGCCGTCAAGGACGCACCGTTCACGCGTCTGGGTGAGATCGGTCGCGTTCACTCCTATGCCCCCATGCGGTCTCTCCGCCTCTGGTCCGCCAGCGCGGCAGATGAGAAGGGCCATGATGCTGACATCCTCGACCTGTTCAAGACCAAGTCCGGCTTCCACACCCGTGGCAAAGTCAACATCAACACCCTCAATGAGGATGTCCTCAACGCCCTCTTCAACGGGGCAACAACCGTCGATGCCGACGACGCAACAGAAGCCCTCCTGGACAAGCGTGAAGACGGAACGGTCTTCCTGAGCGCTGGCAGCATGTTCGGCTCTGTGGCGGGCGTCACCGGCTCCAACTCCGCCAATGACCGTGAGGAAGAGGCGGCCTTGGCACGGTTGGCTGAACTCCTGACCGCCAGGCAGAACTACTTCACCATCATCGTCTGCGCCCAGTCCATCAAGGATGTGGCCGGGGTGGTCTATGGTGAGACGGCGTCCGGGGATTCAGACTCATGGAACACCTCGCCCGGCGAGACAACGCGTGAAGCTCAGACCGCGAAACTCAACCACTTCGATGTACAGTATGATAGCGACGGCAACGTGGTCAAGTACATCGACCCGATCCTGGCCGAGCAGAAGGTCAAGGTCGTCGTCTACCGGGATGCGTTCAGCAACAAGCTGCGCATCGAACGGCTTGAGTACCTGCAGTAGGGACCACGGCAGGCAGTGTGAGGAGGAGATGGCGATGCGCAGCAACCCAACAACACGAACAGCGGTGATGGCACTCACCGCAATGATCACCCTCTCCCTTCTGCTCACGGGGCGCCTCACGGCAGCCCCCGCGGCGGGAGAGACGAAGAAAGAACCCCCGAAGAAGCTCAAACCCGCCGACGTGGACAAGGAATTGACCACCTTCCTGCGCAAAGACAACATCCCGTTCCAGTTCTACAACCGCTATGCTAACACCTATATGCGGTTCGCCGAGATGGGAAAGGTTAACCTGCGGGAGCGGGGCAAGACCATGTCTGCAGACATGCGCAAGAAGGTCCTCGGGCAAGTCAAGCGAAACGAAGAGATCGCCAGAGCTCTCCAAGGCATGGTGACTCACAAGAAGATGATTGACGCGATCCGCACAAACAACTCATCCGTCCCGGCGTCGGACCGAAGACAGACCTATCGGAACGCCCAGGACGCCCATGAGGATCTGCGGATCGCCCTCCTGGCCAAGCTGACCGGCCTCTCCCAGGCCAAAGTACGGAAGGCCGTCGGCTACTCCTTCAAAGCGGCTTCCGGCCCAACTGAAGACTAAACTCCCGGGTGACAGGAATACGTTCCTGTCAAGCCCAAATCACCGCGTCGGAACTCGCTCAACGAGACCGGCGCGGTGCCCTTTTTGACTCGCCTCAGGGCAACGCAGCTCGCCAGCCGCCCTTCATGAGCTCGGCAAGCTGTTTCCGAATATCTGCGTAGGCCGGCTCGGCCGCGACGTTCCTGTATTCGCCCGGGTCGGTGTCGTGATCGTGCAGCTCGGCCTTCCCAGGACTGCCCCATTCCGTGTAACGATGCCGCTCGGTGCAGAGCGTCCGGGTCTTTGCGTTACGTGTCGTGAACGCCGCCTTCTTCCAGGAGATTGAGGGATCTCACAGCAATGGCACCATGCTGATACCCTCCAGACCAGCCGGAGCAGGAAGCCCGCAGAGCTCCGCCAGAGTCGGGTACATATCGATCAGTTCGGTCGGCCTAGTGCAGGCGGCACCCGCCTTGGCCGTCCCCGGAGCGGCGATGAGAAACGGCACCCGCGTTGCGCCGTCGAACACCGTGGCCTTGCGGAAAAGGCCGTGTTCGCCGAGGTGCATGCCGTGGTCTCCCCAGACACAGACAATCGTGCGGTCTTCGCGACCCGATTCCGTCAGCGCGTCCAGCATCACCCCAAGACAGGCATCGACGTACGAAATACACGCGTAGTAAGCGGCGATCTCCTCGCGTTGCTCGTCGGCAGAAAGCCAACGGGCATCTGCTGTATTGAAGACTGCGTGTGATGTAATGCTCCTCCGGCAGCCATTTGGGACGGGGAGCCTGAGGGCGTTTTGGCGGACGAGACTTACCGACACCACGCAGTTTCAGCTTCCGGCTCCACATCCGGTTCTCTCGAGCCTGGCCACCAGCATGGACCTTGCTGAACAGGCTCTCGTGGTGATGGATCTTCCCGCAGTTGACCGTCTCGTACCCGTGATCCCGGAAGAACGCAACCGTCCGGCGCAACCACGGAGTTGACGACGCCTCCTGCCGCACCTACCGTTACGGGACATGCTGACAGTCACAGGTTCCCAAAGCCCTCGTTCTGCTAAAGGGACGTCGCCGAGCATGTGTCCTGCGCAGTTGCACGTTCATCCTTAAGGAGAGAGACCATGGCAGGCAGTGGTTTTGCCGGAGACAAGAAAGCTCCGATGCGTTCGCCATTGGCCAAGATCGAGCGCAGGTTCATTGACCAAAATGTGGGCAGATTCCCCCCCTGGATCGAGACCTACCATCTGACCATGATGACCGTCCTGTGGAGCGCGGGAGTCTTTTACTTCGCCTATCGCGCGGACAAGGGCAGTGACCCTCACTGGCTCTGGCTCTCCTCATTGATGCTCGTGCTGCAGTGGTTCACCGACGCTTTCGACGGCTCGCTGGGCAAACACCGAAACACGGGTCTGGTGAAGTGGGGCTACTACATGGACCACTTCCTGGACTTCATCTTCATCAGCGCCCTGCTCGCAGGCTACACGTTTCTCCTGGATGGCACGGACAAGGTGGTCATGATCGCGCTGGTCCCACTCATCGGAGCATTCTGGGTAAACGCCTTCCTGTCCTTCAGCGTGACCAACGAATTCGAGATCACCCAGATGGGCGTTGGCCCAACTGAAATCCGCATTCTGTTTGTTCTTCTGAACACCGCCATCATCTTCTGGGGGCCGGGCGTCCTGGCAGGATTGCTTCGCCCCCTATTGATCCTGGTCCTCGTCGGGCTCTGTATCGTGGTCCGCAAGACACACCGACGGGCCTGGGAGATGGACATGACAGACAAGCGACAGCGGAACAGATAGACGGAACGACACCACATGACCATGCTGACAAGTCTCCTGGCCACGACTGCAGGTGCTGCCGCGCTCTCCGCAACCACACCCACGGTTTTCCAGCCCTATCTGGATGCCAAGCCTCCCGTGATCGTGGAGGAACTCCCCGAGACAGAAGCCAATGGAATCGCGATCAGAGAGTTCTGGTTTCGGTCACGCACGCTGCCTTCAAGCGGTGAAGCCTACGACATCCACTGCCTGCTGGCCCGTCCGGCAGAACTCCCCCGGAACGAACGCCCGGCGGTCATCGTCTGTCACGGCGGGGGCGGCCATCTCGACATGACCCGGGCATCTGCGGTCGGCTGGGCGGAACGCGGGTACGTGTCGATCACCCAGGACACACCGGGGTTCGGCAATCGGGGCAAAGCCACATCCCGGGGGCCTTTCTTCAAGACGGGCGGCAGCATGTTCACGGTCAGTGACCCCATGGACGAGTCTCCCCTCTGCGACGGCATCATCGCCGTCCTCAACTCGCTCGCCATCCTGCGCGCTCAGCCGGACGTCGATGCCGAACGAATCGGCATCACCGGCGGCTCCTGCGGCGGCTACATGACCACCGTCGTGGCCGCGCTCGCGGGTGACCGGATCCGGGCCGCATTCTCCATCTATGGAGGCGGCTTCTTCGATGTCGCCTCCGTCTGGATGCCCCGCATCCGTGGACTCTCCGAGGACCAACGGCAGTGGTGGCTGTCCACCCTGGGTTCCGGACGCCATGCCGGCAATATGAAGGCCGATTACATGGTGCTCGCAGCGGCCAACGACTGGTTTTTCTGGCCGCCGTCAATCACAGCGACTCTCGAACAGATCCCCGGGTACAAGAACGTGCTGTTCGCCCCCAATGATTACCATCAGATCCGCCAGCCAGGAGGCACGGTTCCGCCTCCAACCTTCAGCCGCGCGAAGAACCGCACGGCCATGGAGATCCGCTTCATGAACTGGAAACTCAAGCACGAGGGAGCGGCTTTCCCCGTGTGTCGGGCAACCGGAAGCGCGACCAGAGCCGGCGACCACATCAAGGTGCGTTTCCAGGTGGACTCCGAACGGCCAATCACCGATGCCCGGGCCTGGTGGTCTCCGGGAGAAATGCCGTGGCGCTTTCGCGTATGGGACGACGTCAAGGCTGTCCTTCAAGACAATGGCCGCTATGAAGCACTGCTCCCGGTGGAACACCCAGGGCATTCAATCAACTGGATCGGCATCGTGTCGGATGACGAATACGCCACTGTCTCAACAGGGATCCGGCAACTCAGCCCGAAGGCTCTTGGATTCGGCGCGCCCACAACTGCTGAACGCCTCATCACCGCCGATTTCGAACCCGGTCGGGCGACGTCCCTCTGGCGCTGGGCCGCCGGCAGCAAACGCGGGAAAGGGGGGACGTTCGGTATCAAACCCGAAGCAAAACGGAGTGGTGCCCAGGGTCTGTACCTGCATGGGCCATACTCCTGTGCCCTTTGGGGAGTCCGGGCCGCCACCCTACAGCAAGCCGGTGCCACGGGCTTGAGCTTCTGGGCCCGAACAGCGGGAGAGCCGTTTGCGGGACTCAAGGTGTACCTGGTAGTAGAGAGGGAGGCGGGAGCACGGGACTTCTGGGTGGCAGCCAAGACGGCAGAGACAACTCTCACGACTGACTGGCAACACATCGATGTGCCCTGGGAGGAGTTCACATTCACGGGCAAGGGAGCGCCCCTGGTTCCGCTGCTTTCCGGAGGCCTCGGAGAGCTTCGTTTCACCCTCGATGGAGCGACTCAGGCAGTCCATATCGATGACGTCCGTACCCGCATCACGCCATCGCGGGCTGCCCCCGAATGATCTGAGGAGAACGATACTGTGCCCCCCAATCCGGTTGGTGTGATTGTGGCCCTCGTGGCCTCTGCCTGTTCTGCCGCCGCTCCCCACAACCTTCTGGAAGATGGCAACTTCGAGCGAGCGGATCTGACGTTTTCCGTTCACGATGCACCCGGTGCCTGGGTGCTGCGGGCCCATGAGGCGCCGGACGCGAAGGTAACGCCTCAGGACAACGCCGGCAGAGGGGGGAGTCGGTGCCTTCACTACACACGGACGGACGACCGGAAACGCAACATCCATCTCGACCAACTCGTCCCCGTGCATCCCGACACGATCTACGAGGTCCGCGCGTGGACGCGCTCGGATGGCAAGATCAATCCCCTACTCGCCGTCCAGACACTGGAATGGAAGAACCTGGCTAATCAAGCGGCCGGAACGAACGCAGACTGGAGGGAAACGCGCTTCGTATTCCATTCGGGTCGCCATGAGCAAGTCCGGTTCGAGTGGTTCCCCGGCGCCTCGGGAACGCTTTACACGGGACACGCCGGAGAGAGTTGGCTCGATGACGTCTCGATCGTGGCTCTGCCTGATCCCTCCCCCGAATTGCGCCAGGCCTTTGCTCTCTCCGAGATCCGGAAGGGAGACGAGATCGACCTCCGGGCTGTTGAGCGAAGCCCGATCGGACCAGCTGTCCCTTTGCGCCCGATCACCTGCCGCGACGGCGTGCTGGTCTACGACGACGGGAGCGAAGTGGCCCTGTGGGGAGTGAACGTCCAGACGGCACTCTCCTGGGAATGGCGGGGGCGCCTCCGTCGGGTGGGAATTCCCCTCGAAGCCGACGCCCTCAAACGGGTCACCGACGAGAACCTCGCTCACCTCCGGAAGATGGATCTCGATGTCATCCGCCTTCACCTGCTCCCAAGTGACTTCACGGACGCGGTGGGGAACCTGCGCGACAGCGTCTACCTCGATGTCCTCGACTACGTGGTCGCGCGCTGCGGTGAGTTGGGCATCTACGTCTATCTCACCCTTGTTAACGAGATGGGAAACACCCACCATTTCGAAGACTCGTTCATGGCAGAGGCGGAACGTGAAGAGTGGCTGTTTGACCCGCAGTTCATCGCCAATGTCGAACGCTATGTCTCGGGCATGATGCTCCACGAAAACCGGTACACGGGAACGCCGTTCGGGAAAGACGCGACCATCGCCGTATTCGAGATCATGAACGAGCCGCGCTATCCGACCTTCGGAGATCTGGAATCAACGGAACAGTTCAGCGGCGTGGCTGCGAACTTCGCACAGTGGCGCAAGGACCGCGGTGCAGTCGCTTTCCCCAACGCCTACTTCCACACGTACCGGTACGAGACAGTGAAGAGCTTCCTTACCCGCATGCACGGTGCAATTCGAGCGTCCCAAAGCGAAAAGCCTGTCGTCTGGAACCTCAACTGGCCCCGCATGATCAACGGGCATGAAGATGTCTTCCAGGCCGTTTCTGACAGCCCGATCGATGCCGTGTCCTTCTGCTGCTACCCAGGACAGAGTGATACGCAGCACCCCTTCTGGAAGTACCCGGTCGACCTGAGCGACAGGAACTACCTACCCTACCTGCGCAAATGCTACACCGACTACTCCTGTCTACGCTGGCTCCTGGGTAAACGCTTCTCCACCAAAGCAAAGCTCGTCTACGAGTTCGAGACCATGTACAACCACACCTCTCACCTATATCCGGCCATGGCTGCCATGTTCCGGAGCCTGGGAGCGCAGATTGCTCCCATGTGGCAGTACACACTCTCCCCCGTGGCGGAGTTCATCAGCGGCTCCCATTACCTCAACCTCCATTGCACCCCGAACAAAGCCGTCAGTTTCGCCATCGCAGGCCACGTCTTCCGGGAAACGCCTCGCCTGACGCCCTATGACATCGCTGCGGAAGGTGAGCTCACTCTCGGCCATGGGGCGATCTCCGTTGAAGGGAATGTGGCCCTGTGGCAAACCCCTACAACCTACCTGCAGAGCCGCCACACAGACTGGCGACCCCACGGCAGTGTCAAGGGAAGCGTGAAGAAGATCATCGGGTGTGGAGACTCCCCACTGGTCAGCTACGCCGGCTCCGGAGTCTACTTTGTGACGGTCTCGGACCGGGCCATCGAGCTTGAGATTCTCCCGGACGCGACGTACCTTCGCCCGAACTGGCAACGGACGAAATCCCGGGGAGACCAGCTCGAACGCGTCTGCGCCCTTGATGGAGACACACCACACCGGATGGAACTGCGGCTCAAAGGATGGCCTCCGTCGGCGATCGTCCGTCGTCTCGAAGGCGACCGCGAGACGCAGATCCGTTCCGAGGTGGAAGCCCTCGCTTTCCAGGCCAAACCTGGTCGGTACCGGATCACACTCAGCGCACGATGAGGCGCTCCCGCGACTCGGTAACGACGGTCACCCGCACACGTGGCCTGTAAGATTCCGGACCGCAGGATAACCGGAACTCGTTCTCCCCCGGCTCAAGCAGCGGAACGCCCCCTTCCGGCTTTACCGCAGCCATGGCATTCCCCCGCTCATCGTACAGCCGAGCTTCACCCTTCCCATGCACCTCCAGATACCAGCCGCTACGGATGCGAACGGGTAGTACCATCCGCCGACCATTGACCATCAGGACAGCGTCACTGATCCCTTCACAGACGGTTGGCAGGGCCTTGATTGGACCCATGTGACAATCGACATCTCCACCTTCAGGAACATCGTTCACCCATAGAGGCTCTTGCAAAACCCCCATCGGCGTGGTTCTACACCGCGCCTTCGATGGACCAACTATACGTGCAGTGAAGCTCCTTGTCACGCCCCCCCCTTTTTTTTTGCAGGAAAAGCATGGAACAACCTCTTCCGCAACTA
>JABHEG010000300.1 GCA_018676675.1 Lentisphaerota bacterium
AACGGAATAAATAGCGAGGAACGAGCGGCTTTATGCCGGATCTGAACTTGCCCGGTAGCAAGCGTCATGGTAAACCACACCATTCTCCATACCGGCTCAGTCTCTCTTCATTGTTTTCATAGAACTTTTGACGCTACCAGTGTCCTATGAGAGGCTAAGAATCAGCCGTCCTCTCATCTGTTGATGTTTCGCGTCCACATCTGCGTTGCATTAGAAAGCAGCATCAGTGCCAGCCACCCGTGAAGAAGCCATTTGAGTAGGGATAACTGTCTTTACTGTCTCACTAAGAGGGTCTTTTCATGTTCTATCCGGGACATACTGAGACAGCGCGGAAAGGGAGTAGTGGGAGGGAGCAACGGGTCGTGGCGGGCTGAAGTCGCCTTGGCCAGCGCGGAAATAGCCTCATCCCGCAACTGCGGGACTGCTGGTTATTCTGGTTTCCAGCCAGGCGAGGGCGAGGGGGCACATCGTGATATGTGAAGTTCCGTGCCAACCCTAAGCGGCTATGCGCCAGGGCGCTGGTCACAGAGCCTTGGGCTTGAAGACTGCCGGATCATCGAGAGTGCCTGCGAAGATATCGATCTCCTTGCCCCGATGCCCCTTCCAGAAGAGGTGAGTTCCACATTTCGGGCAAAAATGCCAGGTTCCATGTACATCGCACTTCACCCCTCCGGCGGCCTTGAACTCGGTCGTCTTCCCAGCTGTGCTCTCAAGGTCTTTCCTGAGGACCGTTACAAAGGGCGCTCTGAGCGTCCCGGTTGCTCTCCTGCAGCCCGGACAGTCGCAGTAGCTTGACTTCACCACAGCCCCCTTGACTCGATACGTAACAGCGCCGCAATGGCATCGCCCCGTGAACGGTTTGGCGGCTGACTTTGGCGCGGGGGCCTTCTTTGTATCGTCGCCAGCCTTTGCGGCGTCCTGCCCGATCGCAACACCTGCGCCCATCAGGGCAGCCAGGATTGTCACCATCATGGTCGGTCCGGTGTTTGTCATGGTACCTGTCTCCCGTTGTCTCACTACGGTTCCTGGGGTATGTCTTCCTGGCGGCGGAGTGAGCCCACACCACAAGGGCAGCAAGCGCTTCGCGCCGAGCCGGTTCCGGGCGAGAGCCGCCCCGCCGGGAAACGGCGATGCTATGGCATCGCCTCTTGCCCGGCGGGGCTCCTCTCATCCCGGAGCTGTCCTCGTCAGGGCGTACACTGACTTACGCAGCTTGGTACTAGTCCTACTTCCCGGGGGCATCGGCCAGAATTGCCCGGGCATGCCGGGCGTAGTGGCCCCTGACATCGCGGGCGTAGACCTCCAGGACTTTCCTGCCGAGCCCATCCCAATCCCCACAGCGATAGAGGGCTCGCGCGAGAACGAGGGACGTGCGACCAGATTTGGTCCGGCGCTTCTTCAGCGACTCCTCCACGGACGTCACTGTTTGGTTGCTGAGCCCGGACCGGGTGAGTTCATCGGCCAGGACTTTGGCTGCTCCGGGGTGCCGGAGGGCCTCGAGGCCCCGGGCGATGGCTCCAAGGTGAGAGCCCTTTGTCTTCTTGCTCTTGTTCAGCAGCTCGAGTCTGGCCAGGAGCGGGGAGAGAGCCTGCGGGTCGCGACTCCGCCCGAGTGCGAGTGTGTAACTGTCGAGCCAGGTCATGTTCGGGAAATAGCGACTGATATTTTCGTCACCAAAGGCGTCTGTCGCACTGAGGGTCGCGATCAAAGTCTCGACTCCGGCGTTGTCGCCGAGCATGCCGAGAACGTGAGCGCAGCGCAGCTTCCCTTCCGGTGTCGCTGCTCCGGCGTGCGCTTTGCGCAGAATCGGCAGGGACCGCCCTGTATCCGCCATGATGATTCCCAAGAGTGAATAATCTGTCTCGAGCAGTGTCGTGACTGCTCCCTCAAGCGCGGGAAGGGAGAGTGGATATGAATCGGTATGGCTCATCACTTCGGGGGTCAAACTGCCGATCTCAACGAGTTGCTTCTGGAGCGCCCGGATGTCGACGTCACGGGTGGGGATGTCCCCTGCCGCCGCCATGGCAGCGGCAATCCCGGCGGCGAACCCCAGATTCTGAACGCCCGGCTGCATACGTACGGAGGGGATGGCATCACAATGGGCGCTGATGCCCAGGCCGATCACGAGGATGCCGTCGAGCCCCTTGGGCAGCAGGCAACGGTATGGGGTGTAAGCGATCCCGCCCAGGAAGTTCTGAATCTGGTAGTAGGGGTGGACGGGCCGTCCGTGCTTGTCGAGCTTGCCGCCCTGGCTGATGCCGACCGTGTCCGGAAAGGTCCGGCGGTTGATGATGTCGAGAGGGGAGAGAATGTAATCCCCCACGATCCGGCGGCGTTCGCGCGTATCGATCAACTGGCCGAGGTCGTAGGCGTTTTCGTTCAGGCGTTTCGCCACAATGAGCGCCGTCCACGTGTCGATCATGTCCGAATCGTCGATGTAGGTCCAGTCTGTGTTGATGTAGCTTGCGCCGGGTTCACGACTGGGCAGCCCGGCTCCCTGCATCCCCAGGTGTTCGCCGCCGGTGTACATGCAGTCGGCTCCTGCAGCCGCGGCCACATCGGCATGGCCTGTCCCATCGATGACCACGTCGGCCAGCACTACTCCCCGGCCCTGGGGAGTTGCCACGATGGCTCCCTTGACCTTGCCGTTCTCAACGAAGGCTCCACAGCCGAGGCTACCGAACCAGATGTCCCCACCCGCTTTGCGGACCTCGCGGCGCCACCACTCCATCTTCCCGACGATGTACGAGGTGGCCCCGATCTCTCTGATCCCTACTTCTGTCTTCTCGGTGAATCCCTTGCGATAGCCGGCACAGTAGATGCCGATCAAGCCGGTCGTGGCGATTCCTCCCAGACCGTGCAGGTACTCGACGACAAGGGTCCTGGCCCCCTTACGAGCAGCCCCGATTCCAGCGGGAGCTCCTCCTGTTCCTCCACCAATCACGACGACATCGTATTCGCCGAGAACGGGTAGGGAGCGATCTGCTGACGGTACGGTGGGCAAGTCTGTCTGCCACGGCCGGAGAGCACCACGGCCTGCCATTGTGACGCCTCGCACAGCGGTAGGAAGCTGCTTGGCTCTGAGGCGGACGTCACGCGGGGCCGGCCTCGTTCCCGCCTCGGTCGCGGCGGCCCGTCCAATCCGTGAGCCAATCTCAAGCATCTCCAGGGGCCGGAGCAGCGCTTCGGCCGCCCGGCGGGAGACCGCCGCACATCCACCGGCAACGTAGAGGTAGTCCACCGCCAACGGGCGGAAGGCGTCCAGATCGGCTTTGGCCGCTCCGGGCCACTTTCCGGCGAGCGTCCGCCGAGCGTGCACCGGGTCCGGCGGCACCTGGAAAAGCACTTCCGACTCGTCAACCTGTTCGGGCTGAAATGTAAGGTCTCTGGCCTTCTGCTCGGCTTCCGCGAACGAGGCAAATGACCCGTCTGCCATGGGTAGGGTGAGTGTGTATTCGATCAGGTGCTCGAACGGAATCGTCATGGGCAGGTTCCGCTTGTGTACGGTCCCCCCCCATCCGCCACTCCCGTATTGGACGGGCGGTCGCCCGCCGATTACTTGTCTCAGGGGAATCTTCCTGGCTGTCACTCCGGGCCCGGTTCTCGGCTCGCCTCCAACGACGATCCGTCTGAACTGTTGCGGGCCACTGGGGTACGCCTCAAAGGCTGCGCCGGCCTGGCGGGCCAGCCAGGCACGATCCGTAGCATCAATGACAACCTTGGCCTTCACGGCTTGTCTGCCTGCACGATTCACCATCACGAAACCGGCGACATTCCCCTCAACGTCTTTCAGGACATCGGTCGCGCAGCACCCATAGAGGAAGCTCACGCCGGCCTCAAGCAGGGCATCGTCCAATCCCCGCTTCACCTGCATCGGTGTCGTTGCTGCAACGCGGGTTGCGTCTAGCGCCTGCTTCTCCTTCGAGTCGAGCTGGATTTCCCCAATGAGCAGGCGGGTTGCTTTGGCCCCTTTCCTGACCTGAAGGCGTACATAGCGCCCTGTGCCGGAGACGGGCAGCGCCAGCGTAAGGGCCTCATGGACGTAGGCGCGCTTCCCGAGTTCCGGATTTTCGATCGTTCCTGTGCTCTGCCATGTCTTCTTGTCCTGGCTCACACTTACCGCAACGCTGGCCACTTCGTAGTTGTTCGTCCCTTGGAAGACCATCATCCGCCCAGCGCTGAAGGTCACGGACTTTTCCAAGTCAATGATGATTGTGACATCGCCATCGTACTGGACGCTCTGCGTGAAAGCGGTGTGGTACTGCCCATCGTTCAGCTTGCCGGGGGGAACGCTGTCCTTGTGTTTGTCCATGGAGGGAAGGTCCGCTTCGTAGGAGAACGTGAGTCCCTGATTGTAGCGAGGATGTGTGAAGATCGTCTTGGCGAGACCGGCCGCCGGCTTCTCGTTGGCCTCCAGCCACAGCCTGTACGGGGCGCAGATGTCCTCTCCGAGATAGGGTCTGGGAGCCGCCAGGAAGACTCGTGCCCCGGCTTCGGCAGCCGCGACGGCAGCGGCCACCCCCGCGGATGAGCCCCCGAACACAGCGACATCGACGTCGTGAACGATCGGGATGCCGTAGGCTGATTCAGTCACCATCTTCTCAGCTCCCATGGCCATTCCACTCAAGGTCAAAGCACTGGCCAGAACACACGGAACAATGGAGGCGCGCGGCTTCATCAGGACTCCTTGTCGGTGGACGTGTGGCCCTTGGGCCTCACTCGATCTCTGTCGCCCCCCTACCCCGGCTCCCAATCACGTGAATGCCCCGTACTCTAATGCCTCCGCGACCCGTCCCAAACTCCCGTCCGTCGTCATCGGTCGCTTTCCTCTCCCTTCACTCATGTGGCGCAGGAGTTTGGCGGACCCCGCATGGACGGCGCCGGGAGATCGCATTATGATGGCTATTCCAGACCCCGTGCCCTTTGGCTCGGGTTCTCTGTGAAGCGTGCCGCCTATACAGCCTAAGGAACCGTTCACCATGTCTGATATCCCTCTCTCCGCGTCGGGCCCGGTCATCGAAGCTCACCGTGGCGACAGTACGTCCGCCCCCGAGAACACGTTGTCTGCGTTCCGTCGTGCTCGAGACATGCAGGCGAGCTGGATAGAGCTTGACGTTCAGCAGACACGCGACCACGAGATTGTCGTTATGCACGACCCAACTGTCGATCGTACAACCGATGGTGAAGGGGCGATTGAGGTTCTCTCGCTGGCGGATCTCAAGGGTCTTGATGCCGGGGCCTGGTTTGGGGATTGCTTCATTGGAGAGCCTGTGCCGACTCTTGCCGAGGTGGCAGACGTGGTATCCGGGTCGTCGACCCGCCTGAACGTGGAGGTCAAAGCGGCGGGTTTCGAGCCGAGCGAAGCCGATCGCATCGTGGCCATTCTACGGGAATCAGGGATACTCGAAAGCTGTGTGATTTCGTCATTCTCGATCGCAGCCCTCCTGGCTGTCCGGGGCGTTGATCCATCCATCTGTTTGGCGTTGATCGGGGATGGTGAGGATATCTTGGCCGGAGCTCTCGAACACGGTTTCCCGTGGATTCATGCGCAGTTCAAGACTGTCGATCAGGGGCTTGTTCAGAGGGCTCATGCAGCCGGGATCAAGGTAAACACCTGGACGATGGACGACCCGTCACAGTACGTTCACTATCGTGAGCTCGGCCTGCAGAAGCTGTGCACCAATCGTCCGGGGGATCTTCTCGCGGCCGCGGCCGCGGTCGGCTGCAGTGGCAAGTGAGAGACGCTCTCAGGGGCCGTCAACCTGTGCCAACGGGGGCCCGTGACACGTCACCCGGGCGGACGCAGTCTATTCAGCAGGTCAATGGCCCCCGCGCGGATGTCAGCTTCCGCGTCTGTCGCCAGACAACTGGAACGGGCCGGCCAGGTTTCATAGCCGCCCAGCTCATGTTGTTCAGGCGGGGGAAGGTACCCGTGGTAAGCGTTGGCCAGGCTCATTACACACGTCCCTGTGAACGGGCTGGCTTCACGGATGGCCAAGCCTGTCTCGGCAAAGACCTCGCAGGGGATCGCCGACAGGGCGAAATCTCCCAAGGCAAATGCCTGCAAAGGCACGGGGAGAGTCGGGGGATAGTCCTCAAGGAACAGGGCCTCCCGGGCGAAGACCTCGCGTGATGACAGGCGCTCCGGGCCCCCAGCCGAGGCCATGATTGTCCGTGCCCACGCCAGCCGTTGGGCATCCGGTCGACGAACGGGCAGGTCGAGAGTCCGTGTAGCGGCGGAGAGAGACATGTGCCGTGTGTACTCGATGCTCTCGCAGGCTGTCAACACGGCTGTCGCGAGGTCATCTGCTACCTCGGTCATCTTTGCGTAAGGGGGGCGGGGAGTGCGTTTTGTGCGGAAATCGATGTTGTTCACGTTCCCGCTTGCACCGTTGGCAAGCAGGGCAACAAACGGCGGATCCTGGCCGGCTTGCCCCAACGCTCTCTCAACCGCCGAGCAGAAGATCCCGTAGTAATCCGCACTGATGTGGCCCTTGGGGACGCCACCGACGTAGTGGAGCCCATAGTTGGTAAGCAGGGCGAGCGGGCGTCCATCCTCATGTTGCACCGACAGAAGAGCGACAGAGGGATCCACGGGACCGGTGGGCCGGATCAGGGCGTCACTCCCGGCGGGGGGATTCATCCGGACTCTCTCCCCGCTGTCTCCGAACGGATTTGGGGTGAGTACTTCGGGCTTCACAAGCCATCGCCGGTTGTTGAGATGCTCCGGTTTCTCAGTTGTCGTCCACCCCAGTTGGGCGGGAGCCAGCTGGTTGCGGGCCCGTTGAATGCCATCGGCGATGCGTTGCGCGAGGAAGTCGAGGTAGGCCTGGAAGCCGGCATCATCAGTGATATCCATCGCCCGTGGAACGCTGTGGCTGTGCGTGGCCGTCATCATCAGGTGATCAGCGGGAATGCCGGTCCTCTCCGCAACGAGTTCTTTGGCGGCCTCGAACACGCGTCCGGTGATCATGGTAGAGTCGCAGACGGCGAATCCGAGCGTCGTGCTGCCGTCGCTGAGGACCAGACAACGGGCGTGCAGCTCGTCGTGAATGTGCGTGGCCGGCCCGTTCTGCCCGATGGGGCCGTCAAGCGTGATGCCCAGCGGGGGCGTTATGTTGCTGCGGGCTGCCCCGGCCAGGAGAGCTGTTTCGTGCGTGTCTGTTTTCATGGCACAATCTCTTCCTTCGTTGCGTCCGGCGGATCCCGGCGGGGACGGCATCAGAACAAGTCGAACAGTCTCTCTGACAGGCCGTTGATTGGGATGCCCTCCATCTCGAGGGCGCGACCATCTTCGCGGATCATGTTCTGGTGAACGAGGCGATTGAGGAGGAGCTTGAGATCGGCGCTCTGATCGTAGACGGTTGGAGTTTCCCCTATTCCCGCTTCGGTCACTGGACGTTCCCGGGCACGGATTGCGGCGACAAGTGGCGGCCCCATCTCGGTCAGTATCTCGCCCAGGATGCGCTCGAAGAACGCGAAACTCCGCTTGATCCTCTCCCGCACGCTCTTACGCCCATGAACGAACCAAACATAGGCCTTGTAGGTGTTGGGTGACACGTCAACGAGTTCTTCCATGAGGGCACGCTGAGGGAAGCGGCCCAGGCGGGCGTATTCAACTTCGGCCAAATCAGCGAACGCGGTGTTCAGATGAATGACGGCGTCCTCCGTGAAGCCCATCTGCAGGCACTTGTCGGCCCGGTTATATGAAGAGAGGAAGAGAATGAGGTGTTTGATCGCATTCCGGACCTGACGAGGCTCAGGATATGCGGCCAGATCACGCATCCCTTTGCCCACGAGATCCTCGGGATCATACAGGACTTCCGAAAGAGCCAGCGCCTGGCTGACAAGGCTGCCCTGGAATCCCTCACTCTTGCAGAAAAGGAAGTCTTCGCTGAGCACCTGGAGATGTACGTCCACGCCATCGTGACGGACTGTGAGTGCATGCCAGTCGGTGTCAACCCCGCGCATCACGACGAACATATCGAGATCGGAGTGCTCCCAAAGATCCCCTCGGACGAGGCTTCCGCAGATGGCAACACCGATCACCTTCGGGTGTCGCGTCAGTTCGGCAACCACGGCTTCCGCTGTTTCGCGGTAACGCTGCTGCAAAGCGCTGTTGACTGGCCCTGCCATGCTGGAGACTCCGGGAAGGATCGGGCGCGGACGCCGCTCTCGTTTCGCTTGATTCGATAATGGCGCAACGGATGTGCCAATGCAAGTGTGGAGCCGCCCCGAATCCGGGAAGAGCCCGGCCAGCTTCCGCTTCAGTGTCTCGCGGCCTCTGGGGCGGGGAAGACTGCCACCCAACCCGCCGCGCCCCCTCAGGCATTGCCTTCCTCAGGCTCTCTGCCTTGTGATTCTCCGGCCTGCCCGCTATGTTCGCTATAGCGGCTGGAGGCTGCGAGAGTCACTTCCTGGGAGGGAGATTTCATGGCGACGACTCAGACTCATTCCCTGCGTTCCTTTGCTTGTTCCGTGTTGGCAATCACGGCGATGTCGTCCGTGCGTCCGGCAGACCTCAAGCCCAAGGAGATCAACGAGGCAATCCGGACGGCAACCGAGGAGTGGTTTTCGGATCACCCGACGGCACGGATCTACATCCAGTTGAACAAGCCGCTTTTCCAGGTGGGCGAAAGCGTATGGTTCAAGGTGAGCGTCTTGGCGACCGACACGCTCATGCCGTTGGGAGCGGCACCGGGGTGCCAGTGCGAACTGCGCAACTCGCAGGGAGCACCAATCGGGGCGATCACGCTGGAGATGGTCCGGGGATCGGCCGCGGGGGAGTTTGTCATTCCAGCGCACGCTCGGGGTGGTGAGTACGTGCTCAAGGCAAAGGTGATCGGGGGACCAACCGTCGAACGGAAGCTGATCGTCCATTCCTACAGTCCTCCCCAGATCAAGAAACGCCTCGATGTCCTCGGCAAGGCCTATGGGCCGGGAGACCATATCGAAGCCACGGCGAGCTTTGAGCGCAGTACGGGCGAACCCCTCGCCCGGAGCCCCGTTTTGGTCACCTGCATGGTGGACGGAAAAGCTGCGTTCACGGACACGCTCACCACGAGTGATGCGGGAGACCTGCGATTGTCTCTGGAGTTGCCGGCGGAGATCGCAACCGACAGCGCTTATCTCATCCTACGCGCCAAAGACGGCGAACGAACCGAGTCCATCTCACGCACCATCCCAATCCTGACCAAAGGGCTGGATGTGGCCTTCTACCCGGAAGGAGGAGATCTGGTAGCCGGTCTCCCGAGCCGGGTCTACTTCGCAGCGACCAAACCCAACGGCAAGCCCGCCAAGCTGGAAGGGATGGTCCGGGATGACGCCGGTCTCGCCGTCGCGCAGATTACCAGCTTCCACCACGGCATGGGCTGTTTTGAGCTGACGCCAGAGGCCGGTCGCACGTACCAGCTTGAGGTCATCCGGCCAGCCGGGTCTGGAGGCCCGTTCACGCTTCCCGTTGCGAAGGCATCCGGTCTCGTTATGCGTGTTGAATCCCAGGAGGGTGCTCCCGGCGGAGAGTGTCGTATCGTGTTTCACACGACGCGTGATCTGCGTGACGCGACGGTCGTCGGGGCATTGCGCGGCAATCTCCTCGCGGTGGAAACACTGGATATCAGTCGACCGGGAAGGACCGTGCTTCTTCGCCTGCCGCCCATGCAGGGCTGCCTGCGCCTTTCCGTTCTGGACCGCCGTGGCTTCCCCCTCTGTGAGCGACTTGTCTACCGGGATTCAGGGCAGAACATGATGGTCACACTGACGCCCAACAAGGTGCGCTACGCCCCACGTGAGACGGTGACGATCGACATCCGGACCTCGTTCACCGATGGCCGTCCCTGTGCGGCTGAGTTGGGCGTGTCGGTTGTGGACGACCGGGTGCTGACGTTCGCCGATGATAAGACCGCGAATCTGTTGACCCGGGTCTACCTCGAGGCCGAGCTCCCGGGAGAGATCGTGGAACCCGACTTTTACCTCGATCCTGACGAGACGGACTCCACGCAGGCTCTGGACCTGCTACTCGGGACACGCGGCTGGCGCAGGTTCCGCTGGGATGCTGCCCTCAATCCTGCGGCCGGGAAGGACGTGCGCGTCACAGATCAGGTCTTCGCAGACGCCATGGGAAAGGTCCGTTCTGCTTCTGCAAGGCGAAGGAAGCGGCCTCGGAGGATTCAGCACGGCGGCGGCTCTGACGACTTTGGGGGTGCGGGCTTTGGCGGAATGGGTGGTGGAGACGACTTCGGTGGTGGTGGCTTAGGAGCCGATGACGTCGGTACGTTCGGTGAGGTCGTTCCTGGCGGAACCACGGGCATACGCAAGACGTTTGGCTCGGCAACGGCTCTGGGACCAAGTACCCCTATCTCTACGTTGGCACGGAACCCGACGTGGATGCGCGCAGTAGAGCGGCGGGGGCGGCAACGTCCAACGAGGCGTCGACGTCCACGGGGTGGCGGTGAGGATGACTTTGGCGGAGGAGATTTCGGCGGGGACGATTTCGGGGACGAGGGTGGATGGGGGCCGGACGAATGGGTGGACGTGGGCCCGTGCGTTACCTTGAGCCTGGACAACATTCCTTTGGGCGAAATCATCCGCTATACCTGCATCGCCGTCGGTCTGTCCTTCCAGGTTGAGCCGCATGCCGTCCTCATTGGACCAGGCCTCCCGAATCTGCGCCGGAAGGCATCGACAGAGGCAATCAATCGGAAGTTGCGTGATATCGTCGTGCCCTGCGTCGAGTTCGAAGAGACCCCGGTTGATGAAATAGTGAAAGTCCTGAAGCGCCGGAGCATTGAGCTCGACCCGGATGGAGAAGGGGTCAATATCATGCTGTTCGGCATGGATGAGCTCATGGTGCAGCACGAAGCAATCGGTTCTGATCCTGACTCTCTCCGCTACCACTGGACCGTTGTCCGCGAGTTCCCTCAGGTCGCCTACGAGACCACGACTACGGACCGACGCGATGACTTCCGGGAGTGTATCCACTGGGAACCGACGCTCACCACGAACGTCCTTGGGCACGGGCAACTCACGTTCTGCCTGAGCGATGCCACGACATCGTTCCGGCTCACGGCTGAAGGGAATGCGGGAGCAGGCCTTCCGGGGCGCGCGGAGCTGGTGATCGACTCGCGTGCCTCCGTGCACATTGACTGTGACGTGCCCCCGTTGCTCTCGGCCGGAGATCTCGTGGTCCTGCCCGTACAGGTGACCAATGAGGGGCGCTTGGCGGAGAACGTGCGGATGGAGATCACGTTGCCGCCGTGTTTGAAGGCTGAGGAGCCGTTGCTTCTCAGCCAAGACGTCCTGATCCAGGCGGGCGAGCGGCGCACGATCGAGGTGCCCTTGCGGGCGTTGGCGGGTAGGGGCGATCTGACCATCTGTGTGCGGAGTGTCGGGTTGAGGGAGCAAATCAGCCATCCCGTTGAGGTGCGCTCCTTCGGCTTTCCGGGGAAGCTGAGTCACAGCGGTTTGCTGCGTGGATCGCGGGAATTCGCCGGAACGGTTCCCTATACCCTCGTTCCGGGCTCTCTGAACGCGTTGATCCGCTTCTATCCCACGCCCCTCGCGGGATTGGAGGAAGCGCTGCAGAGCATGCTCCGGATGCCGACTGGGTGCTTTGAGCAGACCTCCTCCTCCACTCACCCGAACATCCTGATCACGGATTACCTGCGGCGAGTTGGCGCACTGAACCCCGAACTGGAAAAGCGCACGCAGGCCTTGCTTGCCGAGGGGTATCGAAAGCTCCTGGCCTTCCAGTGTCCCGACGGCGGGTTCGGTTGGTACGGGAAGGACGCCCCCAGTACATCTCTCACCGCCTACGGGATCATGCAGCTGACGGAGATGGCTCGCGTCTTTGACGGGGTCGATAGCGCGGTTTCCGAGCGAGCGAAACGGTGGTTGCTGACCCAGCGCAACGGCAAAGGTGGCTTCACTTCGGGGAAAGGCTCGGGACACCGGTTCGGCAGCGGCGGGGGCAAGACCCGCCACGCCTACACGGTCTGGGCTCTGACCGAGGCCGGGGTGCTCGATATCGCCGCCGAGGTCGAAGCGGCAATGGACGAAGCTGGTACATCTGATGATCCCTATGTGATTGCCTTGGCCCTGTTGACTGCCAACCGACTTGGAAAGCAGGGGCAACTCGAACGGAGTCTGGCTACGAAGCTCGCGATGTACCAGAAGAAGGATGGGAGCTTCTTCTCCAAGTACCGCTCATTCACGGGGGCTTCCGGAAAGACGATGGCGGTTGAGTCAACTGCTCTGGCAATCATGGCTCTGCGAGGGGCGGGGTTGGGCGACGCGGCTCGAAAGGCTGTGCTCTGGCTGGCCAAACAGCGGACAGGTGGCCGATTTGGCAGCACGCAGGCCACGGTCCTGGCACTCCGGGCTTTGATGGCGGTCGAGCCCAGTGGGGCTGGGAAGATTGAAGTCGTAATCAACGGGAAGGGCGCCGCCATGCGCCACGTGAGTGAGCGTCAGTTGGAGACGGCTCGTCTGGAGGGGCTCGCAGACCTGTTCAAGGTTGGGGACAACACGATCACACTGCAGTTCGGCGGGGACAAAGATATCGGCTACAGCATCGACCTCCGGATGATGACCACGCGCCCTGCCAATGAGCCCGATTCTCCACTTCAGTTGACCCTCTCGCCCATGGAGGTCAATCTGGTCCAGGCGGGTGTTGTGGAGGTCGTGGCTGAGGTGCGGAACGTCAGCGAGGAAGCTCTCGGGATGACAATCGTCAAGATTGGTGTTCCAGCTGGGATGCGCCCCGTGCTCCGGCAGCTTGAGGAGCTCAAAGATGACGGGAAGGTGGCTCTCTTCGAAACCACCCCGTCGGAGGTCGTGCTGTACCTCGATGATGTGCCCCCCGGCGGCCGCTTGCAGACCCCCATTCGTCTGCATGCTGACCGCTTGGGGACGTACTCGGGGCCGGCGTCGTGCGCCTACGTCTACTACAACGAAGAATCACGCTGGTGGGTGAGTCCGTTGAAGGTCACGATTGGGAAGTAGTGCCAGGCAGGGCGCCTCCGAACCGAGCCGCGCACAACGTAAGCGGTCTCCTCCCGTAAGCCTGTCCGCCATAGCGCCCTTGGGGCGGCGGTGGATCGCGGCTCTGTCGGACAGGGCGCTTTCGAACCGAGCCGCGCACAACGTAAGCGGTCTCCTCCCGTAAGCCTGTCCGCCGTAGCGTCCTTGGGGCGACGGTGGATCCCGGCTCTGCCGGGCAGGGCGCTTTCGAACCGAGCCGTGCACAACGTAAGCGGTCCGCTCCTGGTAGTCGCGGCTCTGCCGGGCAGGTCCTACAGGTGGTTGATCCGACTGGCGGCGAAGGCGGCACCGAACCCGTTGTCGATGTTCACGACGGTGACGCCCGGGGCGCAGGAGTTGAGCATACCGAGCAGCGCGGTGACCCCCCCGAACGAGGTGCCGTACCCGACTGATGTCGGCACGGCAATGACCGGGCGTGACACGAGGCCGCCTACGACCGAGGGGAGTGCCCCCTCCATGCCGGCGACGACAATGACAACATGGGTATCCTCAAGCTCATCTCGGTGGGCCAGCACGCGGTGCAGCCCCGCGACGCCGACATCGTAGACGCGGTGAACGCGATTCCCCATCACTTCAGCCGTGCAAGCCGCTTCCTCCGCGACCGGGATGTCGGTTGTCCCGGCGGAAATGATGGCGATGGTGCCCACGCCGGTGATCGTCTGGTCTCGATGCACGTAGGCCACACGCCCTGGCTCGTTGTAGAGGACCTCCGGCGCCACACTGCGAAGGGCGTCCGCCTGACCGGGCGTGGCCCGGGTTGCCAGGACATTCTCGTGATTGGCAAAGAGCGTCTTCCCAACATCGCGGAGTTGGTCATCCGTCTTGCCTGGGCAGTAGATGACTTCGGCAAATCCGACGCGTCGTTCGCGGTCGGTGTCGGGGACAACGTGGTTGGTCGGTTCAGTGGGTCGCAACATATCTGTTCTGCCCTTGCTGATGGTTCTTCGATTGCCGCGGCCGCTGAGGCTTGCCCTGCTGGAGAGCAGGGACATCGGCCCTCCAGAAAACACGGCTGTCGGGGGCCGTCCGTTCCTCGAGTCACCTCGGGTCTCGCCAGGACCTGACGGCCTGCATCACTCGGCGAAGTTCCACACCCGCGGACTCCGCAAGGGTCCGGCAGGCTTCGTATTCGGGGACGATCTCGACCCCGGTCGGTCGGGTGATCTCTTTGGCGGCCACAGGGCCCCACTCGGTATTCACGGTGATCGCCCGTCTCGGCAGCGTGAACCGCCGGGCATTGCCCGCCCGGACGCCAATTGTACTGCTCGAGCCGAGGATCAGGGCCGCCATTCGCTGAACGTCACCCGCCTCGGTCAACACGGTCAACCGGGTCCCGAGTCGCCCCTTTTTCATGTAGATGGGCGTTCGCGTCACATCGAGTGCCCCGTCGGCCAGGAGTCTGTCAGCCAGAGCCGCGGTCATTTCCGGCGTGTCGTCGTCGATGTCGGTCTCCAATACTTCCACATACTGAGCCGGAGCCTCGAGTTCCACGAGGAAGCTGCGTATGATGTTGGGCATCTCATCCAGATCTCGTCCGCCATGCCCGATCCCGCATCCGGTCACGCGCATTTTCAGCGATCCCCAATCGCCCTCTGAGAGGGTTGTCAAGAGGGCGGCACCGGTGGGGGTAGTGAGTTCTGTCTTGATGTCCAGTCTGATCACATCAGACCCGGTGATGAGGCGGGTGGTTGCGGGGACTGGGACGGGGAGGACGCCATGGGCACAGCGAATGGTGCCTTTGCCCACTTTTAGGGCTGCGCAGTAGATCCTCTCGACCTCGAGCAACTCCAGGGCGATGCAGCTGCCGAAGACATCAACGATTGAATCGACGGCCCCGACCTCGTGGAAATGAACCTTCTCGATGTCGATACCATGCACAGCGGCTTCGGCTTCGGCCAGGCGGGTGAAAACGGCGTGCGCCCGGGATTTGGCTCGTTCCGGGGCTTCACTGGTGTCCACGATCTTGAGGATATCACCCAGGTGCCGGTGATGATGCTCGTGTTTGTGTTCGTCGTGGTCGCCGTGGTGGTGTCCGTGGTCGTGGCTCTCGACGACCACATCGCAGTAAGTGGCCATGAGACCGTGTTGGTCCTGCGCATGTCGTATCCGGATCTCGAACTCCCTGAGCCCGCCTGTCCGGATGATGCGCGCAATCTCATCAGGGTCGGCCCCGAGGTCGCAGAGTGATGCCAGTATCATATCCCCTGCCGCGCCGGCGACGGGATCAAAGCACAGAGCGTTCATGGGTCCCTTGTCTTTCTACTTATCGGCGAGCATAGCTTTGAGCCAGCAATAGATCGTGTCGCCAATCTGCTTGTAGCCTTCGGTGGCCGGGTGCACGCCGTTACTGAGGCGTGTGCCTTTGGCGGTGGTGGAGCTGTTCCAAGGGGCCGTCCTCTTGGGGTAGTTGTGCACGCAGTCAAGATTCGTGTAGGACGCCAGGAGGAAGAGATTGTCACCCTCGCGTCCCCCGAACTGAGCCATCATGCGTTCGACCACACGATGCTGATTGCGTTTGTACTGCCAGCGTGTCTGACTGCAGCGGTAGTTGGTCCCGAACGCGTCCTGAGTTGCTGCCGGTGGCACGAGAAGCAACGCCCCGATGAGGGCATCCTCATTGTGTTCCCGGACCATTTTGACGAGCGTCTCGTAATGGGTGAACATCCGATCGATGCGTTCCTCAATGGTCTCGTCCGTGCTGCTGAACGTATCGTTGCAGCCCAGTAGCATCGTGACAACGTCAAAGGGCTTGCCCTCATTGAATTCCTTGCAGTACCGAGGGAGGTCCAACTTGGGATCTTCCTCTCCGTCCTTGTAGATGAACGGGCTGCCGCACTTCTTGTAGGCTCCGCCGCGAGCAATTCCGGTGTAGTGCGTCGCGAACCGTTCCGCCGTCCAGCCGCCATAGCCTTCGTGGCGGTTCTTTTCGCCGCGTCCGCGGGTGCCGATCAGGGTCAAGAGAGGGTTGTCCTCCTTTGCGCACAGATCGACGAGTTGCTGTGTGTAAGCGGATGCGTTGGTCAGGCTGTCGCCGATCACGAGGGCACGGATTGGTCGCCCGACACCGGCATTGGCCGGCGAGACTCGGACGGTGGTGTCAGCGCGTGCAATCGCCGCGTTTGTCTGGTCGAGGACCTCGATGCGCAAGGGATGTACGCCAACATCCTTCTCGGTCGGTGTGAAGGTCCAGCGTTCGTTCTGTTGCGTGCCGCGCTGGCAAGTGACGTCGAAAACGACATTCCTCGGGTTCACCATGAGGACGATGTTGTCGAAGTATATGTTCATCTCTACGCCCGGTACGGCGTAGACGATCGGGGGAAGCTGCAGCTTGATGTCTCCGGCGAAGAGCTTGGGTTCGACTGGCTTCTCGGTCTTTGCTTCTGCCGCAAGCCCGGACAGGGCGATGAGTAAAATGGCGGTCATGGCTCTGGCAACACGAGTACCCATGGTCTGGCTCCTGCAATGGTCTTCGTTCGCTTTCAATCTGCTGTCGACTAACATTACCGAGCGGCGGTGTGTGTCAACCGGGGGCACTGGATGAAAGGGCCCGGTCAGAGGAAGCGTTGAGCAGGAGTACGTCCGATGAGTGCGATCGATATCGGGTCTGTTGATATTTCGTTGACTGAGGTCGTTGCGGGGAGCTGGGTGTCACTCGCCTACACGTACACGGCCGGACATCCGGTTGACGACACGGGTTGTGTCAAGATTGCCTTCCGCTTTGCAGGCGATTTCGGCGTGCCTCAGCTGGACGACCCCAGCGGGCCGAATTACTGCTCGGTCGCCACCACCGGAGACTGTCGGATCGACGTCCGCTGGGATCTGAAGGGCAACACGCGGCCCTGGGGGCGGGCGATCTACCTGAAGGTGATGAGTGGCTACCTCGACCGGGGAGACCAGATCCGCTTTGTGTTTGGGGACGCTTCCCAGGGCTCCCCCGGGTGGCGCGTGCAGTCGTTCTGTGAGGACACGTTCGAGTTCAAGACGTACGTGGATCCGTTCGCCACGTTCATGTTCAAAGAGCTTCCTGCATCTCCTGAATTGAGGACTGTGTCGGGCCCGCCCGCCAGAGCCTTGTGCATTGCCCCGTCAACGGTGCTTGTGGGGCAGTCTTTCACAGCGCATCTGAAGCTGGAGGACCGCTGGGGCAACCCGTGCGGGTCTCCGCTGGCCATCGAACAGCCCGGGTTGGCCGTTCCCGGCGTCACCACGGCCACGTTGGTTGATCCCGCGACGGGACTGTCTGCCGAGAGCAACCCCATCGACGTGCGGACCTCGCAGCCTGAACGGGGGCGCTTCTGGGCCGATTTCCACGGCCAATCGGAAGAGACGATAGGCAGCAACACGATCGACCAGTACTTCACCTTTGCCCGGGATCAGGCCTTCCTCGATATCGCTGGCCATCAAGGGAATGACTTCCAGGTGACCGATGCCTTCTGGCGGACGGTCAACGAGACGACCGGCGCCTTCAATGATCCAGGGCGTTTCGTGACCTTTCCCGGCTACGAATGGAGCGGCAACACGCCCCTCGGAGGAGACCGAAACGTCTACTTCGAGCGCGAAGGAGGGGCGATCTCGCATAGCTGCCGGGATCTCCTGCCCGGAGAGTCTTCCGATTCTGTCGATTCTCCCACCGCCGACCAGTTGTTCGCCAATCTGAAGAGCCAGGATGGGCCAAAAGCCTTTGCGTTTGCCCATGTCGGCGGGCGCTACGCGGACATGCGGATGCATGATCCCGAGGTGGAGGTGGCGGTCGAGATCCATTCGGCCTGGGGCACGTTCGAGTGGTTGTTGCACGACGCACTGGAGCTTGGGTACCGCGTAGGTGTTTGTGGGAACTCTGACGGTCACAAAGGGCGGCCCGGGCGATCCTACCCCGGGGCACTGAAGTTCGGGTCTCTCGGCGGGCTGACCTGCGTGCTGGCCGAGACACTCGACCGCGAGAGTGTTGTTGCCGCTTTGAGGGCGCGCCACTGCTACGCAACAACCGGCAATCGCCTGCTTCTGGATGTCCGGCTAAACCGAGGGGCAGAGCCCCGGGCAATGATGGGGGACATCTTGAAGACAGGGCAGGATAGTGTCGAGCTCTCTGTGGACGTCACGGGGACCGGGGCAGTCGAGTGCATTGATGTGTTCAACGGCTGTGGTGTGGTCGAGACCCTTCGGCCCACTGCCGTTCCCCGGGAATCGCCTCGGATCAAGATCGTCTGGGCGGGAGCCGAAGTGCGCGGCCGGGCCCGCAAGTCAGATTGGGACGGCTCTCTCGTGGTGAACGGAAACGCCATCGCCGACGTTACCGCGATCAACTTCTGGAACCCGGATCAGCAGATCCGACGCGTGGACGGGAACCGGCTCGAATGGGAGTCCATCACCACGGGGGGGACGACCGGTTTGATTCTGACGCTGGAGGACGGAAACAGCGGCGACCTGGCACTTCGCACCACTCAACGAGATCTGGAGGTCGCGATGGCCGACGTGACCGGCACGCCGACGGTGTGGGACTGCGGGGGCTTGGAGAAGCGCATTCAGATGAACAGACTGCCGGAAGACGCGTCCCGAACATCCCGGACCAAGATTGACGTGCCGCTTGGGTCTGGCACCAATCCGTTGTATGTCCGGGTAACGCAGGAAGACGGGCACATGGCGTGGTCCAGCCCGATCTACGTGGAGCGCGGGTAGAGCGGTCGCCGCACGGACGCGCCTCCCACTTTGTTGCGTAGGCCGCACGGCCCCCCGGGCGGCATCTTCTCTTGGCGATCGGAGGGCAGCTCTCCGTACAAGCGGAATGGTCGCCGCACGGAGGCGCCTCCCACATTGAAAGATCGGCGGATGGCACCGCCTCCCACATTGGGAAAGACGCATCTCCCCGGGCGGGGCCAGGCGCCCTACTTCTGGTAGTAGTAGTAGGGCAGCGTGCCATAGCCGGGTTTGCGGTACCACTCAACGTGGCCATCCACAAAGCCGATATTGGCTCCGCTGTCATGAACCGTGGGGGAGTAGGTCATGGCGTAGGCGCTGGATGGACGCCAGTGATTGGGCCAATTGGAGGCATTGGTCGCGTTGGGCCACGAATCTGCCAGCATGGGAAGGCGGGCCGGTGCCTTGATAATGGCGAGCTTGACGCCTCGATAGATTTGGTTTGTGCTGTACCGGGAAGCGTGGTTCAGCATGTACCCCACGCCGTAGACGTTCCAGCCGTACCCACCCCACCACTGCGTACGAGCCTGCGGACTCGGACAACGGTAGACCTGGAAATTGCCAAGGTACTCGTAGAGGCTGTCCATCCAAAAACGGTAACTGTAGGAATTGTGCCCGAGAGCGTGATTCAGATAGGGAATCATCCCCACCGAATAGGTGCCCCCGGAGACGGAGGGATATGTGATGTATCCCGGGAAGATCTCGCTACTGTCATCCGCATACATGTTCCCGGCGAGTGTGAGCTGCTTCAGACTGTTGGTGCAGGAGATCTTCTGGGCCCTGGCTTTCGCCTGCTGCAAGGCCGGCAAGAGCATGGCTGCCAGGATCGCGATGATCGCGATGACCACGAGCAACTCAATCAGCGTGAAGGAAACGACAGTTCCGCACGTGCGCAATGCAGAGCACACTCGGGATCGCTTCGGGGCATGTTCCATCGTCATAGCTCCATTACCTACTTCCCCTTCGGTCCCTGTCGGCGCGCGTCTCCAGGCAGGTCCGTTGACTCGCCCGCCCGTCGTCGGCAGTTCCTGACTCAGTAGCGCCAGTCTACCGTTGTCCCTGCTCACAGGCAAGACATTCCGCAGATTTGGGGGTTCCGGTCTGATTGTAGCTCCGCGCTCCGGGCGGAGTTCCGCTTCGATGAAGCCGCCGCTCAGAGTGCGGCGCTACTCAGCCCCAGACCTTCTCGGGAGTGTACGGATCGATGGCCGTGCTGACCGACTTCTCCCTGATTTCGTCGGCGGAAAGCTCACGCCCCAGTTTGGCTGACATGAAGATCCCCTCGCTGATCAGAGCCGTATTCAGTGCGTACTCCGCACACGGGAGCAAAGGGACCTTCCCGAGGAGAGCGCCAATCCAGTGCTTCTGGGACGAATCGTACCATGCGGTTTCCGGGAAGCAGGAGTGCCAGCGTGTGTTGGAGCCTTTCAGGTCAAAGGTGGAACTCATCGGCATGTCTGAGAGGCTCGAGAAGTAGGTCAGGGGGTTGAGCTTGATGCCGCCTTTGCTGCCACAGACCTTGCTGGCTTCCGATCCGTCGTGGTGGACGGCCCATGTTTCCTCGATATCGAAGGAGATCCCACCGGCCAGGCGAGCCCAGCCCAATCCCATTTCCTCGACGCTGAAGTTGCTGAACTCCCGCCGGTCCTCGTACATGTCGAGCTCCTGGTGGGTAGTCCCGGTGACAGTGAGTACTTCGGGGTTGTCGAGAAGGAACATGATGTTGGCAATGTGGTAGATCCCCATGTCGAAGAGAGCACCACCCGCACAGATCGTCTTGTCCACGAAATTGGCTGTTCCATAGCCGTCGACGAAGGGGCGCCCTCGGCGACGGTAGCCGAACGAACGAGCGTAGTAGAGCTTGCCCAGATTGCCGTCATCGATCAAACGCTTGGCCGCGAGGCTCTCCTGCGAGAACACCGTGTTCATCTGGATGTTGAGCTTCCTGCCACTGGCCTCGGCCGCCGCGGCCATATCAGCGGCGTCCCGATACGTACCGGCCATGGGCTTCTCGCAGTAGACGTTCTTGCCGGCTTCCAGCGCCGCAATGGTGATCGGAGCGTGTTTGTTGTTGTGGACGCAGACGTCGACCGAGTCGATGTCGTCTCGAGCCAGGAGGTCTTTGAAGTCGTCATGGGCGTTCGGGATCCCGTAGGTGGCCTGAGCCTTGGCCATCTTCTCCGGGAACAGATCCGATACGGCCACGATCTCCGCCTCTGGGATGTCCTGATAGCGTTTCATGTGACTGTTCGCTATCTGGCCTGCACCGATCATTCCGACGCGAATCTTCTCGCTCATGGCTTGGTCCTTCCTCTGCACACGCAAACGTGGTGTCTGTGCTGTGTCATTCGGCCGGTTACGGAGAACCGGCACCTCCATTGAAGTCGTCTTCTGGCCCTACGGCTCAGCCGAAGTCTGGCCAGCCTGCAGATGCGTCTCTACTGTGTCGACAATGGCTTCCTCCCAGCAGTCCGTGTAGATGAGGTTCGCCATTTCGTGAAACGTGCTCCCGGCGCTCAGCGGGTTCTCGAGCATTCCCTTGAGTCGCGTACGCATGCGAGGCATGCACTCGTCGTAGCTCGTGCCGTGGATGGATGCCCACGTGCTGACGGTGATCTTACCATCACCGAGCGTACGCCACTTTGCCAGGTCGGCGTTCGTCCTGCCCATGAAACAGAGCTCGTGAACGAGACCCTCCCGCAGAATTCCGTCGGCATCGACCACCATACGATCGGCCCGGATCGGGTCTGAGATCGATTCGGAGGTGACCATGATCAATCTGGCCCCGGCACGGTCGCATTCCGCCTTGGCGTCTCTCAGGAACTGGTTGAAGAACTCCGCCTTGAGGGCCACGAAACGGAGCTCTTCGAGACTGTCACGCTTGGCCTCTCGAGGGTCGCTGCCGTACCTGCGGGTGTATTCATCGATGACGGGTGCGTTGTAGCCGAAATCCCGCGAACCGATCTCGTCACTGGGCTTGTTTCGTCCTGGCCAGGGGGAGTGGCTGCGGGGAGAGAGGATGATGCCGGCAATATCGTGAGCAAGCAGCTCTCGGATCTGCGCAAGGCGGTATTCCCGGACGGCGGGATAGGCGTAGCAGGGCACTCCGGGTATGTGCCGTTTGCCGTCCCGGCTTACCCAAGTGAACTCAGGATGCTTCTGGAAGAACTCGTCCGGGGTCGCGTAGAACATGCTGTCCCAGGACGTCACCCAGGCGTAGATCTGCAACCCGTGCTTACGCCCGTATTTGGCGGACTCAGCAAGCGGGTCGATGCGTTCCATTACATCGGCCATTCGCGTATGCGCAGAGGGGATGTTTGCACAGCAGGTGTCAAGCCCTCGGCGTCCGCGGTACTTCTCAAAGGCACGGTGATCGGCGGGGGTCATGACCGTGGTGTGGTTGGCGACGGCCCCGCACACTGAGATGCGGTAGTATAGGCGATCGAAGCCGTAGTGGGCGGTCATGGCCATGAGGCGTTCCATTTCCCGCTCACAGTCACGCATATCCCACGCGTCGAGGCCGATGCAGAGATCAAAGAAGTCCAGGTTCATCGCCAACGCCTTGCCGGTGAGTGTCCCGACACTGCTTCCCAGGAGGCGTGGAGCGGGGGCAATGGGTGGATACAACGTGTCGCCAAGCGGCGTGAGTGGTGCATCACTCAGGCGCGAGACGGGTTCGATGACGAGTTCGTCAATGGCCCCCCGCATCCATGAGTGTCCCATCTCGGAGCCCACCCACAGCTTTGTCCCAAGTTCGTCCGGCAGTTCCGTCCCCTCCGCCTCGGCGACCTTTCTGCCATCGACGAGCAGTTGGGCTCTTCCCGCTTTGCGGTCTGCGGTCGCCGTGATCGTGTGCCAACTCCCGGCGGCCCAGTCAAGAGGGCCTGCAGTCATGCTGAACCAGTCTCCCCCGAAGTCATCGCCTTTGGCGCGTCCCGTGCCGTTGCTCAGCGCGAACATGAGGCAATCCGTCCCGGCCCGTTTGACGATTGCGAGGCGATTCTTCAGGTCCTCCGTTTCGTGGTAGACGTAGGTCAAGCGTCGGTAGAACAAGTCCTTGATCGGGACATCGTGTCGCACTCGAAGCGTGATTGTGAAGGCATCCAGATTGAGGACCGATGCGGGGTACGCCAACACAGCGGGCCGCTCGATCGCCGCTGCCTTCCCCTCAGCTCCCGTGACGAATCGCAGCCCCTCCGCCTGAGTTGGCTTGATCCCATTCGACGCCACAGGTGACCCATCAAACACGACCCGCATTCCAGGCGGCGCGTTGGCCGCCGTACCCATCAGGGCTGCGAACATCGACGTTCCCAAGAGCGCTGTTGATGTGAACACTCGCATCGCGTCACTCCTTTCCAGGACGGACGAACACCTTCAGAACCCAGCTGTGCCCGGTGTAGTCGTACAGGCGGCTCCAGGCATGGGTTGCCTCGGTGGCGCCCTTGCCGACCATACGCCAAACATATCCTTTGGCGGTGGGAAGATGGACCCAGTAAGCCCGGCCGGGTTCGAGCATGGGGCCATCCTCGAATCCGACTGTTCCCCAGCGATAAGCAGGCTCTTGTCCGAAAGCGGCAGCCGGGACAGTTCCCCTGGCGAGGACTGCGGTCCCCGGCTTGTCTCCTTCATCATCGCGCAATTCGACCACGAGCGGCGACGGAAACCCGTCACGCGTTCCTCGCAGGGCGCAGTAGATCTGAACGGCCTCGCAGCGACCGCCCACTTTGGCCACAAATGTCTGGCCCACGCCGTGGACGGTCGCCTGGTTGTTGCCAACGCCGGATTCCACAGCGAGGACGGTCGTCAGGGCCCCCGTCGTGATCGCCTCCGCTATGCGGCGCTGCACCCGGCGTTCCGCCTCAGCAGCCGTGAGCGCGGCAGAGATTACCCGCGCCGCTTTTCCTTTGGGATCCTGCCATACCCAGAGGGCCTCCGCTGTTGTGTTCTTCGTTGCGGCCGCGAGGTCCGCACAGAGCACCCTCGTGCCGGCCCCCACCGCGAACACCCCCGCCAGCAGGGGTTCGTCACGAAGCAGACGCAAACGATGGAAGTTGTAGGACGGTTGCCCCGAGAGCAGAACAGCGTCGACGGTTCCGTCTCTCACCAGCCCGGGCACATCAACACACTGCCCGCGAGACGTTTCCGGGCGGGTGTTTGCCGCGGGTGCGCAGATTGCCAACTTCCGGTGGGCAGGGAGCGTTCGACGCACGCTCCGGACGCGATCGGCCAACGCCTCCCCCTGCCGCTTACGCTTGAGCAAAGGAGCAAGCTCACTGTGGGATAGTACGTCGCCTTCCGGTCCAGGGAAGATCAGGGCCAGGCCATGGGCGGACAGTCTTTCACACTGCGCAACGGCGGACGCGATCGGCCCGGGGAAGCTGGCCCCAACCCAAACCGGCGGGCTGCCGGCCGGGAGTGGCCCGTCCGGCATGGCCCTGTCCGAGGCCAGCACCCCAGCCACGGTCAGGCTACCAGGATTCGTTCCGGCGGGCAGAATCAACTGCAGACGCAGGTCGACTTGCGCGTTCACGGGAAGACAACAGAGCCCCAACAGGGCGATGCACGTTCCGAGTCCCGTTCGCATTGCGTCACTCCTCTCGGTGTGTGGGCTGGTAGGTGGTCCATCTGCGGGTGCCCGTCCACAGGGCACGTTCCCACGGTGACTGAATCGTGAATCCACCATCTGTCGGGCGGTAGATGAGGTCTTGGCCACTGAAGCGGTCTCGTGGTGGAGAAGACTGTGTCTCGAGTTCCAGTTCTCGCAAGTCGGTCGGGAAACGTCTCTCCCTCTTGCGGAAGGTGAGGCAACCGATCGCAACCCGCAGTTCGTCGAGAGCCGTCCGCGTGCCGAGGACATTCCGGTAGTAGCTCACGATATTCCGGTTCAGCCGGAAGTCACCATTCGGGTCGGCCTCAACGGCTGCATTGTTGAGGTGAGTTCGCGTGCCTTCACTGAAGGCCTCGGCTGGTGACATCGCCGGGAGCTCACCGGCGAGGTCAAAGAAGCGGTCGATCCGGCCCCGCGCTCCAGACGTACGGAAAGGTCCACTGACGCCACGCCAGCTGACCAAACCGGGCCTGGCTTGTCCGCATCCCAACTCCGCATCGAGCAGAGCGTGACGCGTCTCGCGTCTCTCCGCGGCCAGAAGCGGTGCGTAGGATGGCAGGCGTGGCAGGAGGTCCACTAAGCGGCGCTGGAGTTCGTTCAGGTGTTTCACCTCGAAGGAGCGAGATTGCAGTACGGATCGGAGGAAACCCAGGCCTCGGCCCCAGAGGATCAGGCCGGCACATGTCTCGTAGGCGCGATCCGGCTCTTCACCGTTCCCACTCAGATGCGCGGCCAGCAACAGACAGGACTCCGCCAGATCGATTGCCTGATCGACCTCGCCACCTGTCAAGCTTCGGGCCGCTTCGAGCAGCGCCACGTCCCCGAGCAGCAAGTAGCCGCCGATCGGGAACTCCAGTCCCCCGTAGAATCCAGGCCAAGGACCACCCGCCCTTGGGGCATTGACCGAGAACTGGAAACCCGGCTTGCGGACGGCCTTCTGAAAGAGCGCCAACGGTTCGGTGTTTGATGTCAACCAGTGGTCAAGCTCACCATTTTCGCTTTCCCAGACCCCGGACTGTCGGGCCTTCTTGCAGGCATCGGCAAAGGAGCCTTCATGAGGGTAAGTCAAGGAGCCTTCCGGTCCCTCGCCCCCGAGCGCGCAAGGGATTACCGTCATCGCGTTGTGGGCCGCGATGACACCCCAGATCGCGTTGCCTTCTTTCGGGAGCGATTTCCACTCGTAGCCGAGGACCTGAAGGGATTCGTCAGAGACGATATGAGCGGTCACTTCCAGGAACCTGAACGTCCCTGTGGCGTGGAATGTCGGCGGGGAGGAAGACCGAACAAGAAAGAACACCAGGAGGCCCGCCGCAGCCGCCACTGCGACAGCCACACCGATGCCCCCGATGCTTGTCAACAGGCGTCGATGGCGTGTCTGAACCATCCTCGTCGTCCTCGCAACGCGTGACTGTTCCCTGGGAGGCGTGTTGCACACGGAACCGCCCGACAGAACAGGCCCCCCCCGGTGTCCACTGAATCTCCCCGCAGACTCTACCGTGTGCCGGCGGCTGGGGCAACCATGTGCAGCGTATGGATGATTCCACGCAACTGAGGGGGCACAGCCCTGCGTAACGCCTCAGTAACGTGAGGGAAGACTCCAAGATGGCTCGACGGAGTCTCTCCCTCCAGGGACTCCCTGGGCCATCTGTGCTCAATGGAGGGAGAGACTCCGTCGAGCCGCTTCACGAAACTGACTCCTTGAGGCCCTGCAACCTGTGCACTTGACATGCGTCTCACGTTCCGCCATGTTGAGGTGTACTGTTCGTGTCGGCGGCAGGGATCAACGGGCTGGGACTCGCTTCCCAGCTCAACGCCGTGGCGCGAACGGGGGAATCATCCAGACGGGAACATGGCGGGGCCGGGAACCTAATCCGGTCCCGCGCCGTGGGAGGACGGCGTCTTGAGAAGGGACGCGAAGGCAATCGGGTGTCTATGTCGCGGTCTGCACACGTTTCGCTTGGCCGTAGTGATTTCGGTGTGCCTGTGGCGCCCCGTTTCCGCCTGGACATCGACCTGCCGTGACAGGGCAGTCGAGTTCCTCGTCGAGGCCCAGGGGGCCGCCGGACTATGGAGTTTGGGGACGGAGCGTTGGCGGGTTGACAGTGAGGCCGTCCTCGCGGCACTCGAGGGTTTGTCCGATGACCGAGCGCTTGGGGGGCTCTTGCAGGGCCGGGCCGCTCTCCTGGCCGCGCTACCCGATTCCCCCCGGCATGTTCGTGATTCTCTTGCTGAACTCAGGCTACTCTCCTCCGCACGCCTGTCGGATCTCTTGGGTGCGATGAATGCAGACGGTGGCTGGGGTGGCGTCCCGGGTCACGTCAGCAACCCAATTGATACGGTCAATGTGGTGGATCTGTTGGTCGAGATTGGTCAGAGCCCGGAACCGGGGTGGAGCCAGACCATTATCTTCCTTGACCGGTCTCGCAGTCCCGATGGCTGGTGGGGATTGACCGATGAACCCGCCCCGGGAGCTCTGCTCATGACCGCCCGCGTGTTACGCGGCCTGATTGGACTCCAAGCATCTGGGGCCCAGCACGCCTCTCTCCCTTCTCTGATCGCCGACACGCGAGATCTTGTCCTCCGGCAGCGACAGTCGGACGGCGGCTTCGCTCCGCCTTTCGAGGGCGAGGTCCCGGTCAGTTCGGTGCACGCTACAGCCGCCGTGCTCCGCGCGCTCTGCCGTATCGATCCTCCTGGAACCCATGCCGATTCCCTGCGCTTTCTCCTTTCCCGGCAGCAGTTGGACGGGGGTTGGCGCGAGGGAGATCTCCCGGACACCGCTGTCTATGTGACGGCTGTCATGGTGGATCTGTTGAAAGATCTTGCTCTCCCTGCGCTGCCCACGCTGCCTGACCTGGCGGTTGTCCGCGCCGGGATTTCGTTTGCGCCCGCAGCGCCACGCCCGGCGGACGTGGTCCGGATTCAGGCCTTGGTGTTCAACCGCGGAGACAGTCCTTCAGCGGCCACGAGCCTTCGGTTCGCCCTGGGTGATCCGCGAGCAGGTGTCGACTCGATCGTGGCCGATGTCTCGCTGCCCGGACTCCAGCCCGGCACGTCCGCCCTGTTGTCCACCAGTGTCGACACCGCGGGATTCTCTGAGTCCCCCCTGATCGGAGTCGCCGCGGATCCCGCAAACCTCGTGCCTGAAGCAGATGAGACCAACAACGTGGCCTTGTGCCGGATGGAGATCGAGGGGGTATCTGTGCAGCCTTCCCCTGAAGGGGTCGACCTGTGCCTGGGGCTTGCCGGGATAACGGTCAACGGGCAGAGCCCTGAGACGCCCATCTCACTCAGCGAATCACGCACCGTACTCATAGGGATCGGCCTGGCAAACACAGGAACAGTGGCCGCAACTGATGTCGCTGTGGAGGTCCGAGATGGAGGGGTGCTGGTAGGGAGAGGAGCTGTCCCGAGCGTGCTCCCCAATGGGGCTGGCTCCTGGACGTTCCTCTGGCGCCCTCAGTCCGGTACTCATGCCCTGGACGTTACGCTTGATCCACAGGACGCAATCCCGGAACTGGACGAAACGAACAACGCGGGTTCCGCATCGGTGGACGTTACCATGCCGGTTTCCAGTCTTTCAGTCCAACGCCTGGTCGACGGCGCTGCTCTTGCCCCACCTTTCTTCCCTTACGACACTGCCCGGATCTCCGTCAGCAGCGCCCACGCCGCTGCCGTGACCACGGTCAGCGTTCGGGGGGTCAACGGGGAAGCTGTGAGCATCGCTCCCGTCCCTCTCAGTACACCGGGGGACTTCCAGTGGAGCATCGCCAACCAGCCCCCCGGAGACTACACCGTGGCAGCGACCCTCGCTTCCGCGACAACGGGGGCCGTTCTCATGGCCCTGGCGGAGACGGTTGGCGTGCTCCCGCGGGTGGCCATGAGGGCCCCACCACGCGTCCTGCTTTCCCGGACCAGCATGGAGCCCGGAGAGCTGGACCCGGTCAGCGTGACTGTCATCCTTCAGAATGGCGGCAACACAGATGCTGAATGGCATCTTGGTTGGGCCATTGTCTCACCTGCCGGGATGGTCGTGGCAGCGTCCGCGCAAGAACAGAGCACCGTTCTCCCCGCAACCCAGATGACACGTATGGTCTCGCTGGACGAGCCGTTGACCGGGACCGTCGAACTCCCGGGTTCGTATCGGGTCGTGGTCACCGCCCGGCATGATACCGAGCCAGGGGTCACGGGCGAGGCCCTGCTCGCGGTTGAGCCCGGGCTGCGACTGCAGCTGGCTAACAGGCTGTACCCCGCGCGCACGGAGCCCGTGAGCGTGGCCCGGATCACTACCGAGCTTCGACTGACGGCCGTGGACACATCAGGCGCGGTTGCACTTCCCGCAGCTATAGGAGCGGTCGTGGTCTCACCTTCCTCTTCGCTTCGAGACGCCGCGGATGCCACTGTTACCCTCCGAGCTGAGGGAATCGTGAATGGACTTGGTGAAGCCGTTCCCGACGGCACTTTCATCGCGCTTCATGCGCCATACGGGACCCTCACCGGTGGCACACCACTCCCGATCGGCGGGAGTACGAAGTTGCGCCTGTTCGTGACGGACGATGGGGCCATCACGGCGAGTTACACACCTGCGGGGGATGCACTGATCGTCGGTTCCTCTTCCGTGCTGGTCCTGCGTTTCCTGCAGTGCACGAATGGCGCTGCGGGAGCACTGGGACGGGAGATCGGGCACCAGGAGTTGCAGTTGATCGGAGTGAACCCCGATCCCGACATGTCCGGGTCGGGGATGGAGGGAGGTCCGTGAACCGACCGAGAGAACAACCTGCGTGTTGTCCGGATCCGGGGGCGGGGTGTCACGCCGCCAAACGCTCGGTGCCACACACACACGGATCTCCCTACTTGTGCACCTTCCCAGCGCCCCTCGCTTACCTTTCCGCGGTGTTGCTGGCATGGCTTCCTCTGCTTCCCTTGGCGGCTGGCGCGGATGCTCCTCTCACCATCCTCCAACAAGCCCAAGCCATGCCCGATCGGTTGGCACGTCCGGGGGCCGCTGTCGCTCTCTGGGGCAACATCAACGCGGCGTGGCCGACAGACCCGACCGGCATGGCCTTTGAGTGGATCATCGACCACCCGACTTCCGTCTCCTATACCGTTCAGAACGGCTCACTGTCCGGTCCACTCAGTACGCCCGGGAATGTCAGGCTGGACGTCGTGTTCCAACTCACCGGGGTGACGCGAGCCGATGTGCTCGCCACGCTGTACGTGCGGCAAGGGGCTACCGAGCAACAGACCACCACCACAGTCACGCTCATTGGGGAAACCGATGCATCAAGCAGCGATCCCCTTGACGCTCTCGAGATAGACCGCGAGATCGCGGCCGAGAAGGCGCTCTACTCCCTCTACCGGCAGCGCAACACCGACGGGAGCTGGGATCGGACGGATGGCGCACACCAGATCGGGGATGCGCTTGCCTCGACTGCCCTTGCCGTTTGGGCCTATGCCAACCATGGGTACACCGTCGAGGCGAGTGGGAGCATTTATCAGCCAATCGTCGTCGGTGGCCTCGAATTCCTGTTCGAACACTCTTCATACACCGCGATCGGGGTCACCCCGGCAGGTAACCCCGATATGGATGGGAATGGTCTGGGTGTTCTGCTCGGGGAGGAACCGGGAACGCCCAGCGCTACGTATGCGGGCTACGTGCGCGGAATCTGTCTCGCCGCCGTGTGTGCGGCCGGCTCTGCCGTCAGGACGACCGTGAACGGCCCATTTGAAAACGGTGGGGCCGGAACGGCTTACATCGACATCGTTCAGGATGCGGCGGATGCCGTCGCCTGGTGCCTGGGGAACAACACGAAAGGAGGGTGGGGATACCGCACCGACCAGAACACCTACGCGGATCTCTCCATCGCCAGCTGGAACTATGTTGGCCTCGAAGCCGCGGAGGAGTTTGGGGCAACGCTGCCGGACTGGAGTCGCTCAGCCTGTGAACCGCTCTTGACGGAAAACTACAAGGCGAATGGCTCCTTCCAATACGATCCATACTCCATGGTGTGGATGGGCACCACATGTGCCGGACTCATCGGTCTGACCGTTGTCACCGATCAGGGACGAGGAAGCGGAATACCCGAGGCCGGAAAGATGTTGGTCCAGAACGTCAGCTGCATCGGCACGAATTGGGCACCCTCCAGCCCCGGCGCCCCGGACCTCATGGGCCGTCCACATGGTAATGCCTATGAGATGTGGACGGCAGTACGTGGGCTGCGAATGGCCAAGCTGACGCACCTCATCGGCACGAATGGTCCATTCGACTGGCAGCGACATATCACCGCCCCCAATGCTCCCGACGAAGGCTTCTGGCCCTACCTGGTCCGTACGCAGAACGCGGATGGAGATTGGCCCTTCACGCAGTATGACCCCCTTTTCTACACCCTCCCGATGGAAACGGCCTGGCAGACACTCTGCCTCTCCAAAGGCGTCGTCGGCATGCCGCCGGCAGTGCGCGCCGTCGATGTCGTTTGCACCGTCCCCAAACACGACGGTGGAAACGCGATCCCAACCGCGTTCCACGGGCTGACTCCGACGGTCACCGAAACGACTGAAGCGTGGGAACTGCGTTGGACCATCGACAGGCTCACGCCATCCGAAACCGTGGACTTGACCTTTGAGCAGGACGTATCCCGGCTTGTGGGCGGGGAGAGCCGCGTGTTGGAGGAGCATCTTGGCGTCTCCTACGATGTGCACGGGGCATCCCGCGTGAACATGGTGGCGGGTCCTCTGGCCCTTGATGTAGAGTCACTCGACTATGAGATCAGCGCGGCCGTCGGCAGTCCGACGTACCGCTTGGGTGAACGTGCGGTCTTCGTCATCACCGTCGATCTCCCCCCTGGACAACACTACCTTGGCATCGATGAACCGGGTGAGGGCCGGCATGTCCTGGAAGCTCCCGATCCGGACGCAATCGCAGTCTGGACCTCCTTTGTCGCTACGCTGGTGAACGGTGGTGCTTCTGTCGGCGTCGAATCGCCTCTGGTCCTCCGGGGGCGTACGGCTCCTTCTCGGCCATCGTTGACCAATGCCGTTTTCGGTCAAAGCGTTTCCGGTCTCGCGGGTGGACTGGACTGTGAGCCTGGGCGTGTACTTGAGCTTGACGTGGCCATCGTCCCCAACGCGGCGGGGGTTGCTCCCGCGCTCCAGGGAATCGACGTCTTCTATAACACCCAGCCGGTCACGATTTCGCTTGAGGTCACGGATGAACGCGGCATGGGCGTGGCGGCTTTGCCGACCGTCGCACTCCGGGATGCCGACCACGGCCAACGAGTCGACCGATCCCGGGAGTGGCTTCTCCAGCGAACCCAGCCGGGCGAACATCGACTCACCGCGTCGTTGTGCCTCGGCGGGGTGGCAGTCACGCGGACGGAAGTGTCGTTTGCCGTTGAGGACGCCGACGAATCCGGGGGACTTGTTTCACGCCTCGACCTCTCGCGGCGAGTGGCTACGGCAAGGGAGCCAGTCGTCATGGATTCGCTGGTCCGGAGTACGTATCGCTACACGGTTCTCGAAGGGGTCACGTTGCGCGTGTGTGTTACCGACGAGAGCGGGAACGTGCAGCCGGGAGGCGAGTTCGAGACACAGATTGGGGACGTGTCTCCTGGTCGTTCCGTCCCAGCATCGTTCACCTGGGACACCGGCTTGGCCATTCCCGGTGACTATCGCGTCGTCCAGACCGTCCAGGCGGCTGGTGGCCCCCCGATCGAGACGACTCGCGAGTTTGAGGTCGTGCCAAGCCTGTCGCTCAACGAAGGGATTGCGGGGCAACTGCTCGTTGAGCCTGACGTGGTCGAGATCTCTGAAGCGTTCGATCTGTCTTGGTCGCTCCGCAACGCTGGGAACGCCCGGGTGACCGGTCTCAGCGTCCAAGCCACCGTTTTGCGGACCGATGAAGTGATGGACGGTACACCTGCTCCTCTTGGAGACCGGGAAACTGTGCCTTCTCTGGATCCCGCCGCCGACGTGTCCGGCCAGTGGGCGTTCCAGGGAAGCAAGAGCCTGGGGCTGGGGGAGTTCTATGTACTCCTCCAGACCATCGCAGGCAGCAGCCGGGCTGACCCCCAAACCGCAGCCGTGACCACGGTCCGTATCGTGGATACGGTCGCCCCCACCACGACAGTGACCGGTGCCCCTGCCTCCGAGTGGACGAATGGCGATGTCACCCTCACACTGGCGGCGGAAGACGTTGGCTCGGGGGTCGATCAAACGAGCTGGACCCTCAACGGTGTGACCACGGTCGGCGGAACGATTCAGCTGACCGGTGAAGGCACGCACACGGTCACGTTTCGGAGCATGGACAACGCCGGCAACGTGGAGACGGACCAGAGCCTGATCGTGGGCATCGACAAAACCGCTCCCACGATCGGGCATGATGCCCCGGATGCGGCCGCTTGGCAGAGCGACCCGGTCACGGTCACTGCCACGGGTGCGGACTCCGCGAGCGGCCTGGCTGCCCTCGTCTACGCCCTAGACGGGGGTGCGGACTCCGCAATCACAGAGCCGATCACGGTCACGGGCGCCGGCACGCATGAACTTCTTCTGCGAGCCACGGATGCCGCCGGGAACACCAGCAGCACCACCACGACGCTTCGGATCGATGCCTCGCCACCGACGACTACGGTGACCGGTGCCCCTGCCTCCGAGTGGACGAATGGTGATGTCACCCTCGCGCTGGCGGCGGAAGACGCTGGTTCGGGTGTCGACCAAACGAGCTGGACGCTCAACGGCGTGACCACGGTCGGCAGCTCGATTCAGCTGACCGGTGAAGGCACACACACGGTCACGTTCCGGAGCATGGACAACGCCGGCAACATGGAGCCGGACCAGAACCTGACCGTGCGCATCGACACGACCGCTCCCACGATCGGGCATGATGCCCCGGATGCGGCCGCTTGGCAGAGCGACCCAGTCACGATCACTGCCACAGCTGCGGACACCGCAAGCGGCCTGGCTACCCTCGTCTACGCCCTCGACGGGGGTGCGGAGTCCGCAATCACAGAGCCGATCACGGTCACGGGTGCCGGCACGCATGAACTTCTTCTGCGGGCCACGGATACAGCCGGGAACACCAGCACGACCACCACGACGCTTCGGATCGATGCCTCGCCACCGACGACTACGGTGACCGGTGCCCCTGCCTCCGAGTGGACGAATGGTGATGTCACCCTCACGCTGGCGGCGGAAGACGTCGGCTCGGGGGTCGACCAAACGAGTTGGACGCTCAACGGCGTGACGACAGTTGGTAGCTCGATTCAGCTGACTGATGAAGGCACGCACACGATCACGTTTCGGAGCATGGACAACGCCGGCAACGTGGAGCCGGATCAGGGTCTGACCGTGCGCATCGACACGACCGCTCCCACGATCGGGCATGATGCCCCGGATGCGGCCACTTGGCAGAGCGACCCGGTCACGGTCACTGCCACGGGTGCGGACTCCGCGAGCGGCCTGGCTGCCCTCGTCTACGCCCTGGACGGGGGTGCGGAGTCCGCAATCACAGAGCCGATCACGGTCACGGGCGCCGGCACGCATGAACTCCTTCTGCGAGCCACGGATACGGCCGGGAACACCAGCACCACCACCATGACGCTTCGGATCGATGCCTCGCCACCGACGACTGCGGCAACTGGTGCCCCTGCCTCCGAGTGGACGAATGGTGATGTCACCCTCACGCTGGCGGCCGAAGATGTCGGCTCGGGTGTGGATCAGACGAGCTGGACCCTCAACGGCGCGACCACGGTCGGCGGCACGATTCAGCTGACCGGTGAAGGCACGCACACGATCACATTTCGGAGCACGGACAACGCAGGCAACGTAGAGCCTGACCAGAGCCTGACCGTGCGCATCGACAAGACCGCTCCCACGGTCACCCATGACTATGCCCACGTCGACGAGTGGACGACCGTGCCGGCCACGGTCCGGATCGGCGCGAACGACTCGGGCAGCGGCGTTTCGGCCCGTTGGTACCGCATCGGTGACGGGGTGAGGACCGCCGGATCCGGTCTGACGCTGAGCACGCCGGGCGAGTACCTGGTCACGGTCGGAGCAACGGACGTGGCGGGGAACGAGCGAAGCACAGCCATCACCCTCAAGCTCCGGGCCGGCGGCGGGAGTGGCGGTATCTACTACACAACTTCTCCACCGAGCACCACCACCGACCGAGAGGACCCGTCCCAAGTGTGGTCATCAGACGACGCAGGTGAGTCGGATGATCCAGTGACGTTTTCTGGCAGAGCAGACTCGCAGCCGTCTGTCCCCCCATCGGTGCGTCGAGACGCTATCCCAACACCTACGGCCCGCCCAACACTGACCAATGTTGCCTCGCCGCCGAAAACGGTAGCGCGGCGTTCAGCCACTCCGCCGCGGCGGCGGGACAGACAAACCGGCTCCACCAGCCGTCGTGTGTCCTCCCCAAGAGAACGTACTGCGGTTTCGCCGTCGACTTCTACCAATGGGAGAGACGTACCGTCCCCGAACGTCCCAATCGCCACTGCTTCAGGCGTGAGTAGACCACCCGAAGGGCGGTTTGATGGCACTCAAGGGAGCCCTAACCAGCCTGATCGGCACGTCGACTCGAACGCCGCTCGAGCGGCGGAACCGGCGGTTACCTTGAGTCGGGCCGAGCCGGACTCCTCGGGCGCGACCACTTCTCTCAGACAGGTGGTGCAGCGGGTCCTGAAGGTGGCCAGGAAGGTCTCCCTTCCCTCCTTTGCCGGAGCTCTTTTCCTGCTCGTCTTCATCGCCATGACGCGCCCAAGCCGGATTCTGCTCATAGATCCGGACGGCGTGGCCACCGTGCTGGAGAACCCCGACCGAGGAGCACTCGTATGGCAGTTGACGGACGCCCTGAGGGAGGGAAGAACGTTCAGGTGCATGGTGATCGAGGCGCCCCTCATTGCCGAGGGGTTACTGCTTCGGAATGACCCGACTTACAGACTCATTCTCAAGACTGATGGCGCGGAGATCACGCTGGCAGACACGCACGTGGACTCCCGTACTGGTGAGCCTTCGGTCGGGAGCGTGGCCATCACCAAGACGCTGGCAGGAGCGCTGGAAGACGGCGGCGAGGTGACAGTCGTTTCGTGTCCCGTGAGTGACGATCCTGAACGTCTCGCCTCCGACTTCAGTGCGTCTCTCCCCACCTGTCGGGTCGCGGTTACGTCCGGGCCAGGCATAGCGGCTTTGCCCTTCATCGGGCGTCCGTTTCGGCGCACCGTTACGCTTGAGCCCTCCACCGTCTCCCATCCCACGGCTTCCTGAACATCGAGTTCCTGCCCGTCGCCACTGGCATCGTGGGAGCGCTTCGACTATGGTCGCGTCGTGTTCCGTCGCCTGCCGGCTGGTCGAAGAGCCGCCGTTGCAGCGGCCCACGTCGTCTCCTAATCGCAGAAAAACGGGAACGAACGGTGAAACGAATCGGGATCATCTCGGACACGCACGGGACACTGCACGCGGCTGTCTTCAGAGCCTTCAGGGGGGTGGACTGTATCCTTCATGCCGGCGACATAGGTGGTGACCGGATTCTCTCGTCCCTACGAACTCTTGCCCCGGTGACGGCCGTCCGCGGCAACACCGACACCGACCCCTGGGCACGGACTCTTCCTCTCCGGGAGACCGTCCAAGTTGAGGACGCACTCATCTATCTCGTTCATCGCCCACGAGACCTGGACATCGACCCCGTAGCCGCCGGTGTGAGCGTGGTGGTCTATGGCCACACGCACAAAGCGGCAACCGATACCGAGGATGGCGTCCTCTTCATGAACCCAGGCAGTATCCGGTCCCATCCATACTCGATTGGTGTCCTCGAAGTGGACGGCACCGACGTCACCCCCACCATTCTGCCGTTGTAGTCGCTTCACTTCCGGGTGAGACCGATCCGGACGGTATTGCTCAACCCGCCGTCGCAGGCAAAACGGGTTTGTGTGTCCCCAGCCTGCAGTTTTGGGAGCTTTGCCCCAACCTGGATGTTCTCCCTGCGTGTGCCATCAGCCCGGGCGAGCAGACACGTCCCCGCCGCACTAAGCGTGACGGTGTCGCCTTGCCGGACCGTCACTGGGAAGCGAAGTTGGGTGTCCCCGATCGTGATTGTGGGATTAACCACCTCCCGCTCCCGAGTTTCCCGCAGAGCGCGTAGACCGGCGATTCTGCACATTGCCGACCCTTTCCGCGGGATGGCGATGAGGTAGAACGCAACCGCAGCAACACGCGTGTGATCGACTGTCCCGAACGCCGGCTTCGGGAGTTCATGATATTTCCAGGCGTTCTGCTTGAGGGGGATGTAGTAGTCTGCCGTCTGCCCTTGTGTGTCGTGGAGCTGGAGCTTCAGGTGGGCCCTGCTGCCATCTCCTCTTACCCAGACGCCGAGAGACTGAGCCGCAGAAAGATCCCGGGGGACAGCGAGCGTGCGGATTCCCGCTCCCCAGCCGGACATGTCCGGCAGTGAGCTGTCGCCTTGCAGGAGAGCGCAGGGCCGGCCACCGGGGCCGCCGTTCGCCTGGTACTCGAAGGACACGCCCACGCCCTTCTTGGCCAGTCCCGCCTTCCCGGGGCCCTGCGCATACTCTTCTGCCGCAGACTGCCCTAGGCACGATCCAGCGTCCGCGAACTCCTCGATCGAGACGGCTTTCTCATATTCAGCTCCCGGGATTTCCTGACCGATCCGGAGGCGCAGTTCGAGCAGTTCTTCCGCCTTCGCGGTGTCATTGCTCAGGGTCCAGACATTGTTCTTCCCATCAAGGCGCGTCACTTCGCGCATGTCCCGGCGCAGGAATGCGATGTCGCCGGTACGCCCGAGGGTGAGGGTGTAATCGTCCAACCTGCTCAGCTGGCGTTTCAGCGGTTCCTTGCCCTTGGCAACTCCCCCGAATGGCTGACCGCTGGGGATCACCGTCACGCGAACCCGCGGGCGCGGATTTGCCGGGGCATCGCAGGCGAAGGCCAGTTCGTTTGCGCCCTTCTGCAACCGGAAGGTGTTAGTCTCCCGCCTCGGTGTGAGTCTGCCGAGGAGAGCCCCCGCTTCGTCGCGGATTCGACACGTCAGGTCCCTGTCGAGCTCGACATACTGGCCGCTTCCGAGGGTAGTGGGGAAGAGGAGGCGCTGGTCACCAATGGTGACGCGAGGGTTGGTCAGTGTAGTCGACACCACAGGAAGGGCTCTGATCGGGCTGATGTAGCACTCTACAGACTCACCGCGGGGGATGCCGTTGTACCAGATGTTGATCTCGTTCACGTGGTCCGTAGTCAACCACGATCGGCAGATGCTCATAGCCCAGCCGTATGGCCAGTCGTGGTCGTAGTGCTTGCCCGAGGTGCGTTCGCGCAGGAGAAGCTCAAAATAGCGCCAGCCCACGAAGTCGATGGTGATGATGTGCTCGTCAAAGGCCCCGTGGTAGAGTTGCGGACTTCGCAGCTGGACATTGAGGACCTCGCCTTTGCCGTCCCCGTGCACCCAGACGCCGAGCGCTTTGCAGACCCCCAGGCTGATGTCCGGGGCAAAGGTCTTTCCGGCTTTGACCCACGACTTGGCCGGCTCCGCGCTTTCGTTTGTGGCCCTGAAACACGCGCTGGAATTGCCGACCTTCACAACGTCGGTCGAGATGCTCCACTCAGCCTTGACACCCGAGGCCCTGCGGCTCAAGGTGAATTCTCCCTCCTCAACGAAGTCCGCAAGCTGTTTTCCCTCGTCAGTCTCATAGGGGGCGGCAGAATAGAGCGCCTGCAGCCGGAGGGCCGCGGGCTGTGCGGTGAACCGGTTGGTGACCGTCCAGGCGCGACGTTCATCTTCCGAGGCCACGACTTCCCTGGTGAGATAGTCGACGGGGGTGAACTGCCACTCGCCGCCCCGGGCCTGCGTAAGGCGGAACTCGGCACGTTCCTCCCGCAGTCTTGTCTTGACGTCTTCGGAGAAGTAGCCGCTCAAGCGGAGCTTCTCGTAGCGACCGATCGTCTTGAGGTACTCGCCTTGACGGGCATTCCACGGGTTGGAGGCGGGGGTGAGCGTCTGGAAGGACATGGACATGTCGTGGGCCAGTGACTTCACGCACAGGTACTCGATCTCGTCAGGCCACTCGGCGTCGTGAATGTCCTTGGGGCCGAAGATGGCCCACCAGCCGAGCTGCGAGGGCATCAGGCTCTGCTTCTCGTAGGGCAGGTTACGCTTGACGTGTTCGTCAATGCAGCGTTTGAGGCCCCAAAGGGGGTGATCCCAGGCACCGACGCATGAGTGATAGGGCCAGCCGTGGTGCAGGCCGCTGTAGCTGGACTCAACCCGAATGGGGTGAGTGATGCGCTCGAAGATCGCCGTACGCATGCGCGCCGCACCGTACTGGCGCGCCGGCATCCCCTCCGCACCGTCATGGTAGATCAGATCGAATCCGCATGCATTGACTTTGTCGGCGATGCACTGGGCTACCTCGTCCACAAGGGGGGAGTGCTCGTCCGGCTGGAACGCGCCGTAGCGAACAAAGAGATGGTCCGCTGATGTGCCCTTTGCATGGGCAGCCGCGGTTGAGCCCCACACCCCGCGCTTGCAGTTCGTGAGGGCATACGGCGGTTCCGTCCGCATCCCCCGGAACTGCACGAGTTCCTGGCCGATCTGTACGACATTGCCGCGACTGGAGTAGTTCCAGACGACATTCAAGCCGCGGGGAGTCTGGTCGAGTGGAATCTCGGTTCCCGTGGGCCCAACGCCCCTGCTGAGAGTGAATGTTCTGTCTCTGGAGAGGTGGAGATTCGGGGTTGGGCTGGCGAAGGGATCGCGTGGCTGGATGCAGCCGGTCAACGTGTGCATGCCGGCGAGCAGACCGGCCGCGTGAATCCGGTCCACGGTCGCCTTGAGACTATCTGTGCCGTCGGGGAAGAGGCTTGGTCTGGGTTCGTAGTGGCCCTGGCTCTGGTACCACCCCGTGAAGTGGATGTAAGGGATGCACGCGAGCTGAGCCATGTCGATCCATTCGTCGACATTTGCCTCCGAGAGTCCACTGCAGAACATGTAGGAGGCGCGGTTCTGGGGGGCAGCGCTCGCGTAGGCTCCTCCGAGCAGCGAATGGGGGCCACCTTCTTCCCGGGCCACCACTCTCAGCGTTTGTTCAAGCGCCTTTCGAGGGCAGACGACCAGGGCCGCGCGGGCGCCCTCAAATCCGTGTTCCGCGATGCAGCTCGCCTTCAGAACGGGTTGCCTGCCCCTGATGGTGGGGCGTGCCTGCAGATTCAAGCAGCGCAGACACACGGCGTGGGTCGAATCGGCGGCCAGCCCGGACATTGAGTGGACCACGTCGGCCGGTTCCACGAGCAGGTTCAGGAAGGCCAGCTCCTCAACGCCGCCCCCGGTCACGGAAAGCACCTCGAACACGAAGTACTCGTCATGTACGGTCACCTGGACCTTTGCTGTGGCGTTGACGCGGTCGAAGCGCACGTCGAGAATACCGTTCTCATAGGAGAAGGAGGACGGACGGGCACTGCGTTGGCTTGTCTTGATACTCATCCAGGCTGACGAGCGGGTCAGCAGATTGCGTCCGCTCCCCAGTTCCACCGCCCCAATGAGACGGAGACTGTCCGTAAACGTGAGCCTGGCCACCCGGTTCTCGAGGACCAGTGCCGGGGGCGTATCGGCGCCTCGGTCGGGCAGCACCCTATAGCCTGGGAGCGCTCCGCTGCTCCTCCCTTCCTTCCCAACGCTGTAATCAGCCTGGATCTCTGCCGACGAGAGGGCTCGTGTGTAGATCCGGACATCGTCAATCAGCCCCTGGTGCCCGGTGTCTCCACTCCATTTACCGATCATTCCCCCCCCTTCGCATCCGATGGGGTAGTCCCAGCTCCGCTCGCTTATGAGCTGGCCATCGAGGTAGGCACGCATGGTCGGACGATCGAAGGTGGCGACGAGATGGTACCAGCGCCCGAACTCGATCTTGGGAATCAGCTGGGCGGAAGCTTCCTGCCAGTCCCGGGCCCTGTCCCAGCCCTCGAATTTGGGTCGCCCCAAACGGAAGTGGCATGATCCATCCACCACGAATATGAGTACGCCACCCGGGCACCAGCGTCCGAGCGTGATGACATTCGGGTAACGCCCGGTCCCTTCCCAATAGACCCACGCCTGGATGGTCATGGCGTCGGCCCCGTCGAGCCCGGGAATCTCAGGAATGGCAATGTGTTCACTCCGGCCATTCAGCCGAAGGGCGGTCCCGAATGTTCCGCCGACCCACTCCCCTCCCTGGATCTCGCCGTCCAGGCCATGGGGGGCGTGGTCGGCCGCAAGATCCCCCCAGCCATCGTCAAGCTTCCACCGGGCAACCAGACCCTCCTCCTGTCCGGATGCCTGTTGGGCACCCAGGGCCATCCCCAGAGCCACGACCAATCCGCAAAACCAGCTCAAACGCCGCATGCTGTTTCTCCCGCCCTATTGTCGGCCCTGACGTGTGCGCCCGAATTCCGCCCGGATCTCCGCTGGACTCAGGGCCCGACTGTGGAGTCGGAGTTCATCGATCATCCCGTAGTGGGACTGTGTTTCCCCTTGATCCAGATTCCATCTCCCCACGATGATCTCACCGGTCTGCCCGACCGGGTGGTTCCAGCGTACAGCCCCCACCGGTTCACCGTTTACATACGTGGTCATGTCGGGACGCTTAACGGTGGCTGCCAGGTGGACCCAGCGGCCGGGCCGGATTGGCTGCAGCAGGACGGCTTGCGTTTCCTGCCAGTCTTTGCCCAGTTCCCATGCTTCCTTCCCAGGTCTCCCGAGTCGAAAGGAACAGCGGTCGTCACCGACAAAAATGAGGAAGCCACCGGGGTTCCAGGCTCCACCGGTCAGAATGTTCGGGTACCGCCCAACGCCTTCCCAGAACACCCAGACGGAAACGGTCATCTGGTCGGAACCGTCGAGAGCAGGGATGGCGGGAATGGTCACGTAGGTGCTCTCACCGTTGAAGTGGAGCGCTGTGCCGAAGTCTCCGGTGACCCACGTTCCCTCGTTGATGGCACCATCGTGTCCGTGCCCCGATGCGTCCTTGGCCACTGCTCCGCTGCCTTGGGAGAACGACCAGGCCCCCACCAGGCTCGGGTCCTTCTCCTGCCCTCGGCTTGGCCTTTCCGTCGCCCACGCCATCCCCAGGACAGCGCCAACGATAAGTCTTGTGGTCCGGGAACTTCTCCACGCTCGCATCACGGTTCCTCCCTGCTGCGGAATTCTCTTCGCGTGAGCGGTGCCGTCTTAGCGACATCCGCTCCCGGGGAGGAAGGTAACGGTCTGAACGCGCTTCTCAAGCACCTCCACACGACGGCGTTGCTCCCCCTACGGCCCACGAGCCTGTGTGCGGAGCTCACTGGGACAGGTCTCGTACCGAATGGCGTTGACTTAAGGTCCGGGAAACCGTGACACGTGGCCGTGTCCGGCAGAGCCGCGATCCACCGTCGCCCCAAGGGTGCTATGGCGGACAGGCTCACAAGAGCGGACCGCTTACGTTGTGCGCGGCCCGGTTCGGAGGCCCCCTGCCCCACCGGGCCGCGCTCGGGGCCCCTACTCCAGCCTGGCCATGGCCCAAACGGCATGATCGCTGTTGATACCGTCATTGCCATCGGTCACATAGAGGCGCAGCTGGTCGACACCGGTGATTGGGATCGAGACGTTCCGCGGGGTCATGTCCTCGGCCATGACGCCGGTCTTGAACGCCTCTCGCCACTCCTCGTTCGCTTTGCGCACAAACACGTGGAACGTGACGCTTCCCGGGCTTCCCTGTTGCACGCCCACGGTCGCTTTGAAGGTTGTGCGTTTGCCTTGGAATGGGGTCATGTCGTAGATGACCTCGGCATGGCTCTGAGCCCCTGTTGTCTCCGGGTGCGTCGTGAGCCCTTTGGGGAACTCAACTCCGACCAAGCGGAGACGGTCCCGGGTGTACGCCTGGTCGCGGATGATTCCGCCGTGCACCATCTGTTTGATCGGCGGCGTATGGGCAAATTCCTTGATGACACCGAGGTCGCTCAGGAAAACGGCGTCGGCATGAACGACCGGAGGAATGGTGAACCGACAGTTGGCTGAAAGACGCGTGCGCAACAGGTTGTCCGCTCGAGTCTCCACCTCGATCACGTGGGTCGCGAGGAACTCGGGTTCCCTCTCCTCGTCAGTGAGGAGGTCGGCTGGGGCCAGATCGATGGTTACCTCGCGTCCGTTAGTGCGCCGGATCGTGTACTGTCCGGCGGGGACATCCCGCCCGTTGAGATAGATGCCCCATCGGCGGAGTCGAGGAGCGTCCGTACTGAGCGTCAGGCGAAGCTGCAGCGCGTGGGGAATCGTGTTTGAAGGAACGGTGCTCCCAGCCAGGACCTCCCCGTCCGCGATAGCAGACGTCTCCTCAATGGCGACCCGCGCAACCGCAGCGTCCAAAGCCGCCTCGTTCTGACCGGCGATGAGCCACCAGCCGCCCTGCGGGGCAACACCATCGGGCACACGAAACACGGCCCTCGCGCCCTCGGCCTCCACGTTGGCGGCTTGCCACTGCCCGGCGACCGACCCGATTCTGGCAACAGGGACGCCTGCGCCATGGAAAGAGGCGAACATGACCCCGGTCCCTGCCGGAGCCTGGACACCAAACGCCGCCCAGGCTCCGCGGCTGTCCCAGGAAGCTGTGGCGCGTGCTGTTGTATCGAGCAGGTGCTGATCTCGCCAGCCGACCCATGTCCCGTCCACGAATGCGGCGGCGGTGGGCTGTCCCCCTTCGAGCCGCACGAATGCGAACACCGCATCACTGGCAACGCCGTTACACACCACTTCGTCGGGGCCGGTTCGCACGACAACGTACTCTTCGCTCGAACCACGTCTGAGTCGGACGCCCCGGAAGCCCTTTCCTTCCAGACGTTCGGTCTGTACCGTTCCCTCCGTCCCCTTCCGCACGGGCCAAAGGCTGGTGAGGAAGGTCTGTCCTTTCTGCGGACCGACGTGGAGGGTGGCGTGGTGGTTTGTGAGACCGGGATACCCGCACGGCCAATCCTCCATCTCCACATGCAGTGGGACCTCCGTTGAGCCGTTGAAGACATCGGCTACGAGGGTGCCCTTCTTGCCTGACGCGAGCAGGCGATGAGCGTTGAATGAGAGTTGACCCGCGCTGTTGAAGTTCCACTCAATCCGGCCTGGCTGTCTCAGCGCCACAGTGTCGAACAGAACCACGTGGTCCGGGCGGATGTAGAATGCGTGACGCGTGAGCGAACTCGCCTTGGGATAGGCGGCAGTCGCATCCACGGCGGCATAGTCCATAGCGGGACTGCTGAAGAACGCTGTGACAGTCGCATCAGCATGGGTACTGTTCCCACCGTCAATCGTGATTGCGTTATGCAGACGTGTGTTGGCCATTGCTCGGTGGATGGGGTTCGAGTATGACATCATGCCCGGATCCATGGCCAAATACTCCCCGAATGCTTCGAGCATGAAGGCGGAACGATCGCTCTGCCAGTGCCCGGCCAAGCGGGGTTGACCGAGTAGCCCGAAGAGGAAATCTCCGTGCCGGAAGCCCTCGCGAAGGAACACATAGCCTGCCCCGCGGAAGTAGCGCGCGGGAGCCATCGGCGGTTCAGCCGCGACCGTACCATGGGCCCACATGAAGGCGGCCAGTTCGGACTTTGGTGAGCCGTGCTTGTCCTGGAACCATGCTGCCGTTGGGTTCTGCAGGTACTTGGCGAACAAGGCCGATACCGCATCGCCGGGCATGCTCCCGCGTGAGTCACAGATGGCCAGAGGAACGAAGCCTGCGGCTCCGTTGCTCTTCATGTGCACGATCCAGTCCATACTGCGCCGGACGTTCCCGGGACAACGGTCGCGGAAATCGGCCGGATCCCGCGCCGCCAGTGCAGCCAGCAGTTTGACGGCCGTGTTCCACGTGTAATTCCAGTAGCCGACTCCCTCGGTCGATGCGCCGTCCCGTAGCGAATAGGCCTCGATTCCCTGCCAGATCCACTCCTCGGTCTGCCGCCGCATCGCTTCCAGCGTCGGATCCAACGCGGCAAGCACGATCATGGCGCAGCCAATCTCGGAGTCAAAAACCACCCCCTGATTCATCTTGAGCATGCCCGGACTGGACTTGAGCCGATCGAAAGTCCACCAAACCCCCTTGCGCAGAATGGCCTGGCTGACCTCCTTGCGCTCCGCCGGAGGAAGGGCGTTGTAGATCCAGTCGAGGGCCAGGCCGGCGTCGTAGGTCACGCTGGCCTCGGTAAAGGGGTTGCCGTAGCCGCCCCACCCCAATGGATAGCGCGCGAACGGACCGTCCGTCCACTGCTCGATCCGGCAGAGAGACAGGAGCGCCCGCCGAGCGTGGTCGGCGTACCGTTTATCGCCTGAAATGACATAGGCCAGGGCGCAGTCTCTCGCCCTCCGCGACACATCCCCAGATGCCTTTCCAATCCGAGTCATAACCCAGTTGGCCCCGGGATTATACACCCCGACGAAACGCTCGGGACTGGCGTTCAGGAGCCCCTCTGCCCGACCCTTGAGCTTCTGCCACAGAGGCTTACCCAGCCCCTCGGTGAAGAGCGCCCGAATCCGGGGCAGGTCTTCGCGACCGAAATAGACCGCGCCCGGCAAACCACCTTCCTCCAGCGACGACGCAAGCGGGACGGGCGCGATCGGGACCATCCCAACCGGCGGTTCGCCACGCGGGGCACCACGCTTCCGGAGCAGGACCCAATGTACGTTGCACTTGAGCTGTCGGTTGTGCGGACCGTCGATGGCATCAGGGGGCTCCGAGAGATCCAGGCGCACCGCATTGAGTACCTTTGCTCCCAGGGCAAGCGGGATCTCGATGGCATCGAAGCGCCCGCGTCCCGGTCGATGCTGAACTGGCGTCGTCCAGACACCATCTACCTGCAATCCTATGGAGATGGCCCCCGCCGAATCGTTCGAAACGCGCACCTCAACCACGCCCCAATCGGCAACGGGCGTGTCGAATCGGCGTTCATAGGCACACACATCCCGCTTCCTGGCGTCCTCTCTAACCCACATCGTCCCCCAGGACCAGAAAGGGTCCAGCCCATAGGAGCCGGCAGGTTGCTGTCGTGTCTCGGCCGTCGGCTGCCAGAGATGGCGTCCTCGGGCCCCAAAGTACATCCAGTCGATCAGTACCTCGTGGTCGTTGATCGGTATCCGGGCCCACTCCGTTGACTGCTCGAGACCATCCAGGACCAACTCCGTCGGCTCGAATCCCGGTTGCACAAGCTCGAAACGAATGCCCTGTGTGTTCTTCCATCCGGCTGCACGGTTCCCCCCGCTGACAGCCAGGCGCCACTCCGGCAGCTCCATCCGGTTCCAGCCCCGCCAATCGATTCTGAACACCGTGGAAAATGTCCGACCGTCGCGGACAGGTACCGTCAGCTTGATCCGAGCGAACGTAGCGGCCTTTGCATGAATCCAGAGCCGGAGGGAGTTAAACGAACCGAGGTCAACACAGAGGTCGTCCCGCTGGAGCACGCCTTCCGACGGCGCCCATTTCAGAGCTCCCTTCCCCTCCTGAACGTGGGTCATCTCCGCCCTCCCCGGTCCCCAGGCCGCCTGATCGGCATCCATCGTGTCGAGGACAACGGTCTCGGCTTCGGTCAGAGTCCCAATCAGAAGGGCACACACACCAAGCGTGCGCCGGAGTCGGTAACGACGCAGTGACATAGTCTTTCCTCCATCGGCGACGACGGATCGCTGCTCAACGCACTCAAGCCAGGACAGGTCCTGAATCTATACCGCGAAGCCCTTCCGGCGACCGCTCTGCCGGCAAATGGCGCTAAGATGAGCTCCTGAGAATGCCGCTCGTAGGAGGTCGCCGGGTGGCACCGCCTCCCACACTGAAGTCAACGGCGGCTAACGTGGCAGATGGCGCTAAGGCGAGCTCCTGAGAATGCCGCTCGTAAGAGGTCGCCGGGTGGCACCGCCTCCCACACTGAGATCAACGGCGGTCAATGTGCGAGGGCTGCGATGCCCCGATTGCCCCTTGTCTTGGCGCCATTCGCCATTAGCATACACCGAAATGGTCGGGGGGTGTTCCAGGTGGGGAACGCAGAGGAGATCGCCCTTCAGCGCTACAGCGGCTGACTCCCGTCGAGAAGGCCCTTCCACGTGAATCGGTAAACAGGAGGATGCAGAAGATGATCAGGAAATCATGGCCAATGATCGCCGCTGTCGTGCTGGCAAGCATGATGGTACTCGCGGGGCAGCGGGCATCCGCCCAAGGCCCTAGACTTCCCCCGGGGGCGGAGACCAGCTACGACATTGAGGAGACCCAGGTGCTGAAGGTGTTTTCAGCAGAGGATCAAGGTCACCGTTTTGTCGCCTACCTGGTCAAGTGGAAGGACTCAGAGGTCATTGTGGGTGACCCGCTGGCCCGGAGTGCCTTCGCTGTGGGCGACACGATCAAATTCATGGTCAACAGAATGAAATTGCCCAATCCCACCGGGAACGTCTCCTCATTGCGCTTCATGCTCCTCAACTCACCCTCACCGAAAGGCGGGGGCCCCGTGCCGGCCATCAAAGCTCCACCGCCTGCCGAACAGAAGCGCACGATGAGACTCGTCCAGGGCGATCTGAGCGCGGCCACGAACGAAACCGAACGCTTCTACGCCCTGGGTAAGGCGGCAAAGAAGGCCTTGAAGGCCGGTAAGACGGAGGACGCCCGGAAGCTTGCGACCGAACTGGAAGGCCTCGCCCCGAAGCACAAGAACGACTGGAACTACGGAAACGCGATTCAAGATGCAAACCAGGTGCTCGGGCGGATCGCACTGGCGGAGGGGGATGTCGAAGAAGCCAAGAAGCGGCTCCTCGCCTCTGCCGACAGCAAAGGGTCACCACAGATGAACTCTTTCGGTCCCAATATGCAGCTGGCAGAGGATCTTCTGGCCAAAGGCGAGAAGGATGTCGTTCTCATCTACTTTGAGCGGTGTGCCACGTTTTGGAGAATGGGCGCGGATCGGATCGCGACCTGGACCAAAGCCGTGAACGAGGGCCAAACACCCCAATTCGGCGCAAACCTCGACTACTGACTCAGCGGGGCCTACCCTCCCCCGATTGGAGGGAAGACGCTCAGCTTGTCTCCATCACTCACGGGGTCGGACCACGCCACGTGTCGTCCGTTGAGCAGAACGAGACGAGCCAGGGATTCCGGGACCTGGAAGCAGCCCAGCACATCCCCAACCGTCGCGGGGTTGGACACCTCGGCCGGGTAGGGAACAGGCTCGGCCGGCAGCAACTGCCCCAGACTGGCGAAAAAGCGCAAATAGACCGTCATAGTCGGGTCACTCGACAAAGTTGAAGACCTGGTCGAGGTCTTCCTCGGGAACGGTGAAGACGGTGTTGTGGGGAGCCAGAGGTTCGGTCCGCATCCAGTCGGGCAACCGGTCGTCGGCTGCGGTGAATCCGGCTGCTTGGTTGAACTTCCGTTCCATGCTGAGGACCGTCTGTCCAAGGCTCGTCACGTCATCCAGGGTCAACTCGAGGCCATATAGGGCGTTGATCAAATCCGTGATGGCCGGGAGCGTGTCGGAGTTGTCGAGAATGGCAAAGGCAACAAAGAGGCACATGCCGGTCGAGTCCAGGGCCGCGGTAGCAATCTGCAACCCACGTGAGATGTCGACCTGGCCGTCCGGTTTCAAGGGATCGACAAAGCCGCCAACCTTCAGAATGTTCGGTGCGATCGTGTAACCAGCAGTGTGATCGGCTCCCATGGTGGAGGTGGCGTAGGTAACCCCGATGCCCTGCACAGCCCGCGGATCGTAGGCCGGCATCGCCTGCCCTTTGACGACCGGTACATGATCTACCCCGAAGCACTGCCCCGTCACTTTGGCGCCGCAGCCCAGGATCCGGCCCAGAGGTGTTCCCTGTTGAACCTGCTCAAGCAGCTCGATCGCACCGGCGGCATCACCAAAGGCAGCGAGTCCCGCCTCCATGGCCACCCCGATCGTGGCGCCCATCTCGATCGTGTCCACCCCAATGTCGTCATCCATACGGTCCATCCGGGCGATCGCATCCAGATCATCGATGCAGCAGTTGGTGCCGTGTGACCAGATCGTCTCGTACTCGGGTCCCTTGGTCAAATACTCACCGTTCGCATCCATGTAGATCCGGGAGCACTGGATCGTGCAACCGGAGTGACAGCCGTGGCGCACCTTCCCTCCCCGGGCAAGAATCGTGTCACGTTGCGTTTCCCCGGAGATCTTGTCCGCACCTGCAAAGCTCCCTTCCCGGAAATTCCTAGTCGGCAGACCACCTGCTTCATTGAGGACGTTCTGGAGGACGTTCGTGCCGTAGGTCGGCAGGCCTTCGCCGGTGACAGGATGCTCGGCCAACGCTTTGGCAAGTCTCCGGCCGGCTGCCTTGAAGGCCGCCTTGTCAACGGGCTTCCGGATGGACACTTCGGAATCATCACAGTAAATCGCTTTGAGCCCCTTCGACCCCATCACGGCCCCGAGCCCGCCGCGTCCGGCGTGCCGGGTCGGCCGCAGTTCGCGGTCAGTGACTGCAACCGAAGCCGCAGTCATGCCCCATTCACCGGCCATCCCGATCGACATGAAGGCAGACTTCTTCTCACCGTAGCGCCCCACCAGTTTGGCGACAGTGTCGTAGTTGCCCAGGCCGGCCAGCTCCGCACACTCAACGACCGTGACCCCACCCTTGCGGATCTCAAGCAAGTAGCGTTTGGTCTTGTCCTCGGGCTTGTCTTCGACGATCAACGCCCGAATGCCCAGCCGCCCCAGGACCTGCCCAGCCTGCCCACCGGAATTCGACTCCTTGATTCCTCCGGTCAGGGGGCTCTTGGCGCCAAGAGAGATCCGGCCGGACGTCGGTGCGGCGCTCCCTCCCAGCAGCCCAGGCGCAAACACCAGCTTATTGGAGCGTCCCAGCGGAGTACAGGTTGGGGGCACTTCCTCAGCCACGATCGCGGACGTCATGGCCCGACCGCCGAACCCCGCCCATCGCGAAGGGACCCCTTCTTCCGTGATCTCAAGAGTCTTCATATTCACACGGATGATTCGGTCAGCCATGGGTGCCTCCTTCGTCGTGCCATTCCGCCCGGATCCTCTCCCGGGGATCACGGGCGACCGTCGTACCAGTAGTCGCCTATAGAGAGAATGTCGGCGCAGAGCAAGACGAAGTCAAACGCGGCAGGAGGAGGGGGTAGCAGTGAGAGTGTGAAAGCGTGAGAGCGTGGGAGAATGCCTTCTGTCCGACAGAGCCGCGACGAAACGGCCCGCTTACGCTGTGCGCAGCTCGGCCCAGAGGCCCCCGTCCGGCAGAGCCCTGACCAACGGGAGGGGACCGCTTACGTTGTGCTCGGCTCGGTTCAGCCCCCCTCTGCCTGCCGTCGGACGAACGCCCCGCTTCCGCGGCCGCGTTCCTTGACAGAACACCGCCCCGCTTGATAGTTGCGGGCAAGAACCGGGACCATTACGTCCCGGAGATGCTGAACCGAACCGCGGATTGAGGAGAGGTCGCCATGGGCTTCAGGTTCCACCAGGGCATTGGGCGTACGCTGATCGGGCTCTGCACCGTGGCCGCCGTGCACGCGATTGAGCTTCCTGATATTCAGAAGACGCAGGAAGCCGTCATCGCCAAACTCAAGGCCCGGCCTGACTGCCTGGTCTGGTACGACATGAGAGACCCGACGGCTCAGAAGCTACGCTTCATCCCCGGTCCGGACAAAGGGGTGCTGACCCCCAAGCCGGGACGCTGGCCGGGACAGGAGGCCACCGGGGTCTTCCTGGGGAAGCTCATGCGGGAGGCGATTCACATCCCCGACTCCGGCTTCACCCTCTGCTGTTGGTTGCGGGTCAATGATCTGCAGAAGGTCGACAGGCTCGGTCACAAACGCTTGGCCGGGGGTGTGATGGCCGTCGGGAGCGGCTATTACAACGGCTGGCGCTTGTCCGTCAATCCGGGGAGCTCGGCACTCTCCTTCGGGCTCGGGCGCCCTGAGATCGGGTCGCGACGTCTCGCAAGCACGGGCTATCTGACCAGCGGAACGTGGCACCATGTGGCGGTTACCTGGGACCACGAGACACTGGCCATGTGGATCGACGGCACACTCCGAGCCGAAACAGTCGCAACGACGGCCTACCACGGGGAGCCGACGGCAAAGTGGTTCCGAATCGGCGAGTGTGACAGCGGGGTCGGTGTGCTTGACTTCGACATTGCGGACGTGGCGTTTTTCAGCGATGTCCTGCCCGCCGAAACGCTTATGGATCTCGGGGATCCTGATCGAGAGTTCAAACGAGTGATCACTCGTGCCGTGACCCAGCTAACCCCCGCGCCCGACGAGGTCACCGAAGAGCCCAACTACCGTCAGCAGTTCGGTCCACTGCTCGGGTTGACCGGTTGTGAGGACTCGCAGGTGTTCCGAACCGCCGCCGCCATGGCCCGGTGGCGTGTGGCCGAGAGCTTCCGCCGCGAAGGACGATTCAACGATGCGCGCACGGGCTACATTGCCCTGGCCAACGACGGAACAGCTCCCCTTCATCGCCGGGCTCGGGCCATGCTGGCTATAGGGGATCTGTTCCGGGACCGGAAGAAGTACACGGCGGCCCGCCAGCAATACGAAAAAACACGCGAGTTCTTCGTCGCCAAACATGAAGCGTTCCGAGTGGACGCGATCGAGCGCTTGCGAGAAATCGAGACGCTGGTCGACGGTGAGGCGTTGCGCAGTTCGCGTCAACGCCGGATCGACCGAATCACCCATCCCGGCCGGACGCTTTTTGTCTCACCCACGGGTGCCGACACCAATCCCGGCACCGAAGCGAAGCCCTTCCAGACGTTAGAGGGAGCCCGTGACGCGATACGGCAGCTGAAACAGGCCGGCCCGCTCCCGAAGGGCGGAGTAGCCGTCGTGCTGCGGGGCGGTGTCTATCCCAGAGAAACCGCCGCCTTTGCCCTGACAGCGGAGGACTCAGGCACGCCGGACGCCCCCATCATCTACCAAGCCGCCCGAGGGGGAACGCCTATTCTGCGAGGCGGACGTGCTGTCAGTGGCTTCGTTCCTCTGAAGAGTTCACCGACCGCGGAGCGCATTCCCCCGTCCGCCCGGGAACATGTTCTGCAGCTCGACCTCCGCGCCGCAGGGGTCACCGACTTCGGCGCACTCCGACCACGCGGCCTGGCCATCGGCATGAAGCACGATCCCGACGTCCCTGCCCATCTGGAGCTCTTCTTTGACGGCCTCCCCATGTCACTCGCACGCTGGCCTAACGACACCCCGAAAATGAGTGAACGGTACACGACTGTCGATGTCAGCAACCAAGAAACAGTCGCGGACCATGGCCGAAAGGTGGCTCGTGAGTCCGACTTCTTCTCGTATACCGACCCTCGCCAGGACGCGTGGGCAAAGGAGCCGGACGCCTGGTTGTTCGGGTGCTGGCAGTACCTGTTCTTCGGATCCTATAACCGGATCGATAGAATCGACACCACAACGCGCCGGATCCACATGGACTGGGGCCGCAAGACCCCCAACGAGCTCAAACGTCGCGAGTTCGCCCACGGAGCCCCCTACCAGGGAATCAACCTGCTGTGCGAGTTGGACACTCCCGGAGAGTGGTATCTCGACCGGGAGAACGGCATCCTGTTCTTCTGGCCACCTGCTGAGATCGGCCCCGGCAAGGCCGTGGTGTCCGTGCTTGAGACGCCGGTCATCACTCTTGACGAAGCCTCACACATCGTTTTCCGCGGATTGACGCTTGAGGCCGGTCGCCAGCATGGCATCACCGTGGCGGGCGGGGAGAGTGTGTTGCTGGCCGGGTGCATTATCCGCAACATGGGCGTGAAGGGGATGCTTGTCGAAGGCACCGGTCATCAGGTTGTGGGCTGCGACCTTGAGCACCTGGGTGACGGAGGAATCACGCTGCAGGGCGGCGACACAGAAGCGCTCATGCCATCGGGCCATGTGGTGGAGAACTGCCACATTCACCACTTCGGGCGCTGGAATCGGGTCGGCTACCAGCCGGCCGTCAGCATGAAGGGAGTAGGCAGCCGAGTCTCGCATTGCCTCATCCACGACGCACCGCATCAGGCGTTCTGCGTTAAGGACAACGATAACATCGTCGAGTATTCGGAGATTCATGATGTGTGCCACGAGGCGGGCGATGCGGGGGCCTATTACATGTACGGGACCAACGTGCAGAAAGCCCTGCTCGAGCGCGGCCAGGTCGTGCGCTACTGCTACTGGCACGATCTGCCGCACAACGAGAGCTTCAAGAACGTGGCCAACGCGACGCGACGCGGGATCTACATCGACAGCTTCAACAGCAACATCACCGTCTACGGCAACATCTTTCAGCGCTTCCACGGCAAGAGTGGGGCGGTCTTCTTCGGAGTATGCGACAACCGGGTCGAAAACAGCATCTTCCATCAGTGCCGGACCAGCGTGCAACTCACTGACCGCACTTGGCTTTACGGCAGGGTCAACAAAGCACCAACGTTCGTGATCGATGCGAAGCTTGCGGAGTTCGCGGCCAAACCGGCGTGGAAGCGACGCTATCCGCGCCTGGGGACGTTCCCCGCTCAAACCGCCGACACAAGCGTCTTCCTGGCCGGGAACGTGGTGGCCCGCAACATCGCCGACGATTGCGGGGCCTTCACCACCGGATCACAGCGCACGATCGGCCTGGCCCGGATCGAGCAAAATTGGACCGCCGGGCCGCCCGGATTCCGCGACGCAGACAATGGCGATTTCTCCATCGCCCCGAACGCTCAAGCTGCGATTGCCTGCGACTTCGAGCCACTGCCGCTGGACAAGATCGGTCTTTACCAAGATGAGCTGCGCGCGACCTGGCCCGTGGAACACCCAAGCGGAAACTACGAGACCGTGATCGTCGATTCTGACGACACGATCAAGCGCATGTCGGCCGATGAAATGCCCGTCTGTCACAGCCGGCAGCGGACGGCAGAGATCACCATTGATGGTGAGCTTGACCCAGCGGAGTGGGGCGAGCTCGATCGCGCCTATGGTATCATTCTCAGCCGCACTCCCACCAACACGCCAACGTTGGCTCATCCCAGCTTCATGTGGATGCGCCACGATGGCGATTGCCTGTACATCGCTCTGCGCCACGAGCTCAACCCCGGCGAAACACCACGCCCCAAACCGCCAGGGAGCGCCTCCTGGTGGGGGGATGTCGACATGGCGGAGATCATCCTCGAAGGACCGTACGGGAAGACCGCTCGGGAGTGGTGGCCGAAGGACAAGCCCCACGGTCCCCTCTTCTACCTTGTGGGCGATTGTGCAGGACAGTTCGGCAGTTACAGCATTGCTGACCTCCCGAAGACCAGAGCGGAGGGACTTCGCGGTGCGGTCCAGTACGCAGCCACGTCCGAACCCGGGAGCTGGACTGCTGAGTGGAAGATCCCTTTGGCCGCCATCTGCCTCGATCCCAAGACCACGGCCTCCTGCTGCTTCAACGTCGGCGTGCGGAAGCCGGGAACGCAGCCCCAGCCGGGCAGCGATCAGCCCGTCGCGTCAGGCGACAAGTGGTCTGTCTGGCGTGGAGCCAACGGCGCAAACTGGAAAGTCTGGAACGTCGGTCTGCTGCACTTGGGCAAGGGCGAAGAGTAGGTGGCGACCGAGCCGCGACTTCCGGGAACGGTTTCCCAGAATGCCGTTCTCGGTGCCCCAAAGAGGACTGGAATATGCCGAACTGTCAGGTGAAGACACCAGCCGAACACCGGGATTACGTCAGGGAGTTGGTCCGGATCTCGTTTCACTTTGCCTACAATTGGTGGCGGGAACACCCCGACGAGGGCATGTCCGCAGCAGTCGCCAAGCGCACACCTCTGTGCCACCATGCGCTCAACGTGATGCGCAATGAAGGGGAATCACATCCGGCGTGGCAAGACCTCCTGGCTCGGGCAGAGCTCGTCGCATCCACAGCGGCAGACGCAGCGGCGTTCGAGGAGACCATGTACGACTACTCCCGGGAGTTTGCCGACGAGCGCGCCGACAGGTTCTATCCTGAGAGCGTCGGCGTCATGCTGCAGCCAGACTGGAACGTCCGCAGCCTGAAGTACGATCCGCCCCATGAACACCTGCCGGCCGGCTACTGCAACTTCCATATCGCGAATGCACTGGCCCCCAAGTCGATCCTTGCCGACCCTCGGCATTTGCCCGAGTGTTTCCTCGAGATGATGGACCGAACCGAACAGGAGTACGGCTACCACACGATCCACACCAGCACCTGGCTGAATGAGGAACCGCGTTGGCTGGCCCTGTTCCCACAGGAATGGCACGAGAACCTGGGGCCACGGTCAGAGACGATTCACTGGCATTTCGGTTACTGGGGACAACTCGTCAACGCCCGGGGGACACTCAACCGGAAGGCGGCCCGGCACCTGCGTGAGCACGGAGCCCTGCGCTACCTGCCACGATCCTCCCATTGCTCGTTCACGGCGATGCGGGACCATCTGGCCGGGGTGTTGAGTCGCGGCGCTTCGCCGCAGGAAGCCTGACCGTGCCTCCGCCCACGTCCTAGAGACCCATCGATCAGGAAGCATCATCAAATGGTAGAACCCAAATCACTCTGTGTCGGGATCCCGGGCGAAATCAAGCCGGGCGAGTTTCGGGTCGCGGGGACGCCGGAACACGTGCGACGCCTCCTCGGGCTCGGTTGCCCGGTCGTTGTCCAGCGTGGCGCGGGCACGGGAAGCGGCTTTGCCGATGAGGACTATGCCGCCGCGGGTGCGACTCTCACGGACACCTTGCACGATGTCTACGAACAGGCAGATCTGCTCTGGAAGGTCAAGGAAATCCTCCCCGATGAATTTGACTTGGTCCAGGGAAAGCACATCATCTACACCTACCTGCATGCCCCGCCTCGTCGCGAGATGACGCGTGTGTTGCTGCAAAGCGGTTGCGTCGCGATCGCCTACGAGGAGATGCTCGACAGCGAAGGACGTCACTTCGCGTTGGCGCCCATGAGTCGCCTGGCCGGCGTGGGTGCAGTGGTCGTTGCGGGCCAGTTTTGTCAGGCATTGTACCAGGGTTGTGGTAAGCTCCTGTTTCGGACCGCGGGGGTGGAGCCGGTATCCATGACCATCCTGGGCGGTGGCGTGGCCGGGAGCGCGGCGGCTGGGGCAGCGCTGTCCGCTGGGGCCAACGTAATGATCGTTGAGGCCAATCCGCAGACTGCCCGGGAACTGGAGGGTACCCACCCGGACGCCACGGTCAGGGGCTATAGCGAGGCCATGTTGCGCGACGCGTTGCCCACGACCGACGTGCTGATCAACTGCGTGATGTGGATGCCGGGCGACTCCAAGCTTGTCACGCGGGACATGCTGGCGTCGATGCGCGAAGGCAGCCTGATTGTGGATGTGGCCGCCGACCCGAATGGTGCGATTGAGACCACCCAGACGACAACCCATGACGAGCCCATCCGGATCGTGGACGGTGTGCTGCACTATGCGGTTCAGAACATCCCATCGCTGTTTGCCAACACGGCAACACGATTGCTCTCTGAGGTCACCTGGCCTGGTCTCGAACGCATTGCGCGCGATGGGCTCTGCACGGCACTTCGGGGAAGCCGTTCGCTGCTGAGCGGGGTCCAGTTCTGGAGAGGCCAAGCAGTCGGAGAGTTGCTGGCGGAAACGCAAGGCATCGCCACCATACCACACGAAGCGATTGAGGACCTGGTATGAACACATTCGCGATCATCGGAGCAGGCAACGGCGGCAAGGCGACTGCTGCGGATCTGGCGCTCCAGGGCAAGGCGGTCCGCTTGTTCGAGTTCCCGGAATTTGCCGCCAACATTGCTGAACTGAGGCAATGCCCTCGACTGAACGCATCCGGTGACGTGGCCGGAGAGGCAGTTCTCGCAGGCGTCACGTCAGATCTGGCTGAGGCCGTCGAAGGGGCAGACGCGATCGTCGTGGTCACGCAAGCAACCGCGCATGAGCGTGTGGCAACAGAGCTGGCTCCCATCGTCAGGCCAAATCAGTTCGTCCTACTCAACCCAGGCTCAACGGGCGGCTCGCTGGAGTTTGCGCGCGTCTTCCGCGAGCACGGCGTTCAGGAACTCCCGCTGCTCGGGGAAACAGGCACGCTGACCTACGGTTGTCGGGGCACAGCCTCGGACGTCAACGTCTACCTGAAGGTGCGCCGGGTCGTCTACGGGACATTCCCGGCAGATCGCTCGGGCGAGGTGGCAGACGAATTGGAGGCGCTCTTCCCGGGCCTCGTCCGCGTCGCCGACGTGTTGGCAGCAGGCCTGACCAACGCCAACCCCGTCATCCATCCCGCCATCACCATCCTCAACGCCGCTCGCATTGAGAAGGAAGGCCCGGGGATGCACTTCTACCGGGACGGTGTATCACCCTCCGTTGCCAAGCTAATCGAGAAGGTCGACCGGGAACGCATGGCTCTGATGACCACGCTCGGGTACTCGCCCCAGACGGACGCCAAGACCAGCAAGCAGCAAGGCTATGCTGAAAGCGAGGATTACTACGAGTGCTACGCTAGAGGCGAGGTTTTCGGCGGTTTTACCAGCCCCAACACGCTCGACCATCGCTACTTCCACGAGGATATCGGCATGGGCCTCGTACTGTTCTGCACCCTCGGCAAGCTGCTCGGGGTGGCGATGCCCGCGGCCGAAGCGATCCTGCATATGGGCTCAGTGATCCAGGGCATCGACTATATTGCCAAAGCCGGTCGATCCCTGGAGTCCCTGGGTGTTGATGGTCTCAGCGTCCCCGAACTGAAGCAGTACCTGAAGACCGGAATAGCATCCCACAGTCCCTGAGAATAGCACGCCACGCCTTGCGGCAATGACCTTGGTCCCAGCAGAATGGAGTACTGAGAGAGCATGAAGACTCGCCTATCATTCGCGTCCACCGTGACTCTATGCGCCTCTATCTCGGCGTTCTTCGGCGTGCCCGCTTCTCACGCGGCAGAACCAACCTATCCCCACCAAGACGCCCGAGCCGCGGCTGCGGAGTTCGGCTTTGACGCAACGGCGCCAGGGTGCGCCTGGTTCATGGCATGCACCGACTCACACGTCGCCTTCCCGAAGTCACCCGAATTCCCCCGTTATGTCATCGACGACGCCAACGCGATGTCACCGTCACCAGCCTTCCTGGCGATCACCGGTGACATGATCTGCAGCGCATCATTGAGCTTTGGGCACCGGCCAAACGCGGCCCAAAAGAAGACAGCCATCAAGGAATTCGAGGCCCTCAGGGACGGGCTCCAACAGCTCAAGCCCGGGATCCCCGTGCGCTTTGCTCCGGGCAACCACGACACCTACCCCGGCGAGGTCGATCTGGCCCTCCTGCGCAGTGTCTTCCCGGAAGCAAAGCCGTACAGCACGGAGGTCCTGGCGGGCGTGCACCTCTTCTTCCTGAACGGAGCCAGTTCCGGTGACTTGGACGAAAAGCAGCAGGAATGGCTCGGCGGGAAGGCAGGCCAGCTGCTGCCGGAGGCGCAGGCCATCCTCTTCGTGCATCAACCGGCGCTTGGGAGCGTCGTGAACGAACGCGGCATCGGGGCCGCCGTTTCCAGAGCCTTCGCCGATCATCGTGGGTTGATGTGGCTCCTGGCCGGCCATGTGCACTCGAACCGTGACAGCGTCTTCCAGTTGGCGAACACGACGATTGTGCAGACCTCGATGGCCACCTGCAGCCCCCACTATTGGGGGGGATCGCAGAAGCCGGGATACTGGATCTACTGCCTGGACAATGGTGTGGTCAAAGGGCGCATCTACCGACGCCATCCACACGGCTACCGCACCATGGCGCTGCCTGACCGCAGTCGACCCCGACCCATTCCCGTCCCATTCTCCGGACTCACTCCCGTCATACGCACCATCTTCGTCGGACAAGGCGATCGCGAGTTCCTGAGGACGGCCAGGGCCGCCGATGTCACCACCTGGTGGGGGTATATCAAGGACCTGAGCTACGCCTTCCCAAGCACGCTGTTTGAGACACCCCCGGCACGCCTTGCGGTGCTCGCCAGCCTGTCACACAATCACAAGGACCCGAAACGCCAAGGGCATCTTTTTCTCTCACCCGATGGCGAGACCTGGCAGGAGGTCTCCCTCTCGTCCCCGAGCAAGGGCAGCTACGTCATCTCCCTCCCGGCCGACATCCAGGCCGCCGATGCGATCCACGTCCGCATCACCGGCAGCGGCAATCTCGGCGGCTTCGCCTTCCTCGGCAAGGCCCTCTGATCGACCTCAGAACAGATCGTCAATGCGGACCTCGCAGCGTAGGTTGCCCTGCATGGAGGTGATCCAGACGGTGCCGGGAGTCGGTTCGAAGATGTAGGGGTAAGCAACGCGGTTACCATTGTTGATATTGCCATCCGCGTTCGTAGCGACTACAGCTGGTTTGTTCCAGGTCTTGCCCTCGTCACTGCTGACGGCGACGGACAGCTCGGTGCGGTGTTGCCTGGTCGTGGTGCCGTCGAGGACAGGACGATTCCAGACCAGAACGAGTCGCCCGTCCTGGAGGCGCTTGAGGATGCCCGGGGCGCCACTCGCCTTGATGGAGGGAGTCGGTTTGCTCCACGTCTTGCCGTCGTCCTGCGACCACGATTCGTAGAAATGCCCATGGGAACTGCGGATCAGCATCCGGATTCGCCCATCACGCAACTGGATCAAGGTCGGCTCGATCGCCCCGGCATGGTCCCCCTGCCCGCCGATGTCCAGAATGTCGCAGTAGGACCAGGTCTTGCCAAGGTCTGTGGACGCGTATGGCCGGGTGCAATGACGCCCTTCTTTCATGAGCAATTCCTGGCCGGGAACGACCAAGGCGCCCGTGTTCGTCTGAATGATGTCGCGAATGGCCCCGCACCAGCCATCGTAGAGCTGGATCGGCTCTGACCAGGTCTCCCCCTCATCTTCGCTGCGCAGAGCGTACGTCGGCAAGCTCATCCCGGGTAATGGCAGGTTCGTCTCTTTGTCCCATTTGTAGGTCTTCTCCGCGTCGTTCAGAAAGAGCAGAACAAGGACGCCTTCGCGAGTCCGGATCAGCGCTCGTTCGGCCCGAGTAATGAACGCCTTGGGGTCTTCGAAAAGGGCTGAGTGTCGTTCCCAGGTGGCTCCCTCGTCGCGACTGATCAATGCGTGGTGCCTGTCGAAGGTGAAAATGGCACCGTCCCCAAGACGCGTGAACGGACCTTGAGGGAGCTGTGGCAGGGCTTTGGCTCTCGGGTGAAGAATGGGTTTCTTGGCCACGAAAACGTAAGGACGTTTGTACTCCCCGGGCGTCCCTGTCGCCGCGAAAGACGTGATACGCATGGTTGCCCGGACGGGCGTGAACCCGAAACAGGGAACCGGTCCACTGTGGAAGAGCTTCTGTCTGTACGCTTCCTTGCCATCGATGGTGATCGTCAGCTCATCGCCAGTGCGGGTACAGAGGAAGTCGAAGGGTTTGCCATCGGTCACAAAGTCGGTTGGTTCGCCGATGGGTGTCCCGCGTGCGTCGTTGAACCAGGGCCCTGTGATGAAGACCTTGCCGTGTCCACCCGCGAACCCGAAAAACGTCTTCTCGCCGATAATGAACGCGGCGGCACTGCTTCGGAGCCCCGTGAGGGAAAGCCGGGCACGAATGGTGAAGTCGCCCTTTGCCAGCCCTTTGCCGGCCAGGAGCCGGTGCCCAATCGTGTTCGTCGGGGCCCCCTTGACTCCCCCCTTTGTGACCTTCCATTCAGGCCCCAGATGTTGCACGTCGACTGGCTGACCATCGCTCACAAAAGCCATGTCCTCGGCCAGGCCGGTCGCTCCCGAAAGCCATACTGCCATGCCTGCGGTCACTGCCATCACGGTGCGTGTCATCGCATCACTCCCTCGTTTGTAACTTCACGCCGTTTGAGCGTAAGACACGCCGTTGGAGAGCGGCGGTCTCCGCCGTAACACCCCCGGAGAACGGCGGTCTCCGCCGTGGCTTGGTACCAGCTCCACGAAGGACGGCCAGGATGGCCGCTCTCCACTAGGGCAAGCTGCATTTTCGTGACATGACCGCCACGCTCTGCCGCGGAGGACGTCCATCACAGGCTGTCGATCGTGAGGTTCACTTCCCGGCTCTGAGGATCGAAGGCGACGAATGTTGTATCGTTCTCGCGATAGAACGTGTTTGTCCTGAACGCCGCCCGGCTGCCTGCCCGGTCCAGAGGAACACCGTCCACGGCAACGCCGACGAGGTCGACATCAGATAGAGCCAGGGTGAACTCCGGTGTGCGCACCGGTAAGTCCAACGCAATGGTATTGTCCGTGACCGTTGCTGTCGCCATCTCCCGAGCGCAGGCATAGCGGGTGATCTCACTGCAGGTGCGCCACTGCGTCCGCTCACCGCGCGTGTCGCGTTCACGCAGACGACCTACCACTTTCTTGAACGCGCGGAAACCACGTCGGTCATCGTTGTGCAGGCCGTAAAATCCCTGCCAGTGGCTGATGAGAACGGCGGGGCCGCCGGCGTCAATGACTGCGGGAAGTCGCCCTCCCTCCAAGTCAGCGGTGATGTAGCGGTCCGCGTCGACCTCACCATAGCCGGTCCACGATCCGGTCCAGTCGCCGGTGCACGCAATGATCTCACCCATGGCGGTACCGGTGTCGGCATCCGGGTACCAGACGGGCGTCTCGATGGGCCCATCACCGGCAATTCGCTTGAAGAAGTAGGGGGTGGCGTTGCCGGTCACGCGCTGCAGTGCCGTCTGGGCGCATTTCGCGTAGAATGGCAATGGCCGGCCAAAGCCACCGGGAGATGTAACCCCGGCGGGGGTCAGCCCAACATTGTCCAGAATCCGGCATGCAAGCGTGATGTAGTCGGTGACCAACTCTTCCTGATCGGTCGGGAGCTCATCCCAGTCGTACTGCTCCCAGATGCCGGACTCCAGCGGCCGACACGTTTCGAGATCGACCACGTAGGTGTGGGTCATCATCTCAGGGGTGATATCAAAGGAAGGCATGATGACCTCCCTGCACATGTGAAGCCAGCTATCCTGTTGCGCCTGGCTGAACAGCGGCAGTCCGTGATCGATGCGCCCAAGAGCGGCCGGACACGGCACCACGCTGTATTTGCCCTTGACCCCGTTCTCCAGACACCATTCCCCAAACTCGCGGACGAAGGACTCGGGATGAACGACCGGGACATCCTCCCAGCGCCGGTTCTCGCCGTCAACGAGATTCCGGTCACGCATAAAAAAGTAGTTGAGGTTCACCAGCATAGTCGAGTCATCAAAGATGATCGACAGCGGCACGCGATCCAAGGCATGACGGGCAATCTCAACCTGCATCGGGATCCTCCGTCTTCTTCATCGGTTATGGACGTCAATCCAACAAGCACAATCTCTTCATAGCCCACATGATGCGCCTTGCGAACTCAAAAGATGCTTGCTTCCGCCTACCGTACGGCCCTTCGCGCGAGCGTCGGCAACGGCTTCTCGTACGGTCTGCCGTACGGGAAGCCATCGTTTGGGGGCCCGGGGGAGCGCGGTCCCCCAGCTGGGGTTTGGTGCGAGCCGCCCCAAGGCCTTCGACCCGCTCGCCGCCAGGCAAGTGCCTATCCCCAATCCGGAGCAAAGGGTCACACGAGGACGCCTCCGTCCACGTACCCAGGCATGTCCCATGGGGCAGGATAGTCGCCAAGCGCCAACTGCACGTCTCGCGTCACTTCCGCGCGCTGCTTCCCCGTCATGGGCTTGAAATCCGAGGCCATGGTCGCGTTCGCATCCAGATGAGCCAGCGTGTCCAGGCCCACGATCGCCACATGAACACCATTGAGACTCATGGCGTAACGAACAAGATCACTGCCCTTCAGGTCTGACTGGCGCGCGTGCCGCACGGTCTTCATGGCAATCACGCCCAGGTTCTTCTCACGAGCAAGCGGCAGCAGCTCATCCTCGTACTTCCCGGCGCCGGGCCGCGAGGCAGGAAATACGGTCAGGATGGCGTCCAGAGGCCACCGTTTGATGGCTTCCATGAGAATGCCCGGAGCGCTGTGACCGGTGATGCCGATGTTCTTGATGAGCCCCTGTTCCTTGGCCTTCCGAGCCGCCTTCAACGCACCGTTCTCAACGACGCTCAGATCCTTGTCCTTCTTCGGGTTCAGATTGTGGATGTGATAGAGATCAAGGTGGTCAGTCTGGAGGTTTTTCAGGCTCAGCTCGATCTCACGCATGAATCCATCATAGTCGCGCTTGCCGCTCTTGCTGACCAGGAAAACGCGGTCTCGGACCTTGGGGATGACGGGCCCGATAATGACTTCGCTCTGCTGGTAGACTCGAGCGGTGTCCCAGTAGTTGACGCCGTGCTCCAGGGCCCGCATCAGGAGTTTCTGCCCCTCCTCACGGTTCGCTGTGTACGGCTTGAAGAAGGCGCTACCCAAGCCCAGCCCAAGGATGGATACCTCGGCACCGATCTTGCCCAGCTTCCGCCGCTCGACCTGCTTTGCCCCGGTCTCTGCCGGAGCAGCCGCCATCACCGACGATGTGGCTCCGGCAGCAACAGCCCCGAGTGCCACGCTCTTCAGGAAGTCCCGTCTATCTGTAGACATGATGAACCCTTCCGTGTCTCTATGGGATTCTCGCTGCAGCAAACGTACCCGCGTTTCCATGGTAAGACCAAGTGTCCGGCGGAAAGGTCCGTGGCGTCTGCGCCAGGATGACACGACTGCTTCGGCCACGTACGTTGGTGGAGGCGTTGACCGCCCAACATGGTTGTCTTAGGAACAATGGAGAGACAGATGAATCGACTGGTCATTCTGGCAATCGCAGGGCTCTGTGCGGTCGCCCACGCGCAGGATGCGGTGCTGTCCGAGACCTTTGACGGCGGCATGGGAACATGGGAGTACGCACCTGGCCCGGCGACAATGGGAGGCGTGGTCGAGGGCAGCGGGGAGCGTGGCAACGTTCTGGATCTGCAGCCGACGGGCGCGATCTTCGGGGTCAACAGCCGGGTCTTGAAGCTCGACGGAGAGCTCTCACCGGACAAGGCCTACAAGGTCAGTGCCCGCATCCGCTCGGAGGGGTTGGAGAAGGGCACGTTCGCGTTCTCCATCTGTTACCGCAACGCGGACGGCCGCCGGCTCAGCCAGATGAGTGTCCACAACCTCCAGGTGAACTCGAAGCCGCACGACTGGATCGTCAAATCGCTCACCTTTGGCAAAGGAAGCACACGACCTTTCACCGAAGAAACCGCGGGTATGGTGGTCAGATTCTCATTCTGGGATAAGGAGCAGAAGTGCACGGGACACGTGATGGTGGATGATGTCTTGGTGGAGGAAGTCAAAGTGAAAAAGACTGTGTATGCCGACTGGCCCGGATCCGTCCTGGTGAATAGCGGTGACCTTCAGGTGAGACTCGAAAGTCGCTCATTCTGGACCCTCTACCGCATCGACTACCAGGGGAAGCGACTCTGCCTGGATCGATATGGCAGCCACTACGGAAGCGTGGCCAACTTCAGCGGCACGGGGTTCATCGGTTCGGGGCACGTCGAGAACGAGGATGAGCAGGTGTTGAAGGTTGCTTTGGCCGTGGACGGTGCCGCGCAGACGCCCCCGAAGCCGGAGTACACCTGCGACGAGTTGGTCCTGACAAAGACATCCAAACTGCGTGGTCTAACGCTGAAGAGTCTCATCCGCATCTCAGACGACCGCATCCTGGAAGATGTCGTCATGAGCGCCTCCGAACCGTCAAAGCTGAACCTGATTTACCACTTCATGCACCCGTGGACCACTGAAATGTCCGACTACCTCGGCGTGCTGCCCGATGGGAGTCGGGTTGAGGGCGAGTTCGTTGACGACAAGGGGATGAAGATCTCGAAGCCGGTATCGTGGTCGTCGGTCTACAGCCGCACACTGCAGGCAGGAGCTGTGACGGTCGTTCTGGCGGTCCCGGAAGGTGTCCGCTGGAGCGCACGATACTGGGACGTGCCTAAACGGTACCGCAAACACTACCTGGCTGCCTTCACCAACAGCACGGTGCCGGTAGGCCAGGAGTTCCATTTTCGCGTCCTGACCATCCCATTTGCCGCGACAGCAGAAACATGGCGGGCCGACTCGGAACGGCTGGCAGAAGAGGCCCTGAAAGCTGCTGACGCGGGGGAGTAGCGCTAACGTGGACTGTTCCGAGCGTGGATGGGCCGTTTCGACGCGTCCCACGACTGTGGGACTTGCTCAAGGCCCTGAGCCTGGTCGAAGGGCTGCCATGCCCCGATCTATTCACCTTTGGGCAGTTACTCTCCCCAGATATGCCTCGGCCGACGAGTTCCAGCGGCTCCCGCCTGTGAAAAGCAGTTAAGGAATCAGTACATGACAGCTCGCGACCTACTGCCCCTCCTGATGATCCCTCTCAGCATGTGCTTCGCCTTCACGTCCCTGGGCGCTGACCAGCCATTCCCGGGCAAGCAGTCTACGTGGCACGGTTTCCCCCGTTACGATTTCACCGTGGACAGTCGCCGCTGCCTTGTGGTGACGCCCAGGGCGGAGGCTCCGGGCAGGCCCTGGATATGGCGCGCCCGGTTCTTCGGCCACCAACCGCAAGCGGACATCGCACTCCTACGCCGTGGGTTCCACCTCGTCTACATGGATGTTGGAAACCTCTTTGGTGCCCCCCCGGCAGTCAAACACTGGGACGCCTTCTACAGAACCTTGACCGCAGACCATGGGTTTGCGCTGAAGCCCGCCCTGGAAGGCATGAGTCGCGGAGGCCTGATCATCTACAATTGGGCAATCGCCAACCCGGGCAAGGTCGCCTGTATCTACGGCGATGCACCAGTGTGCGACTTCAAGAGTTGGCCTGGTGGCAAGGGGAAAGGAAAAGGCAGCCCGGGCGGCTGGCAGGCCTGCCTGAAGGCCTACGGGCTCTCCGAAGAAGAAGGCTTGGCCTACACAGGGAACCCCATCGACTGTCTCCCCCCCCTGGCCAAGGCCGGTGTGCCCTTGTTGAATGTGTGCGGCGCCGCCGATAATGTGGTTCCGGTTGCCGAGAACACTGCGATTCTGGCGGAACGATATCGCGCGCTCGGCGGCCGTATCGAGACCATCATCAAGCCTGAGTGCGGCCATCACCCGCACAGCCTCAAGGACCCCAAACCCATCGTGGAGTTTGTTTTGGCAAACACAGTCGAGAAGACCGGCGTACCGATGAGCAGCGGCAGCGGACTGCGCAACTGCCGCTTGCGTTTCGCGGAGAAAGACAAAGCGCGGGTTGCGTTCCTCGGTGGATCAATCACCAACATGGAAGGCTACCGGCCTCGGGTGTGCGCTGACCTGAAAGCTCGTTTCCCGGACACGGCCTTTGATTTCATCAATGCCGGCGTCTCCTCAACCTGTTCCACCACCGGCGCTTTCCGCCTGGAAACAGAGGCGTTCCATCGGGGCCCCGTTGACCTACTCTTCGTGGAGTTCGCGGTAAACGACAACCAGGACGCCCACCACACACCCGTCGAGTGCATCCGCGGCATGGAAGGCATCGTCCGCCATGCCCGCCAGGAAAACCCTCTGATTGACATTGTCTTCCTGTACTGCGCCAACGCCTCACACATCAAGACCTACAGCAGCGGCGCAGCCCCTGAGGAGATCACGGCCCACCGGAAGGTCGCCGCCCACTACAGTGTCGCGGAGATCGACTTTGCCCGAGGTGTGGCAAACGCAATCGATGCCAACGAGTTCGACTGGAAGCGGTTCGGTGGCTGCCATCCGTCCTCGTTCGGGAACGATCTCTACGGAAAGTGGATTGGGCAGCTCATGGATCTGGCCTGGCAGGAGCCTGTGTCGGCGGATGCGAAGACCGCAGCCGAAACGCTGCCACCGGCTCCCCTGGATGAAGCCGCCTACAGTCAGGGGACGCACCTTGACAAAACGGCCCTCGAACTTAGCGATGGATGGTCTGTGGGAGTTCCGGACTGGGGAGCAATCCCCGGCGGCAAACGCGGACGATTCACAAAGGCCCCGCTACTAACCTGCACGAGCCCCGAGGCGCCCATCTCCATCCCGTTCACAGGCACGGCAATCGGCCTCTACGTGGTAGCCGGGCCGGATGCGGGAATAATCGAGTTCAGCGTGGATGGCGGAGACAAGCAGCGGGTCGATCTCTACCATCGCCACAGCGCAAACCTGCACTACCCGCGCACCTGCATGCTTGCTCAGGAACTCCCCGCCGGTCAGCATACGGTTGAGCTGCGCATGTCACGAGACAAGAATGCGAAAAGCACGGGACACGCAGCGCGAATCGTTGCGGTCTGTGTGAACGGCAACCCAGGCGATTGAGTGGTGGGTTGCGTGTCCGGGAAGTGGAACGGGCGCGAATGAGGCGAGGCGACCGCTTCGAATGCGGTTGCCCCATGGATGTGGGTAGCATGTCGTTCTTCGCCCCAACGGGGCAGATCCATCGTAGCCCAGGGCACTCGCCCTGGGTATTTGGTGAAGTGGTGATTTGTGCCCTGTAGGGGCATATCAACATCTTGATGTTCAGCGGATTGAACCGCACCTTCAGCGCGTATGCATGGTTCATACTTGCCACCCAGGCCGCTGGCCTGGGCTACGTTGAGGACGCCCTTACAGGGCTCAGGACGAAGACCTGCACCATTTCTGGGACAGTCCTCCTGTGCCATGCCGCCAACCGAACCCACCCCAAAGCACGACACAGGGCCTGCGTCGGCTACCTCTCTTGCGGGTTCTACCCCATCCGCCCTTTAAGCCAGTCCAGATTGCGTTGGGCCATCGCGACAGGATCGTCTCCCGGCCCGGTCTCAAAGACAAGCCAGCCGTCGTACCCCATGTCATCGATGGCTTGCAGGGAACCCTCCCAGTCCACATCCCCTTCACCCAGCGGCTTCTGATCCGTCTCCTTGATGTGGATCATCCCAATCCGGTCAGCAAGCCGGGCGAGCATATCCACTGGATCGTGCCCGTAGAAGAGAGCATTGCTCAGATCTTGGTAGACGCAGACGGACGGCGAGCCAATCGCTTCCGTGATGGCGCACAGTAATTCAACGGAGAAGCTGGTCTCCAGGGCAAGCATGATCCCCGCATCTTCAGCCGCGCGTGTGCACTCCTTGAAAGCGGCGACGTAGGTCTCGGTTTGCTGCGGATTGATATCGATGTTCTGGCGCTCGAAAGTGGGGCAGAGGATGGCGTCACCCCCCAAGTCCGCCGCCGCCTCAATAGCCTGGTGGAGCAGTGTCACCCCGTGCTCCCGAACGGCCGGATCCGGATCAATGAAGCTGCCCTGACGCAGGATTCCGTAGCTGATGGCACAGGTTTCCACCCCTGCCGCGGCGGCCAGCTCCTTCGCCTCCTTCCGGACGGAAGGGTCAAGGATCAGGGGCATGTGCTCGTCTCGCGTCACACAGATCTCGAGTCCCTCGAACCCAATCACCCCAGCCGTGGCATACGCCTCGCGCCATTCCTGGCGCAACGAACCATTCCGAATCCCGTACTTCATGCCCATCTCCAATGTCCTGTTTACTCCCCGATCACTCCGAGTTCCGCTACGGACGCCCAAGGGCCACCGTTGATTTCGGACAGGGCTCGCAACTGGACGTAACGCCCCGTCAACGGCTCACAGGTCGCCTCCTGGGCCTTCCTGGTCTTCTTGAAGGAAGCCTTGACAGCTAGCCCGTCGAAACGGTCAGGCTGATCACTGATGCGGAATTCGCAGTCCTTGATCGTGCCGTTCCAGCCCTGGTCCTGGCGCGCCATGTAGCGGAAGCCACGCACAGTGCGCGGCTTGCCCAGATCCACCACGAGCTCATGTGGATGTTTGGGCGCGCCGCCCTGGAAAGCGCTGTGCCAGATCGAGCGTGGATCACCGTCAAAGACGTTCTTCGCCAGTTTTCCGTTGAAGGTGGACTCGCTGCTTACCTTCAGGACGCGACACTCCTTGAACGGGATCAGTCCCTTCCTGGGCATGGTTTCGGTTGGGCTTTTCGGCTTCCTCGTGTCCCCGAACTTGGCCTGACGGTCCCGCTCATGGGTTGCGCGATCGTGGAAGGTCCCCGGGACGGCTTCCTCATGGGCCTCGTCGGCCATCGCCTTCATCTTCGCCAACACATCCGGGCGAACGGCTGCGAGATCGTTCTTCTCTTCGATGTCACGACTCAAGTCGTAGAGCTCCCACTCGCCCTTCCGGCGGGGGCGTATCGCCTTCCACGTTCCCAGGCGCACGGCGGTCTGCTGACCAATCTCCCAATACAGGTAGGTGTGCTGCTCCTGCGACCGTCCCGCGGCCTCCGCGCCGATCAGTTCGGGGACGATGGACATGCCGTCGATGTCCTTGGGAGGCGTTGCCCCCGCGATCTCCGCAAGAGTCGGGAGCACATCGGGGAAATACCAGAGCAAATCGCTCACACGGCCGGGCTGGATTTTCCCCGGCCAGCGGGCAATCATCGGGATTCGCAGTCCACCCTCGTACAGTTGCCCCTTCCGGCCTCGGAACTCCTTGCCTGTCCGGGGATTGACGTTCGCACCATGGAAGCCCCGGGGATGCGTCTTGTCTTTGAAGTAATCATTGCCACCGTTGTCTCCACAGAAGAAGACGATCGTGTTCTCCTCAAGTCCAAGTTCTCGCAGCAAGTCCTGGATCTCCCCCAGCTGGCGGTCAATCATGGTGACCATCGCAGCGTAACGGCGGGCCGGCTCGGGCCACGGCTCGTCGCGGTAAACGGCCCAGGCGGGGTCGGTGTCGGGAATATCGAAGATCCCATGCGGAGGCGTGATCGGCAGGTAGCAGAAGAACGGCTTCTCCCGGTTTGCCCGAATGAAGCGCTTGGCATCGTCCATGATCGCGTAGTGCGAATACGTCTCCCCCTTCGATCCGCCTTTGTTGCCCTGAAGTGGAACTTCCTCGCTGTTGCGCACGATGTACTTCGGGTAGTAGCTGTGCGCATGCACCTGGTCGTAGTAGCCGAAGAAGACGTCAAAACCATGCTTCTCGGGGACGCCGGTGGACCCGCGCCCGCCACAGCCCCACTTGCCGAATCCCCCGGTGGCATAGCCGCGCTGCTTCAGCACGGAAGCTACGGTTTCCTCCCCGTCCCGGAGTGGCGTCCCCCCGCCATTCGTCCGCACCGATGTGTGTCCGGAGTGCTTCCCGGTCATCAAACAGCATCGAGTTGGGGCACAAACGGCTGAACCGGCCAGGGCCTGCGTGAACCGGATGCCGTCGGCCGCCATGCGGTCCATCACCGGGGTCTTGATGTTCGGGTTGCCCAGACAGGACAGCTCAAAGTAGCCAAGTTCATCGGCCATCATGTAGACGATGTTCGGCGGGCGAGTCCCGCCCTCATCCGCAGACCAGACGGGGGGGGCGGCGGCAAGCAGAGCACCGGCTGACATCTGCTGCAGAAAATCACGGCGGGTAAATGACATGGCGTTCCTCCTCAGAACGAGGGTCCCTTAGCGCGGGGTGAAATCACACGTTTCGTCGATGCGGAGGACGGTCTCGGCGAGCAATTTGGCCACATCTTCGAGATCGGTCAGGGAGATCACCTCAACGGAAGAGTGCATGTACCGGTTCGGCACGCTGACCAAAGCAGCTGCAACACCTGCCCGGTTGATCTGAATCGCGTTAGCATCCGTCCCGGTTGCACGGGCAGCAGGTTCCGTCTGGTAAGCGATCTTCTTCACCTTGGCCGCCTTCACGATGACTTCACGCAACACGGGATTGATATTGGGACCGCGCGCGACCGAAGGTCCTTTGCCCACCTTCACCTCGCCTACGCGCTTGGGATCGACACCAGGGTAATCTGTGGCGTGGGTCACATCAACCGCGATGCCGACGTGCGGATCGATGCCGAACGCACTGGTTCGAGCGCCACGAAGCCCCAGCTCTTCCTGCACGGTTGACACGGCATAGACAGCACACTTCAGATCGGCCTTGGATACGCGACGCAAGGCCTCCATCACGGCATAGACCCCAACCTTGTCATCGCAGCCGGTCGCGGCAATCAGATCGCCCTGGAGCTCAATACTGCGCAGGGGGAAGGTCACTGGATCCCCGATCTCGATCAACTTCTCAGCCGCCTTCTTGTCCTTGGCACCGATATCGATCCAACATCCCTCAACATCGTGCTTCTCGTTCCGGCGCTGCTCGGCAGAAAGCAGGTGAATGGGTTTGCGCCCCACAACACCATTGACGGGACCCGACGATGTATGCACGGTGACGACGCTGGCGATGATGACCGTGGGGTCCACGCCACCAATTGCCGCACAGCGCAACATGCCGCTGTCTTCGATGTACTGAACCAACATACCGATCTGGTCGCAGTGTCCGGCCAGCATGACGCGAATCGGGGCGTCCGGGTTCTTGACCGCAATCACGCTACCGTGGACATCCGTTCGGACCTCGTCCGCAAACGATTCAGCGTACTTGCGAACGACAGCCTGAACCGGGTACTCGTAGCCGGACGGTGAAGGCGTCTTGATGAGGTCGTCAAAGAACTTTCGGGATGCCTTACGCATGATGCTGTTCTCCTATTGTGGTCTGTGAGAGTGATTATTCGTCTGTGGCTCCAACGGGGCTGAGCATGGATCGGCTGCCAGCGGCTCCGGTCGTACGCCGCACGGCCACCGGGCGGCATCTTCTCTTGTACGTCGCACGGCCCCCCGGGCGGCATCTTCTCTTGTACGTCGCACGGCCCCCGGGCGGCATCTTCTCTTGTACGTCGCACGGCCCCCGGGCGGCATCAAACAATGGCGGTCGGAGGGCCGCCCACCGTACAAGAAACGAGACAGATCGCGGGGCAACGAGCCACGGTTTCTCAACCGTCACCCAAGCGCGGTCCCGAACACATCGGCGATCAGGTCCTGGGGCGAAATGACAGCTCCGCCCTGTTCCTGGGAAGCGTAACCCGCAAGTGAAATGGCCAAACTCCGGATGCCCTCATCGTAGGGCACTGTCGTAGCGTCGCGGCCCTCGATTACGGCATCGAAGAAATCGTACAGCACATAGCTCGCCCAGTTGTCACCGGCGGCCACCGACCCCTGTTCCTCACCGGCCCAGGACACGTTGCCCCCGGCGATGGTCACCAGCAGGCCTTCTGCGACGATTCGGAACCCGTTGTCCCATTGCGTTCCAGGAACCATAGAGCAGCTCAGTGTACCGAGGGCGCCGCTGGCGTACTCCAGCGTCAACGCCGTTGTATCCGGAATGGTGAACCCGGGGTATGCGCCCGTCAGGCCGGAATCCGAAACGGGAGCCCCGGGCTCCGGTGTCCAGTCGTGGACGCGTGCCGTGCGACCGGTCACAGCCACGACATCACCTGCCAGGAAACGCCCCAGATCCAGCATATGAGTGGACTGCTCGGTCAACTGACCACCGGACATCTCCAGCTTCGCCCACCAGGGCTTGGCGGGCATCCCCGGCATGTAAAAATGCTGCTGAACCATGGCGATCCGCCGGGTTGAAAGCAGCTCTTTGGCTTTGAGCACGCCCTCGGCAAAGCGATACATGTAACCAACCTGAGCCAGCACGCCATGGGTGTCCACCGCTTCCTTGACGCGCTTGGCCAGGTCCAGGCTCACCGCGCAGGGCTTCTCCACGAAGAAGTGGATTCCGCGTTTGGCGGCTTCCTCCTCGATATCGCCGTGAGCATAGGGCGGCGTACAGATCACGACTGCATCAGGTTTCTCATTCTCGTAGAGATCCACGCAACAGTTGTAGGCACGGCCCCCGTACGTCTCAGCGGCGGCCTCCGCACGCGACATGATGATGTCAGCGTGACCGAGAATCTCGATGTCATCACGCTTGGAGGCGTTCCCGAGATGTCGCTGTGAGATGCCACCCACACCCACGAAGCCAATCTTGAGTCCCATAGTCCACTGCCTCCTCAGTTGGCCGTTGCGGCCACGTGCGCTTCCAGGTACGCAAGTATGTTCTCGAAAAACTGCCGACAGGTGTCCGCAGTGAACGCCTTGCCCGGGATTTCCGTCCCGATCACATAGCGATCGGGAGACGGTTGGACGAGCAGGACCCGTCCTTTGCCGAACGCTGCTTCGACGATCGCTGGATTCCCAGCCGTATCCTCGGCCAATACAGTCCACGCACGGTCGGCGATTGTCAACGTATCGTATGAGACGACGCCGGCCAATGAGCGGATGGTGTTGGGCGTGGAGAAGAGCGGATGGGTTGGCGTGCGGATCTTGCCCAATGCGCGCTTGGTGTTGCTCACGGCGAGTGGAAAGGGCAGGTATGGCGTCCTGAAACTGCTGTTCTGGATCTGCATCATCACGATCTGTCCGCCCGAGTGCACGAAATCGAGGAGAACACCAGCTGTTCCAGGCAGCCCGCCGAAGCCCTTCTCATGCGCTTCAGACCCCACCAGCAGCGCTCCATACCCGCGAAGCGCAGCGCCTGACAGCTTGGAGACGCGCTCAACCGTGCTCCCCATCTTGACCAGGGCCTTTCCGACCGGGTCCTCCGGCGCGCCCACGTACCCGACCTTGGTCCCGAGTGTGAAGACCTTCCCACGGCGAATCTTGCAGACTGATTTGCCCGAAGCCTTGCCCACGGTGTAGGCGATCGTCACGCTGGCTCCCTCAGTTCCGGGTCCGGTGACGACAAATGGAGAGTTCAGGGTGGCGCCGGAAGCCGCTTTCCACTCGAAGCGGCGGGGCTCGACCGTAAGTCCCTCCGAAACAGAAGTAATCTCTGCGGAACAGCTGTAGGTGGCGCGTGACTCGTTGTCGACCAGAATCGGGAGCGTAGCCGGCGCCCCGCCATACAGGGTCAGTTCTTCAGGAACAAAGCCGGCAGGGGCACGCGACGGCACGACTGGGAGGGCCGTCATGCCCCAGCGCGCCATACTGCTGAAGGCGAAGGGCGTCATGCGGATCTGTTGGGCATAGCCCTTTCCGCTGCCCGAACCGCCGTTGGGGCGCACCAGGCGGGCAAGAGAACGCACGACCATATCACGATACACGGGCTTGTTTGTCAGGTCATACGCGTAGGCAAGCCCCTCGCAGGCCATGTTGATCCCGGCGGTTCCCGGCCGGTTGTCAAACTGGGTACACTGGGCATACTGGAACCCGTTCGCATCCGGATACCACATGCGCGCCTGCATCCAGTCGCAGGTCCCGATGAGGGCTTCCTTGTAGTCGTCGTTGGGCTCGATCTGATCCATCATCTTCAGTGCAGTGGTCACGACGCCGCTCATGAACGTCTTGCCTCCCATGTGGCGCGGCTGGTGGGTGCACTCCCCGATGTTGTGGATGAACGTGCCTGTCCCCGGATCCCGCTTGGAGACAACATTCTTCATGAAGAGACGAGCCGCGTTCAGATAGTAGGGATTAGGCTCGACCTGCCATGCCCCCAGCACGACCATGGTTGCCCAGCCATAGTTGCGGTGCAGCCAGCGCTCGAGATAGGTGCAGTAGTGCCCGGCCATCCACTCGCTCAAGCAGTCCATCGCGTACTTGAAGCGCCGGTCTCCCGTGAGGCAATACGCGGCATACGTGCCTTGGGTCCACATGTGGCCGGTATTGTAGATGCCGTTGGCAAACCAAAATCGGGCCCCCTCGATCTTGGGGGTGTTGAAACCGCCGGTATGCCAAAGCGCGTGCTCCTTCTGAATCCCCATTCGGGCTGGGACGGGGGACCAGGTGATCTGGTCGATGCAGGCCGTGTGACGAGCTGCGGTCTCCGCACGCTCCAGGAAACGCATATCTCCACTTCGGGCGTAGTGGAGCAGCAGCCCGAATTGCATGTCGTATTCCTGGTTGCCCCAGTTCACCCCACGCTCGCCGTACCAGTCGCCGTAGTTCATCCAGCTGTACCAGCGCTGGTGTTCGCGGTTCGCCTCTACCTTCTCAAATCCGTCCCGAACGAAGCCCTGGTAGTCTTCCAGAATGCCTTCCTGTTCGGGCTCGAGATCCATGAAAGCCCCACTGGCACACATGTGTTCGGGCGAACATGCGAGCTGGGCGGCATGCTGCCAGGCGGCACCTAACTCCGCTGGTGGTGTCGTTCCGGGGACATCAAACGTGAAGAGAATGTCCGTGCTGGGAGCATTGCCGCAAGGCACCAGGTACGCCCCGTCGCGGAACCAGTAGTAATTCATCGTGAGCTGCTTGGCGTCCTTGACGTGGGCATAGCGATCCCGGGGCAGCTCCGGAAACAGCTCGACCATCAGTCGGTTGCCGTCAAAGGCCAACCCTTTAGGGAAAAGCTGCCAGAAATCCTTGACTACGGCCGAAACAGACCCGGCCGGCGTGGTCGCGGTGAGCACCGGCGATGCCGTCCCTTTGTGTTCGACGACGTTCCCTCCGCTGTGCACGGCATAGTGGTAATCGTCGTCCTGAACTCGCCTCTCGACCGGACCGGCCGCCCCGGAAGCGACCGGTATCGACAGCGTGAAGCTCCGAATGCGGTGCATGGTCGGGGGGAAAATGGTCGTGCCCTGGTCCGTGACCAGCGAAACCACGGTGGGGATCCCCCTGAAGCCCCGGTAGAAGGTCATGCGGCAACGGTAGCTGAGCAGGCGGTCGGCTTCGCCCTGAAGAGGACCTTCAGCCAGAATGACGGTGCGAATCGGCCCGGATTCCTCAACCACGAGACGGGTCGGAACGGCTCCGGTGGATGTGTAACGCTTCCCCTTTGCATCAGTCAGGACTAAGCCTTCACCATCGTCCGGCACAACGCACTCATCGGCGGAGAACACGCCATCACCGTTGCGGTCCAGGGACACGCTCCCGGGAGGAGTGAAACGCGTACGGCTGAGTGTCGTGCGCAGGCAGTCGGTGGTGACCATGAGGACGTCCCCACTGTCTTCGACTCGGATCGCGTCAACCGGCGGCTTCGGAGCCGTGACAGCGCTTCCGTATTCCAGTGAGAAGCCCGCCTCCGTCGGCTCACCCACATGGGTCACAAACAGCCACTTGATGCTGCCGTCCGGCCAACGGGCCAACGCGTCGAACTGGGCCATGGCGACTGTCCCAGATGCGTCTTTGAGGCGGCAGTGTGCGGTGTCCGCAAGGTGTCCTTCCTGCAGCGGGATGCCTCCGGTCAGGGGCCACGGCCCCGGGCGCCCTTCTGCCAGATCAGCCAGGTTCAGAGAGACTGACGCGCTGCGAACGCCGCAGCGGTCCGGGCGTCGAACGTCTGCCACAAAGCGAAGGACATCGCTGGCGACCGTTTCCGCACCATCCCGCACCGTGACCTGAAGGCTGTAAGCGGCCCCACGCGTGAGCGAGGCGAGCCGGACGCGATGGTTGTAGGTAACGCGATCACCCTTGGTCTCTTGGGTTAGAGCGTCTCCCGCCCCCCAACGGACCACGGCGTCGCAGGGGAAGTTGGTCAAGAAGCAGATGTCGATGTTGACCCCATCACCGGTCTGCGCAGGACAGAACGTCTCAAGATGGGCAATGGCCAGGGGCCCCGGACGCACCGGTTCCGAGGTCAGGAAGAACTCGCAGAGCCGGAAGTCCTGGGCCGGTGTTGCGGCGGTCAGAACGATGTTACTTCCCTGCTTGAACTGAACGGGTTTAGCCGTGGTGAACAGGTACAGGTCCCCGTCATTCTGCGCTGCCACAGAACGTGCGATGGCGTTCCCGTCCACGCGCACAGCGACCTCTTCCTTTCCCACCTTGCTGTCCTGAATGAGGACACTCAGATGGTACGCCCCCGCAACCGGGCTCGACCAGGAGACACTGGCGTTGGCCGCAACGGGCTCGAATGCCTTGTTGAACGCTTTCATGCCCGTCGTTTCGGCGTCTTCTGCGACCAACATCACCGGCTCTCCACGACGCAGATCATCGCGCCAACCGTGCCACGGCTTCTGGACGATCGCGTTCTCCGAGAACGCCTGTGACGCGATCCCCGCAGGAGGTTTGGGCACGTCCTGCTGTTTGGGCCCGATGATCTCGAACCAGTCGGCGTAGTCACTGTCAGCGGAGTCGTTCGCCATCTGGCAAAGGAGGCGTCCGCGGAAGTGCGCCAGCCCGTTGGCCGCTGTATGCACGTTCAGATCCATGCAGTAGTAAATCGAGTTGCCGACCGCAACGGAACGCATCGAGCGGTCACGGGAGCAGACGTTGGCATTGCGGACGACCAAGCCGGGTGACCCGTCAAAGCAGTTCATGCGCACGTCAGTGCCGGTTGCGCCTCCCTGGCGTCCCGTGGTGGGATCGTTGTCGACGTCCATGTAAAACAGCAGATTTGCCCCAACGTTCTCGACTTTGCTCGCGAAATCGACCCGCCACACCCAGCGATTCCCTGCCACGTTCCCGAAGTACGTGTCCGTGATGTCAGGGACGAGCTTGCGCCTGGAATGGACCGGGTCCCCTTCCGCGATGGCTTTGTCGTGGTGAACCAGATAGAGGGTATCGGCCCGGTCCTTCGGCATCCCGAGCACGGTTTCCACCCGGTCCGGAATCCCGTCCCCATCAGCATCCGCTTCGGTCGTCGTCAGCTTGGCCGGGGGCGGCAATGCCGGCCCATTTTGAGCATGAACAAGCGACACGAATGGTGAAGCGAGGGTATAGACGAGCACGAAAGCGAGGGCAATTCTCACAAGGATGGCTCCAAGATTGGGATGGTGGTAACAGTCCAGTGGCCGGCTCAGGCTGTTGCGCTTCGGCTGATTTCTGACTGATCCGACCGATTTGACTGATCCGACCGATCGTCCAAAGCTCCAACGTGGCCGGCTCACCTATGTTAACGGCCCAACCCCTCAGCGCAATTGGCGCCGCCTTGAGGAGCGCGTGTTTCAATTGCAGCCTTTCCCACATAAATTGCACCGATTACCCGAACAGGATCCACATGCGGGCGTTCCCAGCCGGCAGAGCCAGGGCGTCCGCTCCCGGTGGTCGCGGCTCGGACGGAGACCACGTCTGCCTTAACAGAGCCGCGACTCGGGCAGAGGGCACGTCTGCCTTAACAGAGCCGTGACTCACGGGAGCGGGTTGCCGGATCGATGAGAAGACCGCTCCCGATAGTCGCGGCTCGGACGGACACAGGGGCTCTTGACACGGCAGCACGTCACGGCGAACAGAGAGTCTCTCGCCCTCGACCGCTACGTTGCTCAACGCGCGAACGGAGGCCACCGGGATCGCGAACGTCGGGTGGGCCTTGGCACCCGGTGTACGCGATCCCGTTGATGTGGGGGTCATGGGGGAGCCACCGGTCCCCCAGCGAGGTGTCGGGGCAGCGCCCTGACAGATTCGGCGTACCGCATGGCAGGTCGCACGCGACATAGCAGGAGAAGGCAATGCATACGGGACTTATTTCGGCCACGGGCATGATCGTGCTGGCGACGACGGCAGCTTCCTTTGGTGCGGCTTCTGCCGAGAAGTTGAAGCAGGAACAGGCGCTCCTGCGGAGCATGGAAATCCAGGCTGATCAGCTCAAACCGCTACGGCTGGTGACGGCGTTGGTCGAAGCGAACAAAGCCAAAGCCACCATCTGTCACGCGGATGCCCCGGCGTGGGCGGAGGCCGCCCAGGCCATTCGGGAAGCGATCCGGGCGGCCACCGGGATCACGCTGGAGACGGTCACCGACGCCGATATCACGCAAGAGCAGGCCCAGAGTCGCGACCTCATTCTCCTCGGACATCTCGACAACAATCGGCACGTTGCCCGGCTCTACAACAATTTCTTTGTCTGCCTGGACGTCGGGTTCACAGGGCGCAAAGGGCACGTCATTCGCTCGGTGCACGATCCGTTCGGCACAGGACACAACGCGATCTTGGTTGGAGGGAGCTTTGCCGAGGGAACGAAGCGAGCCGCAGAGGCATTCGTCGCCAAAGTCCAGGAGGCGGGGAAGACGGGTGAGCTAACACTTGGGCGCCTGCTGGAAATCGTGTTCGATCGGGAGGACCGCCAGGAAAAGAGGCGGACGGCAATGACCGAGAAGAAGCTGCGGGAGGACACCGAGTATACCCGCAAGCTCTTTGCCAGCCCTGGCCGTGGCCGATCCGGCGTGGCACGACTGATCAAGCATGGCGTGTCTTACCAGCGAACAGGCGCCTCTCTGGAAGCACAAGCCTACCGCGAAGCCCTCCTCGCAATGATGAACTACTACGCGACCGATGACTACATCAAGAGCGAAGGACTCGCGCGTTACGACCGCGATTTCCGTGACTCCTGGACGCACAGCATCGCGATCACCTACGACCTCCTGGAGGAAAGCGGCGTGTTCACTGGCCCGGAGCGTCTTCAGGTCACCAACTACCTTATTCGACTCGGCCTGGAGTGCGTGCTCTACCAACGCTGGAACCGGCCGGACAAGCTCCAACACTGGGCCGCAAACGACACCATCGTGCACAACCACAACACGTTCCCTGCCCTCGGTGTTCACTTCGTCGGGACCTACGTCAAACGGCACTACGGAGTGACCTTCGTCGACGACTGGCTCACCGTGGCCAAAGGGATCTTCGATGGCCAGAAGCACTGCAGCAAGCCCCTTGAAGACGCCGCCGCCTACCAGTGGCTCCCGCTGACGCACGTCATGATCTATACCTTGGCGACGGGGGACGACACGTACTTCACCGAAGGACACGCTGCGGACTCCGCAAAGGTCGCCCAGATGGTGATGGATAACGCCGGGTACCAGGCTGCCTTCGGAGACCATCCGGGCTACACCAGTTCATCAGGAATCGGTAGCCTGTTGCAGCGGATCGGCTGGAAACTGCGTGACCCAACCATGCTGTGGGGGGCCCGGAAGGCCTCCAGCGGACCGGTCGAGCATGAACACTTCAACCTTGGCCAGCCCCACTTCTCAGAGGTCACTCCCACCCCGCCGGACGCACATGTCGGGGTGGTGGTGGCTACTCTCCCACGCAAGTGCTACGACTACGCCGCGCGGAGTCCGCAGTACAAGACGCCGGCAAACCTGCCGTGGCCGGAAACGTTCGACAAGATCGCCTTCCGAGCCGGCTTGGGGGACAACGATGAATACCTGCTCCTCGACGGGTTCGGGCGCGGTACACACATGCACTTCGATGCGAACGCCATCATCCGCTTCGCTGCCGGAGGCAAGCCGCTTCTGGTCGATGGGGAGTACATCAAGAATGCTCCAAAGTATCACAACAGCCTGGTCATCCTGCGCAATGGGAGCTCCGAACTGACTCCGGCCGTGACCGGGCTCCGGGAGGCCGCCTTCATCGGTGATACGGGCATTACGCGCTCCTACCTGACCCGCTACAACGGAGCGGAGTGGGAACGCGCAATCATCTGGCGCCGTGGCGAGTACTTCCTCGTTGTCGACACGGTCACCGCTCAGGAGCCCGGCGACTACACCCTCCGTTGTTGCTGGAGGCCTTGGGGGGAAGCCAAACTGAACGGCGCAACGATGAACGCAGACCACCGCCCCATGCGGGTGACCGTCACCAATGCCGACGGCGCGGCCCAGCGGCTGGAGACGATGAAGATCGTGCATCGACTGCCCGTCAGCCGCCTGTCTCAGCAGGTCAGCAGATCACTCGTCCCAGGCGCCTCCTACCAATTTGTGAATGCGGTACATGCGCAACCGATGGAGGCACAACGCAACGTCCAGCCGAGGAAGATCAGCGACGGAATCGTGACCGTAACCGGCGACAAGGGGCTGGACCTTCTCGCACTCGGACCTGGGAAGAGCATTCCCGGAATCGCCACCGATGCATCGCTCCTGCTGTTGAATGAACAGCACATCGTGGCCACCTCGTGTCAGGCGCTGACAGGCGAAGGACTGATTGTGAGCGCTTCGGCGCCGGTCTCCGTTGAGCTCCTTCCCGGGGAGGGCAAAGCTCTGGTGACAGCGACGACACCATGCGAACTGCGATTGCGGACGAGCCAGGGAGGACGAGTGACTTGGGGCGATGAAGCAGTCGAGGCCGGAGGCGACGGAGTTGCGGTGATCGCACTCACTGCCGGGCAACATGCATTGGCCCTGGCCCCGGCGGTGGCGGATCCCGCGGTCGCCAAGGCGCTATCCTGGGCGAAGAAACACCCCGGCGGCGTAGCGAACGACGCGCCCGATCAGTCTGACACGCCTTCCCTCCCCCTCGCTTGGGAACACGTCGCCTTTGATCCTCCGCCAGAGCCGTTGCCCGTTGTCTCGGTTACCTGCGACGAGCAGCACTCCGGGCGCTATGGACCGATCGAGAAACTCACTGACGGCGCCTTCAGTTCGTCCATGTTCTCCGTTCAGTGGCCAAACGGCGTCGCGCCCACCATTGTGGCTGAACTGGCCGAGCCCACGCACGTCACCCGGGTTGTCTTGCGTGAATGGCACATGTTCGAGACGTGGGACATTGCGGGACGCACACTCGAGATCAGCTCAGACGGGTTCATCGACGACATCCGGCCCGTCACGGAACCGTTCCGAGAGACCGGCACTCAGCGCTGGGGGAATAACGTCAACACACTCATGGCGGTGGATATCAATCAGGCGCTCAAGCAGGCACGCTTCGTCATCACGCCGGCACGCGATGATTCCAGTGTCTACCTGGCGGAAATCGAGATCAGGGGAACACGCCCCGGGAGAGTCCCGGAAGTCCGGGCGCTGACCTCTGCATCCTTCGGGAAGCACGGGGAGGCCGTGGTTGCGGGTTCCGCAAGCGGCGTCATCCGAGCCTTCTCACCCGACGGTCAGGCGCTCTGGACCCACGTCACGGAGGACCAGGCGGCGATCAACACGGTCGCTTGCGCCGATGTGGATGGCGATGGTCAAGACGAGGTGATTTACGGAGCGGACGCCGCCCGGCTCGGTCTACTCGATTTTGCCGGAAAGGAACGGTGGCACGCAGAACCACCTGAGTTCCGCGGAATCCGCAGCGACGTCATCACCGTCTTCCCGGCCGATGTCAACGGCGACGGCCGACCGGAAATCGTGTGCGGATGTCTGAGCTGGCAGTACCTGGCCTACGATGCCACCGGCGAGATGCTCTGGAAGAACGTGATCTATGCGCACTCCGCAACCGTGGGATGCGCCGTCGACCTGGACAAGGACGGGAAGGATGAAGTAGTCGGAGGCAATGCCTACTACTGCCTCAACACGATCGACCACGACGGCAAACGGCTCGTGAAAGCAGACCGCTTGGGCCCCGAGCAAACCGCGGTCGCTGCGGCCGATGTCGATGGTGACGGCCAGGTCGAGATTCTCCTCGGGACCGATGGTGGTGAGCTGATATGTTTTGCCACCGACGGGAAGCGGCGCTGGACGGCGAATGTTGGAGACAGGGTCACCCGCATCGTCTGCCTGCGGACCCCGCAGAGCGGAAACGGTGCCCGAATTCTGTGCGCCGCAGAGAGCGCACACGTGTTCTGCTTCACCGGCGATGGCAAGAGAGTCTGGGCTCGTTCGGTGGGGGATGGCGCAACCGACCTGGCCCTCGTGGACTCCGCCGGCAGCAACGTCATCGCGACTGCGGCCGGCAGTAGAGGTCTGCTCCTGCTTGATCTCGCGGGGACGCCGCTTGCCCAGGCCCCCACCAAGGGTCGGGCGATGCGTCTGACCGTGCTGGATGGGAAGCTCGTCACCACCACTGATCAAGGCCGCATCCAGGCCTTCACGTGTCGCCTCCCCAAGGCACAGAAGTGAAGCAAAGACACCGGTTTGGGAAAACCGGCCTCCAGAGAGCATCGCCTGCCAACACCTCTGGAACTCCGGTCATCCGTGATCAGCGAGCCCTTCCTGGGCAAAAGACACCGGTTTGGGAAAACCGGCCTCCAGAGAGCATCGCCCTGCCAACACCTCTGGAACTCCGGTCATCCGTGATCAGCGAGCCCTTCCTGGGCAAAAGACACCGGTTTGGGAAAACCGGCCTCCAGAGAGCACCGCCTGCTCAAACACCTCTGGAGATCCGGTCATCCCTGACCGGCGGGGCCTTCCGGGGTAAGACAAAGGCACCGGTTTGGGGAAACCGGCCTCCAGAAAGCACCGCCTGCTCAAACACCTCTGGAGATCCGGTCATCCCTGATCGTCGGGTCCCTCCGAACAGAGCAAGGGGGCGGTCGGGAGGGTACCCCTCTTCCACCACTGGCCCTCACCGCCGGGGAGCAATCTCGTCGAACAGGTCACACTCCTTGCGAAGCAGATCCCGGCCAGCCTCAGGGGAATCTCCGAACGTCAGATGGGCATCGTTTTGGGGCGTGTAGGACAGCCACTTGGGTAGGTTCCCCCCATTGGGGTCGCCGGTCTGCGCGAACCGGAGCCAGGCCGCGTGCATCGTCTCCGCGACGGCCTTGTCCGCCTCAGCCTGCAACCACCGCGGGAGTGTCCGGAACACGTACATGATCTCGGCCCCGTGCGTGGCGCCCATGCCAGTGCGTTCAGCGATCGGTGACACGCGGCTGAAATGGTAGAGCCAAACCGGTGACCGCGCATCGGCCAACGCCCTGGCAACTCGCCGCGTCGTGGCCACAAAGCCGCTGGCCGTGACAACACGATTGAGGGCAGTCTTAACGTCTGCCGCAGATGTCACCGGGAATATCTCCTGGACGCGTGACGCATCCTCACGAAACATGGTCCGCAGAAGCCATCGATAGCCCATCGGCCGTTTGATGGGAAGCTGGCGCAGGAACAGCGTCCCCTCGTCGGCGTTCGAGCCGAGCATAACAGGGACATCGTTGTGTTCTCCTGAAACGATGGTCTCCAGAGGCGGTTCAGGCAGGACGTGCCCATCGACGCAGGGCCAAAAGGGCTGACCTTTGCCAAACAGTCCAACGCGCGGGTTAGCGGCTTTGAGCAGTTTGTCAGCAGGAACGGCTCGCAGGGCGGCGGCCTTCGCATTCCCCTGGATCCCGAGCTGTCTGGCGACCTCAATCCCGGCCGTTTCCGCCGACTTTCCCCGCACGGGGGTTCCTCGCAACGGCGTGCTGCGAGCCGCGACTCCGCTCTGCATGATCGCCCGGTGGAAAAGCCCCTTGGCCAGAGGGGAAGCCAAGAGACACCCCACCGAGACGCCGCCAGCTGACTCGCCGAAGATCGTCACGTTCCGCGGGTCGCCTCCGAACGCCGCAATGTTGCGCTTCACCCACTGCAGAGCAGCGATTTGGTCCAGCAACCCGTAGTTTCCGGAAATACCGCGGGGGGACTCCGCACTCAGCGCCGGATGAGCCATGAACCCGAGAGGGCCCAGGCGGTAGTTGATGGTTACGAGGACAGCGCCGTTGGCCGCGAAACTCTGGCCGTCATACTCCTTCTGCGCACCACTGCCAATCGTGAATCCGCCCCCGTGGATCCAGACCATCACCGGGCGCCGGACGCCGGTCGTGCCCGACGTCCAGACATTGAGGTAGAGGCAATCTTCGCTGCGCTCGCCTTCCACCTCTTTGATGATCTTGGCCGCCGGTTGCACGCACGACGGACCATAGGCGACGCAATCACGCACCTCCGGCCACGCGGCAACCGGCTGCGGCGGCCTCCAGCGCAGCTTAGCGACCGGGGGCTGTGCGAACGGAATCCCCCGGTAGACACGTACGTCCGGATCCGCCGTGACCGTCCCGCGGATCCTGCCACTGTCGATCCGGACAATGTCGGCGTGCGCGCCTGCAGCGAGGAGAGCAAACACACAGGCGAATCGGGAGTTCTGCATCGCGGTTGCCATGGCCATCGGGTCCTTTTGGGTACAAACAGGAGTTTGTTCAGTATACTCACGAAGCGGCCACGAGGTTACAGCGAGGTTGGAGTCACGCACGAGTTGGCGCTGCTTTACCTGCCTTCGAGAGCGGGGATGATCAAACCCTCCGTGTAGCGTCGCACAGAAGAGACACGGATCTCGTCGATGATGCCGTTGGCCGGACAGTTCGGATAGGAGCCGATGTTGAGCTCGTTCCCGAAGTGGATACCAGCAGGCAGGGGACGGCGCGCCAAGTCGCCTTTGTTACAGCGGCGTCCGTCCACAAAGTAGGCCAGGCGGAGCGCCCCGTCGGGGGTCGTTTCCCAGCACATAGCGAGATGGTGCCACCGACCTTGATCGAACGGCAGATCAAGGCGCACGCCTGGCTTACCGTGCTTGCCGTGCACGCGCAAACCCATGTAGGCACCCAGCTCGTCAAGGAAATAGCCCCAAAGCATGGCGTTTCTGGTCATGGGGGCCCAGTTGAAGATGTGGCGCTGAACGTCATCGCTGGCGGGTTCCCGCCCCGGCGTACTCGACCAGGCCGGCCGGAAGAAGAACTCAAGTGTACCGTTGGGGGGAACACCGCCCGGGAAGGCCAGTCTGATCCGCGACGTGTCCCTGGTAAACGTGCCGGCACCGGCGAAAACCCCACCGGATACAATGCCCACATCCTCAGGGGACCAGCTCGCCCCTTTCAGATGATCGGGGGCCGTGACGGAATCCAGATGCGCGATGGCAATGGTGAAGTCATCGGGGACGAACGGTTCAGCCAAGACATCGCGGGCTCCGAACGTCATCAGGCTCAGCGCAATGTCACGGCCTTGGTGGGGCCCTTCCTTGCCCGTCTCCACCGAGAGGACGACCTGCTGCGTTTGCGTCTCGGCCACGCTGGGGCTGGTGACGGTAAAGTCACAGTGGGTGATACCCGATTCCCGAATCCACGCATCCCCCGCCGATTCTGAAGCCACGACCTCGAATGGACAGACACTGGGGGTCACGCGCCAACTGCTCGGGCCCTTGAGTCGAATCGTCCCGTTGACCAGCGCATCTCCGGCGTTGCTGACGGCGATCCGTAACGGCCAACCTTCGATCCCGGAGGCCACTCCCGGGGTCAGGATTTCGACCTTCAGCAGGGCGTCGGACGGCAGACGGGCTCTGTCGTCCAACGCGAGCAGTCCCATGAACAGTTCGCCGATCCCAAACTGAGCATCGTAGTAATCGTAGCCGACCATGCCTCGGAAGAGTCCACTGGGCTGATGGTAGAGGCGCTGCATGGCCAGCTCAGCCAGGCGGTGAGCACGGGTGACGTAAACGGCATTGCCGGTCGCGCGTGAGAGTCCGGCCAGGAAACGGATTGAGCGCCCATAGGCTTCTGCCGTCGCCTGTTCGGGAGGCAATCCAGCCATCATGCCCCTGCCCCAATACTCGCAGAACGCGAGCATATCGCTCGAGCCTGTAGCCTGGTAGCCTTGGAGCACATACTGACACTCCCGAAAAATCCCCCCATCGCTACCGTAACCGATCGCCCAGGCCGTTTCAGGGACGGATGCCGCCCCCTTGAACGAACGCCTCTTCAGGAATGCTTCGAGGTAGGCAACCGCCATGTCCCGGAACTCCCGACGGCCGGAAGCCTGCGAAGCGGCTAACAGTGACACCGTCTGGGAAATGCCTCCAGAGCCAGGCTGTTCGGAGTACCCGATGCAGCCGATGGGGAGCCCGGTCTTGTCATCCCGCGTGTTCCAGTAGAGGTTGGCCATCTGCAGCGCGCGGTCCAGGTAAAGTTGTTCGCCGGTCTGGCCGTAGAGAAAAGCGAGAGAGTAGGCGATCAGCCCAGCGTGCTTGATCCACGGCATTCCCTGCGTCTTATTCAGTACGGCACGGGCTTTGCCATAGGACGCATGCCGATCGAAAAGGCCGGTCGTCTTGTCAAAGACATGGTGGGCATACCCTCCCTCGATCGCTCGTCGCACAGCCGGGGCATTGATGTCCCAGAGCTCAGGCCATAGCGGTTGCCAGACCAGGAGTTCGTGCCGATCCCGCTCCACTGAATCGGTGGTGAGATTCCAGAAGGTGTGCTCTCCCCAAGGGAGCAGGCCGGTGGTCGGGCTCGGGCAGTACTTCAGGACGTACGCCATGTAGTCCTCCGCTGCCTGCCGGTACTTGGGGTCGCCCGTCCGGCGGGTCAGGTCGTACATGACTCGAATCGTCAGTGTGTCGAGATAGAGGTTGCAGCCGGGCCAGCAGCGATCCCCCTCACGAATCCTGGGACCGGGAGGGATGCGGGGAGAATGAGTAGGCATGGCGAGGGTCCTGAGGTCAAGACATGCGGCGAACAACGGGGAGTGCACGCGGCCATAGCGATCCGTCCCTTTCGCCATCAACGTCTCCACAGCACGGGTCACGATCGCGGAGTAGTCGTGGACGAGGGTTGAAGGCTGAGCCCGCAGCGTTCCCAGCAAGGACGTGAGGCCGATCAACGCAATGGCGGTCGCACGAGCTCGACGTTTCATGGCATGTCCTTGATGTGTGGCAACGGTTCCCGTTCGCGTGAAATCGGTCTGGCTGTATGCTAGCACCCTGTGCGTTCTTGGCCAATGTCTTGCGAGGTGTCACACATGCATTCTGTACTGAATCCAGTCCGTCTGATCTCCGCCCTGCTGTGGATGCTGCCGCTCTCTCTCTGGGCTCAAGGGGCGCCGAATGAGATGACCAATGGTGATTTCGAGCTCGGCACGACTGATCGCCTCGAAGGATGGGAGCCAGTTCGTCGAGGGTACGAAATTGACCGTCAGACGTTCCACGCCGGGACCCAATCCATCAAGTGCACGGCTCGCGGTGGAGAAGACGGAATGGGGGTCGTACAGACGATAACGTATGACAAACCCGACCGACGCCCTTTGATCATCAGCGGCTGGTGCAAGACGCAGGACACCCTCGGCGGGGGAGATTGCGCCATCTACGTGGATGGTGTCTATGAAGACGGTTCTCCCTGGTGGGGGAAGCGAACAACGTGGGCCCGAGGGACGCATGATTGGCAGTACAGCGCCGCGGTCCACTGGCCGGCAAAGCCCGTCAAGGAACTCCAGGTGTTTGTCTTCCTGCGGCGCACAACCGGCACGGCCTGGTTCGACGACATTGCTCTCTTCCGAGGAGGCCTTCACGTCACGGACGTCCAGGTCGCCTCTGATTTCCCGAGGAGCCCAAATGGCCTCAGTCTGTCGGCGACCCTCAGCAAGGACGCCGCATGGACCTGCAAGCTGCTTGACGCGAAGCGCCAATCCCTCGGGAGCACGGCCGGGACAGGTCGAGATCTCTTCTGGCTGTGGCCGGGAGGCGAGAAAGGTGTGCCGGTCGTCGCCGCGATCTCCGCAACTGCCGCAGGAGGCGAGAAGGTGGACTTCCCTCTCGCGATCCCGCCTCATCATCAACCCGAGAACTCCGTGCGTGAGGGCTATGCAGCCTGGACACAGGACTCGATGACAAAAGTCTATCCCACCGCGGCCCCGGGCATGGGCCGGTCGGGAGCCCTTGATCTTGCCAGAGGCGAACATGAAGGCCTTCAGATCGCGATTAAACCCGCGGATGACGCCCCACTGACCGGAGTGAAACTCGACGTTGGGACGTTGGTGAATGAATCAGGGGAGGCGTTCCCGCGTGACGCTCTCCGGTGGCACGTCGTGGGCTACGTGTGGGTGCGCCAGCCCTCAGGTCACCCGGCCGGTCCGGCCCATCCGAACTGGTGCCCGGATGTGCTCCTCCCGGCAAGACCCGTTGACGTCCCGGGCGGCAGGACACAGACCTTCTGGCTCGATGCCTTTGCGGAGCGGCGGACAGCTCCGGGAACGTACCGCGGGGTCGTGACCATCCGACCGGGAAATGCGCCGAAAACCGACATCCCAATCTCGATTCGGGTCCGCTCATTCGCGCTCCCCAAGATCTTCAGCATGAGGACCGCGTTTGCCATCATGGATGGCTTTACCCGGGGAACGTATGGCGAACTGACACCCGAACTGCGCAGGAAGTGCCTTGACATCATGCTGGACCACCGGCTCAATCCGGACGACATCTCGCGCACGGAGCCACCTCGGATCGAAGACCTCCTCTACGCTCGCGAACGCGGCATGAACACATTCAACATCCTGAACCTCGTCCCCAGACCCAAGGAGCAGCGTCTCTGGACGTGCTACTCGGCGTTGAGTGCTTACGGTCCCGACTTCAACCAGCGACTCGGGGAGCGCCTGGATCCCGTCGTCGCCCAACTCCGGAAACATGGGCTTGCCAGGATGGGGTACGTCTATGGCTTCGATGAGCGACGGGAGGAGTATGACGACCTAATCAAGGGCATCTGCCGGTTCGTGAAGGGCCGCTACCCCGAGATCAGCACGTTTACCACGGCCGGCTACATGTACAGTAAGCGGGAAGAGACGCCCCCGGATTACGAAGACTACATGGACTGGTACTGCCCCTTGAGCCCACGCTACAAGGCGGATCTTTCCAGCGCGCTCCGGGCGAAAGGCAAACAGATCTGGTGGTACGTCTGTTGCGGGCCCAAACACCCATACGCCAACTTCGCCTCCATGGACTACGCAACAATCGAAGGCCGATTGCTGCCGTGGATGACCTATGCGGAGAGAGTCGATGGCCTGCTCTTCTGGCACGTCAACTACTGGCACAGGAACAAGGTCATTCAGGGAGATGACCCCTACCTGGGTGATTGGACATCCCCCTGTGTTCAGCGAATGACCGGTGATGGCGTACTCGTCTATCCCACGCCGACCGGCCCGGTAAGCAGTATCCGGCTCGAAAACGTGCGGGATGGTGTCGAGGACTACGACTACCTTTCCATGCTGACCAGACTCAAGGGCCGAGAGACGACGGAAGAACAGGCAAGACAGCTGGTCAGAAGCGTGACGGATTACTCCCGTGATCCCGCCGAACTCTACCGCGCCCGGTCCGCACTGGCAGATGAGATCGAGGCCGCGCTGAGGGAACAGTGAGATCTGCAGCCAGTCCTCTGGAGCTCCGGTCGTCCCGGCCGGTCTAGCCTTCCTGCCGCCTTGGAAAAGGCGGATCTCCAGGCACGCGCCCGGCTGACGTGGTGCGCAGCTCGGTTCACAGGAAGCTGTCCGGCCGAGCCGTGACCATCGGGAGCGGACCCAGAGAGAGGCTGGAGCTCCGGTCGTTTGGACCGGCTCTTACCGGTTTGGAAAACCGGCCTCCAGGAAGAAAAGCCGAGGCGGCCCTCGGCGGACCCAAGGGAAAAATCATTCCTGCGGCCCCGCAGACAGCCCCCGTTTGAGTTCGTCGATGGCGCGTTGGACCTGTGAATCCCGGCTCGGAGGCGCTTTGGCGGAAGCCTGGGTTAGGGGAGCGGCGGGGCCCACCAAGTCCACCAGGTCCCAGTCGGAGAGCGTGACAACCATGTCAGGGATGAGTCCACGCTGATGGATGACTCTCCCTTTGGGTGTCTTGTACTGAGCTGTGGTGAGCCGGATCGCACGTCCATCCGGGAGTGAGACCAGGTCCTGCAGCGACCCCTTGCCAAACGTCGGCTGCCCCAGGAGGAGAGATCGCTCCCAATCCTGAAGACATCCGGCAACGACCTCCGCAGCACTTGCCGAGCTGGCGTCCACAAGCGTCAACATGGGAAGGCTGGTCGGGGTGGCACTCCGCGGGGTGCGGAACTCGTGCTGCTTTGTGCCCCCCTTCCGTTCAGTCGTTGTGACCAGAGTGTTCGGAGGCAGGAATCGGGCAGAAACGGCGATAGCTGCCTGGAGCAACCCGCCGGGGTTGGCTCGCAGGTCGAGGATGAGGGCTTGTGCTCCGGCCGTGGCAAGCGCTTTGAGAGCCTCGTCGACTTCGTCGGCCGTGCGCTCCCCGAAACGGCGAATGCGCAGGTAACCGACAACGCCGCTCAAGACGCCGATATTCGTCACACTTGGGATACCGACCCGGCTCCGTTTGACCGTGATGGTCCGGGGCTCGTCCTCTCCCGGACGCAGAATCTCAAGCCTGACCTTGGTTCCGGGATCGCCGCGCAACTTCACCACCGCGTCACGCAACGTCTCTCCTTTAGTCGGCTCGCCTTCGATGGATGTGATGCGATCCCCAGGGCGAAGCCCCGCCCGTTCAGCGGGGGAATCCGGCAGAGGACGAACGACGTGAAGACCGGTTGGCTGCATACGGATGACAATCCCCAATCCACCGAACCCACCGTGGTGATACTCCTGGAGAGACTGCAGCTGCTTAGGAGTCAAGAATCCACTGAAGGGATCCAGATCACGGCGCAACTCGCCCGGGCGTGAGATCAGATCCCAAACATCCACATTGACCTCACCCAGATAGTGCTCGGTGATAAGCCGCTGGACCTCCAGCATCAACCCGAGCTCGCGGATCTCGATGCCTTCGTCAGGGACCTTCAGGGGCTGGGCAAGGCACGGACAGATCAGGAGAAGAGTGATGAGGAGACAGTGTAGGCGTGTCACGACAGGACAGGGAGAGACAGCTCCCGGACGGGCGCCGAATACGGGTCCAATGGAAGTGAGGCGGCACATGCTGTAGACCAGGGCTTGCTCCAGACGGAGACACAACGGGAACGTGGGTTCGTCTTCGCCTCAAGATGACGGGTAAGACCGAGCGCGTCAAGGCGCGGTCAGCACGCCAGGAGGGGAGCAAGCTCGTGGCGCTGGTCGAGGAGAACAGCACGGAGCCTCTGGAGAGCCCGTTTGAGAAGCTGGCGGACCCTCTCGGCTGAAACACCGAGTTGGCGGGAGATCTCAACATGGGTCTGAGGTGCAGTGTCGTCGATACCGAAATACATGGTCACAATGGTCGCCTCACGCTCAGGGAGCTGATCGAGCGTCCGGTGCATGAAGGCCCTGGAATCCCGCTCCATGGCCGCCGCCGCCGGCGAGGGCTGGCGTGTATCGGGCAGGTCATAGACGGGGCGCTCACCCTCCGTGTGCCCGTCTTGAGCATCCGAGAACGAATAGGCTCGCACATCGCCGTGAAGAAGGCGCTTGACAGCCGGGACATCCGTCTTGAGTTTGTCCGCAAGCTCCTGGGCTGATGGCTCCCGGCCAAGCTGGTTCCGCAGGTCGGCACGCGCCTGCCTCAACGCCCGGATCCGGTCAACCGTTCCACAGGGGATCCGTATGGTGGGGGCCTGACAGTCCAAGGCACGGCGCATTCGGTGATCGATCCAGTAGCCGGCGTAGGTGCTGAACTGGGCCCCCCGTCCGGGATCGTACTTCCGGGCCGCCGTCAACAGCCCCAGCGTGCCTTCGGAAACCAAGTCCGCCAACGGGAGTCCATACCCCGCAAAGCGCCGGGCCAGGTGCTTGACCAGCGGCGTGTGGGTTCGCACCACCGTGTCAAGTTCGCGCAGAACAGGATCTTGATTGAGATGGTTGTTCCCCTGAAGAAACGCCTCGGGCTGTGGAGCCGGCAAGAGGTCTGTTGGCAGGCTTTGTGCTGTTGTGGCGATGGCTTGCATGGGTTTCCTTTCGGGTCGCGGTCGGGCGGCTGGGCCGCGATGCACGTTGTCCACCGCAGAAAGCATGCCATTGTAGAACACGACGCTCAATAGGCAGGCCTGACCCAAAACGGAGACGCCCGCAGGCCGCAGGCAACTGTGCACATATTGCGCAGTTTGCAGAAAGTGCAGGGCTGGCCCCCAAGCCCAGTGAACGATCAGCAAGGGACATGCAGGGTGAACACAGAGCGCACAAGTAGAGGGCCATTGCTGATTGTCACGATCAGCCTTCTGGCGGCTCTGGGGCTTGGTCTCTGGGTGGCGGGGAAACTCATAGCCACATCGTGGGCGGACGTCAACCGATGTCCGCAAGCCGTGGTAACAGCCGCAGAACTCGCTGTCGCATGGGTACAGAGCGAAGTTGGGCATGGCACTACGGGGGATGGGCTCACTGCGGGACTCGAGCGACTGGTGTCCGGCGGAGCCCTGGAGTATGTCTGTGTCCTGCACGAACAGACGGTTGTTGCCGAGGCCGGACCTCGCCTCGAGGGAGTCCATGCTCTCAGGGGACCCGAAGGAGTCGCGTTCCGGGGTGGCAAGCTGGCCGTCTGGCGTTCCGTTGTTGGTGATTCAGAGCAAACTGAACCCGCCGGAGTACCCGTGGACCAACTGGTCCTGGTGTACGATCCGGCCGCCTTGATAGGGCCCGGAAATTCTGACGGTGAATTGCTTCTGGTCGTCCTTGTGCTGACATGCCTGGGAGCAACGCTGCTGGCTCTGACTCTCTCATTGGTGGTGCGCAATGGTCGGCTGCAGAGGGAGCTCAGGCTGGCGACCGATCGGAGAGTACAGGTGCAGGAACTCGTTCTGGCCGCGGCAGGGCTCGCTCACGAGACAAAGAACCCTCTCGGAATCATCCGCGGCCTGGCGCAGCAGATCGCCGACGACGGTGAACTCCCCAGCGTCCCGCGCGAGAAAGCCCAGGACATCATGGAGGAAGCGGACGTCACGGCAGCCCGGCTGGGAGACTTCCTCAACTACGCCCGCCTGAGAGACCCCGACCCCTCGGACGTGCCAGCGGTCAGCCACATCGTCGGGGTCTGCAACCTGATCCGCGAGGACTTTGTTGCAGCCGGTATCGATTTGCGAGTGGACGTCTCCCCGGTCACGATCAGAGCAGACGCGGAAATGCTCTCGCAGGTGCTGCTGAACCTGTTGAACAACAGCCTGCGTTCGACGGAGTCGAGCGGCTTGGTGACAGTCTCACTGAAATCTGTTCCAAGGCGAAAATGCGTGCTCACGGTAGTCGACACCGGCCATGGGATACCGCCGGACTTTCTCCCCCATATCTTCAAGCCCTACGCGAGCGGAAGCCGGGAGGGTCACGGCATCGGACTGGCCATTGTCAAACGCATCATCGACCGGTCCGGCTGGCGAATCCGGGCGACGTCAAGCCTTGGCGTAGGAACAACAATCGACGTGTCGGACATAGAAGCGGTATAGCCGGAAAAACCATGGCACCAACGGTCCTTGTCATTGACGACGAAGTACGCTACCGGCAGCTCTATGCCGAGACCTTGCGTAGCGCGGGCTATGGCATCTCGACAGCCGGCTCGGCGGAGGAGGCCGAGGAACTCGTCCTGGCAAGCCCCCCCGACATGATCGTGAGCGATGTTCGCATGCCGGGAATGGACGGCATTCAGTTCCTCAAGCGTATCGCTGAGGAACACCCTCTGCTGCCATGTCTCCTCATTACTGCCTACGCCGACATAAGGGATGCGGTCAAAGCCCTCAAGCTCGGGGCGGTCGACTACCTCGAGAAACCCGTTGACCTGGACGAATTGGTGGCCGCTGTCGGCGACACACTCGACACTGGATCCGACGGGGGCGACACAGAAATCCCCGCAGATCTGAGGTCGGGTATCGTTGCGGAGAGCCCGATCATGCAATCCGTGCTCCGGGATGCCTATCAGGTTTCACGCAGCGATGCAACCGTGCTGCTTACCGGTGAAAGTGGCTGCGGAAAAGAGGTGTTGGCCAGCTTCATCCACCGGGCCAGCCCGCGGGCCGATCGAGCTCTAGTCGCCCTGAACTGCGCGGCGTTGCCGGCTCAGACGCTCGCGAGTGAACTTTTCGGCCACGAACGGGGAGCCTTCACCGGGGCCATCGCGGAGCGCAAAGGAGTGTTCCGAAACGCGCACGGCGGAACGCTCTTCCTGGATGAAATTGGTGACATGCCCCTGGACCTGCAGCCTTCACTCCTGAGGGCTATTGAAGCGGGAGAAATCACTCCGCTCGGGAGTGACCAGGCCCGCACGGTGGATTTTCGCCTCATCGCAGCTACAAACCGGGAGCTCGAGACAGACGTCGAGGCCGGCCGCTTCAGACAGGACCTCTTCTACCGCGTGAACGTCTTTGCCATCGCGATTCCCCCGTTGCGGGAACGGCCTGAGGACATTCTGCCTCTTGCCCGCCATTTCCTTGGCCGGCGCGACGGTCCGACCAAGCGCCTCTCACCGGCCTCCGCTCGCCGTCTGCAAGGCCATGCGTGGCCTGGAAACACCCGGGAACTGGCGAACGCCATCGAGCGGGCAGCGATTCTGGCGAGTACAGATGTGATTCTGCCTGAGAACCTCCCCCCGGCGTTAGCGACCCGTCCCGAAGCCGGGCGGGGAGGCAGCAGAATCGACATCGCGGCAACCGTGAAAACAATCTCACAGGCCGAGGGAGAGGCCATCCGTCTTGCCCTCAATCGCACGGATGGGAACCGAACGAAGGCGGCGGAGTTGCTGGGGATCAGCCGGCGAGCCCTGATCTACAAACTCAAGCGCCTCGGAATCTGAGGCCCGGTGCGCTGGCGGCGTGCTCCCGTGTAGCTCCGCGCTCCGCGGCGGAGTTTGCCTTCTGGCGAGGTCATCCCTGACCGGCTTCGCGCCTCGGGGCCACTTCCGCCCGGCTACGGCACGCCGCAGAAAACGGCCGCCTCTAGAATGGCTCGCCCGGCCGAACCTGGGCTTCCCCGGAGCCCGACCTTCACGCGCGTGATCCTTGTATTTTCGCCCCCAGACCCTTACTTTTCGCCCTTGTCCCGATCGGCGTGAGCCGTGAATGCGCCAGCGCTCCTGCGCCACGGAAGACGCGCGTATTCCAGATGCCTCAGAGGGACACAGGGACAGAGCCGAACGCTCCCTCGGCACGGAAGGATGGTCGACATGAATGGTGCACTCCTCCTGATCATTGGCCTCGTCTACTTCGCCCTCGCCTACCGCCTCTACGGTCGATTCCTCGAGAGGACTTTCGGCACGCAACCCGACCGGGAAACGCCGAGCCACGCGAAGACAGACGGCATCGATTATGTCCCGACCCGTCTGCCGGTCCTCTTTGGTCACCATTTTGCTTCCATAGCAGGAGCAGGTCCGATCGTGGGCCCGGTTGTGGCGGCCTACATGGGCTGGGGACCGGTAGTTCTCTGGATCATGCTGGGATGCGTATTCATCGGCGCGATGCACGATTTCGCCGCTCTGTTCCTGTCAGTACGTGACGAAGGCCGCTCGATTGGTCACGTGATCGAGAAACAGATGGGCTACTCAGGACGCCAGATTTTCCTGCTCTTCTCCTGGTCCGCCCTCATACTCGTAGTCGCGATCTTCGCCATCCTCGTTGCTAAGACATTCGTGGCCACTCCGGCGGTAGCGACCGCATCGCTGTTGTTCATCGCGATGGCGCCGGTTTTCGGGTTTCTGGTCTACAAGAAGAATCTCCCGATCGGCCTCGGCAGCCTGATCTTCGTGCCCCTCCTTTTCCTCTTTGTCTGGGTCGGCACAGTCGCCCCGCTCGACCTAACCAAACTCTGTGACGTGGAGCCCGGGACAGCTCGGAACATCTGGCTGTTGGTGCTGCTGGTCTACGTGTTTGTCGCCTCGACCATTCCGGTATGGCTGCTCCTGCAGCCGCGTGATTACCTGAACTCCTATCTGCTCTACGCCATGATGATCATCGGTGTCCTCGGCATCATCGTCGCCAGGCCGACTCTCCAACTCCCGGCCTTCGTAGGCTGGACTGCACAGAAGCCGGCGGGAGGAACGGGAGCGCTGTTCCCCCTCCTGTTCGTCACCGTAGCCTGCGGTGCCTGTTCGGGGTTCCACGCCTTGGTGTCATCGGGCACAACGGCGAAGCAGATTGACAACGAGAGGCACATTCTGCCGATCGGCTACGGCGGAATGCTCATCGAAGGCCTTCTCGGTATGATGGCACTGATCAGCGTGGCTGCGCTGTCCAAGGCGGATCTGTTTGCCCAATTGGGCAAAGGCGGAGGCGGACCGGTCAAGGCATTCGCCGGAGGGCTGGCGGCCTTTGCGACCGAGATTGGTCTCCCCCTCGAGATTGGGGCGACATTCATCGCCCTGGCAATCTCAGCGTTCCTGCTCACGACCCTGGACACCGCAACCCGCCTTACGCGCTTCACCTGGCAGGAGCTCTTCCTCCCCAGAGCCGCCTCGGGGCAAGACGTCCCAACCCTCCCGGCCGCCAAGCTGATGGCTAACCCCTTTGTGGCGACAATCGTGGCCGTGGCAGCGGCCGGGTACTTGGCCTTCAGTGGAAACGTCATGGACATCTGGCCGGTCTTCGGGGCGTCCAACCAGCTTCTTGCGGCCCTGACCTTGCTGATCGTCACGCTGTACCTGTTCAAGCGCAAAGCGAACTACTGGATCGCCCTGCTGCCCATGCTGTTCATGATGTGCATCACAGGCTGGGCTCTTCTCGCTCTTTTCAAAGACAAACTCGGCAAGAGCACTCCTCTGGTCATAGCAACGGCATTCCTGCTGGCGATGGCTGTCATGCTGGCAGCGCAGGCTATCCAGTCGCTCCGCGGCGCTGGATGCGAGCCGGAATCCCCTGAAGCTGAGACCTGATCGCCGCCTCCCGAAGTCCTCTGCTTGAAGCAGACAAGGAACCTGGCATGGACAGCACATTCGTTGTCGTCTCAGCAGTCTCGGACGATCCGTTCGCTATCGACGTCGCCCACTACATCCACCAGGAGGCCGAGATCTCAGATCTCCTGGCCTTGCGCAAATTCGCCAACACCGAATTCTGCCCGCGCTTCATCAGCGACGAAGAAGACCTCGATCACATCGGTCACGGTCTTGACGGCAAGACGGTGGCGATCGTGTCAACCTGTTGCGGTCCCCACACTCGGAACGCACTAGCCATGCGGACGTGCGTGGTTGCCCGGGCTGCAAAGGACAACGGAGCCAAACGCGTCATCCTGGTGCAGCCTGACCTGTTCTACAGCGCCCAGGACCGCGGCCCCAGGCGAGAGCATGGAGTTGTGGCATTCGAGCGCAGCACCAGTGACTACAAGAAGTTCGACGGCCAGCCCTTCTCCGCCCTCCTGTATGCCCAATTGCTTCAGACAAGCGGTGTGGATGGCGTCATCACCGTCCACAATCACTCTGTTTCGGTTCAGGCCCTTTTCCGGGACATCTTTGACGATGCCTTCCTGAACCTCTCTCCCGCTGAGCTCTACTCGCATTACCTGACCGAACACGCGCTTGGCCCCAATGGCACGGAGTCCTCCGAATTTGTCATCTGCGCCCCTGACAAGGGAGCTGCTCCCTTCGTCAATGAAGTGCATGCCGGGATCGAGTCCGCGTCTGCTCGGCTCTTGCTGAAAACAAGACCGGAACTGCTTTTCATGACCAAGGTGCGACGTGGCGAACGCAGTGTCCGGATCTGCGCAGCGGACGACTCCCCCACACAGCTATCCGGGCTCGCGGGCAAGGTAGTGGTGGTCTTCGACGACATGGTGCGGACAGGCAACACGATCGTGGAGTGCTGCAAGGTGTTGAAGGAAGCCGGCGCCAGCCGCGTCCTGTTCGTGGTTACTCACTTTCACTCGTCCGACGAAGTGAAGGAGAACCTGAACCACGAAGCTATCGATGAAATCATCACGACCAACACGCTTCCCGAAGTGCTGAACCGCGATATGCAGGGGCGTTTGCGCAAGAAAATGCTCGTCCTGAAGATCGAGAAGTGGATCGGGAACTTCCTCAGTCGAGAGTTTGCGGACATCTCTCACCGCCCCCATGACCCGCCTTACTCGATCGACATCTCGGCAAAGAACCCGCGCTGGCGCCCCATTCACAGCCTGGGGCACTGACACCGGGCCGGCCGGTCACTCGGTTCCGGTACTCCCGAAGCCTCGATCCCCCCGTTCGCTGTCGCTGAGTTCAGCGACCGGCACGAGTTCCACGGGCGGGAGCCTCTGGATGACCATCTGCGCAATCCGATCCCCGCGCTGAAGCCTGAAGGGCTCTGTCCCAGCGTTGTAAAGCGGGACCTGAATCTCCCCGCGGTAACCGGCATCGATGGTTCCCGGCGCATTGAGCATGGTGATGCTCTGTTTGAAGGCCAGGCCGCTGCGGGGGCGAATCTGGGCCTCGAAGCCGGAGGGAAGCTCAAGGAAAAGTCCTGTGGGAACAAGCTCGGCCGTCTGGGGTGACACGATGACGTCTCGACTCGCCCGAACGTCGAAAGCCGCATCGTCGGCGTGGGCCTTGCGGGGGGCAAGGTCTTCGTCTCCTGAGGCCATGCGGTAGCGGATCTTAGTGGTCAAGTCGTGCATCCTGATGGTGGGAGCTGGACGGTCTAGGGTTCCGGCGCACTGGTGTTGGGACACTCAAGGCGTCAGGAAGAAAAGCGTTCCGGCGATGACGACCAGCAGGTCGATCCACTCGATGGCGACCCAACGCCCAAGGTCATCGGCGGGTCCCATGACCTTCTCGATCTGCTCCTCAAGGCGGCCCCGCAACAGCCATACGATGACACAGGAGAAGACTCCGGCGAGAAAGGCGCCGCAGAGCGTTCCTGCCACCAAGGTAGCGACGACTGCCACCACCCAGTGCGCATCGACGCGCCACCAGGGGGCCTCGGCGTCCGGCCCGGGACCGCGGCACAGTTCCGCAAACATGGCGAAGGCAAGCCCAAGGCTGGCGACAAGCCAAAGTGCTCTGCCCGAGTAGACCAGCCACCCGACCAGGCAGATCTTCACCAGGAGAGCCACCTGAAACGCGGTAACGCGCAAGTACACTTCCTGTTCGGTTCCCGTCGCCAGCAACGGACACTGATGCAAGAAACGAACGGTGCCGCGTAGGCTTCGTGTCCGGGTCAGCCACCAGAACAGACCGGGAAGACAGACGGCGCATGCCAATGCCGCCACCCCTGGACCGGCTGCCCAGCGGAGAACAGTTGCCAGCCACCACATACAGAGTCCTATGCAGACACCTGTGAGCGCGAAACAGGCCAGCACGGAATTCTCGTCAGCTGTCTCGTCGGCCTTGATCGGCAGCCGAGTCAAGATGTTGAGCGCGGTTCGAAAGCTCTTCATGGACATCGCTCCTCCTTTAGGACGACGGAATTGCCCCGCCATCGCAACATGGGGCTGGCGTGGTCGCACGGATGAGACCACAGACGCAACCGCCCTGTTGTGCACCTTCACCTAATATATAGGCAAAGGGACTCCCGTCAGGCGTGCATGAAAAAACTCATCCAAGTGCTTGAAAACGGTCCTGATAGTGGTAGTTTATTTGTCTCGTGATTATCATATCATGAGATCCGCATCTAGTGCGGGGGCGTAGCTCAATTTGGTTAGAGCGTCGGCCTGTCACGCCGAAGGTCGCGAGTTCGAGTCTCGTCGCTCCCGCCATTCTTCCTTTCCCCTCTTTCTTACTATCTCTTGTTCCATGCTGTTTCTGTGGTTTATTGCGGAACTGTCGCGGCATTATTTCCTGCCTGGTGGCGTCCACGCCGATGGGCAAATCGTGTAGTGCACAAGAGGAGGCAGACCCCATGCCCAGGGACGGCCGTCCGAACATCCTTCTGATCATGACCGACCAACATCGTTACGACACGATGGGGGGCCATGGTCATACGCGATGCCGGACGCCTCGGCTGGACCGCCTGGCGGCTGACGGCATTGATTTCAGCCGAGCCTACACGTGTTGCGGGCTGTGCAGTCCAGCCCGGGCCTCAATCATGACCGGGCTGTACCCACACCGCCATGGGTTGCAGACCAACACGCACGACTTCCTGACCCAGACTGAACTCGATCCCGACATCCCAACGTTCGCACACCGACTGAGCGATGCAGGCTATCACATGAGCTATGCGGGGAAGGTCCATTTGACCTTCCCGGAACGGACTCCCTGCGAATACGGCTTCGATGAGTGGCACGTCCCTTACGGCGAGTGGCTCTCCACCAACGGGAAACAGCGCGCACGGACGGTGGCTCCGGAGTTTGGTCCGGCAAACACGTCCTTCCAGGGACCGTTCGCGGCCAAGTACGACGGCCCCCTTGAAACCCACAATGACTACTGGCGTATCGCGGAGGGCATGCGAATGCTTGAGGAACGCGCTGAAGCCCTCGAACGCGACGGCACGCCGTTCTTTCTCCGGGTCGATCTCTTCGGCCCACACCTCCCCTTTCACATCCCGGAACCCTTTTTCAGCATGTATGACCCCGCATCCGTTCCGTGTCCCCCGGAATTCGACGACTCCTTCAGGAACAAGCCCTGGATTCACCGACAGATGGTGCGCTACTGGCAGACCGAGGAAACCGACTGGGCGTTCTGGCAACCCATTGTCGCCCTCTATTGGGCCTATGTGACCATGCTGGACCACTGCATCGGAGTCCTCTTGGACAAGCTCTCCGAGCTCGATCTGGACGAGACGACGGCGGTCTTCTACTCGACCGACCACGGCGACACCTGCGGCAGTCGGCGGATGTTTGACAAGGGATATTGCATGTATGAAGAGCTATATCACATCCCTCTCATCGCCCGATGGAAAGGCGTGTGGGAAGCGGGGCGCCGAACGGAGGCATTCGCCAACAACATCGACCTGATGGCGACCTTCCTTGACCTGGCAGGCGTTCCCGTCCCACAAGAGGTGGACTCGCGCAGCCTGCTCCCTCTGCTGGAGAACGAATCCACCCCTGCGGATTGGCCAACGGATGCCTTCGCGGAATTCCACGGAATGCAGTGGGGACTCTACTCTCAGCGAATGCTCGTGACAGAACGACACAAGCTCGTGATGAATGCAGCCGACACCGATGAACTCTATGATCTGGTTCGGGATCCGGCAGAGCTTGTCAACGTCCTTGACGATCCGGAGTACGCCCAGCCACAGGCAGACCTCTACCGGCGCATGTTCCACCGAATGGAGCAAACACACGACCCCCTTGCCTGCGACAACTGGTGGCCCAAGTTCGAAGATGCCCGTCAGGCACTCGGTGAGTACGGCGAGGCAACCTATGGCACTAAGGCCTGGCCCGATCCCGTGCGGAGACCGCCCCCTCCGACGTGAGGAGGTCCGTGTACCTGAAACTGACTACCAAAACTGCACTTGTGACATTACCTTGTGAGGCCCAGCATGGTGCAGCCCACGAGAGCCGGCTGGGCATAGCGCACGGTTGCGGCGGCCGGAAGTCCCGCAGCGTGCTGTACCGAAAGCGTCATTCCTGAGCACCCCCGAAAGGGAGGGCCAAAGGGAGCGGCCTCAGGGCGATACCAGGAACCACCGGAGTACAAGATCCACATGAGCGACAACACCACGTCTCCCACCTCCACAGCCGACATCCGGCCTGATGCAACCAGTTTCGACCGTGACGGCGTACTCAAGATCGCGGAAGGAGAGGTCTTCGGCCCCACCTTCCCTAAGCTTCCGTTGCCCAACATGCTCATGGTCGATCGAATCGCCAGTGTCAGTGCGGACGGGGGAAAGTATGACAAGGGCCTCGTCGTGGCCGAACTCGATATCGACCCCAGCCTTTGGTTCTTCCACTGCCACTTCAAGGGCGACCCTGTCATGCCTGGGTGCCTGGGGCTTGATGCCATGTGGCAGTTGACCGGATTCTACCTGGCCTGGACCGGCAAGGAGGGGAAGGGCCGGGCGCTGGGCGTCAAAGAGGTCAAATTCACCGGGCAGATCCTCCCGGAGAACAAACTCGTCACCTACCGCATCGACATCAGGCGCGTGATCAGTCGCAAACTCACCATGGCCTCGGCTGATGGCCAGGTCGAGGTGGATGGCGAGGTCATCTACACAGCCGAAGACCTCCGGGTCGGTCTCTTCTCCACCGACGAGTAGTAGTCCCGGACTGGAGGCTCCCGCGTTGGGCCTTTGAGGCTACCGGGTCTGCGGGTCACGAAAGCTCTGAGGAGCAAAGACCCGACAACCTAATCTCTGCCTGGGAGGCACCCGCGATGACGCGACACGCCTGGTACCGAACGGCTCTGCTGTTCGCCATCCCCTTCGCTTCTTTGGCCGGTCAGCAACTGCCGAATCCGCCAAAGGCACGGTCGGTCCCCCTCAACGGAGGCTTCGAGACCGTGACCACGCCGCCGGACGGCGCGCCCATGCCCAGGGGTTGGCAGGCGAACAGCGCCCACCTGAAGTCCGGGAGTTGTGCTGCTGTGTCGGAGGGGCGCAACGGCAAGCACGCGTTCCGCCTCGATGCCGCAAAGGGCACCTTCCACGCGTTCACAGCGAGCGGCTGGCCCATCGTTCGTGGAACTGATGCAGTGGTTCGGTGCTCAGCACGCGGGAAGGGCAGCTTCCGGTTCTGGATCTACTGCTACGCTCCCGGCGTAGGGTGGGTTGGCGGGAATGTCGTAGGGCCGGAGACGGCCTTGACTCCGGAGTGGCAAACGCATGAATTCACCCTCGCGATCCCCGAAAAGCCATTTCCCAAAGGACCGGTTGAGACGGTCAAACTCGCTGCGGTTGCAGAGAAAGGCGCCGAGCTCTTCCTGGATGATCTGACTCTCAAGCTCGTCCTGCAGATCCCGGAGGAGACAACGGGCGAAGGCATGGACGTCGCCCTGACGCTGCCCCCCGTGCTGTACGCCTTACCGGGACTTGAGACGAGCCTCTATTTCGACAACACAGTCTTGGTTATCACGCCGGAAAGCTTGGTGTTTGACGTCAACTGTCCTTTGGGAACACAGCAGCGCGAACGGTGGCATTGCACCCCGGAGAAGGGTGATGTAGGGGACCATGTTCTCTCCCTGGCAGTCTATGACGACGGTAACAACCTTCTGGCGAGAAACAGCACGGTTCTGCGGGTTGTCCCGTCCGATGCGTCGTCCCGAATCCGCGCCCTCATGATTGGCGACAGCCTGACCCATGCTTCTGCCTATCCTGCCCGCGTGCTGGCGAACGCCGGGAAAGACGAGAACCTGCATGTTGACTTGGTCGGAACGCACGCTCCGCGGGAAGACCAGCCGGAGGTCCGCCATGAGGGCTACGGGGGCTGGACAGCTGACAGTTTCGTCCGGCGCTACAATCCCGAGCCATGGGTAGGTGGGCGACGTGCCTGCAGTCCATTTGTCTTTGCCGGCGAAGATGGGAAGCCCGCACTCAATCTGCCCCGCTACTACCGGGAACACGGCGGAGGATCAGCGCCGAACGTGGTCACCATATGCCTGGGAGGCAACGACATTTTCGGAGCTGACGAGGCCGGAAAGGCAAGTGCGGTGACGGCATCCCTGGCCAATTTCGACACGTTGATCGATGCGATCCAGCGGGCAAGCCCTAAGACAATTATCGGCCTGCTTCTACCCGCCCCACCGGCAGCCACACAGGACGCGTTCGGGGCCAACTATGGCTGTGGACAAACGCGCTGGCAGTACAAGAGAAACCAGCACTACATGGTACAGCAGATGATCAGCCAGTACGAAAATCGGGAAGCGGAACGTGTCTATGTGGTGCCGACCAGTATCGTTCTTGACCCGGTCAACGGGTTCCCCGTCCGTATCGCAAAAGCGAACGCTCACAGCACAACCGAACTCGGGCGCCTGAACAATGGACTCCACCCATCCGAGACCGGGTACCGGCAGTTTGGCGACGCGGTCTACGCCTGGTTGAAGTTCATTGCTGCTGCAGCGGCGCACGAATGACCCTTGAGTACAGGAAATCCCGAACAACGGTCCAGAGACAGGAGCAAGGCAATGAAACAGGCGATAAAACGGCGGGACTTCCTGCGACGGAGCGTGACGGCGGGAGCGGGCTTCATGGTGTTGCCTTCAGGAATCCTCAGAGCGGGCAACTCCCCGAATGAGAAACTCAATGTCGCGGTCATCGGGGTAGGCGGTCGCGGGGCAGCCAACCTGAACGGCGTAAAGAGAGAGAACATCGTCGCTCTCTGCGACATCGATGCCAACCGCCTGGCAGCGGCGGCAAAGCGTTTCCCCAAAGCCAAGGTCTATGCAGATTGGCGGAAGTGCCTTGAACAGAAGGATATCGATGCGGTCGTGTGCTCCACGACCGATCACACCCATGCTTTCGTGAACGTCTGGGCGATGAACCGAGGCAAGCACGTCTACTGTGAGAAGCCCCTGGCCAACTCCGTATATGAGGCACGAGTGGTTCGGGAGACGTACCTCAAGAACCGGGACAAACTCGCGACGCAGATGGGAACTCAGATCCACGCAACCGACAACTTTCGGCGCGTCGTTGAGCTCATCAAAGCGGGAGCCATTGGCGACGTTCAGGAATGTCGAGTGTGGTGCAGCCGCCGCCCTAAGGGAGGCAGCTACCTCCCTGCCGCGGGAGGGGTGCCAAAGCATATCAACTGGGATCTTTGGCTGGGGCCCTCCCAGTCGCACGCGTTCAACCCCGGCTATGTCCATGGGTGCCTGAAGTGGAACCGCTTCTGGGACTTCGGCAGCGGCCAGATCGGCGATATGGGCAGCCACATGCTGGATCTCCCGTACTGGGCCCTGGATCTACGCTTCCCGACCAGCTGCAAGGCTGAGGGAACGCCTGTGAGTACGGACACCTGTCCGGAGTGGATGAACGTGACCTGGGACCACCCCGCTACCCCCGAACGTCCGGCACTCAAGATTCACTGGTACGATGGTGGGAAGAAGCCGGGGATGCCGGCGAAGGTCTTCAACCGCGATGAGATGTTCAAGGGGATGCTCTTCAAGGGAACGAAAGGGTGGCTGCTGGCCGACTACGGCTTCCGCATCCTCCAGCTCAGAGGCGACATGACCCACTACGACTCACCAACCCCCGAACAGCTCATCCCGAAATCTCCCGGACACCACATGGAGTGGATCACCGGCTGCAAGACGGGCAAACCGACCCTCTGCAACTTTGACTACTCCGGGGCGCTCATCGAGCACAATCTGCTCGCCCTCGTGGCCTACCGCACCGGACAGAAGCTCGACTGGGACGCGAAGAGCCTGCGGGCCACAAACTGCGCCGAGGCGGACCAGTTCATTAAGAAAACGTACCGCGACGGTTGGGTGCTGAACGGCTGACAACGACCGCTACCTGCGATGGCCTCGACGGTGGTTGTCATCATCATCGTCATCATCATCACCGTGATGGTGGCCTCCATCACCGTCGTCATCATCGTGGTCATCGTCGTCATCGTGGTCATCGTCATCATCGTGGTCGATCGGCTCCCAGTCCGAGGTCTTGAGGAGCTTTCCACGGCCGTCGAAACGGCATTCACGCACCTCGCCTCGGCGCTTGGCCCAGGCGACATACATCACGTTGTGACGGCCCACCAGCTCGCCCTTCTCCACCACGGCAAAGACTTCCCGCTTGGCCACCTCAACCGTCTTCATCCTGCGCAGGTCAGGGTCTTTCGCCACGGCCCGTCTGACCGGGGCAGGCACGTCACCCATACTCAAGGTCGTTTCCTGCTCAACAACCCTGCCCTTCCGGTCAACGATGACCTCCAGGTCACCATCTTCGTGTTCGAGCTCCATGACAAACAGCATGACCCCTTCATCATCCTCTGCCTCGACTTCCTCCAGCGTCGTTCCGGGAAACCGGCGTTTTATCGAGGCAAGCACATCCTCGGGCAACTCCAAGAGCTCATTCGAGGCAACCTGGACCTCTCTCCGCTCGCCGCTCGCGGTGTAGTACTTCACTTCATACATGATCCGGGACTTCTCGAGCGGCACGAACCGCCCCCCGCGGGCTATGCCTCGACGTTCATGCTTCTCAACGCGCACGATTCGGCCGTCGCCAACACGGCGTCGGATCACCTTCAGCAGGGCGGCCGGCACATCTGTGATCTTGACCTTCGCCTCGATCTCACCAATCACACCTTCCGACGTGACCTCGACCTCAAACCGACGGCTTCCCTGCTTGAGATTGACCTCATAGTAGTACGCACCGCGCTCACGCTCACGGCCAACTCCCGTGATCTTCGCGTCAGGAAAATTGGCTTCAATGACCTTTGCGGCAGCAGAAGGAAGGCGTCGGTCCGCCGCGGCCAGGGGCAGCGCCACGGCGAACAGCAGAAGGGCACAACCACGTGCTCTGATCGCTCCTGAGAATCCTCGCATGATCGTCTCCTTGTTGCCCACCCGGTTTCTGGGGGCCCTGCATAGGCGCAGCGCCCCTTCTACCCTCCTACAATTCCATCGATAGATGACGGGAAGCTGATCATTGGATGACCATTTGGTAATCTACCGTGCGAGAGGCAAACGAATGGTGAAGCAGGTCCCTTTGCCAAGCTCACTATCGGCCGCCACATCTCCCCCCTGAGCCTGAAGAACGGCCTTGGCAAAAGGCAGGCCCAGGCCGTTCCCGGGCGTGGATCTGCTCGCGTCTGCTCGGAAAAAGCGCTCAAAGACTCGGGCGAGGTCTTCTCCCGAAAGCCCGATCCCCGTATCCGTCACATTGATGTATGCGGTCTGGTCCTCAGCCCGGACGCACACCTCCACGCTGCCGCCATGGGGCGTGTACTTGAGGGCGTTGTCGAGAATATTCGCCAGGGCCCGCTGGAGGCGAGCAAGATCGCCATTGACGACAATGGGCTCAGATCCATCCTGGCCCCCCAGGCGCAGGCAGATGTCGGCGTCTTCAGCCACAGGTTCAAACAGCTCCACCGCCTGCCTGCAGACTGCTGACAGATCAACCGCTGCAGACTCAAGCTGGGCCACGCCGGCATGCGCCTCGGCAATGTCGAGCATGGTGTTCACCATCCCGACCAGACGGTCGCACTCCTCGACTGCTGTCCCGGCTGCATCCCTCAGCCCCGCCTCGCCCTCAGGTCGGGTGAGTCCAGATTCCAGAACGCCCCGGATGCGAGTCAGCGGACCCCGCAGATCATGCGCAATGTTGCCGGTGACCTCCTTCAGTTCGTTCACCAGACAATCGATCCGGTCGAGCATGTCGTTGAAGGCAGCCACCATGTGCTCAATCTCCTGCCCACGGTTGGCAGATGGCACGCGTGACGCGAGATCTGTCTCCCCGATGCGCACAGCCGTGAGAGCGACCTGCTCAACCCCGGACATAGCCCGCGAAGCAAGCACCCAGACAGACACGATCCCGAAGAGAAGCATGGCCGCAGCCACGCCAAGGAAAACGCGTCGGTAGGCTGTAAACAGCTCCTCGTCCGCATCGAGGGATCGACCCAACTGCAGGATGTTGCCGTCACTGGTACACGTCTCGATCAAACGTGCTCCCCAAGCCTGGGTGGGCGCCCGCAAGGTGCGGAACCGTGCGTCACCGGGCTCCAGGTCGGTAAGGCCTGTGATCGCCGGGGCGATGCCCTTCCAGGCACTTAGATCCGAACTGGCAAGGACGGTGAGGTGAGGAGACCGGAACAGCATGACGACGTCCTCTATGCCGTCACACTCACCTTCCCGGGCAAATTCGTCGGAGAGGGCCTCTATGCCGAATTCGTCATAGAGGGCCTCGAACTCACGGGCCTCTGAGAGGAGCTCGTCATCCATGCGGGAGCCAAGCCTGTAACGCAGAAATACACTCTCGGCCATGAAGAGAAGCAGAGCGAAGACGAAAAAGAGCAAAGCGAAACAGGCAGTCAGCCGGAAGCGAACGGTGCCCGTCAGAGCGGTGTTACTACTCGAGGACATATCCGACCCCGCGTACGGTGTGGATGAGCTTGTCGGCGAACGGGCGGTCAACTTTGTCACGCAGACGACAAACACGGGCCTCAACAACGTTCGTCTGGGGATCGAAATTGTACTCCCAGACGTGCTCCATGATCATCGTCTTGGAGACCACCCGTCCAGCGTTTCTGGCCAGGAACTCCAGCAGGGCGAATTCCCGTGGTTGCAGGTCAATCGCCACTCCTGCACGAGTTGCGCGGCGGCGGAGCAAGTCAATCGTCAAATCCCGCACCGAGAGCGTCGTCGGCTCAGCAGTTGCCGTGGCGCGCCGGATCAGGGCTTGGACGCGGGCAAGGAGCTCGCTGAAGGCAAAGGGCTTGACGAGGTAGTCATCGCCTCCCACATGCAGCCCCTTGACACGGTCATCCACGGACCCCTTTGCGCTGAGGATCAGTACCGGGGTTTGGACTCCGCGGCCCCTGAGTTCACTGATCAGGGCCAGACCATCCATGCCCGGGAGCATAATGTCGACGACCGCCACGTCAAAGGTCCCGGCAGCGGCCATACGAAGCCCGGCCAAGCCGTCAGCTGCGTGCTCAGTGGTGAAGCCTGCCTCGCGAAACCCCTTCACCACGAAAGACGCGGTCAGGCTGTCGTCTTCGATCACAAGCAGGTTCATCGGTGTCCTCGTTCCGGTTTGCGGCGGACAGACAGGTCTCCAGGCCGCCCTGCACACAATGTAGACGGTCCCCTCGCGGTAATCGCGGCTCGTGCAGACCGGCCTCCCTGAATTCAGCTCAGCCGACCTATGGCGCCGCCAAGCTCACGGACACGGCCGAGAAGGTCATCCAGATCAACACCCACTGGATAGCCGTCCTCAACCCTGACTGTTCCCGCGGTCATTACCCAGTCGACGTCCGCCCCGCTTGTCCCGTTGACCAGAAGCGCGCAAAGCTCAGCGAGTGGCCGGGAAGCGGTTGCTTGTGAAGTCTTGACCGCCACGATGTCAGCCTGTTTGCCCGCCTCGATCGAGCCGACACGATCGCCAAGCCCCAAAGCCCGGGCCCCATCGATCGTGGCCAGGCGGAGGACATCAAGCGGATCAAGACTGATCGGACATTCGGGATGGAGGCGCTGGGCCAGAGCCGTCAAGCGCATCTCCTGGAAGAGGTCGAGGTCGTTGTTGCTCGCACAACCATCAGTGCCGAGCCCGACCGGAATCCCCCGCTCAAGATAGCGGGCGAGCGGAGCAATCCCGGAGGCCAGCTTCATGTTGCTCTCCGTATTGGTCACAACACTCGCACCGGACGCCGCGATGAGGTCTGCTTCGACCTCATCGACATGCACGGCGTGGACGAGGACCGTGTCGCGATCAAGCAGACCGAGCCCGCTCAGGTAGCGCACGGGTGTTGTCCCGCCATGTTGCTCACGCAGGGCGCTCAACTCATGGCCGGACTCGGCGACGTGGATAATGAACGTGACCCCGTGATCGAGAGCCAGCCTCTTGGCCCCCACAAGGGTTCCGTCAGAGCACGTATACGGCGCATGAGGAAAGACGGCCGGTCGCTGATAAGCGTGGTCCGAGTGTGCCGTAAGGAAGTGTTCGACCACCGAGAGGCCATCACCGGGGTCCGGAATGCCGGGCGCAGGGAAGTCCATAAGTCCGTGCCCGAAGATCCCCCCCAGGCCCATCTCCGCCGCGGCGGAAAGGACACGGTCCTCCCGGAAGTACCCGTCTGCACACGTCGTCGTGCCGGACAGCAGGAGCTCGACAACGCTCAACCTGGTTCCCAAGGTGACATTCGCCGCGGTGGCGAACTCGGCTTCGGCCGGGAACATGTGCTCCTCGAGCCACTCCTGCAGGGCAAGGTCGTCGGCCAGGCCACGATAGAGGGACATGGGCAGATGGGTGTGCCCGTTGACCAAGCCGGGCAACAGAAGGTGGTCCGCAAGCTCAACGGATGGCGCCTCGCGGAACGTGTCCGGCACGCTGGCCGGCATTCCGACATAGTCGATCCGGCCACCTCGAACACCGATCACACCGCCTTCAAACACCTCCTGCGAGGCACCCATAGTCAAGACTGTGCCGCCGCAGAGCAGGACCAGATCGGTACTCATCTACTGCTCCGGTGTGGCAGCAGGCCACGTACGTGTGTGTGGCCCACCACGTCCGAGGACTCAGTCCTCCTCGATCATGCTGTCAAAGAAGGACACGATATCCGAGCAGTCTTCCTGCTTGTTGAACGCCATGGCGGCACGCGGATGCTGGTTCAGGAGACCGGTGATCATGTAGGGAACATCAAATCCCCACTTGACGTCCGCCTTCATCGGCATGATGTGATCGCGGATGCAGCGCAAGACAGGGCGCAGGTTGAACTTGGGATTGTGCAGGAACCCGATCAGCAGCTCCAACGGGCAGTTGCCCGCACCGCGCCCCATGCCCGCCATGCTTGCGTCCAGCATATTGGCGCCCTGGATAATGGCCTCGATCGTGTTGGCGTAAGCGAGCTGCTGATTGTTGTGAGTGTGGATGCCAACTTCTTTGCCTGAGCCTTTCATGTAGCTCAGGTACTTGCGGGTCATGTACTGAATCTGCTCCCCGTAAAGGGCGCCAAAGCTGTCCACGAGGTAGACGCCTCCCGTTTCCGTCTGCCCAAGGACGTCGAGGGCCTGATCCAGCTCCCACTCCTGGACCGTAGATACAGCCATCAGGTTCACTGTCGTCTCGTAGCCCTTGTCGTGTGCGTCCTGGACCATGTCAAGAGCGGTCGGGATCTGATGGATGTAGCTGGCAATGCGGATCATGTCCAGGACGCTATCGTCGGAGGGGAGAATGTCGGTATGGTAATCCGTTCTCTCGGCGTCGGCCATGACGCACAACTTGAGCGGCGTGTCATTATCACCAACGATCCGACGGATATCGTCTTCAGTACAGAACTTCCAGGAGCCGAATTCGTCCCGACCGAATATCCGGCTCGAGCCCTTGTAGCCCAGTTCCATGTAGTCGACGCCGGCCTCAACGCAGGCCTCGTATACGCCCCTGACTACCGAATCCTCAAACCCATGGTTGTTCATCAGTCCGCCATCACGGATCGTGCAATCCAGGACGCGGATCTCAGGGCGGTAGGTCACCCACTGTGCGGCACGACTATTCCCGTTAGGGGTGTTCTCTTCCTTCTTGACAGGCATATCGACAGCTCCTTGCTCGCTAGACGTGTTCCGTGTAAGGACGTGGGGAAGGCAAAAAACGCCATCGGCACCGGGGTGCCCCGACTCATCACCTTCAAGGCCACGTCTCTCCCTCACCTTGAAATTGTCACAAAGCTAATCAACATAGCACTCTATGGCAGTCGTTGCCATTTGGGGCCCGGGCAGTTCTGCGAAGCCGTGAAACTGTGAGCGTCTTGCCCTGCCCCGCTGCATATCGCCTACGGACGCAGAACAGACCGACGGGGATCGCCACAGATGAAGCTGGGGACAACAATGGACTTCAGTGTGCCGTCTCGCTCGGCCTCCCGTGCCTTCCTGATCTGCTGCACGGCTCTCGTGGCCTCCGTTGCCGATGAACTGCCCTGCCTTCGCTTGCCGATCGCCCCCAGGATCGACGGATCCAAGTCTGACTCATCTTGGCAAGGCGTCGAGCCGAGCGGGATGTTTGTCCTGGTCAGCGATGGCAAGCCTGCAGCGGAAAACACCGAAGTGCGCGTGGGCTATGACAAGACCCATCTCTACCTGATTGCGACGTGCCGGGAGTACGATGTCACCGCCATTCAGGCCGCCGAGCCCGTGCCCGGACAAGGCTCGGAGGGGGAGGACCGCGTCACGTTCGTCCTGACCACCGACGCACATTTCCGCTTCGTTGCTTCCGCGGGGGGAGCACTTCACGACGAGCGCGACGGCAACGCCGCCTGGAGCTGTGGAATCCGCCATGCCAGGAAGGTGTTCAAGCACGCCTGGGGGGTAGAACTGGCCATTCCGCTGAACGTGCTCAATCTCAAGCCATCCCCCGACACGGGCTTCAACCTGGTCGTTACACGGCACCGGATACAGGCAGCTGAGGTATCCTCCTTGCGGAAGGGCGCCGAGCCCGTGCAGCTTGTCTTCCGGCGCCCTCCACCATGGCCTGGTGAGCCCGTCGCTGACGTCCGTCCCCGCTCAGGCATTCGCTACTCATCAGCGGACATCCGGAATGCTCGGGCGAACGCCAGGCGCTTTGGCTGGGCTCAAGCCACGGCAAACGCTCTCGTGCGCCAGGCTGAGCGGGCGTTGGCCGCCCCCGCCGAAGACGTTCTTGCCCATCTACCCCCGGCAGAAGCCACCTTTGCCTACGGCTTTGCAGGCTGCCCAAAGTGCAGCAGTCGCTGGCCTCGTTTCGGGAGCGGGCTCTGCTCATTCGAGAGGCCGGGCAAGGTGCGCTGCAAGAAATGCGGCGAGCTCTTCCCGGAGGATGATCCGTCCAGCCCCTACCATGATCCCGGTCCCGGCGTGGACATCGGGGGAGATCGTTTCTACTTCAAAGGCGTCTGGCATGCCTGGGTGGTGGCCGAGTACAAACGCATGCTTGGCAGCCTGACCAAGGCCTATGCTCTGACCGGAAGCGAACGCTACGCAAAACGCGCAGCGCTACTCTTCGATGCCCTGGCCACGCTCGCTCCCTCCACCGTCGGCCCCCGTGACAACATGCGGCCTCACCAGAAGGTCGCAGGCCGCTTCCACTACTACACCCAGCAATGGACGGAAAACCTGCGGAGTTACCTGCTTGACTACGATCTGATTTACCATTCGCCACACATGGCTGAGCAATCTCGCACCAACGCCACGGCCGGCAGCATCCGGGCAAACGTGGAGAAGAACCTGTTTCTCGACACGTGGGATGTGGAGATGAATACGCGAAATGGACGCCTGCCAAGCTTGCACAACCACACCTCAGCGACCGTGCGTGCTATGCTCGGGGTTGGCCTGGTGTGCGGAAAGCCTGACCTGATCCGCTGGGGAATTGAGGCCGCCTACAAGTTCATCGAGAATACCTCGGACCCCGAAGGCCAGTATTACGAGACGTCCGGCGCCGGCTACAACGAGTGCGGACGCCGCTGCAATGCATCCTTTGCCGATATGCTGCGGAACTATGACCCCGGCAATTATGAGGATCCGGGCGGCTTCCCCCAAACCTCAGACTACCCCCACAAGCTACGACTCTATGACCACCCCAGGCTGAAACGCCATCTGGATGCCGCGCTCTATGAGATGGACTGCGCCGGACACATTCCCCGGTACGGTGACTCGGGTGCGGATACGAGTGTCGTATCAGACTCCATCGGACAGTGGGAGAGGTACCGCTTCCACTGGGCATTTGCCTTGTATCGTGGAGTCGCTTCCGAGAGGGAACGCCGCCATTACTTCGCCAAGATGCAGGCCGCGACAGCAGGACGCTTCGAGAGCAGACTCGGTGTTGATGGTCTGTTCTGGTACCAGCCTCTGCCCGATGCTCCGACGTTTGACCCCGGCATCACCTTCAACCCGAGAGAATCGTCTCTCTGGGGACAACGTGCCACCGCCATCCTGCGACAGGGGACGGGCCGCAAGCGACTGGCGTTGCTGATGCTCGGGGGGACGATCTTCCCGCACGGGAACGATGACACGCTTCACATCAGCTTCTACAGTCACGGTCAGCTGCGCAACCACGAGATCGCGTACGATCTCTACGGTCGACCAATCCACTACGGCTGGGGCACGCGCTCGATAGCACACACCACGGTTACGGTTGACGAGAGGGGCGGTCCCCCTCTGTACCGTGGCGGGCCAAACGCCAACGTGGCGGGCTTTGCCCACACCAGCTCCGCCGCCTTCGTGGCCATGCAGACGGGCCCCGCGTGCTGGCAGTCCCAGCCCGACATCCGCCGCTATGACCGGGCTTGTGTTCTCGTCTCTCTCCCGGGTGACGATGGCGATGGATACGTGGTCGACCTCTTCGACGTCGAGGGAGGAAAGCAGCACGACTACAGCTACCACGGGCAGACGACTCGAGACGGCAGCGGGCTCAAGATCTCCGGGGCAACCCCCGTACCAGTGGACAATGTGTGGACCCTGGTCGGCCTCTCGGGGCAGGCAAACGCCTCCTACGATTCACCAGGAAGGAGTTGGGGCGAACGCTGCCTGCCCGGCAACCGGCTCCGCAAGCTCGACATTCCGAACGAAGAGGTGGGCTATTTCAACTGGTGGCCCCCCCCCGGCAATGGGTATGGCTTCCTGTACGACGTCAAGAGCTGTCCCATCCGGCGAGCATGTTCAGCAGATTGGCTCACCGACCCGACGAACCAATTGCACCAGCGATTGACGCTCTTCCCGGAAGACCAAACAACGCTGCTCACCGCAAGGGGGCCTGACCTCACCGGACAACGCGTCATTCCCTACGTCATTGCCCGGAGGAAAGCGGAGGAGGAAGGACTCAGAAGCTCCTTCTTGAGCCTCATTGAAGGCTACGCCAAGCAAAGACGAATTGGCGATGTCCGTGAAGCGCCCAAGTTGGATGGCCTTCGGGGATTGCTCGTGAGCTCAGCCGACGGCATCACAGACGGTGTCTGGCTTGCCACCCAAGGCAGCTTTGCACTCATCCGACGGACCAACGGCAAGACGACCCTCCTGGCAGTCGGCCGCCTGGCCTCACAGGTGGAACACGATGGTATCGGTCTCCGACTGGTTCGCGCTGAACTGGCCGGCAAGATCACTGACGTCAACTACCCCGGACACAGCTTCCAGACCGATCTTGCCGTGACCAACCCTGAAGCGCTGGCCGGACGCCGGCTCTTTGTGGCCAGTAGTGATTACACCTGCAACTCAGGATACCGCATCGAAGCTGCTTCAGCGACGGGGGAATTTGCCTTCGGCCTGGTGGGCTTCCATCTCGCGAGCGCCGACGTCAGCAAGGTATTGGACAAGGGCGTTATCCGCTCGTCAATCCCCATGCCGTTGGTTTGGTCCAGCGGCAAGCCACGAACCACAACGCTGCTCGATGGGAAACTCGCTCTCTCCGGCTCCGGGGCACGACGCGGCACAATCCTGGAGTTCGTGCGCGCAAACCAGTACCGCCTGAAGCGAGGAGCGACTCTCAAGAAGGGCGACCAGTTCGCGATCATGGATGTCAAAGCCGGCGACCGAGTGACCGTACCCATGGTCGCCGAGCTTCGCCACCGTGGTGATGGTATGTGGGAACTGACCACGACCGGCGACGTTTGGATTGGGCTCAGAGGGGAAGCCTGCGAGTACCAGGGAGCCAACAGCAGATGGCACAGGGCAATTCGGGAGAACGAAGGCTTCCGCATCCCGGTCACTCGGCTCGCAGACGGCAGAGCATGCCTTCGCGTCCCACGTCCGGCACCGGCCAAGGCCAACAAGCCCCCGAACAGAAACTCCGTTCCCGGCAAGAGATGACCGGATGGGTAGGGCCCCGAAAATCGGGTCTTCTCTCGGAAACGAGTGGATCCGGAAACCGGAAAATCGAACTTAGAACGTAGAACGCTGAAGTCCGGAAAGGGAAACCGAGCCGAGACAACGGCAACGGCGGAATGGTCGACTCGCCAGATTTCCCCACTTCGGAATTCTGATTTCGACGTTCTGAGTTCTGAGTTTGTCCGGGATCAACCGAACGAGTGGGAGAGAACGCGTTGCTGCTGCGGACGCCGCAAAGCCGTCGCAGAGCATGGCGATCTGCACGATCGCAGCCAAGACGCCGTGCCATGGACTCTCCTGAGCCCGTCCGTTCTCTGCTTCTGCGATGTCGCAGAAGTGAAGAAATCCGGGCAGAAGCGACAGAGTGGCTAGCTTCCCCCCGAGGTTTGACAGCGTCCAGGATCGCGTGTATCTATCGGTATACGAATAACTTGGATAGAAGGTCGCTGCCTGACGAACCCTCTGCCATGAACTTGGCGAATTGTCACCATCGCGGCGGCGAGCCGTCGTCAGGAGCAATTGCGCCGCGGCCCGGAGTCAGTGTTGTCCAGACAGATCGGAACCGGACTCCGGAATTGCCAGCCTCGGCTGGTCCGCTGAGGCGGGAGCCACGGGAGGCACGGAGACACGGAGGAAGAAGATCACGGAGATGTGGCGTATACGCGCCGCCGTCGAACCGGCAGCACGCATTCGCCCCATCGTTCTTGGTTTGGAGAGCACGAGAGAGGAATCCTGTCGCTCCGTGTCCTCCAAGAAGAAAGAACATCGGCGAAGTTCGGTTCCGGCTGTCAGGCCG